>NZ_JBVHWN010000001.1:0-887717 GCF_055564335.1 Streptomyces sp. NPDC029139 | reverse complement strand
TTTGTGGTGGGGGGAGATGGGCTTGGATGTCAAGGGGGGGGGGGGGGGTGTGGTGTTTTTGGGGGGGGGGGGGGGGGGGGGGGGGGGGGGGGGGGAGCGGCGTGTCCCCCCCCGCCCCGGGTGGAGAGGGATCAGACGGCGTACTGGCTGTCCTTCATGAGGAAGGTCGCCAGCGGCTTGCTGTCGCCGTTCGACATGGCGGAGAAGGTGACGCCCAGCGTGGACGCCGCCTTGCGGGCCAGCTTGATGTCGTCGGAGGCGGTGACCTGACCGCGCGGGATGATGAAGCGGTACGTGACCGCGGTCGTGCCACCGGCCTTGACGTCGGTGAACTCCAGGCCGAGGGCCCGGGCGTCGGCGTACGGACGCTCGGCGATCTCGTACTTGTAGGTATCCGTCGACGCGGCCGGCTCCGCCTCGACCTTGCCGCCACCCATGAAGAACGGCAGCGTGTCCTCGTTGAACTGGAGCATGGAGAACTTCAGCGAGAGGTCACGGGCCGAGTAGATGTAGTGGATCGGGGAGACCGACTGCCACGAGTCGATGGCCTCCAGCTTGTCCTTCTTCGAGAAGGTGACGCCGTCACCGGTGGTGAAGCCGAGGTCGGTCCAGCCGGTCCAGTCGGCGGAGGACTCGCCGGCGCCGAAGGCCGGGGCGGCGGTGCCGACCTTGGCCACGTAGAGCTTGCCGACGCCTGCGACGCGGATCTCGGCGGAGTTGTTTCCTGCCATGGTGGGGTTCTCCTTGGGATGGGGTGAGGGCGCCGCCCCGGGCATGGGGCCCGGGTACGGCAAAGGCCCCGCCGGATGGCGAGGCCTGGTCTATGGGGTGAGCGTCCGTCAGGGAGCCGGACCGGCTCAGAAGACGCTCAGGGAGAGCTGGATCACGCAGAGGTAGCGGTTGGCGCCGCGGTAGAGGTAGTCGGGCATCCAGCGCGGCCCGTCCATCTCCTCCACGTCGTGCACGTGGTTGACGCCGATCTGCTTGCCGATGGTGGCGAGCAGCGCGCGCCGGGCCGCGTTGGCGAGGACGTGGGCCGCGTTCTTGGTCGGCCCGTACACCTCGAACTCGATCAGCGGCTTGTCGACGTGCAGGTCGCCGATCCAGGCGCCGCCGCGGCGGTTCACCAGGACGGCGCTCTGCGTGCCGTCGAAGCCGGCCGGCGCCTGCACGGCGACCGTGACGCCGGCCAGGGCCGGGTCGGCCTTGAGGACGTCGACGACCAGCTTCTCGACGTCTGGGAAAGCACTCGGGGGAGTGGTCATGACGGTTCTCCTCGAAGAGGGATGACGGGACGGGGCGCCGCCCGGGGCGCTCGACGCGGGCGAGGGGGAAGGGGCGCGGAGCGCTCCCGGACGGCGAACGGCGAAGCCTGTGGCCCGTGTTGCGGGCACAGCTCCGCCGCTGCACCAACTGTGACAGAGAGCGTGCGCGCACGCAACTAATTCGGGAAGCGGGTTCGGGCGGGGGTTCCGAGCGCACGTCGACGGTGGTCGGCGAGGCGCACCGTCGTCGCGCGACTGCTGCCGCTCCCGCACTAGGTGGGGGCGACCGGCCGAGCCGGGCCGTACCGGCCGGGCCCTACCGTCCGCCGTACCCGCGGGCGCTCGGCCGCTCACGTCCGTGCCGCCCCACGGCGCCGGGGGCCGGCGCGGCTGGTGTCCGGCGCCCGTGCCATGACGTGCGGGCCGGTACGACAGAACGCCCCCGTCCGGATGTGGACGGGGGCGTTCTGGTGGTGAACGAGGATCAGGCGGAGAGGCCCGGGCGGCGGCGGGCCGCGCGTTCCGCCGCGAAGACGTCCTCCAGGCGGAAGAGTTGGGCGCGGCCCGCCTTGCCGGCCGCTCGCAGGTGGCCCAGCTGGACCCACTTGCGGATGGTCGCCGGAGCGACGCCGGCCTCCTCGGCCGCGAGCGGGCCCGGGATCAGGGCGGGCAGGGACAGCGACACGGACTTCAGCACGGGGTCTCCTCCATCGCGGCTTCGAGTTCCTGGGTACGGCAGCCCGCCGCGTCGGCCAGTTCCTGCCACTCCGCCTCGGGCCACAGGTGGCGGTACGCCGGGTCGTCCTGGCAGCCGCAGTCCTCCACCGCACACGTACAGGCCGGGTTCACGCAGAGCACGGCCCGCCGGTCCGGGAAGGCCCGCAGCGACACCGAGTCGCACCAGGGGCAGCGCCCCGACACCCGTACGACCTGCTCCGTGTCGCCGAGCGTGCGGGCGCAGCGCCGCGCCATCCGGCGCAGCTCGTCGCGCACGTGGCGGGCCAGGTCCGGGTAGGCGGCGATGTCGTCGAGCAGCGCGGCGATCCGCCGGAGCCGCTCGATCACCTGCGCCCGCGCCGGCCGGGGCAGGCCGAGCCGCGCCCGTACCGCCTCCTCCAGCTCCACCACACCGTCGGTGATGTCGCGGATGGCGTCGGAGATGTGCAGCCGGATCGGGGCGGCGCCGTGGCCCGGGACCACCAGGCCGTGCCGCTGCTGGAGGAGGAGGGCCTCGCGGCGCTCCTCGCGGATGAGCTCGTCCCGCGCCGGAGAGGGCGCCCCGGGCCCGGTGCCGACGGGGGAGCGGCGCCCGGGCGCCAGCTCCTCGGAGAGCTCGGGAAACTGGCGGACCAGCGAGGCGGTCCACAGGGCGATGTCGGTGAGGATGCGGTCGGTGGCGCGGTCAGACACGGACGCTCCCAGCGGCTGAGCGGGCGGCGGACATGTGGGCCGCGGACACGGGGGCTGTGGACATGTGGCCCGCGGACACGGGTGCTGCAGGCAAGGAGGCGGCGGTCACGGGCGCGGAGGCGGACGTGGGGGCGGCGGGCACTGAGGCGGCAGACATGTGGCCCGCGGACACGGCTGCTGCAGGCACGGAGGCGGCGGCCCCAGGCAGTGGTGTCGTACGGGGCGTGGTGCCCGTCCCCGTACGCGATGCCGGTACGGGGCGGCCGTTGCGCCACAGGCGGCCCGCGCAGACGCCGTCGAAGAAGCTCTCCGCCGGTGCGACCGCCTCCTCGCATTCGCGGCGGACGGGACAGGTCGTGCAGGCGCGCAGCGCCGGCGCCGCCTGCTTCGCGCGGCGGGCGAAGACGACGGCCGGGGAGAGGCCCGCGCATGCGGCGGCGGCCTGCCAGGCGGGCGAGTCGAGTGGTGGCAAGGTGTTCTCCAGGTCCGGGGCCAATGGGCGTCCCGCGGGGCCTGTGGGGTCCCTGGGGCTCAGGAGGCCGATGTGTTCGGCGGCGAGCCAGCGTGACATGTTGCGTGCGGGCGCGCAACAACAATGTGGAGATCCCTTTACCGTTTCGACACGAATGCGCACCTGAAAGCGACTAATTCCGTGCGCGCAAGCACGCTAGAGTGAGGCGCCTGGAGAGTGAGGAGCGGTACATGACCACTCGTGGGCTGGATGAATTCGCAGGCTGGGTCGAGGGCCTGATGAGAGCGCGCGGCTATGACATCGACAGCCCGCGCGGCGGCGGCAAGTCGCGGATCGCGGACGAGGCGGGCGTCCACCGGGCCGCCGTGACCCGGCTGCTGCAGCGGCAGAGCATGCCCGACCTGGAGACCATGCGCAGGATCGCCCCGCTCCTCGGGGTGTCCGTCCGCGACATGCTCATCCGGTCCGGCCGGGTGACCCCGGAGGAGCTGCCGCTGGCGGAGGACCTGCTGCCGCCGAGCGGCTGGCAGCCGTCCATGGAGGACTTCGCGCGCTGGCTCGGCGTCCCCGACGAACGCCTCGGGGTCTTCATCAAGGTGGTGAACCAGTTCCTGGAGCCGGAGGCGGACGACGCGGGCGACGCGGAGGCAGAGGCCGGGGAGCGGCCCGCCACCCGGCGCGCCGCGCGGGACTGAGCGGGACTGAGCGGGACCGTAACGGGACCGAACGGGGGCCGGGAGCGGCCGTGGGGGAGAGCCGAGGTGACGTCACCCGGCTCTTCGGTGCGTCCGGCCCCCGGATCCCGGCCCCCTGCGGCCTCGCCCGGCCCCACCCCCGGCCCCCTGGGGCCTCGCCGGGCCCCGCCCCCCCCCGGAGCCGGCGCCCGGTCGACGCCCACCCCCGGGCCCCCCGGGCCCGGATCACCCTCACCCCCGGGCCCCCGGTCGCCCCCCACCCGCACCCGCACCCCCGGCCACCCACCCCCTCCGGACCCCCCAAAACCTCGCCCGGAGCCCCCCGCCCCCGCCCCGAAGACCCCTTGGCCGGCCGTCCCCCGGCCCGTGCAGGCGTCGTAAAGGCGTCGTGCAGGCATTTGTTTTGACCGGAGTCCATGCGATAGGTACGCTCAGACCTTGTGCCTGGGGTGTGCCTGGGCTCGTGTGCGTGTCCTCAACCGCACGGCGAGTTCGTCAACGGCCACCGCAATCTGCGCCTTTTCCGCCCTCGGCGGAGGTCCGCAGTATTCGACACACCCGACCGCGTGGGTCGGTGCTGCGTTCCAGGTTAGTTTTACGACGGCACACAGAAACCGGAGAAGTAGTGCCTACGATCCAGCAGCTGGTCCGGAAGGGCCGGCAGGACAAGGTCGAGAAGAACAAGACGCCCGCACTCGAGGGTTCCCCTCAGCGTCGTGGCGTCTGCACGCGTGTGTTCACGACCACCCCGAAGAAGCCGAACTCGGCCCTCCGTAAGGTCGCGCGTGTGCGTCTGACCTCCGGTATCGAGGTCACGGCCTACATCCCGGGTGAGGGTCACAACCTGCAGGAGCACTCCATCGTGCTCGTGCGTGGTGGCCGTGTGAAGGACCTGCCGGGTGTTCGTTACAAGATCATCCGCGGTTCCCTCGACACGCAGGGCGTCAAGAACCGTAAGCAGGCTCGCAGCCGCTACGGCGCCAAGAAGGAGAAGTAAGAATGCCTCGTAAGGGCCCCGCCCCGAAGCGCCCGGTCATCATCGACCCGGTCTACAGCTCTCCTCTTGTCACCTCGCTGATCAACAAGATCCTGCTGGACGGCAAGCGCTCCACCGCCGAGCGCATCGTCTACGGCGCCATGGAAGGCCTCCGCGAGAAGACCGGCAACGACCCGGTCATCACGCTGAAGCGCGCCCTCGAGAACGTGAAGCCGTCCCTCGAGGTCAAGTCCCGCCGTGTCGGTGGCGCCACCTACCAGGTGCCGATCGAGGTCAAGCCCGGTCGCGCCTCCACCCTCGCGCTCCGCTGGCTCGTGGGTTACTCCCGCGCCCGTCGCGAGAAGACCATGACCGAGCGCCTCATGAACGAGCTCCTCGACGCCTCCAACGGCCTCGGTGCTTCGGTCAAGAAGCGTGAGGACACGCACAAGATGGCCGAGTCCAACAAGGCCTTCGCGCACTACCGCTGGTAGTCGCACCCCACATCGAGACCGAGAGAAGACTGAAGCCTTATGGCTACCACTTCGCTTGACCTGGCCAAGGTGCGCAACATCGGCATCATGGCCCACATCGACGCGGGTAAGACGACCACCACCGAGCGGATCCTGTTCTACACCGGCGTTTCGTACAAGATCGGTGAGGTCCACGACGGCGCCGCCACGATGGACTGGATGGAGCAGGAGCAGGAGCGCGGCATCACGATCACGTCCGCCGCGACGACCTGCCACTGGCCGCTCGAGGACGTCGACCACACCATCAACATCATCGACACCCCGGGTCACGTCGACTTCACCGTCGAGGTGGAGCGTTCGCTCCGCGTCCTCGACGGCGCCGTGACGGTGTTCGACGGTGTGGCCGGTGTGGAGCCCCAGTCCGAGACCGTTTGGCGTCAGGCGGACCGCTACGGCGTCCCGCGTATCTGCTTCGTCAACAAGCTCGACCGGACCGGCGCCGAGTTCCACCGCTGCGTCGACATGATCGTGGACCGCCTCGGCGCCGTCCCGATCGTCATGCAGCTCCCCATCGGTTCCGAGATGGACTTCCAGGGTGTTGTGGACCTCGTCCGCATGAAGGCTCTGGTCTGGTCCGCCGAGGCGACCAAGGGCGAGATGTACGACGTCGTCGACATCCCGGCCACGCACACCGAGGCTGCTGAAGAGTGGCGCGGCAAGCTGGTCGAGACCGTCGCCGAGAACGACGAAGAGATCATGGAGCTCTTCCTCGAGGGCCAGGAGCCCACCGAGGAGCAGCTGTACGCCGCGATCCGTCGTATCACCATCGCCTCCGGCAAGGGTGGCGGCGAGAAGACGATCACCCCCGTCTTCTGTGGCACCGCGTTCAAGAACAAGGGCGTCCAGCCCCTGCTCGACGCCGTCGTGCGCTACCTCCCCTCGCCCCTGGACGTCGAGGCCATCGAGGGCCACGACGTCAAGGACGCCGAGGTCGTCGTCAGGCGCAAGCCGTCCGAGGACGAGCCGCTGTCGGCGCTCGCCTTCAAGATCGCGAGCGACCCGCACCTCGGCAAGCTCACCTTCGTCCGGATCTACTCCGGTCGCCTGGAGGCCGGCACCTCGGTGCTGAACTCCGTCAAGGGCAAGAAGGAGCGCATCGGCAAGATCTACCGCATGCACGCGAACAAGCGTGAGGAGATCGACTCGGTGGGCGCCGGCGACATCGTCGCCGTCATGGGCCTGAAGCAGACCACCACCGGTGAGACGCTGTGCGACGAGAAGAACCCGGTCATCCTGGAGTCCATGGACTTCCCGGCGCCGGTCATTCAGGTCGCCATCGAGCCCAAGTCCAAGGGTGACCAGGAGAAGCTGGGTGTCGCCATCCAGCGTCTCGCGGAGGAGGACCCCTCCTTCCAGGTTCACTCCGACGAGGAGACCGGCCAGACCATCATCGGTGGTATGGGCGAGCTTCACCTCGACATCCTCGTCGACCGTATGCGTCGCGAGTTCAAGGTCGAGGCGAACGTCGGCAAGCCGCAGGTCGCGTACCGCGAGACGATCCGCAAGGCCGTCGAGCGCGTGGACTTCACCCACAAGAAGCAGACCGGTGGTACCGGTCAGTTCGCCAAGGTGCAGATCGCGATCGAGCCCATCGAGGGCGGCGACGCCTCGTACGAGTTCGTGAACAAGGTCACCGGTGGCCGCATCCCGAAGGAGTACATCCCTTCGGTCGACGCGGGTGCGCAGGAGGCCATGCAGTTCGGCATCCTGGCCGGCTACGAGATGACTGGCGTCCGCGTCATCCTTCTCGACGGTGCCTACCACGAGGTCGACTCGTCCGAGCTCGCGTTCAAGATCGCCGGTTCGCAGGCCTTCAAGGAGGCCGCGCGCAAGGCTTCCCCCGTCATCCTTGAGCCCATGATGGCCGTTGAGGTCGTCACGCCCGAGGACTACATGGGTGAGGTCATCGGCGACATCAACTCCCGCCGTGGTCAGATTCAGGCCATGGAGGAGCGCAGCGGCGCTCGCGTCGTGAAGGGCCTCGTGCCCCTTTCGGAGATGTTCGGCTACGTCGGAGACCTCCGCAGCAAGACCTCGGGTCGCGCAAGCTACTCGATGCAGTTCGACTCCTACGCCGAGGTTCCGCGGAACGTCGCCGAGGAGATCATCGCGAAGGCCAAGGGCGAGTAACTCTCCCAAGTTCACGCTTTAGGCTTGACACCAGTCGCCGGGGCTCAGCCCCCGAAACCCGAGGAACGGGCCCCGGCCGACTGGCATCCCAGCAAAGATCACCTGGCGCCGATGAGCAAGGCGTACAGAACCACTCTCCAGGAGGACCCCCGTGGCGAAGGCGAAGTTCGAGCGGACTAAGCCGCACGTCAACATCGGCACCATCGGTCACATCGACCACGGTAAGACGACCCTCACGGCCGCCATTACCAAGGTGCTGCACGACGCGTACCCGGACCTGAACGAGGCCTCGGCCTTCGACCAGATCGACAAGGCTCCTGAGGAGCGCCAGCGCGGTATCACCATCTCCATCGCGCACGTCGAGTACCAGACCGAGTCGCGTCACTACGCCCACGTCGACTGCCCCGGTCACGCGGACTACATCAAGAACATGATCACGGGTGCGGCGCAGATGGACGGCGCCATCCTCGTGGTCGCCGCCACCGACGGCCCGATGCCGCAGACCAAGGAGCACGTGCTCCTGGCCCGCCAGGTCGGCGTTCCGTACATCGTCGTCGCCCTGAACAAGGCCGACATGGTGGACGACGAGGAGATCCTGGAGCTCGTCGAGCTCGAGGTCCGTGAGCTCCTCTCCGAGTACGAGTTCCCGGGCGACGACCTGCCGGTCGTCAAGGTCTCGGCGCTCAAGGCGCTCGAGGGCGACAAGGAGTGGGGCCAGTCGGTCCTGAACCTGATGGCCGCCGTCGACGAGGCGATCCCGCAGCCCGAGCGTGACGTCGACAAGCCGTTCCTGATGCCGATCGAGGACGTCTTCACGATCACCGGTCGTGGCACCGTCGTCACCGGTCGTATCGAGCGTGGTGTCCTCAAGGTCAACGAGACCGTCGACATCGTCGGTATCAAGACCGAGAAGACCACCACCACGGTCACCGGCATCGAGATGTTCCGCAAGCTGCTCGACGAGGGCCAGGCCGGTGAGAACGTCGGTCTGCTCCTCCGTGGCATCAAGCGCGAGGATGTCGAGCGCGGCCAGGTCATCATCAAGCCCGGTTCGGTCACGCCGCACACCGAGTTCGAGGCCCAGGCCTACATCCTGTCGAAGGACGAGGGTGGCCGTCACACCCCCTTCTTCAACAACTACCGCCCGCAGTTCTACTTCCGTACCACGGACGTGACCGGCGTCGTGACCCTCCCCGAGGGCACCGAGATGGTCATGCCGGGCGACAACACCTCCATGACCGTCGAGCTGATCCAGCCCGTCGCCATGGAGGAGGGCCTGAAGTTCGCCATCCGTGAGGGTGGCCGGACCGTGGGCGCCGGCCAGGTCACCAAGATCAACAAGTAATTGTCGATCGTCTGACCTGTGCCGCTCCTGACGGAGCGTCATAAGAGGGCCCCCGGCCCGCCGTTCGCGGCGGACCGGGGGCCCTCGTCGTTTCTCGGTTCCCTACAGCCGGGGCGCGCCGGCCGGGCGCCATACCCACGGGTGAGCGTCCGCGCCCATACCCACGGCGAGCGGCCCGCCGGGCACGAGACGCAGCGCCGCCGCCTGCACGGGAGCGACTCCCTGCGTACGGGTCCAGAGCCGGCCGCCCCGCCGCAGCTGGACCCGGCCGCGCAGGTCCCTGCCGAGCAGCACCGTTCCGTCGGGGTCCGCCGCGGCGGCCACGGGGCCGTACCCGTCGAAGGACGCGTTCCCGCCGGTCGCGCTCGACACGAGCGCCTTGTCGGCGGGCTTCCGGTAGTACACCGTCACGCCGCGGGCGGCCGGGACGGCGGCGACCGGATCACCGGCCGGCGGCAGCGGATCGGCGAGCGTGCCGTCGATCCAGTGCGCGACGGACTCCCGGCCCGCCGCCAGCACATGGACCCGGCCGGCCTCGTCCACCACGGCGTCCAGACCGTCCTGCACCTCGACGCCGCCCTCCAGGACCCGCCACGCGCTCCAGTCGCCGTCGGTCGTCCGTACCCGCGTCGACACCCCCTTGTCCGCGTCGCGTACGAAGAGATGGACCCGCCCGTCGGGAGCGGCCACCGCCACCGGCACGCCGATCCTGCGTCCCCGGTCGTCGCCCCGCTCCGGGTTGCCGAGCCCCCGCCAGGCGAGGAACGGCCCGCCCGGGGAACGCTGCTCCAGCAGGACGACCTCCCTCTTGTTCGGGCCGCCGTGGCCGCCGAGCGCGGCGAACCGCACCCCGAAGAGCAGGACCCGCCCGTCGGGAAGCGTGGCCGAGCCCAGCGCCGGCGCGAGCGGTCCGCCGCCGAGGTCCTGCGGCTCGCCCCACACGCCCGCACCCTTCTCCGTCTCCCGCCAGCGGACGGCACGCAGCCCGAGCACCCCGTAGGCGTCCAGCCGCCCGTCGGGCCAGGCGACCACCGCCGGGCCGGTCCCGGGCCAGCGGTGGTGGGTGGCCCGCACCCAGCCCTTCTTGTTGGTGAGGGGCCGGTCCCCGCCGACGCCGTAGTCACCGCAGCCTGAGGGATTGCCGCACTCCCACGACGGATCACCGCCGTACGGGACGAGGTGCCCGGCCTTCTCCTCGAGGACCTGGGGCGGGAGGTTCTTCGGCCAGTGGCGGTTGTAGTAGCCGCGGAAGGCGGTCGCGACGAAGGCCGGTATCGCCCCGGGGCCCTTCTGCGCCTCGGCGACCCAGCGGATCAGCGCCTCCCAGGAGAAACAGGCGACGGCGGTGTGGTCGCCGTGGTCGGAGTAGCCGGGCTGCTCGCTGTCCCGCTTGCGGGTCGCCTCGTCGCTGAGCTGGATGTCCGGGTCCGGGTCGAGGGTCTGGACGACGGTCGGCCGGTAGCGGTCGAGGAGGCCCACGAGTACGTCGACCAGCTGCTCGTGGTCGTAGGCGTCCGAGCGGTCGACGGGGGAGCCGGCGGAGAGATGCGTCCGCAGTTCGAGGGCGCGGTCGTGCCACAGGGCGGGCAGGGCCATGTAGCGCCGTGAGGTGTGCATGGGCAGATTCAGGAAGATCAGCTCGACCCGGCGGCCGGCGTGCACGAGCGTGTTGATCTCGGCATGGCGCCCGCCTTGGAGGGTGACGACACCCTTCTGCCAGGGGGTGAACATGTCCACCCCGAGGAGCGTCGCGTACGCCTGGCGCAGGCCCTGATGGCGGGCGGAGGAGTAGGCGGCCCGGTCCGGAGGCGTCTCCGGCATCCTGGCGACGCGGTTGCGGCCCGTGTGCTCGCCGGCGGTCACGTAGACCGAGACGAGCGGGACGCCGGCGTCGAGCATCCGCTGGGTGTCCGGGTTCATGAAGTACAGGTCGTCGTCCGGGTGCGCCGCGAACTGCATCAGCTGCGCGCGGCGCGAACTGGCGATCGGCATCCCCGGCGCGGGGTCCGCGGTGGGCCCGGCCCGCCGCGGAGAGGGCACGGAGCACCCGGCGAGTGCGGCTGCTCCGACGGCGGCGGCCGTCGCGAGAACGGTACGGCGAGCGGGCACACCTGTCCCGCGCCCGGATATGTGATCCACTGCTGCGTCCCCCGTGCTGCGTACGGCGTGCGTACGGTCCCTGAAGTCCCCTGAGGCGGCGGACGGGCCTGGTCGGGCCGAGGTCCGCGCCTAGCTAGACGGCTCGGGGCAGCCGGGGGTTGTGCGGGAACGCGCACTCGGCGGTCGAGCACCCGGCCACCTGCGCGGCGGCGCCGACGGTGTGAGACGCTCCGCTGCGCACGGAACGTGGGGCCCGACGTATGTCATGGCCCCGAGACGTCAGGGGCCTACTCGGCGGTGACGTCCTCGGGCCGGCGCACCTCGCCGGTCCCGAGGGCCACCGTCGCCCGTACGCGCATCGGCTCGTCCGCCCGCCGGGACAGCAGCACCAGCTCGGCGACCCGGACATCGGTGCTGCCCAGCAGGGCCTCGGAGGTCGTGGCCAGCAGGTGCGGGTCCCGGCTGCGGCCGAGGGAGAGGTGCGGGGTGAACCCCTTGGCCCCGCCGCCGCAGAGCGGGAAGCGCACCTCCAGGCCCTCCCGCAGCCGGGCCCAGGGCGCCTCGCCGGCCGCGCACGGGTCGAGCCAGACCGTGGCGTCCTCGCGGTGGCCGAACCAGTGGACGCCTGCGAGCCGCGCCCGGAACGGCGGCGTCCGCCGCGCGGCCGCCGCCACCAGTGGGGCGGCCCGCTCGAAGTCGGACTCGGGTACGAAGCCGTAGAGGACGTTGACGTGCGGGGGCCAGCGGTGGATCTGGCGGTCGTGCACCCGGCGGATGTGCTGGATGGCGGGCCACAGCCGCCGCGGCGGGATCCAGGCCACCGCCGTACGGTTCGTCGGGGCCACGGCCAGGATCTCTCCGGGTGGCACGACCTCGCCCTCCACCGCCACGATCTCCCCGACCCGGTCCAGCCCTGTCGCCCGGTCCCAGACCAACTCCCCGTCTGCCTCGAAGAACAGCACCCGGTGCCAGGGGATCTCCCCACCCGGTACGAAGTCGGCCAACGCCACCCGCTTCGGCGGTGCCCCACGCTCGGCGATCCCCATCACGAAGCTCTCCGGATCGAGGCGGGGATCCCACAGCACCCGGTGGTAGATCTCGTCACTGGTGTGCACGTGGGGCGACTGCCCCGGTCGGGGGCGTCTCAGTCGGCAGCCGAGCCGGCTACGCGTAGCGGGGCAGATCGTGGGTCGAGATCGTCCAGTCGGCGATCGTGACGTCCTCGCCGTACACGAAGTCCTTGCGGGTGGCGTAGCGCGGGCCGTCGGGCGTGGCGTGGATGTCGGAGAACACCGCGCCCGTGCCGGTGCGGGGTTCGAAGGAACCGTCTCCTTCCATGTCCGCCATGGAGATCACCATGATGTCGGGATGGCGCATGACGCCTTGGGGCTCGTCCTCGACATCGGGTTTTCCCGTATGGGCCGGCAGTTCTGCCGGCGTCTGTGCACTGGCGCGCCGAGTCATCAGCTGCTGTTAAGCGGCCCTTCTTTCCGGGGGCCGGCAGTCCCGACACCGGCCCGGTTCGGGTGATCTGAAGGCTCGGTCGCAGGCGTCGCAGTTCTGGAGGGGGTCGGGGGCCAGTGGCTTCGCGGGGAGGGGCGGGGGAAGCAGGGCGGCGAGGCGGTGGGCGATGAGTCCGGCCGGGTGCACCAGATCGTCGGGGAGGCTCGCGGCGAGGGTGCGTACGACGGCGTCGGGGGCGGCGCCGCGTTCCAGCCACGTGGCGACACCGGGGGCGAGCCGCTGGATGTCTCGCTCGGCGAGGAGCAGCCGGGGTTCGTGGAGGCGGAGGCGGGCGAGCAGGTCGGCGGCGGGCTGATGGGCCTGGGGGAGCGGCGGTGGGGCAGCCGGCGTCACGGAGCGGGGCGCGGGTTTCGGTCGCGGCGGCCGGGCCGGCGGCGGAGGGGGCGGGGGCGGGACGTCCGGGGGCTCGGGGGGCTCCGGCCGCTCCGGGGGCGTCTCCGGTACGGGATCGGGTTCAGCCCCCGGCCGGTTGTACGAGATCGTGCGCGGGGCGAGGCGCCCGGTGGGCAGCCGTTCGTTGAACCGCCTCAGGTAGCCGTGGGTCTCCAGCTCCCTCATGGCGCCCGCGATCCGCATCTCGCTCTCGGGGAACTTCGCGGCCAGGGCCTTGATCCCGACAGGCGTCCCGGCGGGGAGCGACTGGAGGTGGACGGAGAGCCCGATGGCGAGCAGCGAGAGCTCGCGGTGCTGGGCGAGGTGGTTGCCGACGACCGTGAAGCGGGTCGTGTGCCGGACGTTGACGTGAATGAGCCCGGAGGCCCGCGAGGGCGCGCTAAGGTGCAGTGAAGCCATCGGGAAGCTATCTCTTCCTCGGTGGTCAGGCCCTCGACCGGGATCGCTAGTCCCGGCCGAGGGCCGTCGCATGTCTGGGGTTGTGGCGGTGAGCATATGCCAGGCAACCGGCCCCAAATCCAGCCCAGTTGGCACAGATCACCCGTGTGAGTGACGGGTGAGCGGTGGGGAGGCTGGAGGGGTGGGGAGGGTACTTGCCCTGGTACTTATGTCTTTTCCGTCGTGGGCCGCCGGATCGCGGACTGCCGCGATGCGGTTCCGATCTCGGCCCATACCGTCTTGCGCGGGACGGGCCCCGAGGTGACACCCCACCGGTCCGCGAGCGCCTCGACGATCACGAGGCCACGCCCCGACTCCGCGTCCGTCGCCCGGTCGACGACGGGGAGCCGGTCACCCCGTGTGTCCGTGACCTCGATACGCAGCGCGGTGTCCGTCGCGAGGAGCGCCAGACGGAAGTCCCTGCCCGGCACGCGCCCATGGGTCACGGCGTTCGCCGCCAGCTCGGCGACGACCTGGGCCGCCGCCTCCGACACGGTGGCGGTCAGCTCCCAGGAACGCGCCTGCTCGACGGTCAGAAGCCGGGCGAGGCGGGCGCCCCGCCGCGTAGCGGAGAGCTGGATTCCGAACTGGCGTACAGACGCCAAGAGTTGGGTTTGTTCTTGCTTCATGTCACTCAGAGTGGCGAGCTCTGCGTACGCTGCCCAGCGAACATGCCCTTACGTACGGTGACTGTCCCGAGACTGTCCGGTCTTGTCCCGGCTGTCCCGGCAGAGCCTCCGGGTAGGGGCGGCTGAGGAGGTGGGCGCGCATGGGCGTGGACGGTGTGGACGGCGCGGGGACGGAAGAGCCGGGCTGGGAGGTCGACCCCGAGGACGAGTCGGGAGCAGCGGTCGTCGCGACGGTGGGCCGCCAGATCAAGCTGTGGCGAGAGGCGAAGGGCCTGCGGGCGGCGGAGTTCGGGGAGCGGGTCGGGTACGGCGAGGACATGATCCGCAAGATCGAGCGGGGGGCGCGGATTCCGCGACCGGAGTTCCTGGACAAGGTGGACGGTGCGCTCGGCGCGGGCGGACTCATCGCCGCGATGAAGAAGGATGTCCTGGAGGTCCGGTACCCCAAGGAGGTGCGGGATCTGGCGAAGCTGGAGGCACGAGCCGTCGAGTTCTCCATGTACTTCAACTACAGCATCCACGGCCTGTTGCAGACGGAGGAGTTCACCTGGGCGCTGCTCCGGACGCGGCGTCCGGCGTACGGGCCGGCAGAGCTGGAGCGGCTGGTGGCAGCGCGAGTGGCGCGCCGATCGGTCCTGGAGAAGGACCCGGGTCCCGAGTTCAGCTTCGTCCAGGAAGAGGTGACGCTGCGGCGCCCCACCGGAGGGAGAATGGTGCTGCGTCGGCAGCTCGAACGTCTGCTGGAGGTGAGTGAGTTGCCCAACGTCGAGCTTCAGGTGATGCCGACCGAGCGTGCCGACCACCCCGGGACGGGTGGACTGATTGAGCTGCTGAAATTCGGGGACGGAACGGCGGTGGGGCGCTCCGACGGTGTCTTCAACGGTCGTCCGGTCTCGGACCTCAAAAGGCTCCGGATCTTGGAGCTGCGCCATGGCATCATCCGGGCACAGGCTCTCACCCCCGGGGAGTCACGGGCCTTCATCGCACGACTGCTGGGAGAGACATGATCCGCAAGCCCGAGCTGGAGTGGTTCAAGAGCAGCTACAGCAGCAACAGTGAAGGCACTGATTGCGTCGAGGTCGCCACCACCCCCGGCACGATCCACGTCCGCGACTCCAAGGTCACCGAAGGCCCCCGCCTCGCCTTCGCCCCCGGCGTCTGGGCGGGCTTCGTCTCGTACGCCTCCGAGGGCTGAGCCTCCGTCGCTCGTGCAGAGATCAATAGCGCCTGCGGCGGGCCCCGGGGCGGGGTGGCAGGTGGTCTGGGCCACCGGCAGCCTCCCCGGGTTCATCGGGGCGGCGCCCGGCCATGCCGACTGGATGCTGTCGGCCGCGACAGCGGTGGTCGGCGGACGCGCGGTCGCCGTCACCGGAGCCGACGATGAAGCCGTACTGGTGTCGGACCTGGCGACCGGTGAGCGCATCGGTGCGCCCTTGCCCGCCCGTGGCTCGGTGTGGGCTGCTGTGACGGAGACGGTGGACGACCGCCCCGTTGCCGTCATCGCCGACCCGTCCGTGCTGGTGCAGTCGTGGGACCTGGCCGACGGCCGTCCCCTGGCGGGTCTTCCCGGTGGGGCATGGGCGTTGGCGGCGGGACTGGTGAACGGTCGGACCCTTGTCCTCGTCGGCAGGCAGGCCGTTCCGCGACTGCTGCTGTGGGACCCGGCCACGGGCGAGGTGGTCGGCGAGCTCCAGAGCGACCCGTTTGTGGGCCGCCAGGGCGCCGTGGTGGCGGTGGCGACGGCCCTCATCCACGGCAGCCCCGAGGCCGTCACTCTGCACGACGACAGCACCGTCAGCGCATGGGGCCTCGCCGAGCGCAGGCATCGCGGTCAGGTCGCACCCCCGACAGGGGGCAACGAGCAGCGGGTGTCGCTGACCACCGTCGTGGTGGAAGGTCGCTTGCTCGCCGTCACCGGCAGCTGGGACGGGCAGGTTCAGGTGTGGGACGTGGCCGCGCGCACGGAAGTGACGGGGCGCCCGCCACTCACCAGCCACACAGGCCCGGTGTGGGCCCTCGCCGCGGCCGTGGTCGACGGCCGTCCCCTCGTGGTCACCGTCGGGGACGACCGGACGGTACGGGTGTGGGACATGGCCGCCCATCGTCAGCTGGGCTCGGATCTCGTCTTCCCCGCGGAGGTGACGGCCGCGGCCATGTCGTCCGACGGGCGGCTGGTGGTGGGACTCGGTGGCGACATAGCGGTCCTGTCCCCGCCCGCGTGGGCCTAAGCCGTCGTCGGAAGGGCCCGCAGCAGGACCAGCTCGCGGAGGTGCGAGGTGTCCAGGACGGCCAGGGAACCCGTGAGGCCGTCCAGGAGGACGACCTGGCCCTTGTTGTTGTGGGCGTAGAGCAGGTTCCCGCTCACCTCCTGGCCGCCGGCCTCACGGCGTACCCACACAAGCCCGCGGGTGTCCGGGCCCGGAGCCTGGATGGCCCTGATCACGTCGTTCCAGTCGTCCGCCGCCACGTGCGTGAAGCCGGGGAAGTACCGACGGTTCAGCCGGCCCCACCAGCCGGGGGCCTCGTGGGCGGGGCGCCAGGGCAGGGCGACCGACCGGTGCCCGTCGAGCGCGGAGTGCACGGCGGCGACGCAGCCGCGGGCGTTGATGCGGCGCGCCTGGTTCCGGGTGCGGGCGGCGGTCTCACGTGACGGAGCCGGCTCCAGGTCCGCCAGCGGGGCGCTGGGGGCGGGGTGGAATGGGGGGCTGCCGTCCTTGGGCACGACGAGCGAAGCCGCGAGCATCGGCGAGCGCGGGTAGCCGGGCTGGGGGAGGGCCCGGCAGGCCAGCAGCCAGGCCGTGTCGGTCTCGTGCACGGCGTGCGTCACGGCGAGCTCGACGAGCCCGCCGTAGGTCGCGCCGAGCCAGGCGGTCGCCTGCCGGGTGGGGTGCGGCGCCCCGGCCGGGGCCGGGCGCGCCTCTGTCTCCCTGCGTTTCACCTCGGTACTCAGTCCCAGGACCGGCTCAGGGTACGGATGCGGTCGTGGTACTCCAGTACCTCGGTCCACTCGGGCAGCCAGTACTGGGGACCATGCTTCGCCCCGGCGAAGGCGCCGGCGAGGGCCGCGATGGAGTCGGAGTCTCCGGAGGAGTGCGCTCCTCGCTGGATCGCCGGACGGGCGTAGCCATCGACGACGAGGAAGCAGTACAGAGCCGCTGCGAGCGCTTCCTCGGCGATCCAGCCGGCTCCGACGACCTCGCAGGGGTCCTGCTCGATGTCCGGCTCGCGCAGGGCGTCGGTCACCCTGTCGAGGGCACGCAGGCATTCGTCCCAACCGAACGCGATGTACGACACCGGGTCCGGTGCTCCTGCCTTCTGCGCCAGGTCTCCGAGCCAGTCGGCGTGGTACTTCCGCCGGGATTGGAGGGCGTAGAGACGCAGTTGCGGGAGAAGTTCGTCGAGTCCGCAACCCTGGGCGATGAGCCACACCGCCTGGGCCGTCAGGTCGCTGGCGGCGAGTGCGGTCGGGTGTCCGTGGGTCAGTGCCGCCTGCATCTGGGAGATGCCAGACCGCTGCTCGGCCGAGAGGCCAGGTACGAGGGCGACCGGAGCAACGCGCATGTTGGCACCGCAACCCTTGGACCTGATGACCGTTGCGTCCTGCCAACGGACTCCGCGTTCGAGTCCGGCGCAGGCGTCCAGGCAGGTCTGGCCGGGGGCCCGGTTGTTGTCCGGGGAGCGCAACCAGGTCACAAAGTGCCTTCGCAGGGCCCCTTCGACCTGCGCGGGCGTGATGGCTTGCGCTGCGCCCCAGGCCCCTCCTGCCTCACGTGGGCTTGTGGTGATTTCCGCCAGGGCTTCCCCGACGGCCAGAGTCATCTGGGTGTCGTCCGTCACCCGCACGACATCGCCTGCGGAGAGCGGCATCTCCATCGTGTGCCAGGGGCCGAACGTGGCCGTGATCTGTTCCATGGTGAGGAACTCGGTGGGGTAGCCCATGGCATCACCGAGCGCGAGGCCGAGCAGCACCCCGGTGGCCGCGTGCCACGGAAGCTCCTTGGGAGGGTGCCCGGCGAGGTCGCGGATCGCGTCCGAGTTGGGGGCCTCGGCGAGAGAGCCCGGCACCACGTGGCTACGGGAGGCGGGCGAGTCCTGGATCATCTCCGTCAGTGCTGCCAAAGGCGTGAGCCCTCGCGCCTTGGCGTCCCGGAGCCGGTCGGTCCACACCCCGCCTCCACCGGAGACGGCCCTTCGGGGGACCCAGCCTGCGGCGCCATCGCGGTCGCTGATCCACAGATAGCCGATCACCGTGCCACTGGCATCGGCCATGGAGACGTACTGCACGGGTTCGCGGGTCCGGTCTGCGTATTCCGGAGGCCCTGCCACGGTGAGGGATCCGTAATCTTCGGAGTGTGCACTGGTCCTCCGCTTCACGAAGCGAGGGGATTCCTTCTCGGCGTTCATTGGTGGTGTCTTTCCTTAATTCTGAGGCAGGACTTCCCCGTAAATGTGCCATTGCCCACGGTCATCCTCGAAGGCCCGCGTCACCTTGTAGTTCATGCCCCGTCCGAGGAGAACTTCCCGTTCGCTCGTTCCGTAGTGACTGACTTTCTCCAGCCACAGTGCATCGGTTCCCTCAGGGACCCGGAGATGCAGGATGCCGGGCTTGTCGCTGAAGGCCGCGCTGCCGAGTGAGGTGGACATGTAGCCCGGCTCGTTCAGCGTCCTACCGATCAGTTGCTCCGGTGAGTCGACACCGAGGTGGCTCACCCCCTGGCCTCGTGCCACCGTGACATCCTCCGGCATCGGCCGTCCGGCGAGAGCCTTGTCGACCTCCTCGATGTTACGGAGAACGTCCGGGGTGCCCAACGAGGTATCTCCCCGGAGGTACCCGTTCATCTCCTTGTAAGTGGCGTAACGGGGATCCGCATACCCCTTCTCGGAGGAATAGTCGAGGAGCGCATTCTTTGTAGGTTCCGGAAGATTTTCGGCGTAGTCGTTCCAGTAATCTCTGCCGTAGGAGATGGCCGCGCTGTCGTTGGGGAACCTGACCGCGCCGGCCCCGAGCTCGTCAGCTGCAAGCTGGTGTTTCTGCTCGACGCTGAGTCCGTCGAATTCGTCCGCCGAAACGTGGGGCTCGTACTGGAAACCGTTGTCCGCGTGTCCGCCCGGCCCGTCGTTGACCCCCTGAATCCCCGGATACTGATCGTCCAGGAAATCCTGAGCCGTCTTGCCGTCCACCGAATCCGAGTGGACGGCCCCCTCGCCCACGTTGTCCGTGGACTGGGCCAGACCGTCCCAGTCCTTCGGCGGGGCCGCGTTGTCGGCGATGCCCGCCGGGTTCGAGGGGGACGCGTTGTCCCCGTACCCCGCCGGATTCCACGGCGAGGCCGCGTTGTCGCCGTACCCCGCCGGATTCCACGGCGAGGCCGCGTTGTCGGCGACGCCCGTCGGGGGGTGGGAGGGGGTGGGAGCGTTGTCGATCGTCCAGCCCGGGGGGAGCTGGGAGACCGCGTTGTCGGCGGCCCCGGCCGGCGGCCACTGAGGAGTCGTCCCGTTCGGCAGCCCCGTCGGCGGCGGCGTGGCGTTGTCGCCGTACTTCAGGCCGTTCCGCGTCACCGGGTTCGTCGCCGCCGCCTCCAGGCCCTCCCTGGCCGCGACCCGCAGGCCGCCGGCGGCGAAACCCGTACCCTTCGTGCCGATGAGCTCCGGGAAGAGGCGGCCGACGAACTCGGACGGGTCCTTCTTGAAGCTCTCGACCGCGGCCGATACGGCACGCTCGGGCTGGGCGACCGTGGAGACCAGGCCGGAGAGCGTCATCGAGACGTTCTGCATGTAGGCGGCCGGGTGCGTCAGGTTGTACGGGTCGGTCGGGTTCAGGCCACGGGCGAAGTTGACCAGGCCCGCCGTTCCCTTGAGGACGCCGCCCACCACATGGGTCAGCTCCGTGTTGTACGCCATGTATCCGTCGACGAGGTTGTCGCCGAGGCGGTCGAGCGGCGGAGGCTCGGCCGGGGCGTGGGCCAGCGCCTTCTCCACCCGGGACTGGGCGTCGGTGGCGGCGGTGTTCCGCTGCCGGCGGGCGTCGCCGAGCAGCGCCTTGGCCTCCTCGACGAGCGCCTTCGCCGCCTCCTGCGCCCTGACGGCCTCGGGGCTCTTGGCGGCGTCCGGGTCCTTGGAGGCGGCGACAGCCGCCTTGACCTCCTCCGAGGCGCGCTTGCCCCGGCGGTACATGTCGATGGCTTCGGACGCCGCGCTCTGCGCCCACTTCACGGTGTGCGCGTACGCCTCCAGCCCGGCGGCGGCCTCCTCGCACGCGTCCGCCGCGTGCAGCCACTTCGTGGGATGCACGCCGAACTTCTCGCGGAAGGCGTTGCCCGCCTCGCCCTTCCATCGCGTGGAGTCGACCTTCCTCATGCCCTGGCCGACCTGCTCGAAAGCCGCCCGGAAGTCCTTCAGGTGCGCCGCGCTCTCGAGGATCTTCGTGGGGTTGCCGTGGACGAGCTCGTTCGCCTCCTCGGTCTGGCCGAGCTGCTTCTCGCCAGGGGTCGCGCCCAGATCCGACGCGACGCCGTCGCCCCAGTCCGTGACCGCGTCGGCGGCCCCGTGCAGACCGTACGAATCGAGGCGATCGCCGGCCTTGTCGGTCGCCCAGTCGACGGTCTCGCCCAGCGCCTTCTTGCCGGAGTCGATTCCGTCCTCGATGGCGCCGAGGCCGTCGTTGATGCCGTCCTCGATGCCCTTGCCCAGGTCGCTGAGGCCGTTGCCGATGTCGTCGAGCAGGCCGCCCATCAGCCCTGGTCACCCCTCTGCTGCTGGGGCGGCACGCCCTGCTGTTGCTGCTGTTGTTGCTGGGCGGCGGCAGCCCGCTCCTCCGCGGAGGGCCCGAACATGTCGTCGAGCGCCGCCTCGTACTGCGCGTCGGTGACGCCGGCCATCGAGGCCGCGTTCTGCGGGTTCAGGCCGGGCAGACCGATCGTCCGGGAGGTGGCCAGATCGCGCCCGGCGTCCTTCCAGCCCTGCGCCGAGTTGGCGCGTGCCTCGTCGAAGGACTCCTTGCTGTAGTCCACGCCGCCGAGGTACCCGGAGGTGGCGATGTCGCCCCAGCCCTGCTTCGTGACCTCGTCCTCGGACGCGTACGGATTGCCGATGGCCGCATTGGTCACGATCTTGAACGTGCCCTCGAGGTACTGCTCGGTCTCGTGGTACTTGCCGGCCGACAGGCCCGTCGCCACGGCGAACATGTTGCCCTCGTTGATCAGCGAGCGCACACCCCACTCCCAGCGCTCGCAGAACGACGAGAACGTCCCCGTCAGCCCTTCGTGGCCCAGCTCCAGGCCGGAGAGCGCGATCTCGCCGAAGCCACGCCCTTCCGCCGCCATGCTGTCCATGCCGAGCTCCTTCAGCTCGCCAAGGGCCAGCGTCAGGCCGTTCGCGACCTCGTTCAGCCCGGCCGTGGCCAGGTCCTTTCCGGACTCTCCCCCACCGCCACTCATCGTGCCGTCCCCCACTCGTCCGCTCCCGTGACGTTTCTGTCCACTGCCGCCGCGTCCGGTACGACTCCGACCACCGGCGGAAACAGCACCGCGTGCTCCGGGCCGTCCGCCGCGTCCAGGGCCACCCCGCAGGGCACACCCGCGCCCGGCACGGCCACGTCGAGCAGCCGCGCCCCGAGCACCGTCTCGTACTCCCACTCCACGCCGCCCTCGCCCCGCGCGAGGGCGTACCGGGCCAGCGCCGACTCGTCGGAGAACGCGAGGATCCACCGCACCCCGCCCAGGTCGACGGTCAGCCAGCCCCCGTCCCGGCGAGGCACGACCACCGCCGTCGTACGGAAGAGCTCCAGGACCGCCGCGAACTCGCGCCGCCGGGCCTCCGCCTCCGGGTCCAGCGGCACACCCGCCTCGACCGGCACACCCGCCGCGCCCCGCATACCCGCCTCGCCGGGCGCACCCGGGCCAGGCGCACCGGGGGACCAGGGCGACGGGGCGGCGCCGCGCGCTTCGGGGGAAGGTGAAGGTGGCGGAGACCACCCCGCGGGCGAGGAGCCGGACGACGGAGTGGCCGTGGGATCAGGCGTGGGATCAGGCGCGGCCGCGTCGGCCGCGGCCGCGGGCTCTCCACGCGGTTCGACGGGCATGTCTGCAAAGTCAGCGAGCCGTGTGCGCCGTACCGGCGTGTCCGAGCCGCCCCCGAGTTCGATCACCGCGCAACCTTGGCACAGCCGCGGAGGCCGAAACCAGTCGCGCGGCAGCAATCCATACATGCCCGGCATGTCGTGCGGGCGTCTGCGGAGAAGGTGTGGCGGCCCTGTGGGCGCGGGTGAAGGCAGCTGGGGAGATCCGTGCCCGCGCCGTCCGGCGGCGGGTGGGGAGCGTGTCGCACCCCAGGTTTGATCTCCATCACGTCCGGGGTACTCTCTTCGGCCCGATTGGCCACCAGAGCATCCCGTATGGCAGACTGTCGGGGTTGCTCGGTTGAGTGCCGATGCTGCGCGCCTCCCGTCGGGAGGACCTGAAGCGAGTCCCACAGTACTCGTCGCTCCTTCTCAGGGGCGGACGTACGGGAATCTTCGGGGAAGCGTCAGCGGGGTGCCGACCAGGCACTCGGTGGGTGTTCTGCCCCCGGCTCGCGGTTCTGGGACCGCACCCCCTTGGTTGGGAGATCCTTAGGGATTTCTGCGTAGAGGGAGTGCGACACGCCCGACCGCGTGGGTCGGAGGCAGAGTTACGAGAACCCCCGAGTCCAGAGCGTTAACCAAGACAAAGGACTACTGAGTAGCCATGGCGGGACAGAAGATCCGCATCCGGCTCAAGGCCTACGACCACGAGGTCATCGACTCCTCGGCGAAGAAGATCGTCGAGACGGTGACGCGCACTGGTGCGTCGGTCGCGGGCCCGGTGCCGCTGCCCACTGAGAAGAACGTGTACTGCGTCATCAAGTCGCCGCACAAGTACAAGGACTCGCGCGAGCACTTCGAGATGCGCACGCACAAGCGCCTCATCGACATCCTCGACCCCACGCCGAAGACGGTTGACTCGCTCATGCGCCTCGACCTCCCGGCGGGCGTCGACATCGAGATCAAGCTCTGAGGTGACGCGCGAGATGGCTAAGAACATCAAGGGCATCCTGGGCGAGAAGCTCGGCATGACGCAGGTCTGGGACGAGAACAACCGGGTCGTCCCGGTGACCGTCGTCAAGGCCGGCCCCAATGTCGTGACCCAGGTGCGTACGAACGACATCGACGGCTACGAGTCGGTCCAGATCGCCTTCGGCGAGATCGACCCGCGCAAGGTGAACAAGCCCCTCAAGGGTCACTTCGCCAAGGCCGACGTCACCCCGCGCCGTCACCTTGTGGAGCTCCGCACCGCTGACGCCTCCGAGTACACGCTCGGCCAGGAGATCACCGCCGAGCTCTTCGAGGCCGGTGTGAAGGTCGACGTCACCGGTAAGAGCAAGGGCAAGGGCTTCGCCGGTGTCATGAAGCGCCACAACTTCCGTGGTGGCAAGGCCTCCCACGGTGCCCACCGCGTGCACCGCAAGCCCGGTTCGATCGGTGGCTGCGCCACCCCGGGCCGTGTCTTCAAGGGCATGCGCATGGCCGGCCGCATGGGCAACGAGCGCGTGACCACCCAGAACCTGACCGTTCACGCCGTTGACGCGGAGAAGGGCCTGCTCCTGATCAAGGGTGCGGTTCCTGGTCCGAACGGCGGCCTCGTCCTGGTCCGCACCGCGGCCAAGGGGGCCTGAGGATATGAGCACCATTGACATTCTGTCGCCCTCCGGCGACAAGACCGGGACCGTCGAGCTCCCGGCCGAGATCTTCGAGGCCAAGATCAGCATCCCGCTGATCCACCAGGTCGTCGTCGCGCAGCTGGCCGCCGCCCGTCAGGGCACGCACAAGGTCAAGACGCGTGGTGAGGTCCGCGGTGGTGGCAAGAAGCCGTACCGCCAGAAGGGCACCGGCCGCGCCCGTCAGGGTTCGACCCGCGCCCCGCAGTTCGCCGGTGGTGGCGTCGTGCACGGTCCCGTGCCGCGTGACTACTCGCAGCGGACCCCCAAGAAGATGAAGGCCGCCGCCCTCCGCGGTGCCCTCTCCGACCGGGCGAACCACTCCCGCATCCACGTCGTCTCCGGCGTGGTCGAGGGTGGCATCTCCACGAAGGCCGCGAAGACGCTGTTCGGCAAGATCTCGGAGCGCAAGAACCTGCTCCTGGTCGTCGAGCGCTCCGACGAGGCCGCGTGGCTGTCCGCTCGCAACCTGCCCCAGGTCCACATCCTGGAGCCGGGCCAGCTGAACACGTACGACGTGATGCGATCCGACGACGTGGTCTTCACCCAGGCCGCTCTCGAGTCCTTCGTGTCTGGCCCCAAGGCCGAGACCACCGAAGGGAGCGAGGCCTGATGTCCGAGGCCACGATCACCAGCAAGACCTTCACGGACCCGCGTGACATCCTCGTCAAGCCGGTTGTTTCCGAGAAGAGCTACGCCCTGCTGGACGAGAACAAGTACACGTTCATCGTCGCGCCTGGCTCGAACAAGACCCAGATCAAGCAGGCCGTCGAGGCGGTCTTCTCGGTCAAGGTCACCGGGGTCAACACGATCAACCGTCAGGGCAAGCGCAAGCGCACCCGCACCGGTTTCGGCAAGCGCGCCAACACCAAGCGCGCCATCGTGACCCTTGCCGAGGGCAACCGTATCGACATCTTCGGCGGCCCGACCTCCTGACGGAGGTCGAGTCGTCCGGAATCGGACGAGGACTGAGAAATGGGAATCCGCAAGTACAAGCCGACTACGCCGGGCCGTCGTGGCTCCTCCGTAGCCGACTTCGTCGAGATCACGCGGTCCACGCCGGAGAAGTCGCTGGTCCGCCCCCTGCACAGCAAGGGCGGCCGTAACAACACCGGTCGTGTGACCGTCCGTCACCAGGGCGGTGGCCACAAGCGCGCCTACCGCGTGATCGACTTCCGTCGTCACGACAAGGATGGCGTGCCGGCCAAGGTCGCTCACATCGAGTACGACCCGAACCGCACCGCTCGCATCGCGCTGCTCCACTACGCGGACGGCGAGAAGCGCTACATCATCGCCCCGCGTGGACTCGCGCAGGGTGACCGGGTGGAGAACGGCCCTGGCGCCGACATCAAGCCCGGCAACAACCTGGCCCTCCGCAACATCCCGGTCGGTACCACGATCCACGCGATCGAGCTCCGTCCCGGCGGTGGCGCCAAGTTCGCCCGTTCCGCGGGTGCCTCCGTGCAGCTGCTGGCGAAGGAGGGCACGATGGCCCACCTTCGTATGCCGTCCGGCGAGATCCGTCTCGTCGACGCCCGCTGCCGCGCCACCATCGGTGAGGTCGGCAACGCCGAGCAGTCGAACATCAACTGGGGCAAGGCCGGCCGCAAGCGCTGGCTGGGCGTTCGCCCGACCGTTCGCGGTGTGGCGATGAACCCGGTCGACCACCCGCACGGTGGTGGTGAGGGCAAGACCTCCGGTGGTCGCCACCCGGTCTCCCCGTGGGGTCAGAAGGAGGGTCGTACTCGCTCGCCGAAGAAGGCTTCGAGCAAGTACATCGTCCGCCGCCGCAAGACGAACAAGAAGCGCTAGGAGCGGGTTTAGATGCCGCGCAGTCTCAAGAAGGGACCCTTCGTTGACGGCCACCTCGTGAAGAAGGTGGACGCTCAGAACGAAGCCGGTACCAAGAACGTCATCAAGACCTGGTCCCGTCGCTCGATGATCATCCCGGCCATGCTCGGCCACACGATCGCGGTGCACAACGGCAAGACCCACATTCCGGTGTTTGTCACCGAGTCGATGGTCGGCCACAAGCTCGGTGAGTTCTCGCCGACGCGCACCTTCCGGGGTCACGTGAAGGACGACCGGAAGTCGAAGCGCCGCTAGTAGCGGGGTGGAATCGACCATGACAGACACTGGAAGGACAACCATGGAAGCCAGGGCCCAGGCGCGGTACATCCGCGTCACGCCCATGAAGGCCCGCCGCGTGGTGGACCTTATCCGTGGCATGGACGCCACGGAGGCTCAGGCGGTCCTGCGTTTCGCCCCGCAGGCCGCGAGCGTGCCGGTTGGCAAGGTGCTGGACAGCGCCATCGCCAACGCTGCACACAACTACGACCACACTGACGCCTCTTCGCTGGTCATCAGCGAGGCGTACGTGGATGAGGGCCCGACCCTGAAGCGGTTCCGTCCGCGTGCTCAGGGCCGTGCCTACCGGATCCGTAAGCGGACCAGCCACATCACCGTGGTCGTCAGCAGCAAGGAAGGAACCCGGTAATGGGCCAGAAGGTTAACCCGCATGGGTTCCGGCTCGGCATCACCACGGACTTCAAGTCCCGCTGGTACGCCGACAAGCTGTACAAGGACTACGTCAAGGAAGACGTCGCCATCCGTCGGATGATGACGTCCGGCATGGAGCGCGCCGGCATCTCGAAGGTTGAGATCGAGCGCACCCGTGACCGCGTGCGGGTGGACATCCACACCGCGCGTCCCGGCATCGTCATCGGCCGCCGTGGCGCCGAGGCCGACCGCATCCGCGGCGACCTCGAGAAGCTCACGGGCAAGCAGGTCCAGCTGAACATCCTCGAGGTCAAGAACCCCGAGATGGACGCTCAGCTGGTTGCTCAGGCCGTTGCCGAGCAGCTCTCCTCCCGCGTCTCCTTCCGTCGTGCCATGCGCAAGAGCATGCAGGGCACGATGAAGGCCGGCGCCAAGGGCATCAAGATCCAGTGCGGCGGTCGCCTCGGCGGCGCCGAGATGTCCCGCTCGGAGTTCTACCGCGAGGGCCGCGTGCCCCTGCACACGCTCCGTGCGAACGTCGACTACGGCTTCTTCGAGGCCAAGACGACCTTCGGCCGCATCGGCGTGAAGGTCTGGATCTACAAGGGCGACGTCAAGAACATCGCCGAGGTCCGCGCCGAGAACGCCGCTGCCCGCGCCGGCAACCGTCCGGCCCGCGGTGGCGCTGAGCGCCCCGCCGGCCGTGGTGGCCGCGGTGGCGAGCGTGGCGGTCGCGGTCGCAAGCCGCAGCAGTCGGCTCCTGCCGCCGAGGCCCCCAAGGCCGACGCCGCTGCCGCTGCTCCGGTTGAGAGCACCGGAACGGAGGCCTGACCGAAATGCTGATCCCCCGTAGGGTCAAGCACCGCAAGCAGCACCACCCGAAGCGCAGCGGTATGTCCAAGGGTGGTACGCAGGTTGCGTTCGGCGAGTACGGCATTCAGGCCCTCACTCCGGCGTACGTGACCAACCGCCAGATCGAGGCGGCTCGTATCGCGATGACCCGCCACATCAAGCGTGGCGGCAAGGTCTGGATCAACATCTACCCGGACCGCCCGCTGACCAAGAAGCCTGCCGAGACCCGCATGGGTTCCGGTAAGGGTTCCCCGGAGTGGTGGATCGCGAACGTCAAGCCCGGTCGGGTGATGTTCGAGCTGTCCTACCCGAACGAGAAGATCGCGCGCGAGGCCCTGACCCGTGCGGCCCACAAGCTGCCGATGAAGTGCAAGATCGTCAAGCGCGAAGCAGGTGAGCTGTGATGACCGCCGGTACCAAGGCGTCCGAGCTGCGCGAGCTGGGCAACGAGGAGCTTGTCGCCAAGCTCCGCGAGGCCAAGGAAGAGCTGTTCAACCTCCGCTTCCAGGCGGCGACGGGCCAGCTCGAGAACCACGGGCGGCTCAAGTCCGTCCGCAAGGACATCGCGCGGATCTACACCCTGATGCGTGAGCGCGAGCTGGGCATCGAGACGGTGGAGAGCGCCTGATGAGCGAGAGCAACGTGACTGAGAAGACCGAGCGCAACGCCCGCAAGGTCCGTGAGGGCCTGGTCGTCAGCGACAAGATGGACAAGACCGTCGTCGTCGCCGTCGAGGACCGCGTCAAGCACGCGCTGTACGGCAAGGTCATCCGCCGTACGAACAAGCTCAAGGCTCACGACGAGCAGAACGCTGCCGGCGTCGGCGACCGCGTCCTCCTGATGGAGACCCGGAAGCTGTCGTCGACGAAGCACTGGCGCGTCGTCGAGATCCTCGAGAAGGCCAAGTAGGGATTTTCCCGCAAGGGAAATCCAAAGACACAGCCTGAGGGGTTTCCCTCAGGTCAGTTCCGCCAGGCTCGGCAGGGGCACTCCGGTGCCCCTGCCGGGAACCGGCAGACAATCAGGAGATAGACGTGATCCAGCAGGAGTCGCGACTGCGTGTCGCCGACAACACTGGTGCCAAGGAGATCCTTTGCATCCGTGTTCTCGGTGGTTCCGGTCGCCGCTACGCGGGCATCGGTGACGTCATTGTCGCCACCGTCAAGGACGCGATCCCCGGTGGCAACGTGAAGAAGGGTGACGTCGTCAAGGCGGTCATCGTTCGCACCGTCAAGGAGCGCCGCCGCCAGGACGGCTCGTACATCCGCTTCGACGAGAACGCCGCTGTCATTCTCAAGAACGACGGCGACCCTCGCGGCACCCGTATCTTCGGCCCCGTGGGCCGTGAGCTGCGCGAGAAGAAGTTCATGAAGATCATCTCGCTCGCGCCGGAGGTGCTGTAAGCATGAAGATCAAGAAGGGCGACCTGGTCCAGGTCATCACCGGTAAGGACAAGGGCAAGCAGGGCAAGGTCATCACGGCCTTCCCCCGTGAGAACCGCGTCCTGGTCGAGGGTGTCAACCGGGTCAAGAAGCACACCAAGGCCGGCCCCTCGCAGGCCGGTGGCATCGTCACGACCGAGGCGCCTGTCCACGTCTCCAACGTCCAGCTGGTCGTTGAGAAGGACGGCAAGAAGGTCGTCACGCGCGTCGGTTACCGCTTCGACGACGAGGGCAACAAGATCCGCGTTGCCAAGCGGACGGGTGAGGACATCTGATGGCTACCACCACCACTCCGCGTCTCAAGACGAAGTACCGCGAGGAGATCGCGGGCAAGCTGCGTGAGGAGTTCTCGTATGAGAACGTCATGCAGATTCCCGGCCTCGTGAAGGTCGTGGTCAACATGGGTGTGGGCGACGCCGCCCGCGACTCCAAGCTGATCGAGGGCGCCATCCGCGACCTCACCACGATCACCGGTCAGAAGCCGGCCGTCACCAAGGCCCGCAAGTCCATCGCGCAGTTCAAGCTGCGCGAGGGTCAGCCGATCGGTGCGCACGTCACCCTCCGTGGCGACCGCATGTGGGAGTTCCTCGACCGCACCCTGTCGCTCGCGCTTCCGCGCATCCGCGACTTCCGTGGTCTGTCCCCCAAGCAGTTCGACGGGCGTGGCAACTACACCTTCGGTCTCACGGAGCAGGTCATGTTCCACGAGATCGACCAGGACAAGATCGACCGTGTCCGGGGTATGGACATCACCGTGGTGACCACGGCGACCAACGACGCTGAGGGCCGTGCCCTTCTCCGTCACCTCGGCTTCCCGTTCAAGGAGGCGTAAGCGAGATGGCGAAGAAGGCTCTCATCGCGAAGGCTGCCCGCAAGCCCAAGTTCGGCGTGCGCGGCTACACGCGCTGCCAGCGCTGTGGTCGTCCCCACTCCGTGTACCGCAAGTTCGGCCTGTGCCGCGTGTGCCTTCGTGAGATGGCTCACCGTGGCGAGCTGCCGGGCGTGACCAAGAGCTCCTGGTAATCCCCCTCATCAGGGGATAACCGGAGTCTCTCGGTAAGCAGAGGGTTGGCAGAGGCCCACCGCTCCATGGCTTAGGCTAGGAGGGTTGGGCGTCTGCCGCCCGTACGACTTACTACGCCGTAGGTCCCCGCGCCGCACCCGTCCCGCCCCTGTGTGGGGAGAGGGATGGCGCATACAGGAAACCCCGGCGAGAGAGGCCGAAGGCCAATTCATGACCATGACTGATCCGATCGCGGACATGCTGACTCGTCTGCGTAACGCGAACTCGGCATACCACGACTCCGTGACGATGCCGCACAGCAAGATCAAGTCTCACATCGCGGAAATCCTCCAGCAGGAGGGCTTCATCACGGGCTGGAAGGTCGAGGACGCCGAGGTCGGCAAGAACCTCGTCCTCGAGCTCAAGTTCGGTCCGAACCGTGAGCGCTCCATCGCGGGCATCAAGCGGATCTCGAAGCCGGGCCTCCGGGTTTACGCGAAGTCCACCAACCTGCCGAAGGTTCTCGGCGGCCTGGGCGTGGCGATCATCTCCACGTCCCACGGCCTCCTGACCGGCCAGCAGGCGCAGAAGAAGGGCGTGGGTGGGGAAGTCCTCGCCTACGTCTGGTAGTCGGGAACGGAGGAATAGCTATGTCTCGTATCGGCAAGCTCCCCATCCCGGTTCCCGCCGGCGTGGACGTCACCATCGATGGCCGCACGGTCACCGTCAAGGGCTCCAAGGGCACCCTGACGCACACCGTTGCCGCCCCCATCGAGATCGTTAAGGGCGAGGACGGCGTTCTGAACGTCACCCGTCCGAACGACGAGCGTCAGAACAAGGCCCTCCACGGCCTGTCCCGCACGCTGGTGGCCAACATGATCACCGGTGTGACCCAGGGATACGTGAAGGCGCTCGAGATCAGCGGTGTCGGTTACCGCGTGGCCGCGAAGGGCTCCAACCTGGAGTTCCAGCTCGGCTACAGCCACCCGATCCTGATCGAGGCGCCCGAGGGCATCTCGTTCAAGGTCGAGTCGCCGACCAAGTTCTCGGTCGAGGGCATCGACAAGCAGAAGGTCGGCGAGGTCGCGGCGAACATCCGCAAGCTGCGGAAGCCCGACCCGTACAAGGCCAAGGGCGTCAAGTACGCCGGCGAGGTCATCCGCCGCAAGGTCGGAAAGGCTGGTAAGTAAGCCATGGCATACGGTGTGAAGATCGCCAAGGGCGACGCTTACAAGCGTGCGGCCAAGGCCCGCCGTCACATCCGCATCCGCAAGAACGTGTCGGGTACGGCGGAGCGTCCGCGCCTCGTCGTGACGCGTTCGAACCGCGGTATCACCGCTCAGGTCATCGACGACCTCAAGGGTCACACCCTTGCGTCCGCGTCGAACCTGGACGCGTCGATCCGCGGTGGCGAGGGTGACAAGTCGGCGCAGGCCAAGCAGGTCGGCGCTCTCGTCGCCGAGCGCGCCAAGGCCGCGGGTGTCGAGACTGTCGTGTTCGACCGTGGTGGCAACAGGTACGCCGGGCGCATTGCCGCTCTGGCTGACGCCGCCCGCGAAGCCGGGCTGAAGTTCTAAGCCCCGGTTCCGGGACTAACGGACGTAACAGAGAGAGGTAATCCAATGGCTGGACCCCAGCGCCGCGGAAGCGGTGCCGGTGGCGGCGAGCGGCGGGACCGGAAGGGCCGCGACGGTGGCGCTGCCGCCGAGAAGACCGCGTACGTTGAGCGCGTTGTCGCGATCAACCGCGTCGCCAAGGTTGTCAAGGGTGGTCGTCGCTTCAGCTTCACCGCGCTGGTCGTGGTGGGCGACGGTGACGGCACCGTAGGTGTCGGTTACGGCAAGGCCAAGGAAGTTCCCGCGGCCATCGCCAAGGGTGTCGAGGAAGCCAAGAAGAACTTCTTCAAGGTTCCGCGCATCCAGGGCACCATCCCTCACCCGATTCAGGGCGAGAAGGCCGCGGGCGTCGTCCTGCTCAAGCCGGCTTCCCCCGGTACCGGTGTTATCGCCGGTGGCCCGGTGCGTGCCGTGCTCGAGTGCGCCGGCGTTCACGACATCCTGTCGAAGTCGCTCGGCTCCGACAACGCGATCAACATCGTGCACGCGACCGTGGAGGCCCTGAAGGGCCTGCAGCGTCCCGAGGAGATCGCGGCTCGCCGTGGTCTGCCGCTCGAGGACGTCGCCCCCGCGGCTCTGCTTCGTGCGCGTGCGGGAGCGGGTGCGTAATGGCTCGCCTCAAGATCACGCAGACGAAGTCGTACATCGGCAGCAAGCAGAACCACCGCGACACCCTGCGTTCGCTCGGGCTCAAGCGCCTGAACGACGTGGTCGTCAAGGAGGACCGCCCCGAGTTCCGCGGAATGGTTCACACCGTCCGCCACCTCGTGACGGTCGAGGAGGTCGACTGACATGGCGGAGAACAACCCGCTGAAGGTCCACAACCTCCGTCCCGCCCCGGGTGCCAAGACCGCCAAGACCCGCGTGGGTCGTGGCGAGGCGTCCAAGGGTAAGACGGCCGGTCGTGGTACGAAGGGCACCAAGGCCCGTTACCAGGTTCCGCAGCGCTTCGAGGGCGGGCAGATGCCCCTCCACATGCGTCTGCCGAAGCTCAAGGGCTTCAAGAACCCGTTCCGCACCGAGTACCAGGTCGTGAACCTGGACAAGCTGGCCGCGCTCTACCCGCAGGGTGGCGAGGTCACGGTGGCCGATCTGGTCGCCAAGGGTGCGGTTCGTAAGAACCAGCTCGTCAAGGTGCTCGGCACCGGCGAGGTCTCCGTGGCGCTGCAGGTGACGGTCGACGCCGTCTCCGGCTCCGCCAAGGAGAAGATCGCCGCCGCCGGCGGCACCGTCACCGAGCTCGTCTGAGACGACTCGATGGCCTGAACATCCGACCGGGGATGCCTCCCAAAAGGGGCATCCCCGGTTGGTCGTTCCTAGGGGGGCATGTCCGCCGGTAAGGTGGCGTGCACTGTCTATGCTCCGTGCGGTATGCCCGCACGGTTTTTGACTGGTACCTATTCGTCGAACCTCAAGACCGTCACCTCTGGCGCATGGCGCGGGGGTCGCAGGAGGCACCGTGCTCACCGCGTTCGCCCGGGCGTTCAAGACGCCCGACCTGCGCAAGAAGCTGCTCTTCACGCTCGGCATCGTCGTGCTGTACCGGCTCGGGGCACACGTCCCCGTCCCCGGTGTCAGTTACCAGGCCGTCCAGCAGTGTGTGGACCAGGCGAGTCAGGGCAACAACTCCCTGTTCGGCCTGGTGAACATGTTCAGTGGCGGGGCGCTGCTGCAGATCACCATCTTCGCGCTCGGCATCATGCCGTACATCACGGCGAGCATCATCCTGCAGCTGCTGACCGTCGTGATCCCGCGTCTGGAAGCCCTGAAGAAGGAGGGGCAGTCCGGCACCGCGAAGATCACGCAGTACACGCGGTACCTGACGATCGCCCTCGCCATCCTCCAGGGCACCGGTCTCGTCGCCACCGCCAAGAGCGGTGCGCTGTTCAGCGGCTGCACGGTGGCCAACCAGGTCGTGCCCGACCCGTCGATCTTCACGATCACCACGATGGTCATCACGATGACCGCCGGTACCGCCGTCGTCATGTGGCTCGGTGAGCTCATCACCGACCGCGGCATCGGCAACGGCATGTCGATCCTGATGTTCATCTCCATCGCCGCCGGCTTCCCGGGCGCGCTGTGGAAGATCAAGGTCGAGGGTGACCTGGCCGACGGCTGGATCGAGTTCGGCACCGTGATCCTCGTCGGATTCGCGATGGTCGGCCTCGTCGTCTTCGTCGAGCAGGCCCAGCGGCGCATCCCGGTGCAGTACGCGAAGCGGATGATCGGCCGCAGGTCCTACGGCGGAACGTCCACTTATATCCCTCTGAAGGTGAACCAGGCGGGTGTGATTCCTGTCATCTTCGCCTCGTCGCTGCTCTACATCCCGGCCTTGATCGCCCAGTTCTCGAACTCCACCGCGGGCTGGAAAACCTGGATCGAAGCCCACTTCGTCAAGGGTGACCACCCCTACTACATCGCGACGTACTTCCTCCTGATCGTGTTCTTCGCCTTCTTCTACGTGGCGATCTCGTTCAACCCCGAGGAAGTTGCCGACAACATGAAGAAGTATGGTGGCTTCATCCCGGGTATCCGGGCTGGTCGACCTACTGCCGAGTATCTGAGCTACGTGCTCAACCGGATCACTTGGCCGGGCTCGCTGTATCTGGGTCTGATCGCTCTTGTGCCGACGATGGCGTTGGCAGGCTTCGGTGGCGCCAATGCCAACTTCCCGTTCGGTGGGACGAGCATCCTCATCATCGTGGGTGTGGGGCTGGAGACCGTGAAGCAGATCGAGAGCCAGCTCCAGCAGCGCAATTACGAAGGGTTCCTCCGCTGATGCGAATCGTCCTCGTCGGACCGCCCGGTGCGGGCAAGGGCACGCAGGCCGCGTTCCTTGCCAAGAACCTGGACATTCCGCACATCTCCACGGGTGACCTGTTCCGCGCCAACATCAGTCAGGGCACGGAGCTGGGTCTCAAGGCCAAGGCGTACATGGACGCCGGCGACCTTGTCCCGGACGAGGTGACCATCGGGATGGCCAAGGACCGGATGGAGCAGCCGGACGCCGTCAACGGCTTCCTGCTCGACGGGTTCCCGCGGAACGTGGCCCAGGCCGAGGCTCTGGACGCCGTCCTCAAGGCCGAGGACATGCAGCTGGACGCGGTCCTGGACCTGGAGGTCCCCGAGGACGAGGTCGTGAAGCGGATCGCGGGTCGCCGCATCTGCCGTAACGACAGCGCGCACGTCTTCCACGTCACGTACACCCCGCCGAAGGCCGAGGGCGTGTGTGACGTGTGCGGCGGCGAGCTCTACCAGCGCGACGACGACTCCGAGGAGACCGTCCGCCGGCGCCTGGAGGTCTACCACACCCAGACCGAGCCGATCATCGACTACTACCGGGCGCAGAACCTGGTCGTGACGATCCAGGCGCTCGGCAAGGTGGACGAGGTCACCGCGAAGGCGATGGCCGCGCTCAAGAAGTAACCCCGGTTCGTTCGATACGGCCGCGGTGCCCCTGGGGGGCGCCGCGGCCGTATCGTTGTTCTGTCCCGTGTATTCGCAAGGAAGGCCCCCGCCACGATGGTGCAGCTCAAGACTCCCGAGCAGATCGCGAAGATGCGCGAGGCGGGGTTGGTCGTCGCCGCCATCCACGCGGCGACCCGTGAGGCCGCTGTGCCGGGTGCCACGACGAAGGACCTCGACGAGGTCGCCCGGAAGGTGATCGCGGACCACGGCGCGAAGTCGAACTTCCTCGGGTACGGCGGATTCCCCGCGACGATCTGCACCTCGGTCAACGAGGTCGTCGTCCACGGCATCCCCGACGAGAAGACCGTCCTCAAGGACGGGGACATCATCTCGATCGACTGCGGCGCGATCGTCGACGGCTGGCACGGCGACGCCGCGTACACGGCGTTCGTGGGCACGGGTCACGCTCCGGAGCTGATCGAGCTCTCCCGGGTCACCGAGGAGTCGATGTGGGCCGGCATCGCCGCGATGAGGAACGGCAACCGCCTGGTGGACATCTCCCGGGCGATCGAGACGTACATCCGCCGCCAGCCGAAGCCCGGCGGCGGCAAGTACGGCATCGTCGAGGACTACGGCGGCCACGGCATCGGCACCGAGATGCACATGGACCCGCACCTGCTGAACTACGTCTCCCGCAAGCGGGGCAAGGGCCCGAAGCTGGTCCCCGGCTTCTGCCTGGCGATCGAGCCGATGGTCTCGCTCGGCACGCCGCACACGGAGGTCCTGGCGGACGAGTGGACGGTCGTCTCGACGGACGGCACCTGGTCCTCGCACTGGGAGCACTCGGTGGCGCTGACGGAGGAGGGCCCGCTGGTCCTGACCTCCCCGGACGGCGGCAAGGCGAAGCTCGCCGAGCTGGGCGTGACGGCGGCCCCGGATCCCCTGGCGTAACGCGGGCCGAAGCTGCGGCACGGCTCGTGGCGTAACGATCTACCGGGGTGGGCATTCTTCCCGGATTCGTCTTTTCCAGGGGCCTGACGTAGACTGATGCGTCGGCTCTCGTGTACCCGTGTGTCCGCACACGGATCGAGAGTCGATCAAGGTAGCCGATTCGAAAGGCGAAGCGTGGCCAAGAAGCAAGGTGCCATCGAAATCGAGGGCACCGTGATCGAGTCCCTCCCGAACGCCATGTTCAAGGTGGAGCTCCAGAACGGTCACAAGGTCCTCGCGCACATCTCCGGCAAGATGCGGATGCACTACATCCGAATCCTTCCGGACGACCGGGTCGTCGTGGAGCTCTCTCCGTACGACCTGACGCGTGGCCGGATCGTCTACCGCTACAAGTAGATCTTGCCCGCACCCCGCCTCCGCGCGCGGGTGGTGGCACTGACCCGGAGAACCTCACACCCATGAAGGTCAAGCCGAGCGTCAAGAAGATCTGCGACAAGTGCAAGGTGATCCGCCGTCACGGCCGGGTCATGGTCATCTGCGACAACCTGCGCCACAAGCAGCGCCAGGGCTGACGCACGCCGACCGACCTGCATTTCGCAGTTCTTCGCGCGACGCAAGCAACGTACATACGCAGAGCCCGCCCAGCCCGCAAGGGTCGGCGGCACCTCCGGCGGGGGCCGGGGACCCGATTCGTACCTCATACGGCGAATGGGGAGCGGCTTTGCGGAAGACCCCCGAACACACAGGAGCCATTGAATGGCACGCGTTTCCGGTGTTGACATCCCGCGCGAAAAGCGTGTGGAGATCGCACTCACCTACGTCTTCGGTATCGGGCGCACCCGGTCCAAGGAGATCCTCGCCTCCACCGGCGTGAACCCGAACACCCGCGTTCGTGACCTGGCCGAAGAGGACCTGGTCAAGATCCGCGAGTACGTGGACGCCAACCTCCAGACCGAGGGCGACCTCCGCCGCGAGATCCAGGGCGACATCCGCCGCAAGATCGAGATCCAGTGCTACCAGGGCATCCGCCACCGTCGCGGCCTCCCGGTGCACGGTCAGCGCACGAGCACCAACGCGCGTACCCGCAAGGGCCCGCGTCGCGCCATCGCCGGCAAGAAGAAGCCGGGCAAGAAGTAGTCCTCAGCGGACGCTTGACCACACGGTCTTCGCTGTAGGACCGACCACCTCCCGTAGGAGATATAGATGCCCCCCAAGGGTCGTCAGGGCGCTGCCAAGAAGGTGCGCCGCAAGGAAAAGAAGAACGTCGCTCACGGCCACGCGCACATCAAGAGCACGTTCAACAACACGATCGTCTCGATCACGGACCCCTCGGGCAACGTGATCTCCTGGGCCTCCGCCGGCCACGTCGGCTTCAAGGGCTCGCGCAAGTCCACCCCGTTCGCCGCGCAGATGGCCGCCGAGTCGGCCGCTCGCCGCGCGCAGGAGCACGGCATGCGCAAGGTCGACGTCTTCGTCAAGGGTCCGGGCTCCGGCCGCGAGACCGCGATCCGCTCCCTCCAGGCCACGGGCCTCGAGGTCGGTTCGATCCAGGACGTCACCCCCACGCCGCACAACGGCTGCCGTCCGCCGAAGCGTCGTCGCGTCTGACGCACGACCGGTGACGGTCTGAGTGTCCGGGCGGTACGTCCCTTTCGGGGGCCGTGCCGCCCGTACCCTTGCAGTACGAGCAGTACCTGTCGGACGTCAAATAGTGGGCGTCCACAACCGAAGGATTCACACCATGCTGATCGCTCAGCGTCCCTCGCTGACCGAAGAGGTCGTCGACGAATTCCGCTCGCGGTTCGTCATCGAGCCCCTGGAGCCGGGCTTCGGCTACACGCTCGGCAACAGCCTCCGTCGTACGCTCCTCTCCTCGATCCCGGGTGCGGCGGTCACGTCCATCCGCATCGACGGTGTCCTGCACGAGTTCACCACCGTGCCGGGCGTCAAGGAGGACGTCACCGACCTCATCCTGAACATCAAGCAGCTGGTCGTCTCCTCGGAGCACGACGAGCCGGTCGTGATGTACCTGCGCAAGCAGGGTCCCGGCCTGGTCACCGCTGCTGACATCGCCCCGCCGGCCGGCGTCGAGGTGCACAACCCCGACCTGGTGCTCGCCACGCTCAACGGCAAGGGCAAGCTGGAGATGGAGCTGACCGTCGAGCGCGGTCGCGGCTACGTCTCCGCCGTGCAGAACAAGCAGGTGGGCCAGGAGATCGGCCGTATCCCGGTCGACTCCATCTACTCGCCGGTGCTCAAGGTCACGTACAAGGTCGAGGCGACCCGTGTCGAGCAGCGCACCGACTTCGACAAGCTGATCGTCGACGTCGAGACCAAGCAGGCCATGCGCCCGCGTGACGCCATGGCGTCCGCCGGTAAGACCCTGGTCGAGCTGTTCGGTCTGGCGCGCGAGCTCAACATCGACGCCGAGGGCATCGACATGGGCCCGTCCCCCACGGACGCCGCCCTCGCCGCCGACCTGGCGCTGCCGATCGAGGAGCTCGAGCTCACCGTTCGTTCGTACAACTGCCTCAAGCGTGAGGGCATCCACTCCGTGGGTGAGCTCGTGGCGCGCTCCGAGGCCGACCTGCTCGACATCCGCAACTTCGGTGCGAAGTCGATCGACGAGGTCAAGGCGAAGCTGGCCGGCATGGGCCTGGCCCTCAAGGACAGCCCGCCCGGATTCGACCCGACCGCCGCCGCCGACGCCTTCGGCGCCGACGACGACGCGGACGCGGGCTTCGTCGAGACCGAGCAGTACTAAGACTCGGGCCTTACGGTCCGTACTCGGGTGCGGGTGCGCTGCGGCTGGTCGCGCAGTTCCCCGCGCCCCTTCCAGGCCCTTCCGGGGGCCTGGATCTCCGACAGGTAACCGCCTGCTCGGACACTGACATCGGTACCTCATACGGCCGGTGCAGATCACAAGGAGAAACACCATGCCGCGTCCCGCCAAGGGTGCCCGTCTCGGTGGCAGCGCCGCTCACGAGCGTCTGCTGCTCGCCAACCTGGCGAAGTCCCTCTTCGAGCACGGCCGCATCACCACGACCGAGGCCAAGGCCCGCCGCCTGCGTCCGGTCGCCGAGCGCCTGATCACCAAGGCCAAGAAGGGCGACATCCACAACCGTCGTCTGGTGCTGCAGACGATCACGGACAAGGGCATCGTCCACACGCTCTTCACCGAGATCGCCCCGCGCTACTCCGAGCGCCCGGGTGGCTACACCCGTATCACCAAGATCGGCAACCGTCGTGGCGACAACGCCCCGATGGCCGTGATCGAGCTGGTCGAGGGCGAGATCGCCAAGAAGGCGACCGTCGCCGAGGCCGAGGCCGCCACCAAGCGTGCGGTCAAGGAGGCTGACGAGGCCAAGGTCGAGGAGACCAAGGCCGAGGACGCCGCCGAGGCTCCGGCCGAGGAGGCGAAGGACGCGTAAGCGTTCTTCCGTTTTTCTCGTGGGCGGGCCCGCACCCCTTGGGGTGCGGGCCCGTCTCCGTACGCAGAGGGTTTTGAGAGGAAGCAGCGCGTGAGCGACGACGTGCAGGCCGGGTTCGTACGCATCCGGCTCGACCTGTCCTACGACGGCAAGGACTTCTCCGGCTGGGCCAAGCAGGCTCGCGGGCAGCGGACCGTCCAGGGCGACATCGAGGACGCCCTGAAGACGGTGACCCGGTCCAAGGAGACGTACGAGCTGACCGTCGCCGGGCGCACCGACGCCGGTGTGCACGCCCGCGGGCAGGTCGCCCACGTCGACCTCCCCGTCGAGCTGTGGGCCGAGCACCAGGACAAGCTGCTCCGGCGGCTCGCCGGACGCCTCTCCCACGACGTACGGGTGTGGAGGCTCACCGAGGCCCCCAGCGGCTTCAACGCCCGTTTCTCCGCCGTCTGGCGCCGCTACGCCTACCGCGTCACCGACAACCCCGGCGGCGTCGACCCGCTGCTGCGCGGCCACGTCCTCTGGCACGACTGGCCCCTCGACATGGACGCCATGAACGCCGCCGCCGAGCGCCTCGTCGGCGAGCACGACTTCGCCGCGTACTGCAAGAAGCGCGAGGGCGCCACCACCATCCGTACGCTCCAGGAACTGCGCTGGGAGCGGCGGCCGGGCGGCATCCTCGAAGCGACCGTGAAGGCCGACGCCTTCTGCCACAACATGGTCCGCTCGCTGGTCGGCGCGCTGCTGTTCGTGGGCGACGGACACCGGCCGGTCGAGTGGCCGGGAAAGGTCCTCGCGGCGGGCGTGCGGGACTCGGCCGTCCACGTCGTACGCCCGCACGGGCTCACCCTCGAAGAGGTCGGCTACCCGGCCGACGAGCTCCTGGCCGCCCGGAACCGGGAGGCCAGGAACAAGCGGTCACTCCCCGGGAGCGCCGGCTGCTGCTGACGCCTGGGCGCGGCCGCGGGCGTAGATCTGGTTGAAGGAGAACGTGCCCAGGTCGTCGCTGGCCTGGAAGACGGCCTTGTCGGCCGTGGTGACCTTCTTGCCGTTGGTGAAGCCGGCCTGGGTGAAGTACGCGTACCGGCCGATCGAATTGGCGCGGCGCAGGCAGACCGTCGCGCGGCAGAACTCGTTCACGCCGGAGCCGGCCAGCGGGGCGATACCGCCACTGGCCTGGTTCTTCGCCTTCAGCGCCTCCGCCTCGGTGGAGAACACGGCCACGCCGACGGTGATCGCGACCCCGTCGCTCACATAGGTGGCGCGGATCACGCGGTCGCAGCCGTTCTTCTTCAGGACCGAGCCCAGGGCGCCCTGCGCGACGCTCGCGCAGTCGGTCGTCGACGAGGTCGCGCCCTTGGTGTAGGGGCGGCCGTCCATGGTGAGCTTCTTGCCCGGGAAGAGGCCCTCGGCGCTGAGCGGCGCCTTGTCCTTCTTCTCGTCGGAGATGAAGTCCTTGGGGTTGGGCGGGGGTGGCGGCGCCACGGAGGAGAACGTCGGCTCGGGGGTGGGGGAGCCGCTGGGCGCGGCGGAACCCGTGGGTGTGACGGTGCCGTTCTTGCCCGTGGTGGTGGTGTCGCCGCTGTTCACCACCGCGGTGGCGACGATCGCGCCGACCACGAGGGTGGCGAGCGCGCCGCCGCCGATCAGCATCCTGCGCTTACGCCGCCGGTCGGCCGCTGACTGGTCGGCGAGGGCCCCCCAGTCCGGTGCCTGGGCGGCCTGCGCCCCCGGGAACGGGTTGGGCTGGTGTCCGTACGGCTGCTGCTGACCGTGCTGCTGCGGCTCCTGCGGCCACTGCGGTCCCCCAAAGCTCATGCCGCGCATCCTAAACCGGTTGGGGGACAGGGACGGCGGCGGCGACAATGCACCTCATGGGACATGTCGAAGCCGCGCATCTGGAGTACTACCTGCCCGACGGGAGGGTCCTGCTCGCGGACGCCTCCTTCCGGGTGGGGGAGGGCGCGGTGGTGGCCCTGGTGGGCGCCAACGGCGCCGGGAAGACCACGCTTCTCCGGATGATCTCCGGGGAGCTCCAGCCGCACGGCGGCGCGGTGACGGTGAGCGGCGGCCTCGGGGTGATGCCGCAGTTCGTGGGGTCGGTGCGCGACGAGCGCACGGTCCGTGACCTGCTGGTCTCGGTCGCCCAGCCCCGGATCCGCGAGGCCGCGAAGGCGGTCGACGCGGCCGAGCACCTGATCATGACGGTCGACGACGAGGCCGCGCAGATGGCGTACGCGCAGGCGCTGAGCGACTGGGCCGAGGTGCAGGGGTACGAGGCGGAGACCGTCTGGGACATGTGCACGATGGCGGCGCTGGGCGTGCCGTACGAGAAGGCGCAGTTCCGGGAGGTGCGCACGCTCAGCGGCGGCGAGCAGAAGCGGCTGGTGCTGGAGTCCCTGCTGCGGGGCACCGACGAGGTGCTGCTGCTCGACGAGCCGGACAACTATCTCGACGTCCCCGGCAAGCGCTGGCTGGAGGAGCGGCTGCGGGAGACCCGTAAGACCGTGCTCTTCATCTCCCACGACCGGGAGCTGCTCGCCCGGGCCGCCCAGAAGATCATCGCGGTCGAACCGGGGCCCGCCGGCTCGGACGTCTGGGTGCACGGCGGTGGCTTCGAGACCTTCCACGAGGCGCGGCGGGAGCGGTTCGCCCGCTTCGAGGAGCTGAAGCGGCGCTGGGAGGAGAAGCACGCCCAGCTGAAGAAGCTGGTCCTCACCCTGCGGCAGGCGGCGTCGGTCAGCCACGACATGGCCTCGCGGTACGCGGCGGCGCAGACCCGGCTGAGGAAGTTCGAGGAGGCCGGCCCGCCGCCGGAGCCGCCGCGGGAGCAGGACATCCGGATGCGGCTGCGCGGCGGCCGGACCGGTGTCCGGGCGGTGACCTGCGAGAACCTCGAGCTGACCGGCCTGATGAAGCCGTTCTCGCTGGAGATCTTCTACGGGGAGCGGGTCGCCGTCCTCGGCTCGAACGGGTCGGGCAAGTCGCACTTCCTGCGGCTGCTCGCCGGGGACCCGTCGGTGGCGCACACGGGGGAGTGGAAGCTGGGCGCGCGGGTGGTCCCGGGCCACTTCGCCCAGACCCACGCCCATCCGGAGCTGCTGGGGCGCACTCTGGTGGACATCCTCTGGTCGGAGCACGCCAAGGACCGGGGCGGGGCGATGTCGGTCCTGCGGCGGTACGAGCTGGAGGGGCAGGGTGACCAGCCCTTCGAGAAGCTCTCCGGCGGCCAGCAGGCCCGGTTCCAGATCCTGCTCCTGGAGCTGTCCGGCACCACGGCGCTGCTTCTCGACGAGCCGACGGACAACCTGGACCTGGAGTCGGCGGAGGCCCTGCAGGACGGCCTGGAGTCGTACGAGGGGACGGTGCTGGCCGTCACGCACGACCGGTGGTTCGCGAAGACCTTCGACCGGTACCTGGTCTTCGGCTCGGACGGCGTCGTGCGGGAGACGAGCGAGCCGGTGTGGGACGAGCGGCGGGTGGACCGGGCGCGGTAGGGGCGGCGCGTTTTGACCCGTCCGGGGTGGCGCGGGTACTGTTGCGGTTTGTTATGCGTAGTGGCTTCGTCGTTCTCACGCGAAGGGCCCTTACGCAGGTTCCCTGGAGCAGTTACCAGTGGCTCGCATACGGGCGGTGATCCCGGCAGTGCAGGCCCCAGCTGCATGATCGCTTCAGGTGTGTCTGGACTCCATCCACTGAAGAAGCGAAGGCTACGAAGTGCGTACGTACAGCCCCAAGCCCGGCGATGTAACTCGCCAGTGGCACATCATCGACGCGCAGGACATCGTCCTGGGCCGTCTGGCGACCACGGCTGCGAACCTCCTGCGAGGCAAGCACAAGCCGGTCTACGCCCCCCACATGGACATGGGCGACTTCGTCATCATCATCAACGCTGACAAGGTCCACCTGTCCGGCAACAAGAAGACCCAGAAGCTGGCGTACCGCCACTCCGGCTTCCCGGGTGGTCTGCGCTCCGTCCGTTACGACGAGCTGCTGGAGAAGAACCCCGAGAAGGCCGTCGAGAAGGCCATCAAGGGCATGATCCCCAAGAACACCCTGGGCCGTCAGATGCTCTCGAAGCTGAAGGTCTACGCGGGCGAGAACCACCCGCACGCTGCCCAGCAGCCGGTCCCGTTCGAGATCACCCAGGTCGCGCAGTAGTTCCGGCCACACCCCTAAGAACGAAAGAAATCTGAGGAGCATCGTGGCCGAGACCACTGTTGAGAACCCCATCGAGGGCGAGGAGACCTACGCCGAGGTCACCACCTTCGAGTCCGAGGTCCCCGTCGAGGGTGAGTACACCTCGGAGTCCCTGGCGTCCCGCTTCGGTGACCCGCAGCCGGCCGCCGGCCTGGGTCGTCGCAAGAACGCCATCGCCCGCGTCCGGATCGTCCCGGGCACCGGCAAGTGGAAGATCAACGGGCGCACGCTCGAGGACTACTTCCCGAACAAGGTGCACCAGCAGGAAGTCAACGAGCCCTTCAAGGTGCTCGAGCTGGACAACCGCTACGACGTCATCGCCCGCATCGCGGGTGGCGGCGTCTCGGGTCAGGCTGGCGCCCTGCGCCTCGGTGTGGCCCGTGCGCTGAACGAGGCGGACGTCGAGAACAACCGCCCGGCGCTGAAGAAGGCCGGCTTCCTCTCCCGCGACGACCGTGCGGTCGAGCGCAAGAAGGCCGGTCTCAAGAAGGCCCGTAAGGCCCCGCAGTACAGCAAGCGTTAATCGCCTGCTCGGTCTGTTTTGCACGTACGCCCCGGCGGCACTGCCCGTGCTGCCGGGGCGTACGTCTTTTCCCCACCCTGGGCCTTTCTGGGCAGCTCTGACGTCACAACGGGCATCGGCGCTCAGGGGTTCGCATTTTCGGAGCAGTTTCGGAGGACAGCTGTGGGACGACTCTTCGGCACGGACGGTGTTCGCGGTGTGGCCAACGCGGATCTGACGGCGGAGCTGGCGCTCGGCCTGTCGGTCGCGGCGGCGCACGTGCTCGCCGAGGCGGGGACCTTCGAGGGCCATCGGCCGACCGCGGTGGTCGGACGTGACCCGCGTGCGTCGGGAGAGTTCCTGGAGGCCGCCGTCGTGGCGGGCCTCGCGAGCGCCGGCGTGGACGTCCTGCGGGTCGGCGTGCTGCCCACCCCGGCCGTGGCGTACCTCACCGGAGCGCTCGGCGCCGACCTCGGTGTGATGCTCTCCGCGAGCCACAACGCGATGCCCGACAACGGCATCAAGTTCTTCGCCCGCGGCGGCCACAAGCTCGCCGACGAGCTGGAGGACCGGATCGAGTCCGTCTACGAGGAGCACCGTACCGGCGCCCCGTGGGAGCGGCCGACCGGCGCCGGCGTCGGCCGGGTCCGTGACTACGACGAGGGCTTCGACAAGTACGTCGCCCACCTCATCGCCGTCCTCCCGAACCGGCTCGACGGGCTGAAGGTCGTCCTCGACGAGGCGCACGGCGCCGCCTCGCGCGTGTCGCCCGAGGCGTTCTCGCGGGCCGGTGCCGAGGTCGTCACGATCGGTGCGGACCCGGACGGCCTCAACATCAACGACGGGTGCGGCTCCACCCACCTCGAGCTGCTCAAGGCCGCCGTCGTCGAGCACGGCGCGGACCTCGGCATCGCCCACGACGGGGACGCGGACCGCTGCCTCGCCGTCGACGCCGCCGGCAACGAGATCGACGGCGACCAGATCCTCGCCGTGCTCGCCCTCGCCATGCGTGAGGCCGGGACGCTGCGCGGCGACACCGTTGTCGCGACCGTGATGTCCAACCTCGGCTTCAAGATCGCCATGGAGCGCGAGGGGCTCCAGCTGGTGCAGACGGCGGTCGGCGACCGGTACGTCCTGGAGTCGATGAAGGAGCACGGCTTCGCCCTCGGCGGCGAGCAGTCCGGGCACGTGATCGTGCTCGACCACGCCACCACCGGCGACGGCACGCTGACCGGCCTGATGCTGGCGGCGCGGGTCGCGGCGACCGGCAGGTCCATCGCGGACCTCGCCTCCGTGATGGAGCGGCTGCCGCAGGTGCTCGTCAACGTGCGGGACGTCGACAAGACCCGCGTGGCCACCTCGGGAGAGCTGGCCACCGCGGTCACCGAGGCCGAGCGCGAGCTGGGCACCACCGGACGCGTGCTGCTGCGCTCCTCGGGGACGGAGCCGCTGGTACGCGTGATGGTGGAGGCCGCCGACATCGAGCAGGCGCGGGCGGTGGCGGGCCGGCTGGCCGACGTGGTGAAGTCGGCGCTGGGCTAGCCTCACCGGGCTGATCATGAGGAGGCCCCGCCACCCGGGAGACCGGGGGGCGGGGCCTTCGTGCTGCTGAACCTCTTCGTCTGTGCTTGCCGGTGCGTCAGCGCTTACCGGGCCGGGTCCAGCGGTCGCGCTGGGTCCGCCACAGCCACTTCTGCGCGTACAGCGTCAGTACACCCGCCAGCATGATGCCGAAGAGGTTCAGCAGCAGCTGCTCCGCCGACCCCCACATCTGGCCGAACTCCCCGTAGCTGAGGGCCACGGCGGCGTTCGCGGCGGCCGGGACCGTGGTGACGGAGATCGCGACGCCGACCAGGGCCCCGGACTTCGACGAGGTCAGCGAGAGCGTCCCGGCCGCGCCCGCGAGCAGGGCGACGACGAAGGAGAACGGGTCCGGCTGCCAGATGAAGCTCGTGTTGGGCCGGGGGTTGTCGAGCTGATCCGCGCTGAACAGGCCCAGCGCGTCCATCCCCAGGCTGAAGAGGGTCGTCGCCGCGATCGCCGCCGCGAAGCCGGCCAGCAGCGCGATCAGTGAGCGCGCGGCCAGCCGTGGAGCGCGTCGCACCACCCCCGTACAGACGCCGGCGAGCGGGCCGAACTCGGGGCCGACCGCCATCGCGCCCACGATCAGGACCGCGTTGTCCAGCACGACACCGCAGGCCGCGATCATCGTCGCCAGGACCATGAAGGCGCAGTAGGTGACCGAGAGGGTCGACTCCTCGTGGGTCGCCTCGGTCAGCTGCTCCCAGAGCACCGCGTCGGCGGCCTCTCCCGGAGCCTCCTCCTCGGCCTGGTCCGCGCGCTTCGAGAGCGAGAGGGCGATGTCCTCGACCGCGATCGAGCCGTCCTGATCGATGTTCAGGTCGCAGAGCGCACTCAGTAGTTCGTCCCCGGCCTCGCGAGCCACGTCACAGAGCACGAGGTCGCCGGAGGGGTCGCGGGCGGCACCCGGCAGGACGACCAGATGGGTGGTGCCGACGGTCTTCTCGATGAGCTGGACCGCCGCCTCCGTGCGCTCGGGAGGGACGATCATCCGCAGATGCAGCATCCCCAGAGCTTACGGAGGCTCGGAGCGCACAGGCACTCGGAGTTCACGCAGGCTCAGAGCTCACGGGGACTCAGAGCTCACGGGGACTCAGAGCTCACGGAGGCTCAGCCCTCACGGAGGCTCAGAGCTTACGGAGACTCAGGCGCTGCACCTTGTGGTCCGGCCCCTTGCGGACGACGAGGGTCGCCCGGCCACGCGTGGGGGCCACGTTCTCCAGCAGGTTCACCTTGTTGATCGTCCGCCACATCGTGCGGGCGTAGTCCAGTGCCTCCTCCTCGGAGACCTGGGTGTAGCGCTGGAAGTACGAGAACGGGTTCTGGAACGCCGTCTCGCGCAGCTTGCGGAAGCGGTTGAGGTACCAGCGCTCGATGTCCTCGGGCCGCGCGTCCACGTACACGGAGAAGTCGAAGTAGTCGGCGAGCCCGACGCGGGTCCGGCCGTCCTTGCCGGGCAGGGCCGGCTGGAGGACGTTGAGCCCCTCGACGATCAGGATGTCGGGACGGCGCACGACGAGCCGCTCGCCGGGGACGATGTCGTAGATCAGGTGGGAGTAGACCGGAGCGGTGACCTCCTCCTTGCCCGCCTTGATGTCGGCGACGAACCGGGTCAGGGCCCGGCGGTCGTACGACTCGGGGAAGCCCTTGCGGGACAGCAGCCCGCGCGCCTTCAGCTCCTCCATCGGGTAGAGGAAGCCGTCGGTGGTCACCAGCTCCACGCGCGGGTGCTCGGGCCAGCGGGCGAGGAGCGCCTGGAGGAGACGGGCGACGGTGGACTTGCCGACGGCGACGGAACCGGCGACCCCTATGACGAAGGGCGTACCGCGCTGCTCGCCGCGCTCGCCGAGGAAGGTGTTCAGCGCCCCGCGCAGGCCGCTGGTGGCCTGGACGTACAGGTTGAGCAGGCGGGACAGCGGCAGATAGATGTCCCGCACCTCGTCGAGGTCGATGACGTCCCCGAGGCCCCGCAGCCGCTCCACCTCGTCGGCGGAGAGGGGCAGCGGCGTCTTGTCCCGCAGAGCGCTCCACTCGGCGCGGGTGAGGTCGACATACGGCGTGGCGTCGGGGCCCCGTCGGGGCGTGGCGCCGTTGCCGTTGCCGTTGGCGCTTCGTGGCGGCGAAGTGATCACCCCGCCATTGTCGTGGGTCGGGGGCGGTTGTGGGTGGTGGGCTCGGTCACGCGGAAAACCCGTTGTCGGACCTCTCGTCTACCGTGATCATGCAGGTTGGCCGCGTGGGCTGTGGTTTTCACGCGGGGGGACGCCGCCCCGGGCGGCACAAAGGGACAGAAGGTCACATCCGTATGCGTACGTCCGTCAGAACCATCGCCGCCGCTGCCACCGCCGCCTCGCTCGGCCTGCTGCTCACCGCCTGTGGCGGGGACGGGAAGAGCGAGGACAAGGGGAAGGACGCGCCCAAGGCGTCCGCCACCGCCTCCGCCGCGCCGGACGCCAAGGCGCTGTCCGTCGCCGAGCTGGAGAAGCTGATCGTCGAGCAGGCCGATCTCACGGGCTACCAGGTGCAGAAGGCCAAGCCCTCCGACGTCGTGAAGTCCAGCGACATCACCACCGACAAGCCCGGCTGCAAGCCGCTCGCCGACGCCATGTCGTTCCTCGCGACCGGCGACCCTGCCGCCAGTGTGCAGCGCAAGACCATCGAGGTGCCGAAGACGAGCGGAGCGACCGCCTCGCCCGAGGAGGCCCTGGGCGCGCTCGCAGCCCCGGTGACGGCCGTCACCCTCGGCTCGTACGACGGGAGCGGCGCGCAGGACGCGATCGCCTCGCTGAAGAAGGCCGGTACGGAGTGCGCGGGCGGCTTCACGACCGTCGGCGGCGGCGAGAAGTCGACGGTCCACAAGGTCACTCCGGAGACCGTCAGCGCCGGTGAGGAGGCGGTGGCCTTCACCGTCACGACGGACATGGACGGTAAGCCGTTCATCACCAACGTGGTGGCCTTCCGCAAGGGCAACACGCTGGCCTCCTTCTCCACCCTGAGCCTCAGCGGCAAGGTCAAGGAGCTGCCGAAGACCGTGATCGACGCGCAGGCGGCGAAGCTCGCCTGAGTCCGGGCCCTCGGGCGCCTTCGGTCGTAGGCTGCCGCCATGTGCGGAATCGTGGGTTACGTCGGCGGGCAGTCGGCGCTTGATGTGGTGATCGCGGGCCTGAAGCGGCTCGAGTACCGGGGCTACGACTCGGCCGGTGTCGCGGTGCTCTCCGACGGGGGACTGGCCGCGGCGAAGAAGGCGGGCAAGCTCGTCAATCTGGAGAAGGAGCTGGTGGACCGGCCGCTGTCGAGCGGGTCCACCGGCATCGGGCACACCCGCTGGGCCACTCACGGCGGCCCGACCGACACCAACGCGCACCCGCATCTCGACAACGCGGGGCGCGTGGCCGTCGTCCACAACGGGATCATCGAGAACTTCGCCGTCCTGCGCGCCGAGCTGGAGGAACGGGGGCACGATCTCGCGTCCGAGACGGACACCGAGGTCGTGGCCCATCTCCTCGCCGAGGAGTTCTCCTCCTGCGGCGACCTGGCCGAGGCGATGCGGCTGGTCTGCCGGCGGCTCGACGGCGCGTTCACGCTCGTCGCCGTCCACGCGGACGAGCCGGACGTCGTGGTCGGCGCCCGGCGGAACTCCCCCCTCGTGGTCGGCGTCGGCGAGGGGGAGAACTTTCTCGCCTCCGACGTGTCCGCGTTCATCGCGCACACGCGGTCCGCGATCGAACTCGGACAGGACCAGGTCGTGAAGCTCTCCCGGGAGGGCGTCGACGTCACCGACTTCGCCGGCGCGCCCGCCGACGTGCGGGCCTACCACGTCGACTGGGACGCCTCGGCCGCCGAGAAGGGCGGCTACGACTACTTCATGCTCAAGGAGATCGCCGAGCAGCCCAAGGCCGTCGCCGACACCCTCCTCGGCCGGATCGACGCGGGCGGGCGCCTCCGGCTCGACGAGGTGCGCATCCCGGACGCGGTGCTCAGGGAGGCCGACAAGGTCGTCATCATCGCCTGCGGCACGGCCTTCCACGCCGGAATGATCGCGAAGTACGCCATCGAGCACTGGACGAGAATCCCCTGCGAGGTCGAGCTCGCCAGCGAGTTCCGCTACCGCGACCCGATCCTCGGCCAGCGCACGCTCGTCATCGCGATCTCCCAGTCCGGCGAGACGATGGACACCCTCATGGCGCTGCGGCACGCGCGCGAGCAGGGCGCGAAGGTCCTCGCCGTGTGCAACACGAACGGCTCGACGATCCCGAGGGAGTCCGACGCCGTGCTCTACACGCACGCCGGTCCGGAAGTCGCCGTCGCGTCCACGAAGGCGTTCCTGACGCAGCTGGTGGCCTGCTACCTGCTGGCGCTGTACCTGGGGCAGGTCCGCGGGACGAAGTGGGGCGACGAGATCCACGCCGTCGTGCGCGAGCTCTCCCGGATCGCCGACGAGGTCGAGCGCGTCCTGGAGACGATGGAGCCGGTACGAGCCCTCGCCCGCTCCCTCGCCGACAAGGACACCGTCCTCTTCCTCGGCCGCCACGTCGGCTACCCCGTGGCCCTGGAGGGCGCGCTGAAGCTGAAGGAACTGGCGTACATGCACGCCGAGGGCTTCGCGGCCGGCGAGCTGAAGCACGGGCCGATCGCCCTCATCGAGAAGGACCTGCCGGTGGTGGTCGTCGTGCCCTCGCCGCGCGGGCGGTCCGTCCTGCACGACAAGATCGTGTCGAACATCCAGGAGATCCGGGCCCGCGGAGCGCGGACGATCGTGATCGCGGAGGAGGGCGACGAGGCGGTCGTCCCGTACGCCGACCACCTCATCCGTATCCCCGCAACGCCTACGCTGCTCCAGCCGCTGGTCTCCACCGTGCCGCTCCAGGTCTTCGCCTGCGAACTGGCGACGGCGCGCGGCAACGAGGTGGACCAGCCGCGCAACCTGGCGAAATCTGTGACCGTGGAGTGATGAGCGAATGATCATCGGGGTGGGGATCGACGTGGCGGAGATCGACCGCTTCGCCGCGTCGATCGAACGGACGCCGGGGCTGTTGCAACGCCTCTTCGTCGAGCGGGAGCTGCTGCTCCCGAGCGGCGAGCGGCGCGGCACCGCCTCCCTCGCGGTGCGGTTCGCCGCGAAGGAGGCGGTGGCCAAGGCGCTCGGCGCGCCGGGCGGACTGCACTGGACGGACGCCGAGGTGTACGTCGAGGACAGCGGCCAGCCGCGGCTGCGGGTGCGGGGCACGGTGGCGGCCCGGGCGGCGGAGCTGGGCGTGCGGCACTGGCACGTGTCCCTGAGCCATGACGCGGGGGTGGCGTCGGCGATGGTGATCGCCGAGGGGTGACACCTCGGCGGGGCGGGGGATCGGGGGGGCAGGCCCCGGGCGCGTCAACCGGCGCGACCGGGCGGCGGCTTGGGGCGTGCGGCAGACTGCGGGACATGCGTACCGCTTACCGCGTGGAGACCGTACGGGCCGCCGAGGCCGAGATGATGGCGACGCTTCCCCAGGACGCGCTCATGCGGCGGGCGGCCGCGGGGCTCGCCGCCGCCTGCCTGTCGCTCCTCGGGCGTGGCCATGTGTACGGGGCGAGGGTCGTGCTCCTCGTCGGCAGCGGGGACAACGGCGGCGACGCCCTCTACGCCGGGGCGCGGCTCGCCCGGCGCGGGGCGGGCGTGACGGCCGTCCTGCTCGGCTCGCGGGCCCACGAGCGCGGGCTCGCGGCGCTCCGGGCGGCCGGCGGGCGGGTGGCGGAGGACCCGTTCGAGCCGCTCGCCGCGGCCGATCTCGTCCTGGACGGGATCACCGGCATCGGCGGGCGCGGTGGACTGCGCCCGGAGGCCGTCCCGGTCGCCCGGGCCGCCCGCGGCTCGGACGCGGTCGTGGTCGCCGTCGACCTGCCGAGCGGTGTGGACGCGGACTCGGGGGAGGTCACGGGGGAGGCGCTGCGGGCCGACGCGACGGTGACGTTCGGGACCTACAAGCCGGGCCTGCTGATCGACCCCGCGCGGGAGTACGCCGGGGCGGTGCGGCTCGTGGACATCGGCCTCGGGGACCACCTGCCGTCCGTGCCGGAGCTCCAGGCGCTCCAACACGAGGACGTGGCGCGGCTGTTGCCCGTACCAGGCGTGGAGAGCGACAAGTACCGGCGGGGTGTGGTGGGCGTGGTGGCCGGTTCGGCACGCTATCCCGGCGCGGCGGTGCTCGCGGTGGCGGGCGCGCTGCGGGGCGGGGCGGGAGCGGTGCGGTACGTCGGTCCGGCGGGCGAGGCGGTGATCGCGCGCCACCCCGAGACGCTGGTGCACGCGGGGCCGCCGTCGAAGGCGGGACGGGTGCAGGCATGGGTGGTGGGACCCGGGCTCGGTGACGGGCCGGGCGTCGCGGACGCCCTGGCCTCGGACGTACCGGTCCTGGTGGACGCGGACGGCCTGCGGGACCTGTCGGCGTCGGTGGTCCGGGCGCGCAGCGCCCCGACGCTGCTCACCCCCCACGCGGGCGAGGCGGCGGCGCTGCTGGGCGTCTCGCGGGAGGCGGTGGAGACCGGGCGGCTGGAGGCCGTACGGGAGCTGGCGGCGGGGTACGGGGCGACGGTGCTGCTCAAGGGGTCGACGACGCTCGTCGCGTCGGGCGCGGAGCCGATACGGGTGAACCCGACCGGCACGTCATGGCTGGCCACGGCGGGCAGCGGGGACGTCCTCTCGGGCCTGGCCGGTTCCCTGCTGGCGGCGGGCCTGAGCGCGCTGGACGCCGGGTCGGTCGCCGCGTACCTCCACGGACTGGCGGCGCGCCGTGTGTCGGGAGGCGCGCCGATCGCGGCGAGCGATGTGGCGGCCGCTCTGCCGGAGGCGTGGCGCGACGTGCTGGCCTGAGGTGGGGCGCGACGCGCTGTCGTGCAGTGTCGTGCCGTGCCGTCGTGACGCGTGCCGTGCCGTCGTGACGCGTGCCGTGCCGTCGTGGGACGGGTCCGATCCCCCACTCCCCGTCGGGTCCCCCACCCCCGGTTGGGCGAACCCGTTGGACCAGGCGTGGGGTTGGGCGGGCGCGGTGGGCGGAGGGCGGGTTGGCTGGGCGGGTGATCAGATGGAACTCGCCCTCTCGCGCCGTGACGCTGCTGCTCGTGGCCGCAGCCGCCCTTCCGCTGACCCCCGGGCCCGCGCTCGCCGAGCCCGCGCCGCCCGCACCGGCACCAGCGCCCGCCTCCCAGGCCCCCGCCGCCGACGAACTCGTCCCCGGGCTGCCCGGCGCCGGGCAGCCCGAATACCCCATGGACACCCCCGACCAGGTGCTACCGCCCCTCCAGCAGAACGGCCCGGGCGTCCCCGTGCCCGAGCCCCAGGCGCCCGTCGACGAGCTGGTCGAGTACCTGCCGCGCAACGCCGGCGCCGCGGCCTGCACCACGCTCACCGGGCCCCACCAGCGCCGGGTCGAGCAGTTGCTCGGGCTCAAGGCCGACGGCAGGCAGTCCGCCGCCGACTGCAAGGCCATCCGCGCGTTCCAGGTGAGGGAGAAGATCAAGCCCGCCCAGGGCTACGCCGGCCCCGTCACCTGGGCCCGCGCCGAGCTTCTCGCCGCCCGCAAGAACCCCAACGCCGCCGGGAAGTGCCCGGTGACGACGTACACCGTCGCCTGCGTCGACCTGAACCGCGAGCTGATGTGGGTGCAGAAGGGGAAAAAGGTGACGTTCGCCGTGGTGAACATCCGCAGCGGGCGGCCCGGCTACCGCACCCGTACCGGCTGGAAGAAGATCTACTGGCGCAACAAGGACCACTGGTCGACCATCTACAACACGCCCATGCCGTACGCCCAGTTCTTCGACGGGGGCCAGGCATTCCACGCCGTCTACGGCCAGCTCGCCACGCCCACCGGCAGCCGCGGCTGCGTGAATCTCAGTCACGCCCACGCCAAGAAACTCTGGGACACGCTGCGCAAGGGTGACCGGGTCTACATCTGGGGAAAGCGGCCCGGGAGCTGACACCTGAGACACTGGGCGCGATGACTGAGACACCGCCGCCCCGCAGAGCCCGCGCCGAGATCGACCTCGGTGCGCTGCGTGCGAACGTCCGCACGCTGCGCGCCCGCGTCGCGCCCCACGCCCAGGTGATGGCCGTGGTCAAGGCGGACGCGTACGGACACGGCGCGATCCGCTGCGCCCGCGCCGCCCTCGACGCGGGCGCCGGATGGCTCGGTACGGCGACCCCGCACGAGGCGCTCGCCCTGCGCGCCGCCGGGATCACCGACGCACGGATCCTGTGCTGGCTCTGGACCCCCGGCGACCCCTGGGCCGAGGGCATCGAGGCCGGCCTCGACATGACCGTCAGCGGCATGTGGGCCCTGACCGAGGTCGTCGAGGCGGCGCGCGGGACGGGCAAGCGGGCCCGTATCCAGCTCAAGGGCGACACCGGCCTCGGCCGCAACGGCTGCCAGCCCGCCGACTGGCCCGAACTCGTCGGCGAGGCCCTCAAGGCGGAGAAGGACGGGCTGGTGACGATCACCGGCCTCTGGTCGCACTTCGCCTGCGCCGACGAGCCCGGCCACCCCTCCATCGCCTCCCAGCTCGACGTCTTCCGCACGATGCTCGACTACGCCGAGAAGGCAGGCGTCGAACCCGAGGTCCGGCACATCGCCAACTCGCCGGCCACCCTCACCCTCCCCGAGGCGCACTTCGACCTCGTCCGGCCCGGCATCGCGATGTACGGCGTCTCGCCCAGCCCAGAGCTCGGCACCTCCGCCGACTTCGGCCTGCGCCCGGTCATGTCCCTGAAGGCGAGCGTCGCCCTGGTCAAGCAGGTCCCGGGCGGGCACGGCGTCAGTTACGGACACCACTACGTCACCGAGGGCGAGACCCATCTCGGCCTCGTCCCGGTCGGATACGCCGACGGCGTCCCGCGCCACGCCTCCGGCCGCGGTCCCGTCCTGGTCGGCGACAAGATCCGTACCGTCGCCGGCCGGGTCGCCATGGACCAGTTCGTCGTCGACCTCGGCCAGGACACCGTCGAGCCGGGCGCCGAGGCGCTGCTCTTCGGCCCCGGCGACCGCGGCGAGCCCACCGCCCAGGACTGGGCCGAGGCCGCCGACACCATCGCGTACGAGATCGTCACCCGCATCGGGGCACGCGTCCCGCGCGTCTACGTGAACGGATAAGCACCGACCGAAGGGGAGCGGCAGTGAGCGAGTCCAGCACCGACAGCTGGCGGCGCGCCGGGTTCGCCGGCGCCGCGATAGGCGTGCTCGCCGCCGGCGCGGCGGCGGGCGTCGCCCTCGAGCGGCTCACCGTCGGGCGCGGCATGCGCCAGAAGGCCCGGCTCGCCCTCGACGCCTCCGGCCCCTACGGCGCCCTGCGCGGCACCCCCGGCAAGGCGCTCGCCGACGACGGCACCGCGCTGTACTACGAGGTCGACGAGGTCGAGCCGGATCCGCCGGCCCCCCGTCGCCGGCGGCTCTTCGGCCGCAGACCGCCCGCTCCCGTCACCGTCGTCTTCAGCCACGGCTACTGCCTCTCCCAGGACGCCTGGCACTTCCAGCGGGCGGCGCTGCGCGGCCTGGTGCGTACCGTCCACTGGGACCAGCGCAGTCACGGCCGCTCGGCCCGCGGGGTCGCCCAGTCCGGACCGGACGGCCTCCCCGTCTCCATCGACCAGCTCGGCCGCGACCTGAAGGCCGTCATCGACGCGGCCGCGCCCGAGGGGCCGCTGGTCCTCGTCGGGCACTCGATGGGCGGCATGACGATCATGGCGCTCGCCGACGCGTACCCCGAACTGATCCGGGAGCGGGTCGTCGGAACGGCCTTCGTCGGCACCTCGGCGGGCAGGCTCGGCGAGGTCAACTACGGGCTGCCCACGGCCGGGGTCAACGCGGTGCGGCGGGTCCTGCCCGGCGTCCTGAAGGCGCTGGGCGCGCAGGCCGAACTCGTCGAGCGGGGCCGCCGGGCGACGGCCGACCTGTTCGCCGGTCTGATCAAGAAGTACTCCTTCTCCTCCCGCGACGTGGACCCGGCGGTCGCCCGGTTCGCGGAGCGGATGATCGAGTCGACGCCGATCGACGTGGTCGCGGAGTTCTACCCGGCCTTCTCCGAGCACGACAAGGCGGCGGCGCTCCAGGTCTTCGCCGAGATCCCGGTGCTCGCCCTCGCCGGCGACCGCGATCTGGTCACTCCCAGCGCCCACACCGAGGCCATCGCCGACCTGCTGCCGGACGCGGAGCTGGTCATCGTGGACGACGGTGGTCATCTGGTGATGCTGGAGCATCCCGAGGTGGTGACGGACCGGCTGGCCGACCTGCTGGCGAAGGTCGGAGCGGTGCCCGCCACGGCGACGAAGGCCGGTTCCCGCAGCAGTTAAGTTGGCTCGTATGGAACAACCGCACTCCACCGCCACCCTCGACATCGACTCCCCGGAGGAGATGCAGGAGATCGGCCGCCGCCTGGCCAAGCTGCTCCGCCCCGGCGACCTCGTGATGCTCACCGGTGAACTCGGCGCCGGGAAGACCACGCTGACCCGCGGCCTCGGAGAGGGCCTCGGCGTGCGCGGCGCCGTCACCTCCCCGACCTTCGTCATCGCCCGCGTCCACCCGTCGCTGGTCGGCGGCCCGGCGCTGGTCCACGTCGACGCGTACCGCCTCGGTGGCGGTCTCGACGAGATGGAGGACCTGGACCTGGACGTCTCGCTGCCCGATTCGGTGGTCGTCGTGGAGTGGGGCGACGGCAAGGTCGAGGACCTGACGGACGACCGGCTGCACGTACTGATCCACCGGGTGGTCGGCGACACGGACGACGACCGGCGCACCGTCGTACTGCGTGGGATCGGCGCGCGGTGGGCCGACGAGAACCTCGTGCTGAGCTGAACGTACGTAGGTTCCGACAAGGTGTCGGGAAGATGTTGCGTCGGCCGTACGAGCCGTGGTGACATGGATGCACGAGCTGGTTAGGTGAACCTAACCTACGGGAGGCATGCATGGCGGCGCCAGAGCGCGAGCGCGCGGAACAGCGCATCTCCATGAGTGAGCTGCTGGCATCCTGCGCGGCGGCCGACGCGGTGTCGACACCCCCGCGCACACCGGACCCGGAAGCCCTCCGGCACGGCGCCGACGAGGACGCCGAGCGGCAGAGCGCCGACCGCCGGGCCGCCGAGCGACGGGGAGCCCACCGCCGCGAGGCGGCGTAGGCGCGTCAGAGGCCACGACCCGCCCGGGGCGGGTCGTGGCACAGGCGCGTCAGGGCACAGGCACGTCACGGCATCGCCCGTACGAAGGAAGCGCGCACCCCGGTCGGTGGGCGTCAGGAGACGACGACGACCTTCGCGCCGATCGACGCGAACGTCCACATCGCGTTGCCGTCGGCCCGCTTCATCCGGATGCCGCCCGTCTTCCGCTCCGGGTCCGGCGTCGGCAGCGTGCCGTCGACCGCCGCGCTGAAGCCGATCGCCACGTCCTCCACGGTCGTGAACCGCACCACGTGCTCGATCCGCACGCCGTCCGAGCCGCGGACCGTGCCCGAGCGCGAGGTCACGGTGTACGACCCCGGCACCGGGTGGACCGTGCTCGGCATCACCGAGAAGGTGTGCGTGGCCTGGCCCTTCTCGTCCACCAGCCACACCCGGCGCTCGCCCAGCGCGTACACCACGCGCGCACCGGTGCCCGAGTTCGCCGGGACGGCGAGGGGATCCCTGGGGGGCGCCTGCGGGCCGCCGGTGATGGTGGCCGCCGGGGCCGACGTCGTGGCCCTCGGCTCGGCCGAGACATCGGCGGGGGCGTTCGCCGACGCCTGGTAGGCGAGGAAGGCGACCGCGGCGATCGCCGCCGCGGTGAGCCCGGCCACGAATCCCGAGCTGCTCCGTGCCACCGTGCCGACCTCCTGTACGTATGTATCGGTGGTGACGGTAGCAGCCGTACCCCCTGGGGGACGGGGCGCCGTGCCTGCCGGCCGGGAGCCGTAGGCTGTTTGCGTGCTCTTGCTCGCCATGGATACCGCCACGCCCGCCGTCACCGTCGCCCTCCACGACGGCGAGTCCGTCGTCGCCGAGTCGCGGCAGGTCGACGCCCGCCGCCACGGGGAGCTGCTGCTGCCCGCCGTCGACCGGGTTCTCAAGGAGGCCGGGACGACCCTCGACGCGGTCACCGGCGTCGTGGTCGGCGTCGGACCGGGGCCGTACACCGGACTGCGCGTGGGTCTGGTCACCGCAGCGACCTTCTCCTCCGCGCTCGGCGTGCCCGTGCACGGCCTGTGCACGCTGGACGGACTCGCGTACGCCTCCGGGATCGAGGGGCCGTTCGTCGTCGCGACGGACGCGCGCCGCAAGGAGGTCTACTGGGCCCGGTACGCCGACTCCCGTACGCGCGTGACCGACGCGGCCGTCGACCGGCCGGCCGAGATCGCCGAACAGGTCGCCGGACTTCCGGTCGTCGGCGCCGGCGCGCGCCTCTACCCCGAGGTCTTCCCCGACGCCCGTGACCCCGAGCACCAGTCGGCGGGCGCGCTGGCCGCCCTGGCGGCCGAACGCCTCGCGGCGGGCGCCGACTTCCTCGACCCGCTGCCGATGTACCTGCGCCGGCCCGACGCCCAGGTGCCGAAGAACTACAAGGTGGTCACGCCCAAGTGAGCGGGGTGACCCTGCGCGAGATGCGCTGGTGGGACATCGAGCCCGTGCTCGTCCTCGAGCACGACCTGTTTCCCGAGGACGCCTGGTCCGAGGGGATGTTCTGGTCCGAGCTGGCGCATGCCCGAGGGCCGCGGGCCACCCGCCGGTACATCGTCGCGGAGGCCGGCGGGAAGCTCGTCGGCTACGCCGGACTCGCCGCCGCCGGCGGCCTCGGCGACGTCCAGACCATCGCCGTCGCCCGTGACCAGTGGGGGACCGGGCTCGGCGCCCGGCTGCTCGCCGATCTGCTCCAGCACGCCACCGCCTTCGAGTGCGACGAGGTGCTGCTGGAGGTGCGGGTGGACAACACCCGGGCCCAGAAGCTGTACGAGCGCTTCGGCTTCGAGCCCATCGGTTTCCGGCGCGGTTACTACCAGCCGGGCAACGTCGACGCGCTCGTGATGCGACTGACCGTTCAAGGAACAGAGACTGATTCTGATGGCTGCTGACGAACCGCTCGTACTCGGTATCGAGACCTCCTGCGACGAGACCGGGGTCGGCATCGTCCGCGGCACGACCCTGCTCGCGGACGCGATCGCCTCCAGCGTGGACACCCACGCCCGCTTCGGCGGAGTCGTGCCCGAGATCGCCTCCCGCGCCCATCTGGAGGCGATGGTCCCCACCATCGAGCGTGCCCTGAAGACGGCCGGAGTCTCCGCCCGCGACCTCGACGGCATCGCCGTGACGGCCGGACCCGGCCTCGCGGGCGCCCTGCTCGTCGGCGTCTCGGCGGCGAAGGCGTACGCGTACGCGCTCGGCAAGCCGCTGTACGGCGTGAACCACCTCGCCTCGCACATCTGCGTCGACCAGCTGGAGCACGGACCGCTGCCCGAGCCGACGATGGCGCTGCTCGTCTCCGGCGGTCACTCCTCGCTGCTGCTCGCCCCCGACATCACCGCCGACGTCCGGCCGATGGGCGCCACCATCGACGACGCGGCCGGCGAGGCCTTCGACAAGATCGCCCGTGTCCTCGACCTCGGCTTCCCCGGCGGCCCGGTCATCGACCGGCTCGCCAAGGAGGGCGACCCGAACGCGATCGCCTTCCCGCGCGGCCTGACCGGATCCAAGGACCCCGCGTACGACTTCTCCTTCTCCGGCCTCAAGACCGCCGTGGCCCGCTGGATCGAGGCCAAGCGGGCGGCCGGCGAGGAGGTGCCGGTACGGGACGTGGCGGCCTCCTTCCAGGAGGCGGTCGTCGACGTGCTGACCCGCAAGGCCGTCCGGGCCTGCAAGGACGAGGGCGTCGACCACCTGATGATCGGCGGCGGCGTCGCGGCCAACTCGCGGCTGCGGGCCCTGGCCGAGGAGCGGTGCGAGCGCGCCGGGATCCGGCTGCGGGTGCCGCGGCCGGGGCTGTGCACGGACAACGGCGCGATGGTCGCGGCGCTCGGCGCCGAGATGGTCGCCCGCAACCGGCCGGCCTCCGACCTGGAGCTGTCGGCGGACTCCTCCCTGCCGGTCACCGACCCGCACGTGCCGGGCAACCACGGCCACGACCACGACCACGTCCACGAGGTCAGCAAGGACAACCTGTACTCATGAGGGTCACCCTGATGTGGGAGGCGCGGGCGGTGCAGGGCCGCGGCGCCGAACTCCTGGAGTGGGCGCGGGCACAGGAGCTGGCGTACGAGCCGCTGCGCCGCGAGACCTTCCGCGCCACCCAGGACCGGGTGCTCGTGCTGACCTGGTGGGAGGCGCCCGCGCTGGACGCCGAACTGCCCGAACTGCCCGAGCCGGCGGCGGACCTGCTCACCCGTCCGGTGCATCGCTGGCGTTTCGAGGCCGTGGACTGAGGCAACCCGCGGGCCTTTTATCGCATCATTCACGGCGTGACTCACGGCGTGGACAAGAAGATCGTGGCCTGGGCGGCGCTGACCGTCGCCGCCCTGCTCATGACGGGGTGCAGCGGTTCGGCGGGTGCGGAGCCGGAGACGGCGCCGCCTCCGGCGAAGCCGTCGGCGACGCGGTCGGAAGGCCCCCAGGCCCGCGGCAACGCCCCCGACCGGGCGGCCGGGGCCCTGGCCGCGTACCGGAAGTGGGGCCTCAAGCCCCTCGCCGCCCCGCCCGCCCCTCCGACGACCAAGCCGGTGCGGCGGCCGCCCGGCGGGCCCGTCCCCGTCATCAGCGACATCCCGACGAAGGACAAGGTCGTCTTCATCACGATCGACGACGGCGCCGAGAAGGACCCGGAGTTCGTCGCGATGATGAAGGACCTCAAGGTCCCGGTGACGATGTTCCTCACCGACTCCGCCATCCGCACCGACTACGGCTACTTCCAGCCGCTCGCCGACCTCGGCCACGGCGTCGCCAACCACACCCTCACCCACCCGAACCTGCGCACCCTCGGCCCGGCCGCCCAGCGCCGGGAGATCTGCGGCCAGCAGACGAGACTGGCGGAGCGGTACGGAACGGCCCCGCGGCTCTTCCGCCCGCCGTACGGCAACTGGAACGAGGACACCCGCGCCGCCGCCGGGGAGTGCGGGGTGGACGCGATCGTGCTGTGGCGCGAGTCGATGCAGATCAAGAACATGCAGTACCAGCGCGGCGACAGGAAGCTGCACCCGGGCGACATCATCCTGGCGCACTTCCGCGGTCCGTCCGAGCTCAAGGGCACGACGATGACCGAGATGACGGCCAACCTGCTGCGCCACATCCAGGACCAGGGCTTCACGGTGGCCCGCCTGGAGGACTACGTGTGACGGAGCGGCCCCTCCCGTAAAAGATCTTGAAAAGAATCTCCGCGTGGTGTCGATGCGGGCCGAGCCCGATCGACGTAGGAGTGAGAGGCGGGGAACGGCCCCGCCACCGCACCGCCGAGGAGAACACGATGCCCCGCTACCTGACGCTGGTCCGCATCGAAGAGGGCGCCTTCCAGATGGAGGAGGCCGACGCCGGCTTCGAGGAGCGCATGGGCGCGCTGTTCGAGGAGATCACGAAGGCCGGCGTGATGCTGGAGACGGCCGGCCTCAAGCCGACCTCCGAGTCCACCCGGGTCGTCTGGGAGGACGGGAAGATCAGTTACACCGACGGCCCGTTCACCGAGACCAAGGAGGTCGTCGGCGGCTACTCGATGTCCCAGTGCCGGGACATGGCGGAGGCCGTCGAGTGGTCGAAGCGCTTCCTGGAGATTCACCCGCCGCAGTGGAAGGTGACCTGCGAGGTCCGCGAGATCGAAGAGATGTAGGCACCGCCGGGGCGGGTGCTGTCATGGTGGATCCATGACCGCACCCGCCCCTGCCGCCGTCGAGACGGTCTTCCGGATGGAGTCGGCGCGGATCATCGCCGCCGTGGCGAGGATCGTGCGCGATGTCGGCATCGCCGAGGAGATCGCCCAGGACGCGCTCGTCGCCGCCCTGGAGCAGTGGCCGCGGACGGGGGTGCCGGACCGGCCCGGCGCCTGGCTGACGGCCGCCGCCAAGAACCGCGCCGTCGATCTCGTACGGCGCCGTGAGACGTACGCGCGCAAGCTCGCCGAGGTGGGACGCGAGCTGACCGAGGAGACGTACGACCCGGAGCCGGCCGGGCCCGGCGACATCGACGACGACCTGCTGCGGCTGATCTTCACCGCCTGCCACCCCGTGCTCTCCGCCCAGGCCCGGACCGCGCTGACCCTGCGACTGGTCGGCGGGCTGCGGACGGACGAGATCGCCCGCGCCTTCCTCGTACCGGAACCGACCGTCGCCCAGCGGATCGTGCGGGCCAAGCGCACCCTGGCGAAGGCCGGGGTGGAGTTCGAGGTGCCGTACGGGGAGGAGCGGGCGGACCGGCTCGGATCCGTCCTGGAGGTCATCTACCTGATCTTCAACGAGGGGTACTCGGCCACGGCGGGCGACGACCTGCTGCGGCCGGCGCTGTGCGAGGACGCGCTGCGGCTGTCCAGAGTGCTCGCCGGGCTCATGCCCGAGGAGAGCGAGGTCCACGGTCTTGCCGCCCTGCTGGAGATCCAGGCTTCGCGGACGGCGGCCCGGACCGGCCCGGACGGGCGGCCGGTGCTGCTCGCCGACCAGAACCGGAGCCGCTGGAACCGGTCGCTGATCCGGCGGGGCTTCGCGGCCCTCGAACGGGCGGCCGACGGCGGCGTCCACGGGCCGTACGCCCTCCAGGCCGCCATCGCCGCCTGTCACGCGAAGGCGCTGACGTACGAGGAGACCGACTGGCGGACCATCGCGGCGCTGTACGGCCGGCTGGCGGCCGTCGCGCCGTCGCCCGTGGTCGAGTTGAACCGCGCGGTCGCCGTGTCGAGGGCGCAGGGCCCGGAGGCGGGGCTCGCGCTCGTCGACGCCCTGGCCGGCGAACCCGCCCTGGCGGAGTACCACTTGCTGCCGAGCGTACGGGGCGACCTGCTGGAGCGGCTGGGGCGCACCGCGGAGGCGCGGGCGGAGTTCGAGCGGGCGGCCTCGCTGACCCGGAACGCACGCGAGCGGGAGCTGATGCGCCAACGGGCAAGGCAGGCGGGCGGGGTGGCGGCCGGGGCCGCCGGGGGCGGGGGCGGGGACGCGGACGAGGCCGGCGCGGCGGGGGAGTGATCGCTCGGTAGTCTCGGGGCATGTCACGCCGTACCCCGCTTCCCCCTCCCCCTCCGCCCGCCGAGATACAGAGCTGGCCCGGCCGGGAGGCCCGGCTCGCGGACCGCGCGCGGGCGATGGGCGAGCTCACCCGCCGTCTGCTGGGCGGCGGGCGGCTCGCGGTGTTCCTGGTGTGGATCGCGACCCTGCAGCTGGGCTGGGGGCTCGCCGGGGGCGGGCTCGTCGCCATGGAGGACGTCATCGACCCGATCTCGATGATGCTCGTGCTCGTCCTCGTGGCGATCGGGCTGGGCGTGCTGGTCCCGGCCGTCTTCTTCCTGGCCCGCGGTGTGTGGCGCGACCGTGAGGCGTACGACCGACTGCTGCGGTGGGCCGCCCTGGACCACGACCCCGTCGGCGACGCCCGCCTGCGGGAACCCGTCCTCAGCGCCGCCTGGCTGGTGCTCTCCTTCGTGCTCTGCGCGGTGGGGCTGTGGGTCTCTCTGGCGGCGCCCGCCGAGCTCGTCGGGCCGGGACTCGGCGGGTACGGAACGGTCGCCTACCTCATGGGCGCCGCCCTCGGACTGTGGATCCCCGGTCTGGCCGGGCTGGTGAAGGCGATCCGCCATTACCGCTTCGCGGTCCGGATCGTCACCCCGCCGGAGGGCTCGCGGGGTCACTCGTCGGACGAGGCGCGGGGTGATGTTCCGGACGAGGCGCCGGGTGATGCTACGGACGAGGCGCCGGACGGCCGATCAGCATCGTCGGGGCGCCCGCGACCCGAGTGAGGAAGACCGTGGCGGAGTTCTTGCCCTTCGGCTTGATCCTGCGGCGGAGCTCCTCCGGTTCGACCGCCGAGCCGCGCTTCTTCACCGTCAGCGTGCCGACCTCCCGCTCGCGCAGCAGGGCCTTCAGCCTCTTCAGGTTGAAGGGGATCTCGTCGGTGATCTCGTAGGCGGTGGCGTAGGGGGTCGGCGTGAGCTCGTCCGCCGTGACGTACGCGATCGTCTCGTCGATCAGGCCGCCGTCCAGCTCCTGGGCGACCTCGGCGACCAAGTGGGCGCGGATGACGGCGCCGTCCGGTTCGTAGAGGTAGCGGCCGAGCGGGCGGGGCGCCGGGTCGGGCAGGCCACGGCCGGTCAGGCTCGTGCCGGCGGGCAGGAGCGTCGCGCGCCGGGCGCCGGGCTCGGTGCCGAACCACAGCACGGCCTCCTTGACGTCTCCGCCGTCCGAGATCCACTCGGCCTCGGCGTCCTCCGGGACCGCCTCGTGCGGGACGCCGGGGGCGATCTTGAGGGCCGCGTGCGGGGCCTTGCGGGCGGCCTCGACCGCCCAGGAGAGCGGCGGGGAGTACGCCTCGGGGTCGAAGATCCGCCCGCGCCCTCCGCGTCGCGCGGGGTCGACGAAGACCGCGTCGTACGGGGAGGTGTCGATCTCGGTCACGTCCGCGCGGCGGACCTCGATCAGGTCGGCGAGGCCCAGCGCCTCGGCGTTCGCGCGGGCGGCCTCGACCGTCGCCGGGTCGCGGTCGACGGCCAGGACGGAGATCCCGGCACGGGCGAACGCGATCGCGTCCCCGCCGATCCCACCGCACAGGTCGGCGACGCTCCGCACCCCGAGGTCCCTCATCCGTTCGGCCCGGTAGGCGCCGACCGAGGCCCGGGTCGACTGCTCGACGCCGTTCGGCGTGAAGTACATCCGGTACGCGTCCTCGGCGCCGAACTTGGCGACCGCGCGCTGCCGCAGCCGGGCCTGGCCGAGGGCCGCTGTGACCAGTTCGGCGGGGTGCTCGCGGCGCAGCCGGGAGGCGACGGCCAGTTCCTGGGCGGGGTCGTAGTCGCGCAGGGCGGCGAGGAGCGTCTGGCCCTCGGGGGTGAGCAGGGCGGAGAAGGCGGCGAGGTCGGTCACCCGTCCCATTGTGGGCCCTGGTTCCGTGTGGGCCGGCCGGGGGACGTGGTGCGCGGCGCGGCGGTGTCGGGGCGGCGGGAGGCGGTGCCGCTGACAGGATGCGACGCCATGCAGCTAGTACGACAAAAAGAAGAAAAGCGCTCCATTCGGGCTCTCCGCGTCCTTCCGCTGCGCCGGTCGGTCGGTGCGGTGCTGCTCGTCGCCGCCCTCGCGACCGCCTGTGCGGAACCGCCCGGCGACCCGGGGCCCGTCGGGGCCGAGGGCGGTGCCGGCTCGCAGGTGAAGCCCGCTCCCGGGCAGCCCCGGGAGCAGGCACAAGAGGCGTCCGGCGCCCTCAAGGCGTACGTGGAGAAGGTCCGCGAGCAACGTGCCGCCCGCGCGCTCGCCGCCAAGAAGTGGGGCCTGGACCGGCCGCCGCTGGAGGCCCCGGCCCCGCCGGCCGTGAAGCCGGAGATCACCACCCGGAAGGGGTTCGAGACCGATGGCGAGGGCCTGCCGCCGGTCTTCACCACCGTGCCGACCAAGGAGAAGGTCGTCTTCCTCACGATCGACGACGGCGCGGAGAAGGACCCCGAGCTGCTGCGGATGATGAGCGAGCTGCGCATCCCGTACAGCGCCTTCCTCAGCGACTACCTCGTCAAGGAGGACTACGGCTACTTCCGGAAGATGCAGGACGCGGGCGTCTCCCTGCACAACCACACCCTCAACCACCGCTACATGCCGGGGCTCTCGTACGCCGCGCAGAAGCGGGAGATCTGCGGGATGCAGGACGTCATCCAGAAGCGGTACGGGAAGCGGCCGCCGCTCTTCCGCCCGCCCTACGGCAACTACAACGAGGACACGCTGCGCGCGGCCAAGGCGTGCGGGGTCAAGGCGGTGCCGCTCTGGGCCTCCGAGGCGTTCCCCGACCGGATGGAGTGGCGCGAGTGGGACCGGGACCTGCACCCCGGTGACATCGTGCTCACGCACTTCCGGGGCAAGGGCGACTGGAAGGGCTCCATGGCGGACATGGTCCGGCGGGTGATGAAGACGATCACGGCCAAGGGGTACGCGGTCGCGAAGCTCGAGGACTACGTGTGATCCGGGCGCGCCGGCTGGTGTCCGGCCTCGCGCTCGCCGGCGCGCTCCTGGGGGCGACGGGTTGCGCGTCGTCGGTGGATCCGATCGAACGGCTGGGGCGAAAGGCGGCGGGAGGGCTGCGGGACCTGGGGGACCCGCGCGAGGCGCGGGAGGCGCGCGAGGCGCGGGAGGCGCGGGAGGTGCGGGAACGACGGGACCCGCGCGAGGCGCGGGAACGACGGGAGGTCCGGGAGGCGCGGGAGGCGCGCGATCGGGAGCTCGAACCCGTCCGGAACGAACCGGTCCGCGCCGCCGTTCTCGTACCGGCGGCGTGGCGCCACATCGCACTGAATTGGCACTCCGCTTGACCGAGTGCTAATCGCGGTCATAGTCTCAGGTCTGGCACTCCCCACTGGAGAGTGCCAACACAGCGACGGGCAGGTCCGGCACCCGCGACGACGGATCCACCTGGTCGCCACCTCAGACAGTTAACCCCGTGAGATCTCCGAAGGGGGAGGTCGGATCGTGACGACCGCCAGCTCCAAGGTTGCCATCAAGCCGCTCGAGGACCGCATTGTGGTCCAGCCGCTCGACGCCGAGCAGACCACGGCCTCTGGCCTGGTCATCCCGGACACTGCGAAGGAGAAGCCCCAGGAGGGCGTCGTCCTCGCGGTGGGCCCGGGTCGCTTCGAGAACGGCGAGCGCCTGCCGCTCGACGTGAAGACCGGCGACATCGTGCTCTACAGCAAGTACGGCGGCACCGAGGTGAAGTACAGCGGCGAGGAGTACCTCGTCCTCTCGGCTCGCGACGTGCTCGCGATCGTCGAGAAGTAATTCACCGAAGTACTGAGAAGTACTGAAGCGATGCTTTGAGCTGCGCCCCTGACCCCGCACCGGGCGTCCGGGGCGCAGTTCGTTTCACCAGTTTCACCACGAAATCCGAGAGGGCTGAATCGCTCCCATGGCGAAGATCCTGAAGTTCGACGAGGACGCCCGTCGCGCCCTTGAGCGCGGCGTCAACAAGCTTGCCGACACGGTCAAGGTGACGATCGGCCCCAAGGGCCGCAACGTCGTCATCGACAAGAAGTTCGGCGCCCCCACCATCACCAACGACGGTGTCACGATCGCCCGCGAGGTCGAGATCGACGACCCGTACGAGAACCTCGGCGCCCAGCTCGTGAAGGAGGTGGCGACCAAGACCAACGACATCGCGGGTGACGGCACCACCACCGCCACCGTGCTCGCCCAGGCGCTCGTCCGCGAGGGTCTGCGCAACGTCGCCGCCGGCGCCTCCCCGGCCGCCCTGAAGAAGGGCATCGACGCCGCGGTCAAGGCCGTGTCCGAGGAGCTCCTCGCGACCGCCCGTCCGATCGACGACAAGTCCGACATCGCCGCCGTGGCCGCGCTCTCCGCGCAGGACCAGCAGGTCGGCGAGCTCATCGCCGAGGCGATGGACAAGGTCGGCAAGGACGGTGTCATCACCGTCGAGGAGTCCAACACCTTCGGCCTGGAGCTCGACTTCACCGAGGGCATGGCCTTCGACAAGGGCTACCTGTCCCCGTACATGGTCACCGACCAGGAGCGTATGGAGGCCGTCCTCGACGACCCGTACATCCTGATCCACCAGGGCAAGATCTCCTCGATCCAGGACATGCTGCCGCTGCTGGAGAAGGTCATCCAGGCCGGCTCCTCCAAGCCGCTCCTGATCATCGCCGAGGACGTCGAGGGCGAGGCCCTGTCGACCCTGGTCGTGAACAAGATCCGCGGCACGTTCAACGCCGTGGCCGTCAAGGCCCCCGGCTTCGGCGACCGCCGCAAGGCGATGCTCGGCGACATGGCCACCCTCACCGGTGCCACCGTCATCGCCGAGGAGGTCGGCCTCAAGCTCGACCAGGCCGGTCTGGACGTGCTGGGCAGCGCCCGCCGCGTGACCGTCACCAAGGACGACACCACCATCGTCGACGGTGGCGGCAACTCCGAGGACGTGCAGGGCCGCGTCAACCAGATCAAGGCCGAGATCGAGTCCACCGACTCCGACTGGGACCGCGAGAAGCTCCAGGAGCGCCTCGCGAAGCTGGCCGGCGGCGTGTGCGTGATCAAGGTCGGCGCCGCCACCGAGGTGGAGCTGAAGGAGAAGAAGCACCGTCTGGAGGACGCCATCTCCGCGACCCGCGCCGCGGTCGAGGAGGGCATCGTCTCCGGTGGTGGCTCCGCTCTGGTCCACGCCGTCAAGGTCCTCGAGGGCAACCTCGGCAAGACCGGCGACGAGGCCACGGGTGTCGCCGTCGTCCGCCGCGCCGCCGTCGAGCCGCTGCGCTGGATCGCCGAGAACGCCGGCCTCGAGGGCTACGTCATCACCTCCAAGGTGGCGGAGCTCGAGAAGGGCCAGGGCTTCAACGCCGCGACCGGCGAGTACGGCGACCTGGTCAAGGCCGGCGTCATCGACCCGGTGAAGGTGACGCGCTCCGCGCTGGAGAACGCCGCCTCGATCGCCTCCCTCCTCCTCACCACCGAGACCCTCGTGGTGGAGAAGAAGGAAGAGGAGCCGGCGGACGCGGGCCACGGCCACGGTCACGGCCACTCCCACTGAGGCACCTCTGATCGATCACCGAGGCCCGGTGTCCCCGTCGCGGGGACACCGGGCCTCGGTGTCGTTCGTACCGGATCCCTCGGATCTCTCTCCGGGCGTTCTCCCGGGTGCTCGCTCCGGAAGTCCTACACCTCCACGGCGCCGAGCTGCCCCATGAGCCCGAGCAGGTCGTACTGCCACCACCCCTCGGCGATCTTGCCGTCCTGGCGGAACTGGTGGATGGTCGTGCCGGTCATGGAGACCCTCATACCGGTGGGCTGGAGCCCCATGAAATCGCCGGTGTGCGTGCCCACCCAGGTCCAGCGGGTGCACACGCGGTCGCCCTCGGCGATCTGGTCGTTGACGGTGAAGTCGAAGTCGAAACCACCCCGCCACATCTCCATCTGGCGGCGGACCGCGTCCATGCCGATCGGGTCCTGCTCATTGGTCGGATCGTGGTCGTGATAGCCCTCCACGAGGACCTCGTCGAGCGGCGGGAGCTCGCCCTCGGAGGCGAGCAGCTCGAAGAACCGGCGGGAGGTGCTCTTGTAGAGCTGCATGTCCCGGACGATGTCCAGGTCGGTGAAGGTCGGCATCTCGTCACACAGCGCGACCATCTCGCGGAAGATGCGGTCCGTCTCGGGAAGCTGCGAGTTCGTCATCGCCACCTCGTACGACGGGAACTCGACGATCTCCACGAGATGGTCCGAGTCGGAGCGATCCTTGCCGATGACGCTGTGGGTGGCCGTCCGCTTGCCCTGGGTCTGCTCGACCCACTTGTCCATGAGCCGGTTCAGATCGTCGAACCGACTGGTCTTGCAATCGATTATCTGTACGAATGTCATGGCGCCTCCCGGACCGGGTGGGACCCTTCCAGTTTAGAACCAGGGCCTGCGGGCGCCCTGGCGGCATGAGGGGCACGCAGCAGGCGCGGGGGACGCGGCCGGTGGCGGTCGGCGGAGACGCGGGGGCGTCGTGACCGGCGACCACGCCCTACGCCGACCGCGTCAGATCCGACGGCCGTACCGGGTCGGCGAACGGCTCCCCCCGCCCGTACCGCGCCACCTCCTCCAGCGCGTGGTCCGCCATGCGGTGGAGTTCGTTGCCCAGGGAGCCCGCCACGTGCGGGGTGAGAAGGACGTTGGACAGGGTCCACAGCGGTGAGTCCGGGGGCGGGAGCTCCGGGTCCGTGACGTCCAGGACCGCGTGGAGGCGGCCCGATGTGAGGTGGGGGAGGAGCGCGGTCTCGTCGATCAGGGAGCCGCGCGCCGTGTTGACCAGCGTGGCGCCGTCAGGCATCAGGGCCAGCTGGCGCTCGCCGATCATCCGGTGCGTGGAGGGCAGTTGAGGGGCGTGCACCGAGACGATCGTGCTCCGGGCGCACAACTCGTCGAGGCCCACCGGCTCCACCCCGAGGGCGCGGGCCTCGGGGACCGTCACGTACGGGTCGTAGAGCAGCACCTCGAAGTCGAAGGGCCGGAGCAGCTCGATGACCCGGCGGCCGATCCGGGAGGCGCCGATCAGGCCCACCGTCCGCCGGTAGTTGCCCCAGGCCGCCGACTCGGCCGTCCACGTGCCGTCGGCGCGGGTCTCCCCGTACCGCAGGGCCGCGTGCAGCACCTGCTTCCCCGCGAAGAGGATCGCGGCGAGGGTGTACTCGGCGACGGGCAGCGCGTTGGCCGCCGCGGCCGAGGTGACGGTGAGGCCCCGGTCCCAGCAGGCTTCCGTCACATGGTGCTTGACCGAGCCGGCCGCGTGGACGACGGCCCGCAGGCGCGGGGCGCGGTCCAGGACGTCGGCGGTCAGGGGCGGCGCGCCCCAGCAGGTGAGCAGGATCTCCGCCTCGGCGAGAGCGGCGGCGACCTCTGGCGTGGGTGTCGTCAGGTCGTGGGCGACGAGGGCCGGGTCGGTACGGGTGAGGGCGGCGAGGCGGGCGCGGTGGGCGTCCGTCAGAAGCCGCTCGGCGATGCCGCGGCCCATGGAGAGCAGGAGCGCGGGGCGATGGTCGGTGGCGGGGTGCATCGTGGGACCCGGGCTCCTCACTTGACGCTGCCGGCGGTCAGACCGGCCTTCCAGTGGCGCTGCAGGGAGACGAAGGCGACGACGAGGGGGACGACGGCCAGCAGGGACCCGGTGACGACGAGGGGGTAGTAGTCGGGTTCCGCGTGGGCGTTGCTGTTCCATGCGTACAGCCCGAGGCTCAGCGGGAAGAGCTTCTGGTCCGAGAGCATCACCAGGGGGAGGAAGAAGTTGTTCCAGATGGCGGTGAACTGGAAGAGGAAGACGGTCACGAAGCCCGGCATGATCATGCGCAGACCGATCGACCAGAAGGTGCGGAGCTCGCCCGCGCCGTCGATACGCGCGGCCTCCAGGGCCTCGTCGGGGATGTAGCCGGAGCTGAAGACCCGCGAGAGGTAGACCCCGAAGGGGTTGACCAGCACGGGGATCAGCACGGCCCAGTAGGTGTTGACGATGCCCACCTCGCTGGCGAGGAGGTACATGGGCAGGGCGAGCGCCGTGGTGGGTACGAGCACGCCCAGGAGCACGAGGCCGAAGAGCTTCTCCTTGCCGCGGAACTGGTACTTGTCGAAGGCGTAGCCCGCCGCGACGCTGATCAGCGAGCAGGCGAGGGCGCCCACTCCCGCGTACAGCAGGCTGTTGACGTACCAGTGGACGTAGATGCCGTCGTTGTACTCGGCGAGGCGGCTCAGGTTGCCGCCGAGGTCGAAGCCCTCGAAGGAGAAGGCGTTGCCGGCGAGCAGCCCGCCCGCGTCCTTGGTGGCCGCGGTCACCAGCCAGACGAGCGGGAAGAGCATGTAGACGACGGCGAGGACGAGCGCTCCGTTCACGGCGGACTTGGAGAGCCAGGCGCTCTGGGGCCGGTGGGTCATGCTGTCTTTCCCTTCCGACGGCCGGTCAGGCGGGTCACGCCGAAGGACAGCAACGCGGCGGTCAGGGCGAGGAGGACGGAGGCCGCGGCCGCGAGCCCGTAGTCGTTGCGGTCGAAGGCCGCGGTGTACGCGTACATGTTCGGCGTCCAGGTCGAGGTGACGGCGGAGCCCGTTCCCTTGTTGAGGATCAGCGGCTCTGTGAACAGCTGCAGCGAGCCGATGACGGTGAAGAGCCCGACCATCACGAGCGAGGCGCGGATCAGCGGGATCTTGATGCTGAAGGCGATTCGCCAGGAGCCGGCGCCGTCGACGGTGGCCGCCTCCAGGACGGAGCGGTCGATCGCCTGCAGCGCGGCGTAGAAGATCACCATGTTGTAGCCGAGCCACTCCCACAGCGCGATGTTGACCACGGAGGGCAGGGCGCCCTCGGGTGAGAAGAAGTCGAAGCCGATGCCGCCGGCCTCCATGGCCTCGACGACCGGGCTGAGCTGGGGTGTGTAGAGGTAGACCCAGATCAGCGCGGCGATGATGCCGGGGACGGCGTGCGGGAGGAAGAGCGCGAGCTGGAAGAAGCGGCGGGCGCGGGCGAGCGCCGAGTCGAGCAGCAGGGCGAGGCCGAGGGCCCCGGCGAGCAGCAGCGGAATGTAGAACAGGCAGTATCCGAGCAGTACGCCGAAGCCCTCGCGGAAGGCCCGGTCACCCAGCGCCGCGGTGTAGTTGTCGAGTCCGGTGAAGACGGTCTCGGTGCCTCCGAAGCCCAGCCCGGACTGCTTCTCGGTGAACAGGCTGAGCCAGACCGCGTATCCGATCGGCACGACCATCACCGCGAGGAACAGGGCGAAGAACGGGGTCAGCAGGAACGCTGCGGCACGGGTGCGGGCGTTCATTCGGTCAGCCCTCGACCTTCAGACCGCGCTTGGACAGCTCGGTGACGGTGGCCTGGTGACCGGTCCTGATCGCGTCGGCGATCGTCGGGCCGCCCTGGGAGATCTTGCCGAACTGGTCCTTGATGGTCGTGTTGGTGGTGCCGGTGGTCGGTCCCCAGGCCCAGTTCTCGTTGATGGAGGAACCGGCCTGCTCGAAGAGGGCGTAGATGTCCTGGCCGCCGTAGAAGCTCGCGTCGAACGCCGCCTTGGCGACGGGGCGCAGTGCGCTCGCGGCGGGGAAGGCGCTGGAGGTGCCGGAGGCGATACGGGCCTTGACGCCGGCCTCGGTGGTGGCCATCCATTCGGCGAACTCGACGGCCGCCGCCTTCTTCTCGCTGTCCTTCGTCACGGCGAAGGAGGTTCCGCCGAGCATGCCGCTCGCGGGCTTTCCGTCCCAGGTCGGGATGGGCGCCACGGCCCACTTGCCGCTCTGTTCGGGCAGGGTGCCCTTGAGGACGCCGGCGCCCCAGGACGCGCCGAGGTAGCCGATGGTCGTGCCGTTCTTGAGCGAGCCGGTCCACTCGGGGCTGAACGAGGCGTTCTTGTGGACGAGGCCGGCGTCGAGAAGACCCTGCCAGTAGGCGGCGACCTTGGTGGTGGCCGCGTCCGTGGTGTTGATCTTCCAGGTGTCGTTCTCCGCCTTGAACCACTGGGCGCCGGCCTGCCAGGCCATCGCCTCGAAGGTGGTCGGGTCGTCGGGGAAGAACGTGCCGATCCGGACCTTGGCGTCGGCCTTCTTCACCTTCTCCGCCGCGGTCTTGAAGGCGTCCCAGGTCCGGGGGACCTCGATGTTGTGCTTCTCGAACAGGTCCTTGCGGTAGTAGAAGACCTGCGGCGCGGCGTCGAAGGGGACGGCCCAGGTCTTGCCGCCGAGGGTGGTCAGACCGACGGACTGCGGCAGCAGCTTGCCCCGGTCCGCCTCGGTGAACTCGTCACCGATGTCCTGCAGGGCGCCGGAGCTGACGAACTCGGGGAGGGAGGGGTACTCGATGGACACGAGGTCCGGGGCGTTCCCCGCCTTCACGGCGTTGGAGATCTTGGCGTAGCCGCCGGCGGTGCCGGAGGGGATCTCCTCGAACTTCACCTGGATGTTCGAGTGGGAGGCGTTGAACGCGTCCACCACGTCCTTGGAGCCCTTGGCCCAGCCCCAGAAGGTGATGGTCACGGGCTTGCCGTCGGTCCCCTTCGAACCGGCGGACGTGTCGTCACCGCCGCCGCCACAGGCCGTGAGGACGGCGAGGGCGGTGGCGGTGCCGGCTATGACACGGGATGCTCTGCTCCAACTGCGGGTCACGGCACAACTCCTGAGGACGGCGGCAAGGGGTGATGGGCCGTGATCCTGTGACCGTTCATGACCGAAGTCAAGAGCGAAAGATTGATTGATCGAAAAAAGATCGGATCGATCAGGAGGTGCGAGCCCCTTGGCGGGTGAGCCCTCAGGCCGAGCGAGGTCCCAGGGGAGCCCCGCAGGAGGACCGCACCCGCAACCGAGGCAACAGGCTCAGATGGCGCCGCGACGCCTCCTCGTCCGGGGCCTCCGTCAGCCGCTCGATCAGCAACTCCGTGGCGTGGCGCCCCACCTGGCGCTTGGGCGGGGCGACCGCCGTGAGGGGGGTGTCGGCGAGCGCGGCGACCTCGTCGTCGTACGCGATCAGGGCCAGGTCCTCCGGCACCTTCGCGCCCAGGTCCGCCAGGCGCTGGACGATCTCGATCGCGTCCACGTCGTTGTGGACCAGGGCCGCGCTCACCCGGCCGGAGGTCACCGCCTCGTGCAGAGCCCGTACCGCCCGCTCGAAACCCTCCGGATCCTGGTCGGCCGGTACGGATTCGATCACCGGGCCGGGCGCCTCCAAGCCCAGGGTGTTCAGCGCCTCGGCGTACCCGGCGCGCACCGCGAGAGCCGTCGGGCTGTCGCCGCGGGCCACGAGCAGCGGGGTGCCGTGTCCCAGCTCCAGCAGATGGCGCAGGGCGAGCAGGACGCCGTGGCCGTGGTCGGACACCACCCGGTCCAGAGCGTCGAGGGGCGTACCGGGGTCGGCCCGGCGCTCCAGGAGAACCGCGGGCACGGACAGCTCGGCCAGCCAGTCCCCGTACCCGAGCCGGTCCTCCGGGCCTCGCCAGCCGGGGGCGACGAGCACGCCCTCGGCGCCCGCCGCGAGCAGGCCCTCGGTGCGCGCGCGGTCCTCCTCCGGGCGGTAGTCCGAGATCCGCAGCACGAGCCGGGCCCCCGCACGTGCCGCGGCCTCGTGCGCGCCCCGGATGACCTCGGCGAAGTAGTACGTGGCGGAGGGCGCGAGCAGTCCGAGCACGAGCCCCTCGCCGGAGCGCCGGGCGCCCGGGTCGCCCCGGCGCTCCGGCCGGTCCGTCCGATCGGTCCCGTCGGAGCTCTCGGACCGCGCCGGCCAGGAGACCTGGCCGTGCACGCGGTCGAGCAGACCCCTGGCCGCCAGCGCCTCGACGTCGCGGCGGGCGGTGACGGGGGAGACCCCCAGCAGCGTGGCCAGGTCGGCGACGCGCGCCGTACCGCGCTCGCGCACCAGGGCCAGCAGTCGGTCGTGTCGTTCGGCGGCACTCTCGCGCACGGCGTGTCTCCCCCTTGCGGTTGGTGGTCCGGCGGGCCGCCGGCCTTGTGGTCCGACCTTCTCATGCAGAATGATCGAATCGAAGAGTGTTTCGATCATTCGGTCCAGATCCATTGACGTTCGATCGAGGCGCGTCCATGATTCCGGCGACGCAGACGTCCGCCGCAGGGAGCATCATGCCCACGCCGTCCGAGAACCGTGAGCTCAGCCCGTTCACCGGCTGGACCCGCGCCCACTGGGAGGACACCGCCGACCGACTTCTCCTCGCCGTAAGGCCGTACGCCTCGCCCCGCCACGGCCTCTTCGACCTGCCCGGGCCCCGCCCCAGCTGGTCCGGCACCCGCTCCGACGGCCTCGAAGGCCACGCCCGCACGTTCCTCCTCGCCGCCCTCCGGGTGGCGGGCGCCCGAGGGGCGGATCCGTACGGCCACCTGCCCCGCTACGCCGAGGGGCTCGCCGCCGGCACCGAGGAGCCCGGCTCGACCGGTCCCGACTCCTGGCCGCCCCTCACCGACGTACGCCAGGCCGTCGTCGAATCCGCCTCCGTCGCCGTCGGTCTGCGCCTGACCCGCCCCTGGCTCTGGGACACCCTCGACGACCGCACCCGGCAGCGCGCCGTCGACTGGCTGCTCCCCGCGCTCGAGCCCTCCCCGGTCGACAACAACTGGTGGCTCTTCGGCCTCACCGTCGCCGGCTTCCTCCAGGACGCCGGCATCGAGACCGACCGCGCCGCCGCCACCATCGACCGCTCCCTCGGCCGCATCGAGAACTGGTACCTCGGCGACGGCTGGTACAGCGACGGCGACAACCGCGCCTTCGACCACTACAACGCCTGGGCCCTGCACCTCTACCCCGTCCTCCACGCCCACCTCTCCGGCGACCAGGACCTCCTCGACCGCTACGGCCCCCGCCTGCGTCGCCACCTCGACGACCACCTCCACCTCTTCGACGCCAAGGGCGCCCCCCTCCCGTACGGCCGTTCCCTCACCTACCGCTTCGCCGCGGCAGCCGCCCCCTGGCTCGGAGCGCTCACCGGACACACCCCGCTCACCCCCGGCGCCACCCGCCGCCTCGCCTCCGGCGCGCTCCGGTACTTCCTGGACCGGGGCGCCACCGACGAACGCGGCCTGCTCACCCTCGGCTGGCACGGCCCGTACGCCCCGGCCGTGCAGAGCTACTCCGGACCCGCCTCCCCGTACTGGGCCTCCAAGGGCTTCCTCGGCCTCCTCCTCCCCGCCGACCACCCGGCCTGGACCGACCGGGAAGAACCCCTCCCCGCCGAGCGCGCCGACACCGTGCGCACCGCCGCCCCGGCCGGCCTGCTCATCCAGTCCACCGCCGCCGACGGACTCGTCCGCCTCCACAATCACGGCAGCAACCATGTGAGCAGCGACCCGTCCGGCGACGACGACTCCGGCTACGCCCGCTACGCCTACTCGACCCGCACCGGCCCCACCACCCCGCCCGACCAGCCCGACAACCACTTCGCCCTGGTCCTCGACGGCAGGGTCACCCGCCGCGGCCCCGCGACCCCCCTGGGTGCCGGCCCCGGCTGGGCCGCCTCCCTGCACACCCCGCTCCCCGGTACCCGGGTCCTCTCCGCGACCCTCGTCCACGGCCGCGCCGAGGTCCGCGCCCACCTCGTCATCGGAGCCCCCGACGGGACTCCCGTACGCCAGACCGGCTGGGCCGTCACCCCCGACGGCCCCACCGCCCAGCTCCATCCGGTCCACGGCTATCCGCCGGCCACCGCCCCCACCGAGAACACGGCACTCGCCACCGGCGCCACCCTGCAGGGCGGCCCGCACACCCGCACCGCCGCCCTGTACGGCGCAACCCGGGGCCCCGAAACCCTCTTCGTGGCCCTCGCCTCACTCACCGCCGAGCCGAGCCCCGCCCCCGTCACCACCCTCGCGACCGTCCAGGTCTCCGGCCGCACGATCCAGGTGACCTGGCAGGACGGCACCACGGCCGAACTCGCCCTCGATCCGCAGGATCTGTGAGAAGCCGCCGTACTCCCTCCCGCCGTACTCCCTCCCGCCGTACCCCCTCCTGCCGTCCCCCTACTTCGGTCCGTACGCGCGGCCGGCCTTGGAGGACAAGCCGCCGAGCAGGCCGCGGGGCGCCAGCTTCACCACGCCCATCAGCGCCTTGTAACGGGGGTCCGGGATGGACAGCGTCTTCCCCCTCGCCAGGTCGCCCAGCGCCGTCGCGACCAGCTTGTCCGCGTCGAGCCACATCCAGCCCGGGATGTTGTCCGTCCCCATCCCGGCCCGCTCGTGGAACTCCGTCCGGACGAACCCCGGGCAGAGCGCCATCAGCCGCACGCCCGAGCCCGCGAGATCGCGCGCCGCGCCCTGGGTGAACTGCACGACCCACGCCTTCGACGCCCCGTACGTGCCACGGGGAACGAACGCCGCCACCGAGGCCACGTTCACCACCCCACCCCTGCCGCGCGTACGCATGGACCCCGCCGCCGCGGACGTCAGCCGCAGCACCGCCTCGCAGTGCACCGTGAGCATCTTCAACTCGTCGGCCATGGACACTTCGAGAAACCGGCCCTTGTTGCCGAAACCGGCGTTGTTCACCAGCAGATCCACCGGCTGTCTCGCATCGGACAGCCGGGCCTCCACGGCCGCGATCCCCTTCTCCTCGGACAGATCCGCCGCCAGGACCTCGGCCTCGATGCCGTGTTGGTCGTGCAGCTCGGTCGCCTGCTCCCGCAGTCTCTTCACATCGCGGGCCACGAGCACCACGTCGTGACCGTCCGCCGCCAGCTTCCGCGCGAAGGCGGCCCCGATCCCCGCGGTGGCGCCCGTAATCAGTGCAGTCGTCATACGCGGCACGTTAGTGCCCCGCGTGCGGGTGTGGCGTACGGGCCTTCTCTGCCCGCCGCCCCTTCCCCACGAGGCTTCCCGGGCCGGAACTCCTTCCGCCCCGCCCGCGTCGTCAGGTCGAAGACCCGCGTGGCGTCCGAGCGCCCGGTCGAGGGGGCGAGCGGCGGTATCCCCAGTTCGCGCGGGAACTCCGCCGAGCCCACCGTGGACGCCTTCGCGCCCGAGCGGAGCCACAGGAAACCACTGCCGATCGCCGAGATCAGCACCGCGGCGATCGACCCGAGAACGATGAGAACGCGCTTGAGACGAGACATGCGAACAGCCTCCCGTTCCGCCCCCGGCGCACACATCGGGGACGGCCCCTGGACCGCCCCGAAACGCCCCTGATCCCTCCTCGGGGGCATCCCCGAGGCCCAGCCGCCGGTTACGCGACGGTTCCGTACTTCTCCGCGTACGTACGAGCGAGTTCGAGCAGGCCCGACTCCATCCACTCGGCCGCGGCGAGCGTGCTCGGCAACAGCGCGCGCTCGGTGGTCGCGGCCCGGTGCAGCAGCGCGACCGTGACCTCGTGCGCCGGCCGGTGCACGACCGACATCGCGTCGCCGGCCCGCACCTCGCCCGGCTCGATCACACGCAGCAGCGCGCCCGGGCCGGCGGTCGACTGGGTGAAGCGGCGGACCCAGCCCTGCACCTCGCCGCCCTGCTCCTGGAGGAACCCGGCGAACGTACGACAGGGAATGCGACCACCCGTCACTTCGAGGACCAGGTCAGGGCCGACCCGCCAACGCTCGCCGATCAGAGCCCCGTTGACGTCGAGCCCCAGCGTGGTCAGGTTCTCGCCGAAGGAACCGTTGGCCAGAGACCGGCCCAGCTCCCGCTCCCAGAGGTCGATGTCCTCCCGCGCGAAGGCGTAGACGGCTCGATCCTCACCGCCGTGGAACCGCAGGTCGCACACCACGTCCCCGGCGACCCCGCTCGCCCCGGCGCCGCGCTCGCCGGGAGACTCCACCCGCACCGGCCCCTCGACCGGTCGCTTGTCGATCCCCGTCATCCCCGACGCGGCGTCGGTGTAGTCCACGGCCCTGGCCCGTCCGGCGTTCACGCTCAGCAGCTTCATGAGGGGCACCCTAAGCGACCACACTCAAAGGAAGGAATGGATATTCGCCGCCAATCCCAAGCATCGCTTATGCTCGACCTATGATCGAGGCCCGCCATCTCCGCGTCCTGCGCGCCGTCGCCGCGACCGGCTCCTTCTCCGCGGCCGCGCGCGAACTCGGCTGCACCCAGCCCGCGGTGAGCCAGCAGATGAAGGCGCTGGAATCCTCGGCGGGAACGCCCCTGCTGATCCGGACCGGCCGCGAGATGAGGCTCACCCAGGCGGGCGAGGCCCTGGTCCGGCACGCCTCCGGCATCCTCGCGGGCCTCACGGCGGCGGAGGAGGAGGTGGCCGCCATCGCGGGTCTGCGCGCCGGCCGGGTCCGCCTCGTGTCCTTCCCCAGTGGCAGCTCCACCCTGGTCCCCACGGCCCTCGCCGCCCTGCGCGCGGCGCACCCGGGCACCCGCGTCTCGCTGGTGGAGGCGGAGCCGCCGCGCTCGGTCGAGATGCTCCGCGAGGGTGACTGCGACGTGGCCCTCGCCTTCCGCTACGGGGCGGGCCCGGACGAGTGGAACGACCTCGTCGTCCGCCCTCTGCTCGCCGACCGTCTGGTCGGCCTGGTCCCCGACGGGCACCGGCTGGCCGACGCCGAATCGGTGGGCATCGCCGAACTCGCCGACGAGCCCTGGATCGCGGGCTGCCCGCGCTGCCGCCGTCAACTCGTGGACGTCTGCGAGGAGGCGGGGTTCACCCCGCGCATCGACTTCGCGACCGACGACTACCCGGCCGTGGTCGGGCTCGTCGGTGCCGGCCTGGGCGTGGCCGTCCTCCCGGCGCTCGCCATCGAGTCCGTACGCCCCAAGGGGGCGCGCACCGTGACGGTGGAGCCGGCTGTCGAGCGCGAGATCGTCGCCCTCACACTCCCGGACCTGGCGCAGGTCCCGGCCGTCGCGGCCACTCTGGACGAACTGACCCGCGCGGCCACGCGCGCGTAGTGACCACACCGGCGTGACGCACCCGCGTACCGCCGGCCGTCCGTGGACGTACGGCCGTCATCCGTGCCGCACGTCCCGGATCGCGCGTGGCGCGGCTCCGTCGGCGCCGGGTGGGAGGCGGTCCCGGCTCCGTTCCCCTGACGTGCAGAAACGTTCCTTCAGGTCTTCAGGCGCGCCCCACGCCTGCCGAACTCGATGCCGTGGCCGATGCCGTGATCAGGCGGTTGCGGGCTCGTCCCATGAGTTCTTCGCGTTCGTCCTCGGTGAGGCCGCCCCAGACGCCGTAGGGCTCCCGCACGGCGAGTGCGTGTGCCGCGCACTCCGCGCGTACAGGGCACCGCATGCAGACCTCTTTCGCCGAGTTCTCACGCGCACTCCGTGCCGCGCCGCGTTCTCCCTCGGGGTGGAAGAACAGGGAGCTGTCGACTCCGCGGCAGGCCGCGAGGAGTTGCCAGTCCCAAAGATCGGCGTTGGGTCCGGGAAGGCGGGAGAAATCTGCCATTGCGCTTGTCCCCTTGTAACCGTGTCAACCGTGTCGAACGGATAGGTGGGCGGGTGGATGGCTGATGAACCGGGGGCCCTTCACCCCCCGCGGGGTCTCGCGTACCCGCTTTCGCGGGTTCGATCCGACCGTACAACTACTGTCTTAGTAGATGTAAATATGACTCATTGCGAATCTAGCCACAGACACCGCAAAAAGGGAAGAAATCCCGCTAAATGGGGCATAGCTTCCGATGATGGATGGATCGCCCGCGTCGCTCTCCTCCGCGTACGGCCCCTCACGTAGAGTGCCGAAGGCGGCCGTCCGACCCGTAACTCTTTCGAGTGACCGTCGTTGAGAGTGCGGAGGCGGTTGAAGGAACAAGCGCTCGGGCAGGTGTCCGAGGGTGTCAACCGCACAGGTGACGATACGTACCAGCCCTGGAGGCTCAAGGTGACGCGCATCAGCTGCGGAGGGCGGCCATGACATCCGTCCTCGTCTGCGACGACTCCCCGCTTGCCCGAGAGGCGCTTCGCCGCGCGGTCGCGACCGTGCCCGGCGTGGAGCGCGTGACCACCGCGGCCAACGGCGAGGAAGTCCTCCGCCGCTGGGGCGCGGACCGCTCGGACCTGATTCTGATGGACGTACGCATGCCCGGTCTGGGCGGCGTGGAGACCGTCCGCCGGCTGCTGTCCGCGGACCCCGGCGCCCGCATCATCATGCTCACCGTCGCCGAGGACCTGGACGGTGTCGCGCTCGCGGTCGCCGCGGGCGCCCGTGGCTACCTGCACAAGGACGCCTCGCGCGCCGAGCTGCGGGCCACGGTCACCCAGGCGCTCGCCGACCCGACCTGGCGGCTCGCCCCGCGCCGGCTGCGGTCGGCCGAGATGGGTGCGGCGCCGACGCTCACCGCCCGCGAGATCCAGGTGCTCGAGGGCATGAGCCACGGCCGGTCGAACGCGGAGATCGGGCGCGAGCTCTTCCTCTCCGAGGACACCGTCAAGACCCACGCCCGTCGTCTGTTCAAGAAGCTGGGTGCGTCGGACCGGGCGCACGCTGTCGCTCTCGGTTTCCGCTGGGGCCTGGTCCGCTAGTCGAAGCCCTGCCGCGGCGGCCCTCGTGTCCCGCTGCGGCAGCAGCGTGTGGCCCCGTGGCGGGAGCGGCTTGAGCCCCGCTGCGGAGCAGCTTGTGTCACTTCCGCGCGGGATGCCGCATCCTTGAGGTGTGGAGTTCCTCGGGGACGAGTCGATCGAGCGGGAGGGGAGGGCGCAGGAGATGAGTTCCGGCGCACCTGCTCATAACGCTTCGGTGCACAACTACGGACGCGGTGCCGCGAATCCTCAGGCGTCAAGGCACCATGGAGCGATGCGCGACGACGAGACCACGGTGATCGGTGCACTCGTTCACCGTGCCGTCGAGGGCGACGAGCAGGCGACGCACGACCTTCTGGCGCGCGTCCACCCCCTTGCCCTGCGCTATTGCCGTACGCGGCTGAGCCGGTTGCCCGGTGATGCTCGCCACTTCGTCGAAGACCTCGCACAAGAGGTCTGCGTCGCCGTCCTGATGGCGCTGCCGCGCTACAAGGACACCGGAAGACCGTTCGAGGCCTTCGTCTTCGCCATCGCCGGACACAAGGTCGCCGATCTGCAGCGGGCCGCGATGCGGCACCCGGGGTCGACGGCCGTTCCCTCCGACGAGATGCCGGAGCGGCCCGACGACTCCCTGGGCCCGGAGGAACGTGCGCTGCTCAGCGACGACGCCGAGTGGGCCAAGAGGCTCCTCGCCAATCTGCCGGAGAACCAGCGGGAGCTGCTGGTGCTGCGGGTGGCGGTCGGCCTGACCGCCGAGGAGACCGGGCAGATGCTCGGCATGTCGCCGGGGGCCGTGCGGGTGGCGCAGCACCGCGCGCTGAGCCGCCTGCGCGCACTGGCCGAGCAGTAAGGGTCGGAGAGGGCCGATGGCCCTCACGTACACGTACGAACGTCCAAAGCTGCTCTCTGATCTTGATCGTGGAATGAGACACCGTCGAGGCCCGTTAGCATGGACATCCGCACCGATCAAGGCCATTTGGGGAAGGTGTCATGACTGTCTACGTCGACGGAGTGCCCGAGAAATTCGCGACACTCGGGCTGACCTACGACGACGTGCTGCTGCTGCCTGGCGCGTCCGACATGGCGCCCGACCAGATCGACACCTCCTCGTACATCTCCAAGAACGTGCGGGTGAACATCCCGCTGCTCTCCGCGGCGATGGACAAGGTCACCGAGTCCCGCATGGCGATCGCCATGGCGCGTCAGGGCGGCGTGGGTGTCCTCCACCGCAACCTCTCGATCGCCGACCAGGCCAACCAGGTCGACCTGGTGAAGCGCTCCGAGTCCGGGATGGTCACCGACCCGATCACGGTGCACCCCGACGCGACGCTCGGTGAGGCCGACGCGATCTGCGCCAAGTTCCGCATCAGCGGTGTCCCGGTGACCGACGCGGCGGGCAAGCTGCTCGGCATCGTCACCAACCGCGACATGGCCTTCGAGACGGACCGCAGCCGCCAGGTGCGCGAGGTCATGACCCCGATGCCGCTGGTCACGGGCAAGGTCGGCATCTCCGGCGTGGACGCCATGGAGCTGCTGCGCCGCCACAAGATCGAGAAGCTGCCGCTGGTCGACGACTCGGGCATCCTCAAGGGCCTGATCACGGTCAAGGACTTCGTCAAGGCGGAGAAGTACCCGAACGCCGCCAAGGACAAGGAAGGCCGCCTGCTCGTCGGCGCGGCCGTCGGTGTCGCCGGCGACGCCTTCGAGCGCGCCCAGGCGCTGATCGAGGCGGGCGTCGACTTCATCGTCGTCGACACCGCGCACGGCCACTCCCGCCTGGTCGGCGAGATGGTCGCCAAGATCAAGTCGAACGCCTCCGTCGATGTCATCGGCGGCAACGTCGCCACCCGTGACGGCGCCCAGGCGCTGATCGACGCCGGTGTGGACGGCATCAAGGTCGGTGTCGGCCCGGGCTCCATCTGCACCACCCGCGTGGTGGCCGGCATCGGCGTCCCGCAGGTCACCGCGATCTACGAGGCATCCCTCGCCGCCAAGGCGGCGGGCGTCCCGGTCATCGGCGACGGTGGCCTGCAGTACTCCGGAGACATCGCCAAGGCGCTGGTCGCCGGCGCCGACACGGTGATGCTCGGCTCGCTGCTCGCCGGCTGCGAGGAGTCTCCGGGCGAGCTGCTCTTCATCAACGGCAAGCAGTTCAAGTCGTACCGCGGCATGGGTTCGCTCGGCGCCATGCAGTCCCGCGGTGAGCAGCGCTCCTTCTCCAAGGACCGCTACTTCCAGGAGGGTGTCGCCTCCGACGAGAAGCTCGTGCCCGAGGGCATCGAGGGTCAGGTGCCCTACCGCGGCCCGCTCTCCGCGGTCGTGCACCAGCTGGTCGGCGGACTGCGCCAGTCGATGTTCTACGTCGGCGGCCGCACCGTTCCGGAGCTCCAGGAGAACGGCCGGTTCGTCCGGATCACGTCGGCGGGCCTCAAGGAGAGCCACCCGCATGACATCCAGATGACCGTCGAGGCGCCGAACTACAGCAGGAAGTAACAGAGCGCGACGCGTGGGGGCGGTTCCGGCATGTGGCCGGAACCGCCCCTCACGCTTGTGTCGGGGATACTGGTAGGCGCAGACGTAGAGGGAAAGGCCACACATCGTGACTGAGATCGAGATCGGGCGCGGCAAGCGCGGCCGCAGGGCGTACGCGTTCGACGACATCGCCGTCGTACCGAGCCGGCGCACCCGGGACCCGAAGGAGGTCTCGATCGCCTGGCAGATCGACGCCTACCGCTTCGAGCTTCCCTTCCTGGCCGCTCCCATGGACTCGGTCGTATCGCCGCAGACCGCGATCCGCATCGGCGAGCTGGGCGGTCTCGGCGTCCTCAACCTCGAGGGCCTGTGGACCCGGTACGAGGACCCGCAGCCGCTGCTCGACGAGATCGCGGAGATGGACGAGGCGACCGCGACGCGCCGTCTGCAGGAGATCTACGCCGCCCCGATCAAGGAAGAGCTGATCGGGCAGCGCATCAAGGAGGTGCGCGACTCGGGCGTGGTCACCGCCGCAGCACTCTCCCCGCAGCGGACCGCGCAGTTCTCCAAGGCCGTGGTCGACGCAGGCGTGGACATCTTCGTCATCCGCGGCACGACGGTCTCCGCCGAGCACGTCTCGGGCGCGGCCGAGCCGCTGAACCTCAAGCAGTTCATCTACGAGCTCGACGTCCCGGTCATCGTCGGCGGCTGCGCCACGTACACCGCGGCGCTGCACCTGATGCGCACCGGCGCCGCGGGTGTCCTCGTCGGCTTCGGCGGCGGCGCGGCGCACACCACGCGCAACGTGCTGGGCATCCAGGTTCCGATGGCGACCGCGGTCGCCGACGTGGCCGCGGCCCGCCGGGACTACATGGACGAGTCCGGCGGCCGGTACGTGCACGTCATCGCCGACGGCGGCGTGGGCTGGTCCGGCGACCTGCCGAAGGCGATCGCGTGCGGCGCGGACTCGGTCATGATCGGCTCCCCGCTGGCCCGCGCCACGGACGCGCCGGGCAAGGGTCACCACTGGGGCATGGAGGCCGTCCACGAGGACGTGCCGCGCGGCAAGCTCGTGGACCTCGGCATCGTCGGCACCACCGAGGAGATCCTGGCGGGCCCGTCGCACACCCCGGACGGCTCGATGAACTTCTTCGGCGCCCTGCGCCGGGCGATGGCGACGACGGGCTACAGCGAGCTCAAGGAGTTCCAGCGCGTCGAGGTCACGGTCGCGGACGCCGAGCACAAGCGCTGACGTTCCGCCGGTCCGTACGCAGAGGGGCCCCGCACCGGATGGTGCGGGGCCCCTTCGCATGTGGCGGGTCCGACGGCGTGCGACGGCCTCCTACTGGGCGGCCTTCTTGGAGCCGGAGAACGCGGCGAACGCGGCGATCGCGAAGAACACGAACGTCATGAAGTCCTTGCCCTCGCTCCATGCCTGCGTCAGCAGGTCGAAGTGCTCGAAGAACATCTCCGTGGCGGGGACGTCCAGTTCCTTGCCACCGATGATGGCGATGGCGACGAGCTGGCCGCCGTACACGGCGCCGAGGGAGAGCACGGCGCTCACGACCGGCAGGACCGGGTGGCCGCCGCCGACCTTGCCGGCGGCGAAGCCGACGAGGAAGCCGACGCCGATCGCGGCCCAGCCGATCTCGCGCTCGACGGCTCCGGCGATGGCCCCGTAGACGCCCCCGGCGACGAGGGCGGCCACCAGGGCGGCGACGAGACCCAGCCCCACGTTGTTGCGGGACGGCGGGGGCGTCGGGGCCGCCGGGTACGGGGTGGTCGCCGCGCCGTCGGCGAAGGGGTTGCCGGGCGGCGGAACGGACTGAGACATGGTGCTGATCCCCCCAGGGACGCGTACGCACGGGTGTGCGATCGAAGAGCCCGGAGACTAGCAGTCCGCTCCGACACCCGGCCCGCCATATTTCAGAGGCGATGGGCCGCGCCCGCGGGGGTCGCGCCGCGGGTGTCCAGGAGGAGTTGCGCCTTCACCGCCAGGCCCTGCAGGTCGTAGGTGCGGTGGTGCTGCAGAAGCACCGTCAGATCGGCGTGCGCGGCAGCTTCGTAGAGGGAGTCCGCGCGGGGGACCGGGAGATCGCGGACGCGCCAGTCCGGTACGTAGGGGTCGTGGTAACTGATCACCGCGCCCAGGTCCATCAGGCGGCGGGCGATCTCGTCGGCCGGTGAGCTCTCGCGGTCGGCGAGATCGGGTTTGTACGTGATGCCGAGCAGAAGGACGCGGGCGCCTCGGGCGGACTTGCCGTGCTCGTTGAGAAGGGTCGCGCAGCGCTGGATGACGTACTGGGGCATCCGTTCGTTGACCTGGCCGGCCAGCTCGACAAGGCGGAGCGGCCGGTGGGGGCCGATGGTGTCGACGGGGACGCCGTGGCCACCCACTCCCGGGCCGGGGCGGAATGCCTGGAAGCCGAAGGGCTTGGTCTCCGCGCAGCGGATGACGTCCCAGAGGTCGACGCCGAGTTCGTGGCACAGCACCGCCATCTCGTTCACGAGCGCGATGTTGACGTGCCGGAAGTTCGTCTCCAGAAGCTTGACGGTCTCGGCTTCGCGCGGGCCACGCGCGCGTACCACCTTGTCGGTGAGCCGGCCGTAGAAGGCGGCGGCGGACTCGGTGCAGGCGGGAGTGAGGCCACCGATGACCTTGGGGGTGCCGGCGAAACCGTGCGCGCGGTTCCCGGGGTCGAGGCGGCCGGGGGAGTAGGCGAGGTGGAAGTCGCGCCCCGCGCGGAGCCCCGACCCCTCCTCCAGGACGTCGCGGAGCACCCCTTCGGTGGTGCCGGGGTGGGCGGGCGACTCCAGCAGGACCGTCGTGTGCGGGCGCAGCTTGGCCGCCAGGGCGCGCGCGGCGTCGGTGACGGCGGTCAGGTCGAGCGTGCGGTCGGGGCCGAGCGGCGTCGGCGCGCAGATGACGGCCGTACGGACCCGACCGAGTTCCGCCGGGTTGGTGGTGGGCCGGAAGCCCCCCGAGAGCATCCGGCGGATCTCCGACGCGGTGAGCGAGCCGTCGACGGGCGGGCGGCCGGCGGCGAGTTCGGCGACGGGGCGTGGATCGGTGTCGTAGCCGATGGTGTCGATGCCGGCGGCGATGGCGGCCTGGGCGAGGGGGAGTCCGATGTGGCCGAGGCCGATGACGGCGAGATCAGCGGGCATGGAGGTGGGCCGTCCTTCCCAGTAGCCGGAGGGGACGAGACGCGCAAGCCCGGTGGACAGAACGGGTCGAGCGCAATGTCAGACTAGGCGTAAATATGACCGATATGCCGCATTGGGTGGTCAAAGGTCGCCGAGTGTTATCCACAGGCGGTGGCTGAAGTCGGAGGGGCGGGACAGAATCGAGTCTGTGAGCCCGACCACGCGGGGGACGACGGGAGGCAGCGGTGAGGACAGCGACACTGGGACCCGCGGAGCGCGCCGAAGCGCTCGCGGCGATGGCCGAGCACGAACTGGACGTACTGGTCGTGGGCGCCGGAGTGGTCGGCGCCGGGACCGCCCTCGACGCGGCCACGCGAGGCCTGTCCACCGGCCTCGTGGAGGCGCGGGACTGGGCGTCCGGCACGTCCAGCCGGTCGAGCAAGCTCATCCACGGCGGCCTGCGGTATCTCGAGATGCTGGACTTCGCGCTGGTACGGGAGGCGCTGAAGGAGCGCGGACTGCTCCTGGGGCGGCTCGCCCCCCACCTCGTGAAGCCGGTGCCCTTCCTCTATCCGCTGCAGCACAAGGGCTGGGAGCGTCTCTACGCGGGCTCGGGCGTCGCGCTGTACGACGCGATGTCGGTGTCGTCGGGCCACGGCCGGGGTCTGCCGGTCCACCGGCACCTCTCGCGGCGCAACGCCCTGCGGGTGGCACCCTGCCTGAAGAAGGACGCCCTGGTCGGGGCGCTGCAGTACTACGACGCCCAGATGGACGACGCCCGCTTCGTCGCCACACTGGTGCGGACCGCGGCGAGCTACGGCGCGCAGGTCGCCAACCGCGCACGGGTGATCGGCTTCCTCCGCGAGGGCGAGCGGGTCGTCGGCGCGCGCGTACAGGACGTGGAAGGCGGCGGGGAGTACGAGATCCGGGCCAAGCAGATCGTGAACGCGACCGGGGTGTGGACGGACGACACCCAGGCGCTCATCGGGGAGCGGGGGCAGTTCCATGTACGGGCGTCGAAGGGCATCCATCTGGTGGTGCCCAAGGACCGGATTCACTCGAACACCGGGCTGATCCTGCGGACCGAGAAGTCCGTGCTGTTCGTGATCCCGTGGGGGCGGCACTGGATCGTGGGCACGACGGACACCGACTGGGACCTGGACAAGGCCCACCCGGCCGCGTCCAGCGCCGACATCGACTATCTCCTCGAGCATGTGAACAGCGTTCTGGCGGTGCCGCTCACGAGGGACGACGTCGAGGGGGTGTACGCCGGGCTGCGTCCGCTCCTGGCGGGCGAGTCGGACGCGACGAGCAAGCTCTCGCGCGAGCACACCGTCGCCCACCCGGTCCCCGGTCTCGTCGTCGTCGCCGGCGGCAAGTACACCACCTACCGCGTGATGGCCAAGGACGCCGTGGACGCGGCCGTGCACGCGCTCGACCAGCGGGTCGCGGCGTGCGTCACCGAGGACGTCCCGCTCATGGGCGCCGAGGGGTACAGGGCGTTGTGGAACGCGCGGGCCAGGATCGCCGCGCGGACCGGCCTCCATGTCGTGCGCGTCGAGCATCTGCTCAACCGGTACGGGGCGATGGCGGAGGAGATCCTGGAGCTGATCGCCGCCGACCCAGGTCTCGCGGAACCGCTGACGGGGGCGGAGGACTACCTGCGCGCCGAGATCGTCTACGCGGCCTCGCACGAGGGAGCCCGGCATCTGGACGACGTACTGACCCGGCGTACGCGGATCTCGATCGAGACGTTCGACCGGGGGACGCGCAGCGCCCGGGAGTGCGCGGAGCTGATGGCGCCCGTGCTGGGCTGGGACGAGAACCAGATCGAGAAGGAGGTGGAGCACTACGAGAAGCGGGTGGAGGCGGAGCGCGAGTCCCAGCGGCAGCCGGACGACCTGACGGCGGACGCGGCCCGGCTCGGGGCGCCGGACATCGTTCCGATCTGACGCGCCGACAGAAGTGCTTCGCGGGCAGGGCCCGGCAAGGGAGGGTTACGGCATCCTGGCCGTACGGACGGGGAACCCGAGAGGGGTGCCTCGGCGTCGGGTGCCATGGTGGGAGCGCTTTCCTCCGAGGCCGTCCTCTCGGAGTGCGGACCCGGGATCGGCATCGGTCCCCGGGTGAGAGACAATGAGCTCTCTTCCAGGGCGGGTTACCGCATCGCGCGGGAAGCGGCGGACGCGGGCGGAGATCAGGGATCGCAGAGGGGACGCATGTCGGAGGCGGAGCAGTCGCGGGACACGGCGCGGGACCCTCGGCGGAACGCCGCAGCGGGTGCCGGAACCGACGGCGACCGAGGTGTGGTTCCAGCGGCTCGTGAGGCGGAGTCGGACGTGTCGTCCGGTGAGGGATCGGCCACGGCGGCCGATGCCACCGGAGCCAAGGGCACGGCGGGGGGAGCTGAGGCTGCCCCGCAGCGCGAGCCCGCGCCCGGGGTCGAGGCAGAGGCGCCCGGGGACGCGGCGTCCAAGGGCATGGCGCCGGAGGCCGAGGCGCCCCGCGACGCGGTGCCCGGAGGTGATGGCCCCAAGGACGCGGCATCCGGAGGCGACGTGCCCAAGGACGCGGCGCCCCGAGACACCGCGCCCAGGGACGTCGCCCCGAAGGTCGGGATGGCCAAGGACGCGGCATCCGGAGACACCGCGCCCAAGCACGTGGCGCCCGAGGATTCCGCGCCCAGGGACGTGGCGCCGAAGGCAGAGGCGAAGGACGTGGCGGTCAAGGGTGAGGCAGCCAGGGGCGTGGCGCCCCGAGGTGAGAAGCCGTCAGGGGTGAAGCCTTCCGTGGGTGCGGCGGTGACGGCCGAGGGGCGGTTGCTCGCCGGCCGGTACCGGCTCGGCGGGGTGCTCGGGCGTGGCGGCATGGGCACGGTGTGGCGGGCGGTCGACGAGACCCTCGGCCGGACCGTCGCCGTCAAGGAGCTGCGCTTCCCCAACAGCATCGACGAGGACGAGAAGCGACGCCTCATCACCCGGACCCTGCGTGAGGCGAAGGCCATCGCCCGCATCCGCAACAACGGCGCCGTGACCGTCTACGACGTCGTCGACGAGGACGACCGCCCGTGGATCGTCATGGAGCTCGTCGAGGGGAAGTCCCTCGCCGACGCCGTGCGCGAGGACGGCACGCTCACGCCGCACCGTGCCGCCGAGGTCGGCCTCGCGATCCTCGACGTGCTGCGCTCCGCGCACCGCGAGGGAATCCTGCACCGCGACGTGAAGCCGTCCAACGTGCTGATCGCCGAGGACGGCCGGGTCGTCCTCACCGACTTCGGCATCGCCCAGGTGGAGGGCGACCCCTCGATCACCTCCACCGGCATGCTCGTCGGCGCACCTTCGTACATCTCCCCCGAGCGTGCCCGTGGCCACAAGCCCGGCCCCGCCGCCGACATGTGGTCGCTGGGCGGACTGCTCTACGCGAGCGTCGAGGGCAGCCCGCCGTACGACAAGGGTTCCGCGATCGCGACGCTCACCGCCGTGATGACCGAGCCCGTCGACCCGCCGAAGAACGCGGGGCCCCTTCTGGAGAAGGTCATCTACGGCCTGCTCGCCAAGGACCCCGCTCAGCGGCTCGACGACGCGGGCGCGCGGGCGCTCCTCCGGGCGGTGCTCGACGCACCCGCCCCGGTGTTCGAGCCCGAGCCGTCGCCGGAGGCCACCCGGGTGGTGCCGCTGCCGCCGGTTCCGCCCACGCCGCCGTTCGCCCCCTCTCCCTCCTCTCCGAAGGAGAGGGCGACCGACGTGGCCGCCGAGCGCGTGCGCGGGGCGCTGAAGTCCGTACGGAACGCGGCCGCCGCGGCCAAGCCCGAGCAGAAGCCGAAGCCGGATCCGCTGCTGGGCGGGAACCGGCCGGCGCAGCCGCGGGCGTCGCTCACCGACGTCGTGCCGCGCCGGACCCTGGTGATCATCGCCGCGGTCGTCGTCGTGGCCCTCCTCGGCACGATCCTGGCTGTCGCGCTGAGCGGCGGCGGGGACGGCACGAACGCCAAGGGCGGCAACAAGGGCGGCGGGGACACGGTGACGTCGGCCGGTGCCACGGCCGGCGACAGCGGCGGCCAGGACCAGGGCACGTCGCCGAGCAACCCCGGCCAGCAGGGCAGTGAGCAGCCCGGCGGTTCCGGTTCCGGTTCGGGGTCGGGTTCCGGAGAGCAGAGTGGTACGCCCTCCGGGAAGCCGGGCACCGACGGGCCCGGGGCGGGCGGCACGCAACTGCCGGCCGGCTACGCGATGGTGACCAACGACCGGTTCCACTTCACCATGGCGATGCCGGCCTCCTTCCGGCTCAACGGCATCGCCGGCCGGAACTCGGGCGGGATATTCAACGCCGACGGCGGCTACCCGCGCGTCCAGGTCGACTTCAACAGCAGCCCCAAGGACGACGCCGCCAGTGCGTGGGCCGCGGCCGTGGCCGGCGTCTCCGCCACCAGCAACGGCTACCGGCACATCGCCATCAAGCCCGTCTCGTACAAGGGATATCCGACCGTCGCGGACTGGGAGTTCGAGCGGACCGAGAAGGGCATGCGGATCCGGATACTGAACCGGGGCTTCAAGGTGGACGCCAAGCACGGCTATTCGATCATGATCAGCTGCAAGGCGGACGAGTGGGACGCTCCCGCGTGCAAGACGCTGCGCGAGACGGCGTTCGCCACGTTCAGCCCCAAGGACTGACCCGCGCCACGTATCGTGAGACGTCGCGGACCGTACGCGGCCGAAACGGCCGTTAAGTGGACAGGTCCGGAGCGGAATTGACGGTTTCGCGCGATCCATGAGATCGGTGGGACCGGGTAGGACTCGGGGGACAGCGCGCTCGGTGGGGAGGCGTCGTGGACGATTACGCGGGAAGGGTGCTCGCCGACCGCTATCGCCTGCCCCTGCCTCCCTCGGACGACGTGCACGAACTCGTGGAGACGCGAGCCTTCGACACGTACAGCGGTCAGGAAGTACGCGTACGCCAAGTGCCGTTGCCCGAGGTGGTCGAGGCCGAGTTCGTCGACGCCGACGGATCCGGTTACCGGCCGGACCACGGCCGGGGCGGTGCGATGCGCAGGCCGGCCGACCCCGCCGTGCGGCGTGCCGTCGAGGCGGCGCAGGCCGCCGCGCAGATCCCGGACCACCCACGCCTCGACCAGGTCTTCGACGTGTTCGCGGAGGCCGGTTCGCTGTGGATAGTGAGTGAACTGGTCGAGGCGAGGCCGCTGTCCGCCCTCCTCGCCGAGCGTCCGCTCAGCCCGTACCGCGCGGCCGAGATCGGCTCCGACGTCCTGACCGCCCTGCGCGCCCTGCACGCGCACGGCTGGACCCACCGGAACATCACGCCCCGGACCGTACTCGTCTGCGACGACGGTCGCGTGCTGTTGACCGGCCTCGCGGCGGGCGCGGCGGAGGAGGCCCTGTGCGGGTACGCCCCGGTGCCGTTCGCCGAGGATGAGCCCGGACCTGAGCCCGGACCTGAGCCCGGACCTGAGCCCGGGTCGGAGGCCGGGGACCGGCTCGAGCAGGGCCCGGACGTGCCGGGGCCCAGTGTGCCCGGAGCGCGCGGGCGTACGGAGATCGAGGCGGCCGCCCGACCCGAACTGCCGGGGGAGGCCGATGACCTGGGTACCCCAGGCGCGCGGGCCGCGTTCGAGCGGTCGGCGGGAGGTCCGGCGGCGGACGCACGAGCCGCCCGTGCGGGCGCCATCGCCGCCTACCGGGCGGGCGCGCGCGCCGCGGCACGGGTCGGTGACCCCGGGGCCGTACCGGTGCAGCGCCCAACCTCCGAGACCGGCCCCGAGACCGACCCAGAAGCCGCATCCGGCCCGCACTTCGACCCGCATTTCGGCCTGTACTCCGACCCGAACTCCACACCGGGCTCCGCTGCCGACCCCGACTTCGACGTCGACCCCGACTTCGACGCCGATCCCGACGCCGACCCCGACGCCGACCCCGACTCCGCACCGGACCCCTCGCCCGACTCCTCACCCGAGTTCGCGCCGGGCCGCTCCCTCCCGCGCCCCCCGCTGCCCACGCCCGCGCAGGGTCTCGGGCCGGAGCCGCAGTGGTGGTCGCAGGCGGCCGACGACGAGGACGAGGACGACGTCGACGACGAGTACCCGACCGAGTACCGGAAGGGGCACGGGAGCCAGGACGGCGGGCCGCCCCGTGCGTTGCTCGCCGGAAGCTGGAGCGACGGCCCCCACGCCTCGCGTGACAGCTCCGGCCCCATCCCGGCCGGTGGCGGCTCAGGACACAGCCGGAGCACCGGTCCCGGCCCCGCCCTTCCCGCGCTCCCGGCCGGCTACGCCCCCGCGCCCACCCCGCCGCCCGCCCGCGAGACCGAGCGTGGACGCGCCGCCGGAGGCTGGGACGACGCCACGGAAGGAAGCGTCCCCGCGAACGTCTACCGCGGACCGGCAACCCGCCTCGCGGGCGAGCGGGCCCGCCAGGCGCGGATCGCGGTCGTCGGGGCCGTCACGGAACGCTGGGCACCCGAACAGGCCGGACCGGTCCACGAGAACTGGCGGCTCGCCCCGCCCATCGGCCCCGCCACCGACCTCTGGGCGCTCGGCGCGCTGCTCTACCGCGCCGTCCAGGGCCACGCCCCCTACCCCGAGGACAACGCCGCCGAGCTCGTCCAGCTCGTCTGCGCCGAGCCCCCGGCCTTCGCCGAGGAGTGCGGCCCGCTGCGGCCGGTCGTCGAGTCCCTGCTGCGCCAGGACCCCACCGAACGGCCCGACTTCGAGGAGCTGCGCGGCTGGCTGCGCTCGCTCGTCCGGTCCGCCCCCGAGCCCGAGGCCGGCGTGGGGATCGTCCCGCTGCCCTCCATGGACGCGACCCGGCTGCCCGTCGTACGCCGGCGCGGTGAACTGGTGCGCAGGCGCCGCGGGGGAGCGGCCGGTGGCCGGCATCGCCACAGGAAGGGCAAGGAGCCCCGAGCCCTCCGGCCGGACCGTCGTGACGCACACCGCGACGACCGCGCTGACGCACACCGCGACGACCGCGCTGGCGCGCACCATGACGATCGCCGTGGCGGTCGCCGTGACGCCCGTCAGGAGTACCGACAGGAGTTCCGTCAGGAGCATTTCCACGAGGAGCTTCCCCAGCGCGCCCCGCGTGCGCCCCGTGCCCGCCGCGGGTCGCGCACCACCGGTGGGGCCCGCTCGCCGCGCTCCCTCGGCTGCATGCTTCTGCTCCTGATCCTGTTGCTGCTCGCGGGAGCCGTCGCGTACGCCGCGATGTTCATGCCCAAGGAGGGCGCGGGAGGCGAACAGCCCGCCGGCCGCCCCACCGTGCGCCCCTCGGGGCAGCCCACCGGCACGTCCGCCCCGCCCCCCGCGCCCAGCTCCGAGCCGAGTGCCGCGAAGACGACCCCGCCGGCCGTCGATCCCGGCGCACCCGCCCTGGCCGCCGGGTACACCTTGCGCAAGGACCCGGAGGGCTTCCAGGTCGGAGTCGCCAAGGACTGGCGGCGCAGCCCGATCAACGATGCCGGACAAGTGCGATACACCGGCGGCGACTTCACGCTCATCGTCGTCCCCGGCCGGGACACGGTTCAGGCCAACGGCGGCGATCCGATGGCGTATCAGCGGACCAAGGAGCGCGAGCTCCAGCCGTGGCGGGATTCCTCCTGGTCCAGCGCCTCGGGGCTGCGCCGGATCGATGTGGGGCAGCAGGCCATGGCAGTGGGTCAGTTCACATGGCAGGACACCACCGGTCGTGAGGTCTTCGTACGCAACCTCGCCCTGATCGACGGTGGGCGCTACCACGTGGTGCAGGTCATCGGCCCGGAGAGCGAACGTGACAAGGTGTCGGAGATCTACGACCAGGCCGTGAAGGCGTACCGGGTGACCCGCTGAGGCGGAGCCGGAAGCCGCCGCCCGCGCCCCGGAAGGCCCCCTCGCGCATGGCCGAAAAGCGACGGGTCGGGACGGGCTGGTCACAGTGCTGTTCCTTTGCCCGCCCCGAGGTTCCGTCCCCCGTCTCTCCCTCCGTAACCTGGGCTCAGAAGGAACAGGCGGGGGACAGTGGAACATTCGCAGAGCGCTGACACGGGGGCGGGGCTGCTGCTCGCCGGTCGTTACCGGCTGGCCGAGAGCATCGGCCGCGGCGGCATGGGCAAGGTCTGGCGGGCGCACGACGAGGTGCTGCACCGGGTGGTGGCCGTCAAGGAGTTGACCGCGGGTCGATTCGTGGGTGAGGCCGACCGGCTGGTTCTCCATGCCCGTACACAGAAGGAGGCCCGGGCCGCGGCCCGGATCACGCACCCGGGTGTGGTCACGGTGCACGACGTGCTGGAGCACGACGACCGGCCGTGGATCGTGATGCAGTACGTCGACGGGCCCTCGCTCGCGGACGCCGCGAAGGAGGTGGGCACGATCGAGCCGCGCGAGGCTGCGAGGATCGGTCTGCACGTCCTCGGAGCCCTGCGCGCCGCGCACGCCGCCGGCGTCCTGCACCGGGACGTCAAGCCCGGCAACGTGCTGCTCGCCCGTGACGGGCGGGTCCTCATCACCGACTTCGGGATCGCCGCGATCGAAGGTGACTCGACGATCACCCGGACCGGCGAACTCGTCGGTTCCATCGACTATCTGGCGCCCGAGCGGGTACGGGGCGGGGATCCCGGCCCGGCTTCGGACCTCTGGTCGCTGGGCGCGACGCTGTACACGGCGGTGGAGGGCACCTCACCGTTCCGGCGGACCTCGCCGATCAGCACCATGCAGGCCGTGGTGACCGAGGAGCCCCCGCACCCGGCCAAGGCAGGGCCGCTGGCCCCCGTCATCGTCGCGCTCCTCCGCAAGGAGGCGGCGGACCGGCCGCGCGCGGACGAGGCCGAGCGGATGCTGCTCGATGCCATGGAGGGCCGTACGCCGCGCGCGGCGCAGGCGTACGTACCGACGCGGCGTGTGGGGCAGGAGGAACTGACCTCCGCGACCGCCCGACTGCCCGAGGCCGTGGACCCCAGGACCACGGACGCCAGAACCAGCGGTCCGTCGGCCACCGCCGCCTCGCCCACCACCCCGACGGCCCCCGGCCCCTCGGCCATGCCCGCCTCGCCCTCCGGCCCTCCGTCGGCCGCGCCGCCCTCGCCCACCACCCCGATGCTCGCCGCACCGCTCGAACCGCGCACCCCCGCCGGCAGGGGCGGCCGTGGCCGGTGGCGTACGGCGGTCCTGGCGGCCGTTCTCGCCGGGCTGGTCGCCGGTGGAGCGGTCTTCGCCACCATGAACTACTCCGGCGGGTTCGGAGGCGGAGGCGGGACCGCCGGCCAGAGCACCGGCCCCGTGGTGACGAAGCCCGCCCAGGACACCGTCCCGGCGGGCTGGCACCGCGTCCACGACCCCGAGGGCTTCAGCCTCCTCGTCCCCGACGGCTGGAAGCGGCAGGCCGACGGCGACAACATCGACTACACGCCGGACAACGGCCGCCACCGGATCCGGATCAGCATCGACCCCACGCCGGACTTCGAGAACCCGTACGTGCATGTGCTGGACCTGGAGAAGACCCTCAAGAAGCGCATGCAGTACCAGCGGATCAAGCTCAACCAGAACACCTACCGCGACCAGGTCCGCTCCGCCCGGTGGGAGTTCACCTGGTACGAGAAGCAGGAGTTCCCGGGCCCGCGACACGCCATCGACCAGCTGTACTTCACGGACGACGGCACCGAGTACGCCCTGTACATGTCCTCGCCGGAATCGAGCTGGGAGACCACGCGACAGCAGTTCGACATCGTCCTGCGGCACTGGCGGGCGCCGGGCGAGCAGACGGACTGAGCCGGGCGAGCAGGCGGACCGAGCCGGGTGAGCAGGCGGACCGAGCCGGGCGAGCAGACGGACCGAGCCGGGTGAGCAGGCGGACCGAGCCGGGCGAGCAGACGGACCGACCAGACGGACTGAGCAGACGGACCGACCAGACGGACTGAGCAGACGCGGAATCCGGGAAATCGCACTCGCGCCCGACCGTAAGCCCCTGATCAGGGCTTATGTGCCAGTGATCGCTGGCACGATTGTGCGCACCCGGTGAAAACGCGTTACCGACGGGTACCCAAAGGCCGGAATGCGGCCTACTCTCGCCCTCATGACGGACTCGCAGGCTCGCGCCACCACGCTCACGGCGGCCACCACCACCGGTACGAACCCCCTCGCGCCCTCGCCCGCCGGTGCCCGCACCGCGGCCGACGTGGTGACGCCCGAGGTGGTCGCCCAGCTCACGCGCGGGGTCGTCGGCTCCGGCCGCACCGCCAACCACACCCCCTTCACCGGGGAGCAGCTCGCCGAGCTGCCCGAGTCCACCCCCGAGGACGTCGCCGAGGCCTTCGCCCGCGCCCGCGCCGCCCAGGGCGCCTGGGCCGCGACGCCGGTCCGCGCCCGCGCCGCCGTGCTGCTCCGCTTCCACGACCTCGTCCTCGAGCGCCAGGCGGAGGTCCTCGACCTCATCCAGCTGGAGACCGGCAAGGCGCGTCTGCACGCCCACGAGGAAGTCCAGGCGGTCGCCGTCGCCGCCCGCCACTACGGCCGCAAGGCCCCCTCCTACCTGCGGCCCAAGCGCCACACCGGCGTCGTACCGACCCTCACCAAGGTCACGGAGCTCCGCCAGCCGCGAGGCGTCGTCGGTCAGATCGCACCCTGGAACTACCCCCTGGAGCTGTCGGTCGGCGACGCGCTGCCCGCCTTCGTCTCCGGCAACGCGGTCGTCATGAAGCCGGACACCGAGACCGCGCTCACCGCGCTGTGGGCCCGTGACCTGCTCGTCGAGGCCGGTCTGCCCGCCGAGGTCTTCCAGGTCGTCATCGGCGAGGGACCGGTCGTGGGTCCCGAGGTCGTCAAGCACGCCGACTACGTCTCCTTCACCGGCTCCACCCGCACCGGCCGCGAGGTCGCCCAGGGCGCGGCCGCCCGTCTCGTCGGCGTGACCCTCGAGCTCGGCGGCAAGAACGCCATGCTGGTCCTCGAGGACGCCGACATCGAGAAGGCGGCCGCCGGCGCGGTCCGCGCCTGCTTCTCCTCCGCCGGGCAGCTCTGCATCTCCATCGAGCGCCTCTACGTCCACGAGTCGATCGCCGACGACTTCGTCGCCCGCTTCGCCGCCCGTACGAAGGCGATGCGCCTCGGCAACTCCCTCTCCTACGGCGCCGACATGGGCTGCCTCGTCGGCGAGCGGCAGCTGGAGACCGTCTCGCGCCACGTGGAGGAGGCCGTCGCGAAGGGCGCCAAGCTCGTCGCCGGCGGTGTCGCCCGCCCCGACATCGGCCCGCTCTTCTACGAGCCGACGATCCTCGACGGAGTCGAGGCCCCGATGGCCGTCTGCGGCGAGGAGACCTTCGGCCCGGTCGTCTCGATCTACCGGTTCAAGGACGAGGACGAGGTCATCGAGCTCGCCAACGGCACCCCGTACGGCCTCAACTCCTCGGTCTGGACGAAGGACTCGCGACGCGGCCACGCCGTCGCCGCCCGCCTGCGCACCGGCACCGTCAACATCAACGAGGGGTACGCGCCGGCGTACGGCAGCGTCCAGGCGCCGATGGGCGGAATGAAGGACTCCGGGCTCGGCCGGCGCCACGGCTCCGAAGGCATCCTCAAGTACACCGAGGCCCAGACCGTGGCCCAGCAGCGGCTGATCCCGCTCGCCCCGTCCTTCGGGATGGACGACGAGAAGTACGCCGCGTTCATGAGCCTGTCCCTGAAGGCGATGAAGGCCCTGCGCCTGCGCTGACGCCACAGGCGCCCACCCCGCCCGTTCCCGCTTCCGCCCCTTTTCGTACGAGGAGAGCCATGACCGCGGTACCCCCTGCCCGAAACCAGGACGAGGACGCCCTGGACGCGGCGTACGACTACGACGTCATCGTCGTCGGCTCCGGCTTCGGTGGCTCGGTCACGGCCCTGCGCCTGACCGAGAAGGGCTACCGGGTCGGCGTCCTGGAGGCGGGCCGTCGTTTCACGCGCGACGATCTGCCCAGAAACTCGTGGGACCTGAAGAACTTCCTCTGGGCCCCCGCCCTCGGTCTCTACGGCATCCAGCGCATCCACCTGCTCGGCAACGTCATGGTGCTGGCCGGCGCGGGCGTGGGCGGCGGTTCGCTGAACTACGCCAACACCCTCTACGTACCGCCCGCGCCGTTCTTCGACGACGCGCAGTGGAAGGACATCACGGACTGGCAGGAGGAGCTGGCGCCGTACTACGACCAGGCCAAGCGGATGCTGGGCGTCCGGCTCAACCCGACGACGACCCCGTCCGACGTCCATCTGAAGGCGACCGCCCAGGCCATGGGGATCGGCGACACCTTCCACATGGCGCCGGTCGGTGTGTTCTTCGGAGACGGACGGGACGCCGTCGGCGGGGACGGGGTCGGTACGGCGAAGGTGAAGCCCGGCACGGAGGTCGCCGACCCGTACTTCGGTGGCGTGGGGCCGTCGCGAAAGGCGTGCACCGAGTGCGGCGAGTGCATGACGGGCTGCCGTCACGGCGCCAAGAACACCCTCAACGAGAACTACCTCTACCTCGCCGAGAAGGCCGGCGCGGTCGTCCACCCCATGACGTCGGTCGTCGCCGTCACCGAGGACTCGCGGGGCGGGTACGCGGTCAGGACGCTGCCCACGGACAACAGGAAGAAGGGGAAGGGGCGTACGTTCACGGCCCGGCAGGTCGTCGTCGCGGCCGGTACGTACGGGACCCAGACCCTGCTGCACCGGATGAAGGACTCCGGGCTGCTGCCCCGGATCTCGCCCCGGCTGGGGGAGCTGACCCGCACCAACTCCGAGGCGCTGGTCGGCTCGCAGACCACCGACCGGCGCTACCGCAAGAAGCACGGCGCGCAGAAGGTCGACTTCACCCGCGGCGTGGCGATCACCTCCTCGATCCACCCGGACGAGAACACCCACATCGAGCCGGTCCGTTACGGCAAGGGCTCCAACGCCATGGGCGGCATGACGGTCCTCCAGGTGCCCTACGGCGCACACCGCGTACGGAACTGGCTCCTCCAGATGGCGAAGCACCCCATGCTCGCCCTCCGGTCGCTCTCCAACCGCCGCTGGTCGGAGCGGACCATCATCGGGCTCGTCATGCAGTCCCTGGACAACTCCCTGACGACCTTCCGCAAGCCCAGCGGCATCGGCAAGGGCCTGCTCACGGCCCGCCAGGGGCACGGCGCGCCCAACCCCGACCAGATCCCGGAGGCGACCCGGGCGGCGTCCCTGCTGGCCGAGGAGATCAACGGCTTCGCCGGTTCCAACATCGGCGAGCTGATGGGCACGCCGCTGACCGCGCACTTCCTGGGCGGCTGCCCGATCGGCGCGGACGCGGAGAGCGGCGTCATCGACCCGTACCACCGGCTCTACGGGCACCCGGGGATCTCGGTCGTCGACGGAGCGGCGGTCTCCGCCAATCTCGGCGTCAACCCCTCGCTGACGATCACGGCCCAGGCGGAGCGCGCGATGTCCTTCTGGCCGAACAAGGGCGAGGAGGACCCGCGCCCGGCTCAGGGCGAGGAGTACGTACGGCTCGCGGCGGTCGCCCCGAAGTCCCCGACGGTCCCGGCTGAGGCTTTCGGCGCGCTGAAACTGCCGTTCCTGGGGATGCCGGCCATCCCGCCGCAGACGCCGAAGACGTCGGAGGTGACGAAGGCGCCCGAGGTGACGAAGACGTCTGGGAGCCCGATGACGTCCGAGACCCCGATGACGTCCGGGGTGTCGAAGGTGTCGAAGACGCCGTAGTCAGGAGCCGACCGGCCCGTCGGCCGGAACGCCGGACCCGTGGGCCGGAAACCGGACCCATGGGCCAGAACACGGAAGAGGCGCTGCACCCCCCTCCGAGTGCAGCGCCTCTCCAGTTTCTGGGTGGTGCTGCATACATGACCTGCGACAGGGGGGATTGGTTGCACGCCGGACGGCGACTTTCTGATGTGTTCCGCGTCACATCGCTGGTGCGTACAACCTTTCGATGACGTGTGTGGTCTGTACCTCCGCCGCCCTCCCGTGGCACATCACAGACCCGCCGAGGTCGGCCACCGTCGACATCGACGTCGCCAACTCGTCCGAGGACGAGGAGAACGGTGGCTTCCACGGCCGTGACCTACACCTTCGACCTCTCCGCGCTCACCGGCGTCGCCGATGTCCGCTTCGAGGCGAAGGCGGTGGCTTGAGCGCGGTGCCACCGGAGACATCAAGATCACCTCGGGCTCCGCCGCTTCCGCGGGCTCCTCGACGGGCGGCGGCTCCGCGAACGGCGGCGGTACCGCCGCCGAGGCGGACTGGCCTCGACCGGCTCCACGGTGCTGCTGACCGGCGCCGCCGCGACCGCGGCCCTGGTGGCCGGTGGGGCGTTCGTGCTGGTGACGCGGCGCCGCGCCGCGGCTCGCCAGGGCTGACCGCACCCGTGCACAAGGGCCCCGTGGCGCGATTCCGGTCGCGGTGCGGGGCCCTTGGCGGTCGGCACCGGTGTCAGGGCAGCGGCGGTGCCGAAGGGAGCGGCGCCGGGGGTTTGCGCCGCGTGGGGTGTTGAGGGAGGGACGGGGAGCGGGTGTGGGTTGTCTCGCATCGTGCTGGACGGTGCCGGCGCATCCGTCTGGACCGGTTGCGGTCGGCCCCGGGCGTCCCCGGGGGCCGACCGCCTTTTCTCGGTGACCGGGCTGCTGTCCCCTGCCGTCCGGTCACGCGCGCTGGGGCGAGGTCCCACGACGTACTTGCGGTACGTCACACGCCCCAGCGAAGCCACGCGTGGTTTTTTCGGGCCCGCCCCTGGCTGGCACGGACACCCCGACCAACGAAGGGGTACGGGAGCCGGTCACGCGCCGTACGGGTGAGAGGGGGCCCGAACTCAGGTCCGTACCCCCGCCCCGGCAGGTGAGGCGGCCGTGCGGGTCGGACCTGGGCCGTGCGGGTCGGACCTGGGCCGGGTCCGGGCAGATCGGATCCTGGCCGGGGTCCGGGCAATGAGTCCGGTCCCGGCGCGTGGGACCTTGGCGGGTCGGTCCCCGGGTACCGCGCGAGGACCCGTGCGGGTCAGACCCGGCCCCGGCACAGCTCCAGGACGGTCATCGCCAGCGAGGTGCCCGGCTTGCCCAGCGCGTCCCGGTAGTGGCCCAGGACCTCCATCTCGCGCGCGAGGTTCACGCGGCGACCGCCGGAGCCGATCCGGGCCTCCTGGATCACGGCCGAGACGGCCATCCGTTCCTGGATCAGGCCGATGATCCGGTCGTCGAGGGCGTCGATGCGCTCGCGGGCGTCGCCGATGAGCGCGGCGGCCTCGTCGGTGCGGGCGCCGGTCTTCTCAGCGGTGTTCGCGGTCATGGTGGGGCTCCTTCAGCTGATGGTGTCGGACGCCCCGGAGCGACATGGCCCGGAAACCACGAAGCGCCCCGGGCCTTGTCGGCCCGGGGCGCCTGGGAAGTCGCTTGTCAGTTGCTCAAGCAGCACGACCATGGCAGCCGGACGGGCCGGTGCCATAGGTAAAGACGAAGGTCGGGAGCTTGCGCATGGCGACAGTATGGACCCCCTCCCGAGGGCGGGGACAAACCGGGTTCGGATGGTGAGACGAAGAGCGACCCCGGCGCGCCGGTAGAATCGACAAATAGCCCCCCTTCGGGGGACCCCCTCCCTACCGCCGGAAGGCCGCCGTAGTGTCATCAGCGACTCCCGCTGCCGCGCCCGACGTCACCAACCCGGACGTAGTCCTCGTTGTCGACTTCGGCGCCCAGTACGCCCAGCTCATCGCCCGACGCGTCCGTGAGGCGCGGGTCTACAGCGAGATCGTCCCGTCCACCATGCCGGTGGCCGAGATGCTGGCCAAGAACCCGAAGGCGATCATCCTCTCCGGCGGCCCGTCCTCCGTGTACGCGGAGGGCGCCCCCCGCCTCGACCGTGCGCTCTTCGAGGCCGGTGTCCCCGTCTTCGGCATGTGCTACGGCTTCCAGCTGATGGCGACCACCCTCGGTGGCACCGTCGACAACACGGGCGCCCGTGAGTACGGCCGCACTCCGCTGCACGTCTCCAAGGCCGGATCGACCCTCTTCGAGGGCACCCCGACCGAGCAGTCCGTGTGGATGTCCCACGGCGACGCCTGCTCCGCCGCCCCCGAGGGCTTCGCCGTCACCGCGTCCACGGACGTCGTGCCGGTCGCCGCCTTCGAGAACGACGAGAAGAAGCTGTACGGCGTCCAGTACCACCCCGAGGTGCTGCACTCCACGCACGGCCAGCAGATTCTGGAGCACTTCCTCTACCGGGGCGCCGGCATCGAGCCCACCTGGACCACCGGCAACGTCATCGACGAGCAGGTCGCGGCCATCCGCGAGCAGGTCGGCACCAAGCGCGCCATCTGCGGTCTGTCCGGCGGCGTCGACTCGGCCGTGGCCGCCGCGCTGGTGCAGAAGGCCATCGGCTCGCAGCTGACCTGCGTGTACGTCGACCACGGTCTGATGCGCAAGAACGAGACCGAGCAGGTCGAGAAGGACTTCGTCGCGGCGACCGGCGTCCAGCTGAAGGTCGTCGACGCGCAGGAGCGATTCCTCACCGCGCTCGCCGGGGTCTCCGACCCCGAGGAGAAGCGGAAGATCATCGGCCGCGAGTTCATCCGCGTCTTCGAGCAGGCCCAGGCCGAGATCGTCGCCGAGTCGGCGGGCGCCGGCGAGGACGTCGCCTTCCTCGTCCAGGGCACGCTCTACCCGGACATCGTCGAGTCCGGCGGCGGCACCGGTACCGCGAACATCAAGTCGCACCACAACGTGGGCGGCCTCCCCGAGGACCTGGAGTTCGAGCTCGTCGAGCCGCTGCGCCAGCTGTTCAAGGACGAGGTCCGCATGGTCGGCCAGGAGCTCGGCCTGCCCGAGGAGATCGTCCAGCGCCAGCCCTTCCCGGGCCCCGGCCTCGGCATCCGCATCGTCGGCGAGGTCACCAAGGAGCGCCTGGACCTGCTGCGCGAGGCCGACGCCATCGCCCGCGAGGAGCTGACGGCCGCCGGTCTCGACCGCGAGATCTGGCAGTGCCCCGTCGTGCTGCTCGCCGACGTGCGCTCGGTGGGTGTGCAGGGCGACGGCCGCACCTACGGCCACCCGATCGTCCTGCGCCCCGTCTCCTCCGAGGACGCCATGACGGCGGACTGGACGCGGATGCCGTACGACGTCCTCGCGAAGATCTCGACCCGGATCACCAACGAGGTCGCCGACGTGAACCGCGTGGTGCTCGACGTGACGAGCAAGCCGCCGGGCACCATCGAGTGGGAGTGACCCCTCCCGCACGACCCGTGCGGACCGTATGGCCCTTGGGACCCGTACGACCCGTACGACGGTGAAACCGCCGCCCCCACCATCCGGGGGCGGCGGTTTCGTCGTTCCGTCGTGTGATCTCTCTGGCCAGTTGTACGGCCCGGCGTTACCTTCCCGCGCATGAGCGAGATAGCTGCCGCCGACTCTGTCCCCGACCCGGCACCCGTCCCCGTCCCGGCGGACCGGCTGCACGTGGCGATGCCTCCCGTCCACGAGACCGTCGAGGACGAGCGGACGTACCGCAAGCAGAGACTCGCCGGCGCGCTCAGGCTCTTCGGGCGGTTCGGGTACGAGGAGGGCGTCGCCGGGCATGTCACCGCCCGGGACCCGGCGTACGCGGACTGTTTCTGGGTGAACCCCTTCGGCGCGCCCTTCGACGAACTGACCGCGAGCGATCTCCTCCTGGTCAACGGGGACGGACAGGTCGTACGGGGCGGCTGCTTCGTCAACCAGGCCGCCTTCGCCGTCCACGCCGAGGTGCACCGGGCCCGGCCCGACGTGGTCGCCGTCGCGCACAGCCACTCCACCCACGGGCGGGCGCTCGCGGCCCTCGGCGAGCTGATCGAGCCGATCACCCAGGAAGCCTGCGGTTTCTACGAGGACCACGCGCTCTACGACGCGTACACCGGGGTCGCCGTCGACCGGGAGGAAGGGCGACGGATCGCCATGGCCCTCGGCCCGTACAAGGCGATCGTGCTGCGCAACCACGGGCTGCTGACCGTCGGGTCCTCCGTCGACGCGGCCGCCTGGTGGTTCATCGCGATGGAACGGTGCGCCCAGGTGCAGCTGACCGCTCGGGCGGCGGGCAAGCCGGTGCCCATCGGGCACCGGGACGCGGTCGCCACCCGGGAACAGCTCGGCACCGACCTCGCCGCGTGGATCAACTACCAGCCGCTGTGGCGCAGGATCAGCCGTGCGGAGCCCGACCTGCTGGCGTAGCCGCCGCGAATGTCGTCGCTGTCGCTGTCTCTGTCTCCGTCTCCGTCTCTGCTCCGCCGTGGAAGTGCCTTCAACTGTCTTTACGTCAATGTGATGACGGTTCAATCACTCTCCCGCGGGGCGCTCGGAGCGGGCGAGAGGCCCCCGGGTGGGGCACAATTCCCAAGAATCACCGGCCAATTGACCGATCGGGAAGTGAACGGCGTGGCGGTACAAGAGGCGAGACAGTGTGATGACCACGTGCGGTGCGCTCAGGGCGGGCGTGCGGGTCACCGGCGTGCCGTCGCCGCCTTCCTCGCCCGGCGGGACGAACTCGCCGCGGGCCAAGGGGTGCCCGCCGCCGTCGCGCACTCGCCCGGCGCCTCCCGTCAGTGGGTCTCCGAAGCGCTCGCCCAGTCCGCCCGCGCCGTCTCCGCGCGGGGCCGCGAGGCCGGTGATGCCTGGCTCCGGCGCGTCCGGCGCGCCACCCTCGGCGCCGTGTGGGGCGCGGTTCTCGCCCTGCTGCTGGCGCAGGCGCTCACCGCGATCGGCTCAGGATGGACGGGGGCGCGCACGGCCGGTCTGGTGGCCGCGCTCCTTCTGGCGCTCCCGTTGACCTGGGTCGCCCACGCCCACCGGGCGCGCGGTGGGGTCCTGGCGCCGCTGGTCGGCGAGGACAACCGGCTCTCCACCTCCCGCGCGGTCGCCGCGGCGTGGCTGCTCTTCGCCGTGTACGCCGTCCTCTTCCTCGGGGTGCGTCTGCTCACCGGCGTCGACCGGACCGGCCTCGGGATCTCCCACGGCGCGGGACTGCTGAGCCTCTTCGCCCTGACGTCGGCGGTCGCCGTCGCCACCCGCCGGATCGTGTGGGTACGCGTCGTGGGGCAGCGGCTGCAGAAGGTCCGCGCCGACCGCCCCCGCGTCGCCGACCTCTTCTGCGACGACGACGGGCGGGCGTGCCTCACCGACCTCGGGTACGTCCTGGTGTCGGGCGCCGCCCTCGTACTCGGCGCCGTGCGCCTCGGGCGGGAACCCGACCGGCTGCCCGGGCTGCCCTGGGCCCTCGTGCTCCTCGTCGCCGTGGCGGCGGCCGGCTATCTCGCCGCGAAGTGCGGGGAGGGCGGCCGGCCCGTCGTCCTCTCCGTCGTCCGGTCCCGCGAGGCGGGCGACCTGGACGCCCCGATCCGTACCGGCGACGACATCGAGATCCGGGGGACCGGGTTCGTCCCGGCCGGCGCGAACGGTCCGGACGCGTTGACCCGTCTGGTCGTGCGCATCGGCTCCGTGCACGCCCACGTTCCCCTGGTCCCCGTACCGGGTGGCTTCGCCAACCCGACGGACTCCTCGCTGACCGTCCCGCTGCCCGTGGACGTGGAGCCGGGACGGGTCGAGATGTGGGTGGTGACGGCCTCGGGCGTGGAGACCAACCGCGTCACCATCGACGTGGTCGACTGAGGCCACCGCTGAGCCGACCGCTGTCTGAACTCTCGGCGTGTTCGTCGCGTATCCACCTGCGGGGGGTCCGAGGACAATCGGTTCTGCGGACAGTGGCGCGGAGAGGCAGGCCGTGATGTCAGGACGAATGCACAGAGCGACCGGGACGTACGGAACCGGGGACGGTGACTACGGCGATAGCGGCGACGGCGGTTCCGGCGGTGGCGGTTACGGCGGTGGCGACTACGGCGGTCCGGGCGGTCCGGGTCGGCACGGCAATCCCGGTGGACCGGGTGGTCGGGGCCGGTCCGGGCGGGGGGGCGGTGGATGGAAGGAGACCGCCTCCCGGTACGCCCTGCTGCCGCTGAGGCTCTTCCTCGGCGTCACCTTCATCTATGCCGGGCTCGACAAGCTCACCGACTCCACCTTCATGTCCGCTACCGGCAGCGGATCCATCGGCGAGATGATGCGGGGCGTCCGAGACGGCTCGGCCGTCCCGGCCCTCGTGGACCTGGCGCTCGACAACCCCGTCGGGTTCGGTTACGCCATCGCCTTCGGCGAGCTCGCCGTCGGCATCGGGACGCTCATCGGCCTGTTCGCCCGGCTGGCCGCGGCCGGCGGGGCGCTGATCTCGCTGAGCCTGTGGCTGACCGTGAGCTGGCAGAGCGACCCGTACTACTACGGCAACGACCTCGCCTATCTGATGTCCTGGCTGCCGCTCGTGCTCGCCGGCGCCTCCGTGTTCTCGCTCGACGCCGCTCTCGCCGAACGGCGGCGCAGGCGGTAGGCCACCCAGGTCGCCAGGGCGGCCGTGCCCAGGCCGCCGCAGAGAACCGGGATCACCTCGTACCAAGGGGTGGCCCAGGCGTCCGCCGCGTCGCCCGCGTACATGACGGAGAGACCGAGGGCGGTCGCGCCGGCGATCAGCCGGCCGGGACGGAACTCATGAAGCAGCACGGGTGACCTCCACCTGTCCGACCCCGACCTCCAGCGAGAGGTTCACCGTCCCGCCGGGGGCCGAGCCCTTCGGCGGGACGAGCGTACGGCTCTCGTCGCGGTCCGGCGCGATGTCGATGTCCTCGGGGCGCTGCTGGGGCAGTTGCAGATCACCCAGGCCGACCTGGGCCCGCAGCTTCACCGTGACGTTCTTCGGGACGACCACTTCGATCTTTCCGGCGCCGACCTCGGCCGCGGTGTCGACCGTGGTCCCGGCGGGCACGGCGAGGCGGGAGAGATCGAGCGTGCCGACGCCCGTGCCCAATTGGTAGCGGGGCTGTACGGCGGCGACCGAGGTGGGTTTCCAGGTCGTGCGGACCCAGTCCGTGGATATCTCCTTCGGCAGCGCCGCCGCCACGGCGAGCAGACCGGCGGTGATTACGGTCAGGAAGATCGTGCCGAACCCGGTCCGGCCGAGGAAGCTGCTCACCGCCAGGCCGAGGCCGAGCACGCCCAGCGCGGCGACCAGGCCGATCTGAAAGCTGGTGCCGAGCGGATGGGCCTCCCAGGACAGACCCGTGCCGAGGCCGCCGGCCAACAGCGCGAGCAGGAAGAGCAGGCCGCCGATGGAGCGCGGGCCGCCCCGGACCACCGTCGACGCGGTGGGCCGATGCCTGGCGTCCACCGCGTCGGTGCCCCACTGGCTGCCCGGCACCGGCACCTCGCCGCTCTCGAGCCGGCCGTCCGGACCGACCACGCCGTGCGGGCCCCAGAGATAACCGACGGCGATCGGTCCGGTCGAGCCGTCCTTGACTATGGGGTCCCTCCACCAGGAGGGGAACTCCACCAGCGGCGGGGGCTTCGCCTCCGGCGGGGCCTCCGCGACGGCCTGCGCCGTCGCCGCGTCCATCCGGCCCTCGGCGTCACCGCCGACCGCCTGCACGCGCCGCTGCGACCAGACCGCGGCGCCACACACCGCTATCGACAGCATCATCGTGAACGCCAGCATCCCGCCGTTGCTCAGCATCGACAGGAAGACGCCGCAGCCGACCAGCGCCATCAGTACTGCCGCGAGGGCCGCCCCGTCGACCCGGCCCGAGAGCAGTCTGCGCCCCTCGTTCTCCTCCTCGCCCGCGAGCGGGAGCAGCAGCCACGCGAAGCCGTAGAAGATCAGCCCGATGCCGCCGGTCACGGACAGCACGCCGACCGCGATGCGGAAGATCACCGGATCGAGATCGAAGTGCCGGCCGAGGCCGCCGCACACACCGGCCACGACCTTGTGCCGCCGCGAGCGGCCCAAGGCCGTGACGGGCGGGGCCTCCGCCGGCGGCGGGGCCTCGTGGTGGAAAGGCGTCGAACTCGTCATGCGTCCATGGTGACGGCCGACGCCCCACCGCGGCACCGGGGCCGACCCTGGCGCGACCCTGATATTCGACCGGCCGTCCACCCGGAGAACCTCCTAGGGGCCGCTTCCTAGGGGCGATCTCAGGGACCGACCCTGATGTCCCCCAACGGCCGCTCGTGTGACGATCGGTCCATGCCAGCAGCCGCCCGAGTCACCGACACCGACGAACCGCCCGTGCGCAAGCTCTACCGGAGCGCCGACGGCCGGTGGCTCGGCGGTGTCGCACGCGGTCTCGCCGGACACCTGGGCCTGCCCGTCGTCTGGGTCCGTGCTCTGTTCGCTGCCCTGCTTCTCGCGGACGGCCTCGGCGCCCTGCTGTACGCGGTGTTCTGGATCGTCGTCCCGCTCGGTGTCGGCGGCCGCTCCGCGCCCCGACCCGTGTTCGAGACGACCCCCGACGGCCGGCGCAGGCTGCGCAAGCCAGACCGCGGCCAGGTCTTCGCGCTGATCGCGCTCGCGATCGGCGCCGCGATCTTCGCCGGCAACATCGACTGGGGCAACAGAACGGACCGCTATGTCTGGCCGACGCTCCTGATCGGTGTCGGAGTCGTGCTCGTCTGGCGACAGGCGGACAACGCCCGACGGGCCAGCTGGACGGAGCCGGGCCGCCGCCGGCGCACTCTGCAGCTCGCCCGCGGTTTCGCCGGGGTCGCCCTCGTCGGCATGGGGCTGACGGTCTTCATGGTGGTTCGCGGCTCCGCGGCCCAACTGGGCACGGCGCTGACCGCCGCGATAGCCGTGCTCACCGGCATCGCCCTGCTCGCCGGGCCCTGGCTGGTGCGGATGTCGCAGGACCTCTCCGAGGAGCGGACCATGCGTATCCGCGCCCAGGAGCGCGCCGAGGTCGCGGCTCATGTCCATGACTCGGTGCTGCACACGCTCACCCTGATCCAGCGCAACGCCGATGAGCCGGGCGAGGTGCGCCGGCTCGCCCGGGCCCAGGAGCGCGAGCTGCGGAACTGGCTGTACAAGCCGGAGGGCACCGGAAAGGACGAGGGGGAGGAGCCCGAGACGCTCGCCGAGGCGGTGAAGCGGGCCGCCGCCGAGGTCGAGGACAAGCACGGCGTCCCGCTGGAGGTCGTCGTCGTGGGCGACTGCCCGCTCGACGAGAAGCTGGCCGCGCAGATGCAGGCCGCGCGCGAGGCGATGGTGAACGCCGCGAAGTACGGTGGCGAGGGTGGGGCGGTGCAGGTCTACGCCGAGGTCGAGGGCCGTACGGTCTTCGTCTCCGTCCGGGACCGTGGGCCCGGCTTCGACCTCGATTCCGTGCCCGACGACCGGATGGGCGTAAGAGAATCGATCATCGGCCGGATGCAGCGCAACGGCGGTTCGGCCCGATTGCGGTCCGTGCCGGGCGGAGGCACCGAAGTGGAGCTTGAGATGGAGAGGGCGGACGCATGAGTGACGAGACCGGCACCGGGACGACAGCGGCACGGACCACGGAGCGTCGGGTACGGGTCGTACTCGTCGACGACCACCGCATGTTCCGCACGGGCGTCCAGGCCGAGATCGGCCGGACCGAGGTCACCGGCGTCGAGGTGGTCGGCGAGGCCGCCGACGTCGACCAGGCGGTCACGGTGATCACCGCCACCCGCCCCGAGGTCGTCCTGCTCGACGTGCATCTGCCCGGCGGCGGCGGGGTCGAGGTGCTGCGCCGCTGCGCGAGCCTGATGGCGGCGCCCGAGGACCCGGTGCGCTTCCTGGCCCTCTCGGTCTCCGACGCGGCGGAGGACGTGATCGGGGTGATCCGGGGCGGGGCCCGCGGTTACGTCACCAAGACGATCACCGGTACCGACCTGGTCGACTCGATCTTCCGCGTGCAGGAGGGCGACGCGGTGTTCTCCCCCCGCCTGGCCGGCTTCGTCCTCGACGCCTTCGCCTCGACCGACGCCCCGCCGGTCGACGAGGACCTCGACCGTCTCACCCAGCGCGAGCGCGAGGTACTGCGGCTGATCGCCCGCGGATACGCGTACAAGGAGATCGCCAAGCAGCTCTACATCTCGGTGAAGACGGTCGAGTCGCACGTCTCGGCGGTCCTGCGCAAGCTGCAGCTGTCCAACCGGCACGAGCTGACCCGCTGGGCGACCGCCCGCCGACTGATCTGAGCCCCCCACCCAGCCCCACCGGCCCCCGATCAAAGCGCCTGCCCACCCAGCCCCACCCGCCCCACCCAGAGCGTCTGCCCACCCAGCCCCCGGCGGCCTCCCCGCGCCCGGACCGTCGGCCCGCCATCGCGGGCCGACGCCTGGCCGGGCGGCCGAACGGACACGGACACGACCTTCAGTGCGACTTGCTCTTCGCCGCTTCCTCGGCGAGCCGCCGCCCGGCCTCGTCCCAGTCGATCGGCAGCTGCTCCACCGGCACCTGCCAGTAGGTGAAGGTGGAGTCGCGCATCGTCGGGCGCAGGCCGTTCATGATCGAACGGTGGGGCTCGGCGCGGGCGTAGGCAGTGAGGGCGGCACGGTCCTCCCACGCCGAGAGGGTGTAGAAGGTCCGCTTCAGCGGCCGCGCCGTCAACGACGCGCCGAGGGCGCCCGGCGCCGACTTCACCTGCCGCCACGTGCGCAGGGACTGCAGAAAGAACCGGGGGACGTCCTTCAAGGAGCGCACCTCGAAGCGGGAGGCCATGACCAGAGCCTCGGTGCCGGGGCGGGCCGGATGCGGAACGGTCCAGGGGAGCGTGGGCATGGGTGTCCTCTCCACGATTGGATAGTGGCACTACCTACAGTAGATAGCGCCACTATCCAAAGGTCAAGAGGTTCCAGTCCTCACCCCACCCGCGTCGCGCCGGCGAACGGCATCTCGTCGATCGGCGCCACCCGGATCGGAGCGCCCGGGCGGGGTGCGTGGATCATCTGCCCGCCACCGATGTACAAGCCGACGTGACTGATGCCGGAGTAGAAGAAGACCAGGTCACCCGGAGCCAGTTGGGAGCGGGACACCCGCTGCCCGGCATTGATCTGCGTGTACGTCGTGCGCGGCAGCGACACCCCGGCGGAGCGCCACGCGGCCTGCGTCAGGCCCGAGCAGTCGTACCCCGACGGGCCCGTCGCGCCCCACACGTACGGCTTGCCGATCTGGTCCCTGGCGAAGGAGATCGCCTGAGCGGCGCGGCTGTTGGGCGCCGAGATCGGACCGCGCGCCTCCGTGGTCCGGTCGGCGCGGGCCCCGGTCGTTCCGGCGGCCCCGCCGGAGCCGTCCGTGCCGCTCCGGCCCGTACCGGCCACCGCCTGATACCGCGCCCGCTCCTCGGCGGTCAGCCGGGCCAGCAGGGTCCGCGCCTCGTCGAGCTTGCCCTGGACGGCCGTCTTCTGCCGCCGCAGATCGGCCTCGTGGCCACGCAACTCTGTCAGCCGCTCCGTCGACTCGGTCCGCAGCTGCTTGATCCCGGTGAGCTCCCGCCGTACGGAAGCGATCGCCGCCGCCTGCCGCTCCCCGGCCTTCTCCACGAGCGCGGCGCGCGCCAGGTACTGGTCCGGGTCGGAGGTCAGGGCGAGCTGTACGGCGGGGTCGAGGCCGCCGGAGCGGTACTGCGCGGCGGCCGTGGAACCGAGCCCGTCCCGGGCGCTGTTGAGGCGATCGGTCCTGCGGGCGGCCTCGTCGCGCAGCCGGTCGAGCGCGCCCCGCGCCTCGTCGGCCTTCTCCTTGGCCCCGTTGTACCTCTCGGTGGCCACCTCGGCCTCCTGGTACAGCCGGTCGACCTTCGCCTTGACCTGCGCGGGGGTGAGCCTGGGCTCGGCGTGCCCGGAGCCCTCGAAGACGGTCGCCGTGGCCGCGGAGGCGAGGGCGAGCGTGGCGGCGGTCCGTGCCGCCTGGCCACCGAGGGGTGAGTTCCTGGGCTTCCGGTGAGCTGCCACGAGGGCGGGTCACATCCTCTCCCTGTGGGGGTCGATGCCCGGCCGGGTCCGGCGATGGACCGCACAGGGGAGACGGCCCACCGCCGGATTTCTCGGCGGGGGCGACCGACTGCCGCCGGAAGGACCGGCGGGTGGTGGGAAGTCGGCCACCTGGGGGAGGACGCTAAACCTCGGCGTCACGGCAGTGCGGGGAGTTGACCGCTATTGGCGGCAGTTGGCGTTCCAGGACCGTTCGCTTCCGGCGCGGGCGACGGGTGGGTGCCGCATTGCGGAAGGGCCCTGACCGATGCGGCGGAGTGGCCGCACCCGGCCGAACGGCGGTGCTAGGGCCCGGTTAGGCTCCGCCCCATGGACGTACTCATCAATGTCTTCGTCGCCCTGCACATCATCGGGATCGGCTCGCTCCTCGGAGGGTTCCTCACCCAGATGAAGGCGATGGGCGCGGGTACGGCCCGCTTCGTGCCGGCCATGCTGCACGGCGCGCTGACGATGCTGGTGACCGGGGTCGCCCTGGTCGGCTCAACAAGGCGGACGACCAGGCCGTCAACAACGTGAAGATCGGCATCAAGCTGGCGGTCCTCGTCGTCATCCTCGCCCTCGTGTACGTGAAGCGGGACGAGGAGACCGTCGACAAGGGCCTCTTCGGCGCCGTGGGCGGGCTGACCGTGGCCAACATCTTCATCGCGACGCTCTGGACCTGAGACCTCCTGAGACTTCCCGAGACCTCCTCTGACTTCCCGAGACCTTCTGAGACTTCCTGAGACTTCCTGAGACCTCAGGTCCGGACGAGGACCCAGGGGCGTCAGGCCGGGCGCACGCTCCCGTAGATCGGCATGTAGTAGATCGACTCCTCGCGGACGTCGGCGCCCGGCTTCGGCGCGTGGATCATCTTGCCGCCGCCGATGTACAGGCCCACGTGGCTGATGTCGTCGTAGAAGAAGACCAGATCGCCGGGGAGCAGATCCGCCGTCGCGACCCTGGTTCCGACCTCCACCTGGTCCCAGGTGGTGCGCGGCAGCTCGACGCCCGCGGCCTTCCAGGCGGCCTGGGTCAGCCCCGAGCAGTCGTACGAGCTCGGACCCGTCGCGCCCCAGACGTACGGCTTGCCGATCTGCGCCCGGGCGAAGGCCAGTGCCTTCTCGGCCTTCGCCGCGTACGTCGAGTCGGTCGAGCCGCCGGTCGCCGGCGGCTCGGGCTGCTCCCCGGTCGCCGCCTCCTCCTGCCGGCGCCGCTCGGCCTCGGCAGCCGCCGCGGCAGCCTTGGCGGCCGCCTCGGCCTTCGCCCGCTCCTCCGCCTTGCGCCGGGCCTCGGCCTCGCGCTTGCGCTCCAGCTCCGCGAGCCGGGCCTTCTCCTCGGCCGTCAGCCGGGCCAGGAGCGTCCGCGCCTCCGCCAGCTTCCGCTGGACGGTCTGCTTGCTCGTGCGCAGCGTCGCCTGCGACTCGGTGAGGCTCTCCAGGCTCTTGGTGGCCTCCGCCCGCTGCTTCGCCGCCGCGGCGCGCTTGCCCTCGTAGTCCGCCACCGCGCTGTGCTGCCGCTCGGAGAGCCGGGCCATGAGATGGGTCTGGTCGAAGTACGACTGCGGGCTGTCGGCGAAGATCAGCGCGGCGGTCGGGCCGACCGCCCCCGACCGGTACTGCGCCGCCGCGTACGAGCCGAGCGCGCGACGGGACTCGTTGATCGCGTCCGTCTTCCTGGCCACGTCGTCCAGGATCCGGTCGACCTTCCGGCGCTGTTGGTCGGTGGCCTCCTTGGCGCGGTTGTACTCCTGCGTCGCCGTGCCGGCCTGCCGGTAGAGGTCGTCGACCTTCTTCTGGATCTCTTCCACCGTCGGCTTCGGGGCGGCGGGCGCCGCCTGGGCACTCTGCGTGGACAGCAGCGTGACGGAGGCGATGGCGGCCGTCGTGACCCCGACGGCGGGGGAGTGCGGACGTGTGCTGCGCGGCTTGCGATGGGACGCCAAGACCGGCATCTCCTTCCATGGCCGCCGACATGCGTGGGCCCGAACGGCTTCGGACCGGGCCGGATGCGGCGTGGGCCGCCCGCTCGGCGCGATTCGCCGTCGGAGAGGACGGGCTGCTTGGGCGAGCACGCTAGCCAACCCGTGGGGCGGCTGTGAAGGCCGATGTTCGATATGCCCGATACATTTTCGTGACCTGATGCGGACGGTCACCTTCCGTGAGAATCCGGTCACTTCTGGAGGTGGGGCCGGGTTGTCGGTGGGGCGGCCTAGACTCGTTAGGCGATGAGCAGCCTCTTTGACGACAGCTTCCTGGCGAGCCTCCAGAACCATTCCTCGGAGGAGCCCCCGCCCCCGCCCGAGGACCACGACCACGGTGCCCCGGCCGCGGAGGAGGTCCCGCACGACCTCTTCGGGGGTGCCTTCGACGTGCCCGCGGCCAGGGACGCGCACTACCGCGACGGTGCCCCGCGCCCCGTCGTGGACGCCTCCGCGCTGCTGGACGGGCTGAACGAACAGCAGCGCGCCGCCGTCGTCCACACCGGCACTCCGCTGCTCATCGTGGCCGGCGCCGGCTCCGGCAAGACCCGGGTCCTCACCCACCGCATCGCCCACCTCCTGGCCACCCGGCACGTCCACCCCGGCCAGATACTGGCGATCACCTTCACCAACAAGGCCGCGGGCGAGATGAAGGAGCGCGTCGAGCACCTCGTCGGCCCGCGCGCCAACGCCATGTGGGTCATGACCTTCCACAGCGCCTGCGTCCGCATCCTGCGCCGCGAGTCGAAGAAGCTCGGCTTCACCTCCTCGTTCTCGATCTACGACGCCGCCGACTCCAAGCGCCTGATGGCGCTGGTCTGCCGCGACCTGGACCTCGATCCGAAGAAGTTCCCGCCGAAGTCCTTCAGCGCCAAGATCTCGAACCTGAAGAACGAGCTGATCGACGAGGAGACCTTCGCCGACCAGGCCGCCGACGGCTTCGAGAAGACGCTCGCCGAGGCGTACCGGATGTACCAGGCGCGGCTGCGCGAGGCCAACGCCCTGGACTTCGACGACATCATCATGACGACGGTCCACCTGCTCCAGGCGTTCCCGGACGTCGCCGAGCACTACCGCCGCCGCTTCCGCCACGTCCTCGTCGACGAGTACCAGGACACCAACCACGCCCAGTACACCCTCGTACGGGAGCTGGTCGGCACCGGTTACGAGGACCTGGAGCCGGCCGAGCTGTGCGTCGTCGGCGACGCGGACCAGTCGATCTACGCCTTCCGCGGCGCGACCATCCGCAACATCCTCCAGTTCGAGGAGGACTACCCGAACGCGACAACGATCCTGCTGGAGCAGAACTACCGCTCGACACAGACGATCCTCTCCGCCGCCAACGCCGTCATCGAGCGCAACGAGAGCCGCCGCCCCAAGAACCTGTGGACCAACGCGGGCGCGGGCGCGCAGATCACCGGCTATGTCGCGGACACCGAGCACGACGAGGCCCAGTTCGTCGCCGACGAGATCGACCGGCTCACGGACGCGGGCGACGCGAAGGCCGGCGACGTCGCCGTCTTCTACCGGACCAACGCCCAGTCCCGTGTCTTCGAAGAGATCTTCATCCGCGTCGGCCTGCCCTACAAGGTCGTCGGCGGTGTGCGCTTCTACGAGCGCAAGGAGGTCCGTGACGTCCTCGCCTACCTGCGCGTCCTCGCCAACCCCGAGGACGCCGTCCCGCTGCGCCGGATCCTGAACGTACCCAAGCGCGGCATCGGCGACCGCGCCGAGGCGATGATCGACGCCCTCTCCCTCCGGGAGAAGATCACCTTCCCGCAGGCGCTGAAGCGGGTCGACGAGGCGTACGGCATGGCGGCCCGCTCCGCCAACGCCGTCAAGCGCTTCAACACCCTCATGGAGGAGCTGCGCACCATCGTCGAGTCCGGCGCCGGCCCCGCCGTGGTCGTGGAAGCGGTGCTGGAGCGGACGGGATACCTCGCCGAACTGCAAGCCTCCACCGACCCTCAGGACGAGACCCGGATCGAGAACCTCCAGGAGCTCGCGACGGTGGCCCTGGAGTTCGAGCAGGAGCGCACCGAGGCCGAGGAGGGTGCCGGGACGCTCGCCGAGTTTCTGGAGAAGGTGGCTCTCGTCGCCGACTCCGACCAGATCCCCGACGAGGACGAGGAGGGGTCCGGAGTCATCACGCTGATGACGCTGCACACCGCCAAGGGCCTCGAATTCCCGGTGGTGTTCCTGACCGGCATGGAGGACGGCGTCTTCCCGCACATGCGCGCGCTCGGCCAGGCCAAGGAGCTGGAGGAGGAGCGGCGGCTGGCGTACGTCGGCATCACCCGCGCCCGCGAGCGGCTGTATCTGACGCGTTCCTCCATGCGCAGCGCCTGGGGCCAGCCCTCGTACAACCCGGCCTCGCGCTTCCTGGAGGAGATCCCGCCGACGTATCTGGAGTGGAAGCGGACCGGCCCCATGGCCAAGCCCGCCGGGCCGACCTCGGGCATCACCTCCTCGCTCTCCTCCTCCCGCGCGCGTACGGGCCCTTCGGGCTTCGCCACGCGCCGCACCACCGACAAGCCGGTCGTCGCGTTGCAGGTGGGCGACCGGGTCACGCACGACCAGTTCGGGCTCGGCACGGTCATGCAGGTGACGGGCGCCGGCGCCGACGCGCAGGCGACGATCGACTTCGGTGACGAGAAGCCCAAGCGACTGCTGCTGCGGTACGCACCGGTCGAGAAGCTGTAGGACCGCGGGACGAGGACGGCAGAGGGGCCCCGGCCGATGGCCGGGGCCCCTCTCCTTCTGTCCTCGGACGCGTCAGCCGGTCGGGCTGAGACCGTGGCCGCGCAGCCACGCCTCGGGATCGATCGCCGCGCCGCCGGCCGGCCGGACCTCGAAGTGGAGGTGCGGGCCGGTGGAGTTGCCGGAGTTGCCGGAGTACGCGATGACATCACCGGCCTTGACCTTGCCGCTGCGGATCTTGGTGCTGCTCAGGTGGCAGTACCAGGTCTCGGTGCCGTCCGCGGCGGTCACGATCGCCATGTTGCCGTAGGCGCTGTTGTACTGGGTGCGGACCGTGCCGTCGGTCGCGGCCATCACCTTCGTGCCGTACTGGACCGGGAAGTCGATACCGGTGTGCACGGACATCCAGTTGACACCGGCCTGCCCGTAGCGCGCGCTGAGCTCGTGCAGCTTCACCGGGAGCGCGAACTTGGGACGCAGCGCCTCCTTGCGGGCCGCCTCCTCCTCGCGCTTCTTCCTCTCGGCTTCCTGACGCAGCTTGAGGTCGATGCGCTCCTGGGTGCGGCTGGCGCGGTCGCCGAAGTCGCGGGCGTCGGCGCTGAGCGCCGCGAGCTGGGTGTCCAGCTCGTTGTTGGCGGCGACCGGCTTGACCGAGGCCGGGTCGGCGGCGGCGAGCGCCGTCGTGTCGGACTTCGTGTCCGCGTCCGCGTCGGCGAGCCCGCCGACCGAGGCGGCCGCGATCCCGGCGACGCCCATGACGCAGGCGGAGGGCACGGCGACGGTCAGGAGCGCGGAGCGCTTGGCGGGGGTACGGCGACGGCCCCGGCTGCCACCACCGGAGGAACGGCGCACGGGACGCGCGGCGTTGGCGGCCGACGCGGTGGCCGTGGACTCGGTGAGGACCTCGGCGGCCGGCTCCTCGGACTCCGCCGGGGGCTCGTAGACGTAGTCGGCGTACTCGTACGTGTAGTCGTCCGCGTACGCGTCCGTGGGTGTGTCCGTGTAGGTGTCGTCCTGCGCGACGGCCTCGAACTGCGCCGTGTGCTCCGCGGGCGCCGTGTGCTCGAACTGCCCGGTGAGGTCCGAGTACTCGGACGACGCGGCGTGTTCGGCCGGCTGCTCGGGGACGAACTCGTACGCGGGGGTGTACTGCTGCGGAACGACGGGCTCGGCGTAGTTCCAGGCGGTGGCGTCGTAGGTGCCCGTCTCGAAGGCCGGGGCGTTCCACTGGCCGGTGGTGTCGTACGAGGTGAGGTGGGCGGCCTCGTACTGGCCGGTCTGCTGCGCCTCGCTCCAGGCGGTGGCGTCCCACTGACCCGTGGTGTCGTACCCCTGCGCCGCCGCCGCCGCCGGCTGCTCCGCGACGTAGGTGTCGTACGTGCCGGCGTCCCACTGGTGGCTGCCGCTCCACTGAGTGGTGTCGTACTGGCCGCTGTGGCCCGCTTCGTAACCGCCCGGGAGGGCGCCGAAGAGTGGGTCGGTCGCGAAGCCGCCGGTGGAGTGGACGTCGTCTCCGACGTATCCGGCGTGGGGGTGCTGGTCGTTCACCAACTTCTCTCTCGCCTCGGCGGCAGGACCAGTCCGGGGCGGGCCCGCTCAGGGGTGTCCCGGGGTTAAGCAGTGGCGCGACTGTACCCGGCGGTATACGCGGGCGACAATCTTCGAAGGGTTTTGGGTCCGCAGGAAACGGGCAATCGGCCGTGTTTCGGCGGCCTCGGGGAAGAGCTTTGGCTCTGTGTTCGAGGAACGTTCGAAGAAAGGACATCCCCTGGCGGGCCGTCAGGCGTCCGTGTGCCGAGAAGTGCGCCGGGGCGCACGCCGCGGCGGGAACCCGGATTCACGCCACGGAGGCGGCTCCCGGCTCTGTCCCGGGCGTGGCGTCGGCGGCATCCTCGGCGTCCAGGACCTCGAGGATCCCGGCCACGACGGTCGGATGCACCGGCAGGGCGAGATGTCCGATCCCGCTGACCCGGACGTTGTGGACCAGCAGATCCGGGTGGTCGAGCCGCGCGGTCTCGACCGGGACCATGACCTGGTCGAGGTCGCTCCAGAAGCTGACGCAGGCCGTACGGCAGTCCGGCGCCGGCTCGGCGAGTTCCCGCAGCACCTCGGAGCCGGGGCGCATCTGGCGGATCAGCGGATGGGCTCCGACCCAGGGCGCGGCGGCCGTACCGGAATGCGGGGTGCCGAGCATGACGAGCGTCCGCACCCGTGCGTCACCGCCCAGGCGCTGTACGTAATAACGGGCGATGAGACCGCCCAGGCTGTGCCCGACGAGGTCGACCTCGTCACGGCCGGTGCGGGCGCACACAGCCTCCACGTGGCGACCGAGCAGCTCGGCGGCGGCGCGCAGGTCGCACGTGAGCGGAGAGTAATTGAACGACTCCACCGGGCGGCGACCGCGCCGGGAGAGGACGCGCCGCAGCAGGACGAAGACCGAGCGATTGTCGACGAAGCCGTGCAGAAGGACCACGGGCCGGCCCGCGCCGGCCGTCGGCTCCTTCGCGGGGGCGGGGCGCTCCGAGACGATTCCGGAGGGGTAGAGGATCAGATGGCCGGTGAGGATCGCCAGCTCAAGGGCATTGGCTTTCAGCGCAGTGGTGACCTTGGTGAGCCTGGTGAACTCCATCGGCGACCTCCCGTACGGCACGCGGGCCCCGAAACGGCGTGCGGTGTGTCGCACCCGTGCCGTGCGGTGTGACGGCGCGGAGCGCGACGACCCCGTAGCGGCTCCCTAGCGCACGACCGACCCGATTGCGGCTTCTGGGCCCGGAACGAGGGCCCGGGAGGGTCCGGCGCAGAGCGAACATGTCCCACCGTGTGATTTCCCCCTCGCTGCCCACCGCGAAACGGCCGCTTGCGGGATGCTGGCGATAACGTTCGTTCACCTCCCCGGCAAATAGGCGCGGGGGTCGCATGTGGAGGCAGTGATGGGTGTGACCGGTCCGATCCGCGTGGTGGTGGCCAAGCCGGGTCTCGACGGCCACGATCGCGGGGCCAAGGTGATCGCGCGGGCACTGCGCGACGCCGGCATGGAGGTCATCTACACGGGGCTGCACCAGACGCCGGAGCAGATCGTGGACACCGCGATCCAGGAGGACGCCGACGCGATCGGCCTCTCGATCCTCTCGGGCGCGCACAACACGCTCTTCGTGAAGGTGCTGGAGCTCCTGAAGGAGCGCGACGCGGAGGACATCAAGGTCTTCGGCGGCGGCATCATCCCGGACGCGGACATCGCGCCGCTGAAGGAGAAGGGCGTGGCGGAGATCTTCACGCCGGGCGCGACGACGGCGTCGATCGTGGACTGGGTGAACGCGAACGTCCGCGTAGCCGCGTAGCCCGCCTGGCGGCGGGGGCGGTGAGCGATGGCACGGCCGCTTGGCGTGCCGGGCGCTCCCGCCACCCCTGGCACCCGGGGCTTATGTGCCCGGTGGCCACGCCGAGGTGCCCGGTGGCCACGCCGGGGCGGGCGGCGGGCGGCCGTTCCGCGGTCGGCACCGCTGCCTCCGTAGACGTGGGTCGACCGCCTGCGGGGTCGTCTAGGGCGCCGGAGTTTGCCGGAACGGCCGGATCGCCGCAGGCGCGGACCGGCGTTGGGCTTGTTCGAGTCCCCGGTAGCGCCGGACGGGCCTCGTCCCTTCCGCAGCGCCGCAGGCGCGGACCGGCCAGGGCATCGAAGCGGGCTGAGCACGGGGCCGGCGGCGGCGCGCGGTGTTCCGACCACCGGGGCCGTCCGGACGGCGAGCGGCCGGGGTGGCGCCTCGCAAGCGCGCGGCTCCGCCGGATCGTCCGGTCGCAGGCCGCGCTCCGACTCTGCCGATGCACCACCGGGCCGACGCACGGCGTGGCCGTTGCCGTAGCCGTGGTTCAGTCCGCCAGCTCCGCTCGCATCTGGGCCCGAAGCCGCAGGGTCGACACCAGGCGCTGGAACGCCTCGGACCAGTAGCCCCCGGCTCCCGGGGAAGCGTCCTCCTGTTCCGCGGGCAGGGCGGTGAGCGACTCCAGTTGGGCCGCCGCCTCCGGGGACAGGCAGCGTTCCGCGAGGCCCATGACCCCGCTGAAGCTCCAGGGGTAACTGCCCGCCTCCCGTGCGATGTCCAGGGCGTCGATCACGGCGCCGCCCAGCGGCTCCGACCAGGGCACCGTGCACACCCCGAGCAACTGGAACGCCTCCGACAGTCCGTGCGCCGCGATGAACGAGGCCACCCAGCGCGCCCGCTCCTCGTCGGGGAGCGTCGAGAGCAGCTTCGCCCGCTCGGCGAGGGACGCGATGCCGGGGCCCGTCGCCGGCGGGGCGGCCGGGGCCCCGAGCAGGGCACGGGACCAGGCGGCGTCCCGCTGCCGTACCGCCGCCCTGCACCAGGCGGCGTGCAACTCTCCCTGCCAGTCGTCGGCGACGGGCAGGGCGACGATCTCCTCGGGCGTCCGCCCACCGAACCGCGCGGACCAGCAGGACAGGGGCGCCGACTCGACCAGTTGGCCCAGCCACCAGGACCGCTCGCCGCGGCCCGCGGGCGGGGTGGGTATCAGTCCGTCCCGCTGCATGCCCTCGTCGCACTCGTGCGGCGCTTCGACGACGACGGTCACGGCCCCTTCCGTACGGTCCAGGGAGACACAGGACGACGCGCGCTCCGCCATCCGTCCCGCGAGCGCCGAGTCGGGCAGCGCGGAGAGCAGTTCGGCGGCCGTGGACCGTACATTGCGACTGCGATCGGACAGGGCCGCCTCCAGGAACTCCTCGTCAACGTCGGAGAGTCCGGCCCGCAGCGAGTCCAGGAACATCAGCCGGTCCTCGGCCCGCTCGGCCGCCCACGTCGAGCGCAGCAGCTCCCGCGCCGCCGCCGCGTCCTGGGCGCGTACGGAGGCGAGCAGCGCGACCCGTTCGGCGAACAGGCCCTCCTCCCACAGCGCCCGGACCGCCTCGCCGTCCCGCGGGTCCGGGAGCGCGGCGCTCCCTCCCGCGCCGCGCAGGGCGAACCTCCACTCCGGATTCAGCCGGGCGAGCCACAGTCCGCGCGGCCCGGCCAGTACCAGGGCCTGGGGCCGCAGATCGGTGCGGGCGCGGGCGGCGTCCAGGAGAGCGGGCAGGGCGGATGCCGGTGCCTTGTAGCCGTGTTCGTTGGCGGCGGCGAGCCACTGGGGAAGCAGCTCGGCCAGATCGGGCGCGGCCCCGCGCCGCCCCCCGGACGGAGCGGCCGCGGCGCGGCCCGCGAGGAGCTGGGTGAGACGGCGGCGGGCGGCCTCGGGCAGGGGCCGTCGGGTGTCCTCGGGCGCGGGCTCCGGAGCCGTACCGGCGGGTCCGGGCCGCAGCCCCGCCCTGCGCCGTACGGTGTGCACCGCCGCGGCGTCGAGCAGCGCGACGGGGGCGTCGCCGGCCGCCGTCGCGGGGAGCGCGGGCGGCCGGCGGTCGGTGCCGAGCAGCGCCGAGGTGACGAGGTCTTCCCAGGCGTCCATCGAATTCCTCCAGGCTGTCGTCGGGCGGTCGTACGGGTCAGTGGAGCGGCACCGTCTCTCCGGGGGCGTCCGCGGACCACGCGGCGAGCGGGGTGAACCCGCGGTGCCCGCACTCACCGAACACGGTCACGGGGCCGCCGCCGGAGAGCGCGGCGAGCCGCCACAGGCCGGGGCGTCCGAGCGCGCGCCCGCTGATCGGCAGCGCCTCACCGGCGCCCGTGACCGGCGCCGCGTCGGCGAGCTGCCAGCCGTGATCCGTGGGGATCGGGACGACGTCGGCCAGCGTCACCGGCCAGGAGTCCAGCCACGGGTCCTCCCGCAGGGCGAGTCCGTAGGCGGTGAGCGCGTCCCCGACCGTGCCGCCCGCGGGCGGAAGGTCGAGCGGCGCGGGTGGGGCGAAGCGCTCGCCCAACTCGGCGCGCAACGCGCCCGCGCCCGCGTGCGGGATCAGCGCGGCGTCGAGCACCGCGCCCACGGGAAGGGCCAGTTCGGGCGCGCGCCCCGCGGCCCCGAACGACAGGAGCAGCGCCGTGCGTCCCGTCTCGCGGCCGTGCAGCCATATACGGCGGGTCGTCAGCTTGCCGTCCGCCGCGTCGTACTGCGCCAGTACCAGCCAGCGGTCCCGCACCGCGGCGCCCTCCGCCGGCGCGGTCAGGCCCACCCGGGTGCGGACGGTCGCGGCCAGCGGTCCGGGGAGCCGGTCGACGGAGAGCCAGGCGCGGTCGAGGAGATGGGTCAGCGCGCACTCCTCCAGGAGCCGCACCGGCCAGCCGGGCCCGGAACCCGGAATCGCGCCCAACTCCCTGACGCGCCCGGCGAGTCCCGGGGCCTGGGCGTCGACCATCCGCGCCGCGGTCTCCTCCCACAGGCCGTACCCGGACTGCTCGGCCGAGGCCAGCCCGCCGCGCAGCAGATCGGCGAGCCGCTGCTCCAACTCCTCGGCTCCCGCCGTGATCCGGGCCGCCCGCCGGTCCGCCCTGCGGCGCGCCGCCTCCGGGTCGGCGGCGGCCGCCCGGCCGGCACCGTCCGCCTCACCGGCCCGCGCCCGCTCGGCCCGCTCGCGTCTGCCCCCCAGCCACCGCGCCGCCCAGTCCGGAGCCTCACCGCCCCCGACGGCGCCTTCGCCCTCGGACCAGAGCAGCAACAGCCCCAGCGCGTGCTTGCACGGAAACTTCCGGCTGGGGCAACTGCACGCGTACGCAGGCCCGGTGGTGTCGACGACCGTGTGGTACGGCTTGCTGCCGCTTCCCCGGCACAGGCCCCAGACGGCCCCCTCGCCGCTGCTGCCCGCACCGGACCACGGCCCGGCCGTGCCGAGCTTGCTCCCCGCTCTGCGCGAGGCGTCGTCAGGAGCCAGTGCCAGCACCTGATCCGCCGTCCAGCGCACCCCCAGTGTGTCCATGCCCTCGACGGTAGGGGGACCCACTGACAACCAGCCCGACCTGCGGTTTCACTGCGTCGGCGGCGATTGTCAGTGGCATGGTGCACGGTGGGTCACACATCAGGTCGAACGATCTGGAGGGGGATCCATGACCGTGTCCGAAACCGTCGCGAGCTCCGAGGCCCTGCGACCGCACGCCGAGCACGCCTTCGCGGACGAGCTGAAGGCCCTCGCCGCCGCCGACGACCGGCCGCGGCCCGTCCGCTGGCAGCTCTCGCCCTGGGCGGTCGCCACCTACCTCCTCGGCGGCACACTGCCCGACGGGACGGTGATCACACCGAAGTACGTCGGACCGCGCCGGATCGTCGAGGTCGCCGTCACCACACTCGCCACCGACCGGGCGTTGCTCCTCCTCGGCGTGCCCGGCACCGCCAAGACATGGGTCTCCGAGCACCTCGCCGCCGCCGTCAGCGGTGACTCGACGCTGCTCGTGCAGGGCACGGCCGGGACGCCCGAGGAGGCGATCCGCTACGGCTGGAACTACGCGCGGCTGCTCGCCCACGGGCCCAGCCGGGACGCGCTCGTGCCCAGCCCCGTCATGCGCGCGATGTCCGAGGGGCTGACCGCCCGCGTCGAGGAGCTCACCCGCATCCCCGCCGACGTCCAGGACACGCTCATCACGATCCTGTCCGAGAAGACCCTGCCCGTGCCGGAGCTCGGGCAGGAGGTGCAGGCCGTACAGGGCTTCAACCTCATCGCCACCGCCAACGACCGCGACCGCGGGGTCAACGACCTCTCCAGCGCGCTGCGCCGCCGCTTCAACACCGTGGTGCTGCCGCTGCCCGCCACCCCGGAGGCGGAGGTCGACATCGTCGCGCGCCGAGTCGACCAGATCGGCCGCTCGCTCGATCTGCCGGCCGTCCCCGAGGGGGTCGAGGAGATCCGCCGCATCGTCACCGTCTTCCGCGAGCTGCGGGACGGCGTCACCACCGACGGCCGTACGAAGCTCAAGTCGCCGTCGGGCACGCTGTCGACGGCCGAGGCCATCTCGGTCGTCACCGGCGGCCTCGCCCTGGCCGCCCACTTCGGTGACGGCATCCTGCGCCCCGCGGACGTCGCGGCCGGCATCCTCGGCGCCGTCGTCCGCGACCCGGCCGCCGACCGCGTCATCTGGCAGGAGTACCTGGAGACGGTCGTCCGGGAGCGCGACGGCTGGAAGGACTTCTACCGCGCCTGCCGCGAGGTGAGCGCGTGACGACGCCCCCGGCCGTCACGGCCCCTTCGGCGGGGACGGCGCCCGGGGCGGCCTCGCCGGTCCGGCGACGCCCGTCCGTCCCCCCGGGTGCCGGGCCCCTCCTCCTCGGGGTGCGGCACCACGGGCCCGGATCCGCGCGCGGGGTGCGCCGGGCGCTGGAGGCGAGGCGGCCCGCGTGCGTGCTGATCGAGGGGCCGCCCGAGGGGGACGGGCTGCTCGCGCTCGCCGCCGACGCCGGCATGCGCCCGCCGGTCGCGCTGCTCGCCCACGCCGTGGACGACCCCGGACGGGCGGCGTTCTGGCCGTTCGCCGACTTCTCACCCGAATGGGTGGCCATCCGCTGGGCCTTGGCCCACGGCGCGGTGGTCCGCTTCATCGACCTTCCCGCCGCCCACAGCCTCGCCGCCACCGACCCCGCCCCGGGCGAGAGGGACGGCGACGAGGCGGATCAGAACACGGCGCTGCGGATCGACCCGATCGGCGAACTCGCGCGCACCGCCGGGTACGACGACCCCGAGCGCTGGTGGGAGGACGTCGTCGAGCTCCGCGGCAGCACCACCCCCGCCGACCCCGCGGCCCCGTTCGCGGCGCTCGCCGAGGCCATGGGCGCCCTGCGCGAGGCGCACGGCGACGCGGGCCACGCCCGCGACCTGGTCCGCGAGGCGTACATGCGGCTCCAGCTGAGGGCCGCGCGCAAGGAGTTCGGCGACGAGGTGGCGGTCGTCTGCGGAGCCTGGCACGTGCCCGCGCTGTCCGCCCGGACGACCGTCGGCGCCGACCGTGCCCTGCTCAAGGGCCTGCCCAAGGTGAAGACCGAGATGACATGGGTCCCCTGGACGCACCGCCGGCTCGCGCGCCGTTCCGGGTACGGCGCGGGCATCGAGGCGCCCGGCTGGTACGGACACCTCTTCGCCGCGCCCGACCGGCCGGTCGAGCGCTGGATGACCAAGGTCGCGGGCCTCCTCAGGGAAGAGGACCGGCTCGTGTCCTCCGCCCATGTCATCGAGGCCGTACGGCTCGCCGAGACCCTCGCGACGATGCGCGGCCGGCCCCTGGCCGGGCTCGGCGAGACCACCGACGCCGTACGCGCCGTCATGTGCGACGGATCCGACGTCCCGCTCGACCTCGTCCGCGACCGCCTCGTCGTCGGCGACGTCCTCGGTGAGGTCCCGGCGGACGCCCCCGCCGTACCGCTCCAGCGCGACCTCACGCGGCTCCAGCGCGGGCTCCGCCTCAAACCCGAGGCGCGGGAGCGGGAGCTGGAGCTCGATCTGCGCAAGGACAACGACGCCGCCCGCAGCAGACTGCTGCACCGGCTGCGCCTGCTCGGCATCGGCTGGGGCGAGCCGGTCGCCGGCCGGGGCAGCACCGGCACCTTCCGGGAGAGCTGGCGGCTGCGCTGGGAACCCGAGCTGCACGTCCGCGTCGCCGAGGCCGGTGTCTGGGGCACCACCGTCGACTCCGCAGCCACCGCCCACGCCGAGGCCCGCGCCGGGGACGCCACGACGCTCGCCGAGGTCACCGCGCTCGCCGAGCAGTGCCTGCTCGGCGGACTCGGCGAGGCCCTGCCCGTCGTCATGACGGCCCTCGCCGACCGGGCCGCCCTCGACTCCGACGTCGGGCACCTCGCCCAGGCGCTGCCCGCGCTGGCCCGTTCCCTGCGCTACGGAGACGTGCGCGCCACCGACACGGCCGCGCTCGGCGAGGTCGCCGCCGGCCTCGCCGAACGGATCTGTGTCGGCCTTCCGCCGGCCTGCGCCGGACTCGACGCCGACGCCGCCGTGGAGATGCGCGGCCATCTCGACGCGGTCCACGGCGCCCTCGGGCTGCTCCCCGACAGCGCCGAGCGCACCGACCGCTGGACCGGAGTCCTCCGCAGGCTCACCGTCCGCGACAGCGTGCCCGGGATCCTCCGGGGCCGCGCCGCCAGACTGCTCCTCGACGAGGGGCGGCTCGACGAGGACGAGGCCGCGCGGTTCATGGGGCTCGCCCTCTCACCGGGGACGGCGCCGGCCGACGCCGCCGCCTGGATCGAGGGCTTCGTCGGCGGCGCCGCCGGAGGCGGCATGATCCTCGTCCACGACGAGCGGCTGCTCGCCCTGGTCGACGCCTGGCTGACCGGCGTCCCGGGGGACACCTTCACCGACGTGCTGCCGCTGCTGCGGCGCACCTTCTCCGCGTACGAACCGGGTGTCCGGCGCACCCTGGGCGAGCTGGTCGCCCGCGGCCCGTCCGCCGACGCGAGCCGTCCCGAGGCCGGAACACCCGGCTTCGCCGCCGGCCTCGACCAGGAGCGGGCGGACGGGGTGCTGCCGGTGCTGCGGCTGCTGCTGGGACACGACGAGCCGGAAAGGGCGGACCGATGACAGGAACCGGACAAGGACCTGGCCCCGCGCCCGGACAAGGACCTGGCCCCGCGCCCGTACAGGCACCGGCGCCCGCCCAGGCGCACCCACCCGCGCCCGCACAGCCACCCGCGCCTTCACCCGCGCCCGTACGCGCGTCCGCACCTCCGCCGCCCGCGCCCGTGACGCGCGACGGGGACGACGAGCGGCTGCGGCGCTGGCGCCTGGTCCTCGGCGGAGGCGAGGCCGACGGCACGGGACGCTCCCTCACGGGCACCGACTCCGCGATGGACGGAGCCCTGACCGCGCTCTACGGACGCGGTGCGAAGGGCGCCACAGGCCGTGACCGGTCAGCCGGCCTCGGTGCCTCGGCCCCTTCCGTCGCTCGCTGGCTCGGCGACATCCGGACGTACTTTCCCAGCTCCGTCGTCCAGGTCATGCAGCGTGACGCCATCGACCGGCTCGGCCTGTCCACCCTGCTCCTGGAGCCCGAGATGCTGGAGGCCGTCGAAGCGGACGTCCATCTCGTCGGGACGCTCCTCTCGCTCAACAAGGCCATGCCGGAGACGACCAAGGAGACGGCCCGTGCCGTCGTACGCCAGGTCGTCGACGACCTCGAGAAGCGCCTCGCGACCCGCACCCGGGCCACCCTCACCGGCGCGCTCGACCGCTCGGCCCGGATCAGCCGCCCCCGCCACCGGGACATCGACTGGGACCGCACGATCCGCGCGAATCTCAAGAACTACCTGCCCGAGTACGGCACCGTCGTCCCCGAGCGGCTCATCGGTTACGGCCGGGCGGCCCAGTCGGTCAAGAAGGACGTCATCCTCTGCATCGACCAGTCCGGCTCGATGGCGGCCTCCGTCGTCTACGCGTCGGTGTTCGGCGCGGTCCTCGCCTCGATGCGCTCGATCGCCACCCGGCTCGTCGTCTTCGACACGGCGGTCGTCGACCTCACCGACCAGCTCGACGACCCGGTCGACGTCCTCTTCGGCACCCAGCTCGGCGGCGGCACCGACATCAACCGCGCCCTCGCGTACTGCCAGTCGCAGATCACCCGTCCCGCCGACACCGTCGTCGTCCTGATCAGCGACCTCTACGAAGGGGGCATACGCGACGAGATGCTGAAGCGGGTCGCGGCGATGAAGACGTCGGGCGTGCAGTTCGTGGCCCTGCTCGCGCTCTCCGACGAGGGCACCCCGGCCTACGACCGCGAGCACGCGGCCGCGCTCGCCGCGCTCGGCGCCCCCGCGTTCGCCTGCACCCCGGACCTCTTCCCGGAGGTGATGGCGGCGGCGATCGAGAAACGCCCCCTGCCCGTCCCGGACACCCTCTGAGGCGGGTCCGGCCGCCCCGGCGGCTGCGGAATCCGCAGCCCCGACACCACCCGACCGGGCGCGCGTGGGTGCACTGAGGTCCATATCACAACCGGCCGTGCGGGCCCCTCACCTCGGCGGCGGGCGCGTCGTGAGGTCGACAACGCCCCGTTCCCACCTGTGCCGTGGGCCCCGAGGCCACTCCCGGGGCCCCCTACGGAACGCCTCCCCACCCCTACGATCTGTGACCCGTATCACCGCTCCGTTGTGATCTGCGATTTAGGGACCCACGGCCCTCGGGGATAACCTGCGAGACGGACATGCCGCGTCCACGGACACCGTGTACGCCTCCCTTGTGACAGCGCAGTCACGTTGCCCTTCGCGGCACGCCCACGCAGACAACGAACCGCGATCATCAGAAAAGGGACGGACGCGCGTGGACCTGTTCGAGTACCAGGCGAGGGACCTCTTCGCCAAGCACGGTGTACCGGTGCTGGCCGGTGAAGTCATCGACACGCCTGAGGCGGCGCGCGAGGCCACCGAGCGTCTTGGCGGCAAGTCGGTCGTCAAGGCGCAGGTGAAGGTCGGCGGCCGCGGCAAGGCCGGCGGCGTGAAGCTGGCCGCCACCCCGGACGAGGCCGTCGCTCGCGCGACGGACATCCTCGGGATGGACATCAAGGGCCACACGGTCCACAAGGTGATGATCGCGGAGACCGCTCCGGAAATCCTCGAGGAGTACTACGTCTCGTACCTCCTCGACCGCACCAACCGCACCTTCCTGGCCATGGCCTCGGTCGCCGGCGGCATGGACATCGAGGAGGTCGCCGCGACGACCCCCGAGAAGCTCGCCAAGGTGCCGGTGAACGCCAACGAGGGCGTCACCATCGAGAAGGCCCGCGAGATCGTCGCGCAGGCGCAGTTCCCGGCCGACGTGGCCGAGAAGGTCGCCGAGATCCTCGTGACCCTGTGGGACACCTTCATCGCCGAGGACGCGCTCCTCGTCGAGGTGAACCCGCTGGCCAAGGTCGCCTCCGGCGACGTCCTGGCCCTGGACGGCAAGGTGTCTCTCGACGAGAACGCCGACTTCCGTCAGCCCGAGCACGAGGCGCTCGAGGACAAGGCCGCAGCCAACCCGCTCGAGGCTGCCGCCAAGGCCAAGAACCTCAACTACGTCAAGCTCGACGGCGAGGTCGGCATCATCGGCAACGGCGCCGGCCTGGTCATGTCGACCCTGGACGTCGTCGCGTACGCCGGTGAGAACCACGGCGGCGTGAAGCCGGCCAACTTCCTCGACATCGGCGGCGGCGCCTCCGCCGAGGTCATGGCGAACGGCCTGGAGATCATCCTGGGCGACCCGGACGTCAAGTCCGTGTTCGTCAACGTCTTCGGTGGCATCACTGCCTGTGACGAGGTCGCCAACGGCATCGTCCAGGCTCTGGAGCTCCTCGCCTCCAAGGGCGAAGAGGTCACCAAGCCGCTGGTCGTGCGCCTCGACGGCAACAACGCGGAGCTGGGTCGCAAGATCCTGTCGGACGCGAACCACCCGCTCGTGCAGCGTGTGGACACCATGGACGGCGCGGCCGACAAGGCCGCCGAGCTCGCGGCTGCGAAGTAAGGGACGAGGTCAAGCACACCATGGCTATCTTCCTCACCAAGGACAGCAAGGTCATCGTCCAGGGCATGACCGGTGCCACGGGCATGAAGCACACCAGGCTCATGCTGGGTGACGGCACCAACATCGTCGGTGGCGTGAACCCGCGCAAGGCCGGCACGTCCGTCGACTTCGACGGCACCGAGGTCCCGGTCTTCGGCTCCGTCGCCGAGGCGATGGAGAAGACGGGCGCCAACGTCTCCGTCCTCTTCGTCCCGCCGGCCTTCGCCAAGGCCGCCGTGGTCGAGGCGATCGACGCCGAGATCCCGCTCGCGGTCGTCATCACCGAGGGCATCGCGGTCCACGACTCCGCCGCCTTCTGGGCGTACGCGCAGGCCAAGGGCAACAAGACCCGCATCATCGGCCCGAACTGCCCCGGTCTCATCACCCCGGGCCAGTCCAACGCCGGCATCATCCCGGGCGACATCACGAAGCCGGGCCGCATCGGCCTGGTCTCGAAGTCCGGCACGCTGACGTACCAGATGATGTACGAGCTCCGTGACATCGGCTTCTCGTCCGCCGTCGGCATCGGTGGCGACCCGGTCATCGGCACCACGCACATCGACGCCCTCGCGGCGTTCGAGGCCGACCCCGACACCGACCTGATCGTCATGATCGGCGAGATCGGCGGCGACGCCGAGGAGCGTGCGGCGGACTTCATCGCGAAGAACGTCACCAAGCCGGTCGTCGGCTACGTCGCGGGCTTCACCGCGCCCGAGGGCAAGACCATGGGCCACGCCGGCGCCATCGTCTCCGGTTCCTCCGGCACGGCCCAGGCGAAGAAGGAGGCCCTCGAGGCCGCCGGCGTCAAGGTCGGCAAGACGCCGACCGAGACGGCCAAGCTGGCGCGCGCCATTCTCGGCAACTGAGCACGGTCTCGCGGGCTGAAACAGCCGCCTGACCGCCGCACCGCACAGGTGGGCCCCGCCCCTCCCGGGAAACCGGGTGGGGGCGGGGCCCACTCGCGTACGCCAGGGGTCGAAACCCCTCGTGGTCATCTACTCCGGCTCGGGAACCAGCCGCTCCGGACCGTGGTGGGGCTGCGAGCGCAGCTTGTCGCGCAGATGCCTGTCCTCGGGGGTGAGCTGCTGCGAGCCACCGCGGACCGGGACGCCCTCGACCGTCTGGCCGGGGTGGTGCACGGGCAGGTACTGCGTCGGCGCGGTCGCGGCCGTGAAGGCCGTGACGCCGATCAGCCCCACGGTCACGCCGAGCACCGCCCGGGTCCACAGCCGGGCGCGCCGCTCGCTGCCCGCCCGTACCTTCCTGGCGTCCGCGAGGGTCGCCGTCGGTGCCTCGGCGACCAGTGCGGCCAGCCGCTCGTGCAGGACGTCGGGGTCCGAAAGCTCGGGCACGCGCTGCCCGATGACGGTACGGGCGTGCAAGAGCCGGTTGGCCGCGGCGGGGGTGCTCGCCTCGGTCTCGGCCGCCGTCTCGGGCAGGTCGAGGCCGAGCCCGTCGTAGAGCAGGACGGTGCGGCGGTACGGGGGCGGCAGTTCGAGCAGGGCCGCGAGCAGGTCCCGCCGCCCGGCCTCGGTGGGCGGGGCGTCGGGGTGCCTGTGGGCGCGGCGGAACCGGTGCCAGGGGGAGAGGGCGTACTCGTACGCCGCGGCCCGCACCCAGCCGACCGGGTCCCGGTCCACCGCGACCTCGGGCCAGTGCTCCCAGGCGTGGTGGAAGGCGCGCTCGACGGACTCCCGGGAGAGCCGGCGGCGGCCGGTCAGCAGGTACGTCTGATGGACGAGGCCCGGCGCGGCGTAGGCGTAGAGCGCGTCGAAGGCCTCCGCCGGCGTGAGGGAGGGCTCCTCCGGTGTGTCGGCAGGCTCCTCCGGCCGCGGTTCGGCGGTGGGGGCCGTCTCCTCCGGTTTCAGCCGCTCCTGCGGCTCCCGGGCGGCGGAGTCACCGGACCGGACGGGCCGGGTGGTCTTCCGGCCCAGCCCGAGGGCGGCGGGCGCCGGTGTCCTCGGCGGTTTCGAGGCCGCCTTGGACGCGCCTTTCGGGCGGCTGCTCGCGGACGAGGTGGCGGGCGCCGCGGCGGGCTTCCCCGGTCTGCCGGGTCTGGCCGGCCTGGCGTGCGAGGGGGGTTCGTGCAGTGCCGGGGACGACCCGGACCGCGGTGCGGCGCCGGCCCGGGATCGAGTACCGGCTTCCCCTTCGGACGAGTCCGCGGCGGCCGACCCCGACCCGGACTCGGACCCCGACCCGGACCCCGCGTCGGAGCCGGTGCCCGACTCGGACGTGGAGCAGGACGTGGAGCCGGACGCGGGCGGCGCGGGCGCCGTGCCGGAGGGCGCGACTTCGTCCTCGTCCGCGCTCAGGAGCTTGGCGTACGCCTCGCGCTTGCGTCCGCGCGGATCGGTGCGACCGGTCTCCCACGACCGGACGGTGGCCCGGGTGACGCCGACCGCTTCGGCCACCTGTTCCTCGCTCAGGCCCTTGGCCTCACGCAACCTGCGCCGTTCCTTGGGGGACGGCAGCGAGACGGCGGATGCGGAATCGGCTCGTCCCCGACTCGTCGGACTCATGGGCGACGACCTCCCGCAGAGCTGCTCCGGGCGGAAAAGTACATAAACGTATATTGAGCGACACAACGGTGGTTTGCCTGTTACGCGTGAAACGCGCGTGTCGTTGGGAGCATGGGCGCGTGACCCACCTGACCGGACAGAAGCCCTTGCCGACGGCCCATCCGCTGCTCCGAAGCGGCCGCTCCGCCGCACTGGCCACCGCCTTCGTGCGGGGCGGGGTCGCGGCGGGGCTCGGCCTCGGTGCGCTCGCGGTGCTGGTCATGATGGCGTGGATCAGCTCGCCCTATCCCGACAGCGGACCGGGTGGTGCCCTGCACACGGCGGCCGGACTGTGGCTGCTCGCCCACGGGGTGGACCTCGTCCGCACGGAGACCCTCTCCGGAGTGCCCGCGCCCCTTGGTGTCGCCCCGCTCCTGCTCATGGCGCTGCCGGGCTGGCTGGCGCACCGGGCCGCACGGGACACCCTGGAGCCGGAGGAGGGCAGTCCCAGACCCTCCACGGGCGGTGCGGTGGCCGCGGTGTGCGGGGGATATCTGCTCGTCGCGGCCGGGGTCGTGCTCTACGGGGCGAACGGCCCGTTTCCGGCGGACCCGCTCGCGGCCGCCTTCTGGCTGCCCGCGACAGTGACCGCGGCGGCGGGCCTGGGGGTCTGGACGGCGAACGGGCGGCCCCTGCCGGAACAGGAACAGGCGGCCGTGGCGCTGCGCTCGGCCGGCACGGCGCTCGTCGGCCTCGTCGGGGGCGGAGCGGTGCTCTTCGGGACCTCGCTGGTGTGGCACGCGGGCGCGGCGCAGGAGTTCTTCGCGGGGCTCGCGGGGGAGTGGTCGGGCCAGGTCTCGGTCCTGCTGCTGACCGTCGCGCTGGTGCCGAACGCGGCGGTGTGGGGTGCGTCGTACGGGCTCGGGCCCGGGTTCGCGCTCGGCGCGGGCGCCTCGGCGACGCCGCTGGGTCTCACCGGCACCGCGGCCGTTCCGCCCTTCCCGCTCCTCGCCGCCCTGCCCGCCGCGGGCCCCGGCGGCTGGCCGCAGTGGGCGGCCGTCGCGATCCCGCTGGTCGCGGTGGTGCTCCTGGGTGGTGGCGTCGGGCGGGCGGCGCGGGCTTGGACGCGACGCGACACGGCACTGACCGCCCTGGTCGCGGCCTGGGCGTGCGGCGCGGCGATGGCGCTCCTGGCGGCCGCCGCGGGCGGCCCGCTCGGGTCCGGGCGGCTGTCGGCGTTCGGCCCGGTGTGGTGGCAGGCGGGGGCGGCGGCGGTGCTGTGGAGTGCGGTGGTGGGGGTGCCGGTGGCGTTGGGAGTACGGGCCTGGGGGCGGCGTGGCCTGAAGCCGAAGCGGGTCGCCCCGGTCCCCGCGCCGGCGCCCGCGCCGCTCGCGCCCGAGCCGGTCACGCCGACCGCGGCGGCCCCCCTCGCGACCGCGTCGGCGAAGGCGAAGGGCGGGCGCGTGAAGAGTCGGCTGTGGAGGGGGCGAGGCGGCGCCGCGGCCGATCCCGTCACGGTGGAGAACGACGAGCCGGGGTTCGAGCCGTACGACTTCCTCCCCGCCGCCTGGGAACCGACCCTCCCGCCTCCGCCCGCGCCAACGCGTCCGGTCCCACCCGCGCCAACGCCTCCGCCGCCGGTCGAACCGCCGTCCGCGCCCCCGCCCTCCGACAAGTCGTCCGGCCCCGGCCCGTGGCCCGGCGCAGGACCCGGCCCCGGACGCACGGAGGCGCCGGAGGCCCTGGAGCCTCCGGCGCCGTCCGCCTAGCGTTTCCTACTCCCGTACCCCGAAGACGTCCCGCAGCGGCTCCGGCAGCAGCTCGTTGCAGGCCAGCTGGCCGGACTGGGTGAGGGCGTCGTCGGCGCAGGTGTAGAAGTCGCGGTACACGAGCTGGATGGTGAAGCTGCCCGCGACGATCACCAGGGAGAGGGTCGCGGCGACCAGGCCGCTGATGGCGGCCGTGCGCTGCGCCCGGGCCGGAGCGCCGGCGGCGGCAGGACCGGCCGGAGCCGCCGCGGTGGCGGGCCCGGCCGGCGCGAAGGGATCGGTGGCCCCCGCCGCGGCCGTGGCGGCGGCCTTGGGCTTGGCCCGCAGCGCGCTGATCGCCCAGTACAGGGCGAGCGCGCCCAGCAGCAGTGCCAGTTCCTGGATCTCGAAGAGGGCGAAGAAGAACGCCCACATGCCCGCGAGCAGCGCGTACCGCGCCCGCCGCTGCGCCGGGTCCGTCGGGTCCCACTTCGGGTTGGGCCCCTGGCCCTCGGACCCGCTCGGGCGCTCGGGGCGACGGCCGAAGCCGTCCGAGGAGCGGCCCGGCTGGCGGCTGCTCCAACGGCCGCGGGAGCCGCCGGAGGCACCGGAGGAGCCGGACGACGTGTCGTCGTCGTCCGAGCCCTCCGGCCGCCGCGGCTGCCACGGCTGGTCCGGCTGCCCCTCGGGCGGCGGCGCGAACGGATTGTTGTCGTCCGTGGACGGGCGTTCCGGCATCTGCTGAACGTCTTCCCTCTGTCGTCGTCGCAACTGCTGTCTCAACTGCTGTCTCAACCGCCGTCTCGACCGGTGTCTGGGTCGGTGTCTCAACTGTCGTGGAACCCAGACGCTACCCCCCGCCCGCGCCCCCGTCCCGTGGGGGCCGTCCGGTGTGCCGGTATCGTTGCTGACGGTCGGGCCCTTCGTAGGGTTCCCCGTATCCAGAGGCACGATTCCTTCGTGCGACCCTACAAACACCACGGAAAGAGTGACCGAGTGGCCGCCGCCCGCCTCGTCGTCCTGGTCTCCGGGTCCGGCACCAACCTCCAGGCCCTGCTCGACGCCATCGCCGCCGACCCCGCGGGGTACGGCGCGGAGATCGTCGCCGTCGGCGCCGACCGCGAGAACATCGCGGGTCTGGAGCGGGCCGAGCGCGCCGGGCTGCCCACCTTCGTGTGCAAGGTCAAGGACCATCCGACCCGTGACGCGTGGGACCGCGCCCTGGCGGAGGCCACCGCCGCGTACGAGCCCGACCTCGTCGTCTCGGCCGGTTTCATGAAGATCGTCGGCAAGGAGTTCCTCGCCCGCTTCGGCGGCCGGGTCGTCAACACCCACCCGGCGCTGCTCCCCAGTTTTCCCGGTGCCCATGGAGTGCGGGACGCACTCGCGTACGGCGCGAAGGTCACCGGATGCACCGTCCACTTCGTCGACGACGGCGTCGACACCGGCCCGATCATCGCCCAGGGCGTGGTCGAGGTCCGGGACGAGGACGATGAAGCCGCGCTCCATGAGCGCATCAAGGAAGTCGAGCGTTCGCTGCTCGTCGAGGTCGTGGGGCGTCTGGCCCGGCACGGCTACCGCATTGAGGGACGAAAGGTAACAATCCCGTGACCGCCGAAGGTACGAAGCGCCCCATCCGCCGCGCACTCGTCAGCGTCTACGACAAGACCGGCCTTGAGGAGCTGGCCCGCGGCCTGCACGAGGCGGGTGTCTCCCTCGTCTCCACCGGCTCCACCACCTCCAGGATCGCCGCGGCCGGCGTCCCGGTCACCAAGGTCGAGGAGCTCACCGGCTTCCCCGAGTGCCTGGACGGCCGCGTCAAGACCCTCCACCCGCGCGTGCACGCCGGAATCCTCGCCGACCTGCGCCTGGAGGACCACCGCGACCAGCTCGCCGAGCTGGGCGTCGAGCCCTTCGACCTGGTGGTCGTGAACCTCTACCCGTTCAAGGAGACCGTCGCCTCCGGCGCGACCCCGGACGAGTGCGTCGAGCAGATCGACATCGGCGGCCCCTCCATGGTCCGCGCCGCCGCCAAGAACCACCCCTCCGTGGCCGTGGTCACCAGCCCGGCGCGGTACGCCGACGTCCTGCAGGCGGCCCGTGAGGGCGGCTTCGACCTGACCGCGCGCAAGCGCCTGGCGGCCGAGGCCTTCCAGCACACCGCCGCGTACGACGTGGCCGTCGCCTCCTGGTTCGCCGCGGACTACGCGGCCGCCGACGACAGCGGTTTCCCGGACTTCCTGGGCGCGACGTACGAGCGGAACAACGTCCTGCGCTACGGCGAGAACCCGCACCAGGGCGCCGCGCTCTACGTCGACGGCACGGGCGGCCTCGCCGAGGCCGAGCAGCTGCACGGCAAGGAGATGTCGTACAACAACTACACGGACACCGACGCCGCGCGCCGGGCCGCGTACGACCACGCCGAGCCGTGCGTGGCGATCATCAAGCACGCCAACCCGTGCGGCATCGCGGTCGGCGCGGACGTCGCCGAGGCGCACCGCAAGGCGCACGCCTGCGACCCGCTGTCCGCGTTCGGCGGCGTGATCGCCGTCAACCGTCCGGTCTCCGTGGAGATGGCCGAGCAGGTCGCCGAGATCTTCACCGAGGTCATCGTGGCGCCGGCGTACGAGGACGGAGCGGTCGAGGTCCTCGCGAAGAAGAAGAACATCCGCGTCCTGCGCGCCGAGGGGGCCCCGGCCAACCCGGTCGAGGTGAAGCCGATCGACGGCGGCGCCCTCCTCCAGGTCACCGACCGCCTCCAGGCCGAGGGCGACGACCCGGCGAACTGGACGCTCGCGACGGGCGACGCGCTGTCGGAGCAGGAGCTGGCCGAGCTGTCCTTCGCCTGGAAGGCCTGCCGCGCGGTCAAGTCCAACGCCATCCTGCTCGCCAAGGACGGCGCCTCGGTCGGTGTCGGCATGGGCCAGGTCAACCGTGTCGACTCCGCGAAGCTCGCGGTCGAGCGGGCGGGCGAGGAGCGGGCGCGCGGCGCGTACGCCGCGTCGGACGCGTTCTTCCCGTTCCCCGACGGCCTGGAGATCCTCACGGCGGCGGGCGTCAAGGCGGTCGTGCAGCCGGGCGGATCGGTCCGCGACGAGCTGGTGATCGAGGCCGCGAAGAAGGCGGGCGTCACCATGTACTTCACGGGCACGCGCCACTTCTTCCACTGAGCGCGGACCGACAACGCGTGAGCGCAGGGCCCGCCGGTACGGGAACGTACCGGCGGGCCCTGCGCGCGTGACTGCCTCTCGCGCCACCGGCGGAGGGACGGCGTTCGCCGGGTCGCCGCCGAAGGGCAGGTCAGCCGCCGCCGAAGGGCAGGTCAGCCGCGCAGTGTCTCCGCGGGTGCGATGCGGGACGCCGCCAGGGCCGGATACACCCCCGCCAGCATGCCCACCGCGAGGCCGAGCAGCGGACCGGCGACGGTGAGCCGGGGGTCGAGGACCACCAGCCAGCCCTTCGCCAGTGCCGTACCGGCCGTCACATCCACCCCGACGGCCGTGCCCAACACCCCGCCCACCAGGCCCAGAAGACCGCACTCCACGAGGAACTGGGCCGAGACCGCCGCCCGTCCGGCACCGACCGCCCGGCGCAGCCCGATCTCCGAGCGGCGCTCCACCACGGACACGTACGTGGTGTTGCTGACGCCGAGCGCGCCGATGAGCAGCGACACCCCGGCCAGCCCGAGGAACAGGGCCCGGGTCTCGCTCTCCACCCCGCCGCGAAAGGACCCGAGATCGGCCGGGACGATGGCCGCGAGCCGGTCCGGCCCCTCGGGGTGGAGTGCCAGCGGGGCCTCCTGCCCGACCTGCTGCGCGGCGCCGAGTTCCGTGCGCAGGACCGCCTCGGTGGCGCCGAAGACCAGGTTCCGCCCGTTGCTCTTCTCCCCGCCGTCCCCGCTCCCGTTCCCGGCCCCTCCGGTCTCCTGGGGGCGGTTCAGGACTCCGCCGTCCGTCGCGCAGGAGGCGTACGGGACGATCACGCTGCCGGTCAGCCGGGACTCCCCGGCCGGGGCCCGGAAACTGCCGATCACCGTGAAGGGCCGGCCCGCGAGGTGGACCGAGGGGGCCGCCTCAGGGGTCTGTTCGAGGAGGGCGTCCAGGCCGAGCGCCTTGGCGGCCACCGTGTCCACCAGCGCCACCGCGTCGCCGCGCGCCATGTGCCCCGCGTCCGGCAGCCGCCCGGAGCGGGCGGTCACCCCGAGGGCCGCGAGGGCGCCTTCGTCGGCGGCCAGGACGCGCAGGTCCTGCGGGGTCGCCCAGTTGTAGCCGGGGCCGAGGGCCGAGACCGTCGGGCGCTCGTCGGCGGTGCACAGCAGGCCGGCCGACCGTACCCCGTTCAGCTTCCGCGCCCGTACCGTCGCCGCGCCCGTCGGCCGCGCCGCCTCGTTGTGGAAGCGCACGGTCACGGCGGTCGCCTTCAGCGCGTCGAAACGGCCGGACACGGCGTCGGCGGCGCTGGCCGTGATGCCGGTGGTCGCCAGCGCGGCGGCGATGCCGAGCGCGATGCCGAGCACGGTCAGCACGGAGCGCAGACGGCGCCCGAGGACGGCGTGGACCGCCTGGACGACGATGTCCGCGAACGCCGTACCGGTCCGCTCCCGCCGTCCCTTCCCGCGTCCTTGGCGCTCAGACCACATGTCCGTCCACGACCCTCAGTTCGCGGTCGGCCCGCTCGGCCACATCACGCTCGTGGGTCACGACGACGACCGTGCGCTCCGGGGTGACGAGCCCCCGCAGCAGCGTCATCACCTGGTCGGTGTTGGCCGAGTCGAGGTTTCCGGTCGGCTCGTCGCAGAGCAGCACCGACGGCTGGTGCACCACGGCCCTGGCCAGCGCGACCCGCTGCCGTTCACCGCCGGAGAGCGTCGTGGGGCGCGCGGAGATCCGGTGGCCGAGTCCGACCGACCGCAGGGCCCGCTCGGCCCGCTCGCGCCGCTCGGCGCGCGGATGGCGGGTGTGGACCAGAGGCAGCTGCACATTGCGCAGACAGGTCAGGTACGGCACGAGATGGAACGACTGGAACACGAACCCGAGCCGGGTCGCCCGCAGCCGGGTCCGCTCCCGCTCGGTCAGCGTGCGGACGTCGACCCCGTCCATGGCGTACGTGCCGCCGGTGGCGGTGTCGAGCAGGCCGAGGATGTTGAGGAGGGTGGACTTGCCCGACCCGGAGGGGCCGGTGATGGCGACCATCTCGCCGGTACGGATCTCCAGTGTCGCGTCCTTGAGGGCGGTCACAGGCGTGGCGGCCGGGTAGGTCTTGGAGACGCCGCGCATCGAGATCACCACCCGCTGCCGCTCCTGGAGCGCGTCGGCACGCGCGCCGCCGACGTCAGCCAAGACCGTCCTCCCGGTAGGCGTACCCGACGAGCAGCTGCGCGCCCTTCGCGAGGGCCGGGTCGGCGGCGGTCACGGCCGCCCGGCCGCCGACCGTGAGGCCCACGTCCACCGGTACGTGCCGGCGCCGGTCGCCCTGGACGACGGTGACGGAGACGAGCCCGGCCGGGTCGGTCCACAGCGCGGAGACGGGGACGATCAGGGAGTCGGGCGAACTGCTGCGGCGGACGGCCTCGACCTTGACGGAGCTGCCGAGCGCCGTGTCCGGCACCGCGCCGGTGACGCCGAAGAACGCGAACCGCGGGGTCCCGGTCGACACCCTCTCGTACGAGCCCTGGAGCGCGGCCCCGCCGAGCCGGTCGCCGGAGATCTTCGCGCGCGTGCCCTGGGGGAGGGAGGTGAAGTCGGGCAGGGCCGTGTCCGTCACCGGGACCCTGATCTGCCAGCGGCCACCGGTCACGGTGAAGAGCGGCTCGGAGGCGTTCGCGCCGACCCGGCCGGAGACCTCGCCGACGGTCGCGGGCAGCGAGCCCATGAAGACGACCTCGGACATGGGGAGGGTGACGACGGTCCGGGTGGCGGGCGGCGGCGCTTCGCCGGTCCCCGAGGAGCCGGTTGCCGAGGTTCCGGAGGTGCCCGAGTCTCCGGGGGTGCCCGAGTCTCCGGGGGTGCCCGAGCTTCCGGAGGTGCCCGAGCTTCCGGAGCTTCCGGCGGACGAGGTGGTCGCGGTGGTCGCTCCGGAACGGGCCGCTGTACCGCTCTCCGCGCCGCCCGTCTTGCCGCCCGTGCCGCCGGACCCGCCGGCCCCGCCCGGATCGGCGTCTCCCTCCTGGCCCAGGAGCGGCCGGTATCCCGCCCTCCGGTACAGCCGCTTCAGGTCCCGTGCCGTGCGGTCGTCGAACGTGCCGGTGAGGGGAGTCCCGTACAACTGCTGCAAGGCTCCCTGGAGCTGGCGCACGTCCGGGCCCTGCATGCCCTCGCCGAGATCGCGGTAGGCCGGGAAGGCCCCTTCCAGGAGGAACAGCGGCCGGCCGGAGATCTCCGCCCCGAGCGACCCGTTGGCCAGCTTGTCACCGGCCTTCACGGACAGCCGGGTGACGACCTGCCGGGCCGCGCCCTCGCCCGACTCGGGACCGCGCACGACCAGGTTGCTGCTGCGGGACAGGGTGCCCTCCCAGGTCTTGCGGTCGACCAGGGGGCCCGCCTCGGCGGGCACGGTGACGCTGGAGCGCGGCGGAGCGGCGGCCGAGGCGGCGCGTTGCTCGGGCGTACGGGCCTGGGAGGCCGCGATCCAGGCGCTGCCGCTCGCCGCCAGAACGACCACGACGCCGGTCGCGGCGGCTATCCGGCCCCAGCGCCGGGCCGGGCTCGCACCGCCCTCACCGCCCTCGCCGACGGCACCGTACGCATCGACGGCACCGCGCTCGCCCCCGCCGACGATCTCGCCGTCCCCGGTCAGGCCCCCGCCGTGCCCGGTGCGGCCTTCGCCGCTGTTCTCCACCTCAGGACTCCAGCATTTTCTGGGCCTTCTTCTGCGCCTCTGTCAGGACCTCCTGATAGGCGACCAGATCGGCCTCGTTCTTGACGTAGAGCGCGGTCAGCGCCTTCTGGTTCGCGCTGCGCCAGACCGTGTCGTATTTCGAGGTGTCGGCACACCGGGCATCGGCTTTCGCCTGGGCGATCTCATTCTTACGGCCCGCTTCGACCGCCGCCGCGTCCACATTCTTTCCGGCGTCCTTTCCGCCGTAATAATCCTTGGCCTTCTTCACCGCGTCGGTCGGAGATTTCAGACCGCCGTAACCTGCCTTCTCCATGCAGGAGGACCAGTTCGCGACGGCTTTGAGGAATGCGTCCGACTGTTCGGCCTGCCGGCCGGCCTCGTGGCGCATTCCGTTGTCGGTCAGCCACATGAGGCGGAGATACTTCGGCATGTCGCCGTAGAGCTTCTTGCGGGTCCCGCCCATGCAGCCGCCGCTGGGGGAGGAGAACGTGCCCTCCCCGGTCTCGTAGCTGACGAGCTGGTCGGGGTCACCGCTCTTGGCCAGCGTGTACCGCTGCTTCTCCGAGTCCGGCAGGTCCCGCCAGGGGCCGGGCCGCTCCTGGGTGGAATTGTCGGGCTGGGCGCCGCCGGCGTCCGGCGCGGCGCCGTATCCGCGCTGCGCCGCCTGCTCGGAGGTGGGGGAGACGCGCCCCTCCGGGGCGTCCGCGCCGTCCGCGTCCGGCATCGGGACGGGGTCCGGCGGATGCACCGTGAACCCCTGGGCGACCATGCACTTCTTGGTGATCTGCAGCTCCATCGCACCGACTTGGCGGCCGAGTTCCTTCGCCGAGTTGAAGGCCTGGGTGGCCTTGGCGGCGCTTGCCGAGTCAGGGGCGGCGGCCGCCGGGCCGCCGGACGGGTCGCCCGCCTCGTCGGTGCCGGTGCCGGAGCCCGAACTGCAGCCGACGAGTGCGGTCAGGGCGGCGGCGGCCAGGCCGGCGCCGATCCGGTGACGGGGGAGCATCTGGGTCCTCTCGGGGCTATGGTGGGCCGGATGCCTCCCCCTCCTGCGATGAGGGGGAGGCATCCGGCCGTTCACCGCGGTGCGACGACTCGTTCCGCCGGCCGGCGGGTCAGCACCAGCTGGTGCCGTCCCACTTGTGCGAGCGGCCGTTGTCGTTCTGCGAGGTGCCACCCGCGCCCAGCTGGTAGCCCGGGTTGAAGCAGGTGTTCACGGTGGAGTAGTTGGCGTAGGCGTACACCTTCACCGTGACGCTCCAGCGGTTTCTCCAGGAGCTGTCGTTGTCGTAGATCGCCGACTGGTCGGACCAGTTGGCGTCCGCCCCGCTGAAGCGGTACATCGGGTAGTTCGTGTTGAACTCCTTCGCCTGGTAGACGCAGAAGTTGCCGTCGTAGCAGTTCCGGTCGACAGCCTGGGCGGGCGCCGAGGCGACCATCGTCAGACCGGCCGCGGCCGCCGTGCCGAGTACGGCGGACAACACCTTGCGCTTGACCATGTGCTCTTCCTTTCACGTGCCGTGAGTGGGAGAAACGGGTCTTGCCGGTCGAGGAAGCTAGCACAGCGATTCAGGGCTCCGGACGGAACTTTTAGCTCCGCAGGGCGAGTTCGGGCCAGGGCCGGGAAAAGCTGGCCGAAATATCGCAGCGTGATCGAATGATTCCGCTCGTGACGAATCCGTGCGCGAACGCCTCCGCTTCGCCCGCAGCCAGTGGGAATCGCACACAGGCGGGTGAGGGACGGGAGGCGGATGGGAGTGGAGTGGGGAATTCCAACTCCGGTCAATGTGACGCGCATCACACTACCTTGATCCTCTTTCCGTGGGGCCTTCTTACCTGCCGCTCGATCGGAGATTCCGCCGGTCGTGTGCTCTCTGGTCTAATGGGTTGCTCTTTTGTCGGCGGCTGCTAGGTGGGGGCGCGGTGTTGGATGTACAGAACGGGGCTGCGGCGGAGACCGCCGCCCCGGAGACCGGCGCCGGGCCGCCGGACGACAGCCCCGCCCGGGTGCCCCTGCGCCCCTACGTCCTGGTGGCGGGAGTCCTCTGCGCGCTGTACTTCCTCTACTCGTGGGTGCAGTACGAGCAGTTCCGCACGCCGTCCTGGGACCTCGGGATCTTCAACCAGTCCGTCAGGGCCTACGCCGAGCTCCGGGCGCCCGTCGTCGACATCAAGGGCCCCGGCTTCCTCATACTCGGGGACCACTTCAGTCCGGTCACCGCCCTCCTCGCGCCCCTGTACTGGATCTGGTCCTCCCCGCTGGCGCTCCTCTTCGCCCAGGCCGCGCTCTTCGCCGCCTCCGCCGTCGTCGTCGGCCACACCGCGCAGCAGGTGCTCGGCAGCCGCGCGGCCGGCCTGGGCCTCACGGTGGCCTACGGCCTCTCCTGGGGTCTGCAGGAAGCGGTCAAGTCCGACTTCCACGAGATCGCCTTCGCCGTCCCGCTCCTCGCCCTCACCTGCCGGGCCCTGCTCCTGGGGCGCTGGACCGCTGCCGCCGCCTGGTCCGCCCCCCTCGTCCTGGTCAAGGAGGACATGGGGCTCACCGTCGCCATGGTCGGCGCGGTCCTCTTCGTACGGGGGCAGAAGCGCCTCGGCGCCGCCCTCGCCGCGTTCGGCACCGCCTTCTTCGCCCTCACGGTCCTGGTCCTGATCCCCGCCGCGAGCCGGGTCGGCCAGTACGACTACTGGGCCAAGATCGAGAAGTCGAGCGAAGGGGCCGACGTCTCGTTCGCGCACGCCGTGCTCTCGTCGCTCGGCTCCGGCGTCAAGTGGGAGATGCTTTTCTTCCTCGTCGGCATCACCGGGTTCCTCGCCCTGCGCTCCCCGCTGATGCTGCTCGTGCTGCCGACGCTCGGCTGGCGCTTCCTCTCCCAGGACCCGAACCACTGGGGTCTGATCTGGCACTACAGCGCCATCCTGATGCCGGTCGTCTTCCTCGCGCTCGTCGACGCGGTCCGGGCCGTCCGCACCTCACCGCGCGGGTGGCTCGTCGCCTACGGGAAGGTCGCCGTCCCCGTCGTCACGGCGGTCTCCATCGTGGTCGCCCTGGACCTGCCGCTGCGGGAGCTGCTCCGCTCGGAGACGTACCGCACGGACAGCCGGACGCTGGACGCCCGGAGGGCGGTCGACGCGGTGCCGCAGGGGGCGAGCGTGGAGACGAACGTGACGCTCATGGCCCACCTCACGGCGGACCGCACCGTCTACTGGGTGGGCGGGGCGAAGGGCGTCAGCCCCGACTTCCTCGCCCTCGACCTGGACTCGGGCTGGTCTCAGCCGGTGACGGACCCGGTCCAGCTGGCGGCCTCGCTGCACCCGGAGGCGCGGTACGAGGTGGCGTTGCAGGCGGGACAGTTCGCGGTGCTCCGCCGCGTGTGACACGGTATGTACGCAAATGCGAAGGGGCCCGGTTCCGTCTGGAACCGGGCCCCTTCGCGGGTGATCCGTGGCGGATCGGTGGATCAGTACTGCTGGCGCGGGCGGTTGAACCACGCGGACGCCTGCGAGTTCACCATGGAGGCGAGGATGATGCCGCCGATGGCGAGGCTGATGACGCCGCCGGGGACGCTGGTGGGTTCGCCCGAGGCGAAGTTGCCGAGGCCGCCGAGGATCACCAGTGAGGCGTAGATGATCGTGAGGACGCGGATCGCGGTGCCGCCGGTGGCGAACTTCACGGCGAGGAAGATCGCCAGACCGGCGAAGAGCAGCAGGATGAAGACGATGGCGAAGCCCAGCCCGGCCAGGCCGGCCGCGGCGTCCGAGTCGGACGCGCCCGAGGCGGCGGCGATGGCGATGCCGGCGATGATGCCGATGACGATCTGCAGGCCCGCCACGATGAACATGATCACGCGCGCCGCGGTCATCAGGCCGGGCATCTTCGTCGGGCCCTGCGGGTAGCCGCCCACGCCGTACGGCTGGACCGGCGGCGCCTGCGGGTAGCCGTACTGCGGGGGGACGCCCTGCGGAGCCTGCTGCGGGTAGCCGTATCCGGGCTGCTGGCCCTGCGGCTGGCCGTATCCGGGCTGCTGACCCTGCGGCTGGCCGTAGGGGTTGTTCGGGTCGCCGAAGCTCATCGCGGGTTTCCTCCGTGGGTTGTGCGGGGACGACGCGGCCCGCGCGGAGGAACTTCTCACGCCCTATGAGTGATGTGCCCCCCGGCACTGCCCGCGGCACTGCGCGGTAATCGTCGTCGCAGCATCGACTTTTTGTCCAGTCGGAATGCCGGGAGTTGTGCAAGTGCAACCTCTTCGGACGCCCGCCGCGGAGCCGTACGCGGCCGAATTGGAACAAGCGAGGGGTCATCCGGGAGGATGGGGCCATGAGCGCCCAGATTCTCGATGGCAAGGCCACCGCAGCAGCGATCAAGTCCGACCTGACCGCCCGTGTGGCGGCCCTGAAGGAGAAGGGCGTCACGCCCGGCCTCGGCACGATCCTGGTCGGCGACGACCCGGGCAGCCAGAAGTACGTCGCCGGCAAGCACCGCGACTGTGCGCAGGTCGGCATCGCCTCCATCCAGCGCCACCTGCCTGCCACCGCCACCCAGGAAGAGATCGAGGCGGTCGTCCGCGAGCTGAACGAGGACCCGGAGTGCACCGGTTACATCGTCCAACTCCCGCTCCCCAAGGGCATCGACGAGAACCGCATCCTGGAGCTGATGGAGCCGTCCAAGGACGCGGACGGACTGCACCCGACGAACCTCGGCCGTCTCGTCCTGAACGAGCCGGCGCCGCTGCCGTGCACCCCGAACGGCGTCATCACGCTGCTGCGCCGCCACGGCGTGGAGATCAAGGGCGCGGAGGTCGTGGTCGTCGGGCGCGGCGTCACCATCGGGCGCCCCATGCCGCTGCTGCTGACCCGCCGCTCGGAGAACGCGACGGTCACGCAGTGCCACACGGGTACGAAGGACCTGGCCGCGCACCTGCGGCGGGCCGACATCATCATCGCGGCCGCAGGTGTGCCGCACCTGATCAGGCCGGAGGACGTGAAGCCGGGCGCGGCCGTGCTCGACGTCGGCGTCTCGCGCAACGACGAGGGCAAGATCATGGGCGATGTGCACCCGGGAGTCGCCGAGGTCGCCGGCTGGATCTCGCCGAACCCGGGCGGTGTGGGCCCGATGACCCGGGCGCAGCTCCTGGTCAACGTCGTCGAGGCCGCCGAGCGCGCGGCCGAGGCGCTCTGACGATGACCTCGCGCGTGAGCACCCAGGGCGCCACCGGCGCGGAGGACTCGGGCGAGGAACGGGAGACGTCCGCGGCCGAGGACGTCGCGGTGAAGGACGCCGCGGCCGGGGACGTCGCCGCGAGGGACCTGGCGGTCGAGGACCTGGCGGCCGAGGACCTGGCGGCCGAGGACCTCGTGCCCGAGGGCCTGGCGGCCGAGGGCCTCCCCGCGACGTCGCCCGCGCCCAGGGACTCCGCCATGGGCGCGGCCGCCGTGGACACCCCCGGGCGCTCCCGGCGGCCGCCCGCCATGACCACCGACACCGCGCGGCCCGAGGGCGGCGGGCGGGCCGCCCCCGGTGGCGCGCCCGCGCCGGCGCGGCAGTGGCCGTTGCTGACGGTGCTCGGGCTGGCGGCGCTGGGCTTGCTCGTCGTCGGGACGGACCTGTTCCCGCAGTCGTTCCGTATCGGCACGATCCTCGTCGGCGTCGCGCTGCTCACCGGCGCGGGGCTGCGGCGCGCGCTGCCGTCCGTCGGGATGCTCGCCGTACGGTCGCGGTTCACCGACATGGTCACGTACGGGGTCATGGGCGGGCTCATCGTGCTGCTGGCGCTCATGGTGCAGCCGGCTCCGTGGCTGAGGATCCCCTTCCTCGAGGACATCCTCCACCTGACGATCACCTAGACACCCACCCGGTCACGCGCGACCGGTCACGCGCGACGTCACGGCGGCGCCCGTCCTCTCCCCCGAGGGAGGACGGGCGCCGCCTTCAGTCGAGCGTCATGTACCCGCCAATGTGGTTCAAGGGCCGTCAGCGGCTTGTGGCACGGAAGTGACCATTCCGCTACCCCTCCGGGGCGGACCTCCGCCGCCACCGCCCGTAAGGGGGCAGTCGGGTGGCAGTGAGCCGGACCACAAGGGGGTGGGGGTTGGACCGGGCCCGGGTCGGATAGCCTGACCGCTGGATATCTCTTCACATCGAGACACCGATCGATCACAGAGGTATCCAGCATCAGGGGCAGGGACCCCCACCGCCAGCTGTCTTACGGAGATCGCCATGACCCGCACTCCCGTGAATGTCACCGTCACCGGCGCGGCCGGCCAGATCGGTTACGCGCTGCTCTTCCGCATCGCCTCCGGCCACCTGCTCGGCGCGGACGTGCCGGTCAAGCTGCGCCTCCTCGAGATCCCGCAGGGCGTCAAGGCCGCCGAGGGCACCGCCATGGAGCTCGACGACTGCGCCTTCCCGCTGCTCAAGGGCATCGACATCTTCGACGACCCGAACCAGGGCTTCGAGGGCGCGAACGTGGCCCTGCTCGTCGGCGCCCGCCCGCGCACCAAGGGCATGGAGCGCGGCGACCTGCTCGCCGCCAACGGCGGCATCTTCAAGCCGCAGGGCAAGGCCATCAACGACCACGCCGCGGACGACATCAAGGTCCTCGTCGTCGGCAACCCGGCCAACACCAACGCCCTGATCGCCCAGGCCGCGGCCCCGGACGTACCGGCCGAGCGCTTCACCGCGATGACCCGCCTGGACCACAACCGCGCGCTCTCGCAGCTGGCGGCCAAGACCGGCGCGTCCGTCGAGGAGATCAAGCGCCTCACCATCTGGGGCAACCACTCGGCGACCCAGTACCCGGACATCTTCCACGCGGAGATCGCCGGCAAGAACGCCGCCGAGGTCGTCAACGACGAGCAGTGGCTGGCCGACACCTTCATCCCGACCGTCGCCAAGCGTGGCGCCGCGATCATCGAGGCCCGTGGCGCGTCCTCCGCCGCCTCCGCCGCCAACGCCGCCATCGACCACGTCCACACCTGGGTCAACGGCACCAAGGAGGGCGACTGGACCTCCATGGGTATCCCGTCGGACGGCTCCTACGGCGTCCCGGAGGGCCTGATCTCCTCGTTCCCCGTCGTCTGCAAGGACGGCGCGTACGAGATCGTCCAGGGCCTGGACATCAACGAGTTCTCCCGCGCCCGCATCGACGCCTCGGTCCAGGAGCTGGCCGAGGAGCGCGACGCCGTGCGCGAGCTGGGCCTCATCTGAGTCCCGCGCAGCTGAACAAGGGCTCCGCCCCCGGCCGTCCACGGCCGGGGGCGGAGCCCTTTTCCGGCCGGTCTTCCGGCCGGTCTTCCGGCCGCTCTTCCACCGACCCTCTCCGTCCGGCCCGTGGACGGTGGGCTCCTTCACGCCCGTCGCCCACGGAACCGGCCCGGCTCCTCGGTCAGTTCGCCGCCACCCGGGCGACACCCTCCAGGGAACGCGGCAACAGCCGGATCACCGCTCGCGCGGTCGGTGTGCCGGGCGCGCAGGACGCAGGACGTCGGCGGTGGCGGCGGGGCTCACTTCTTGAACTGCCCGGGGGTGTAGTGGCCGGGCGCCGTCCGGGTGGTGACGCCGATCCGGTTCCAGGCGTTGATGACCGTGATCGCACCGATGACCCGGGCGAGTTCGGTCTCGTCGAAGTGGGCGGCCGCCCGCGCGTACACCTCGTCCGGGACGAAGCCGTCGGTGAGGACGGTCACGGCCTCGGTGAGCGCGAGCGCGGCCAGCTCCCGCTCGGTGTAGAAGTGCCGCGACTCCTCCCAGGCCGACAGCTGGACGATCCGCTCGACCGACTCGCCGGCCGCCAGCGCGTCCTTCGTGTGCATGTCGAGGCAGAACGCGCAGCGGTTGATCTGCGAGGCGCGGATCTTGATCAACTCGTAGAGGGTGGGATCGATGTCCTTCGCCGCGGCCTGCTCCAGCCGGATCATCGCCCGGTAGAACTCCGGGACCTGCTCCGCGAAGGCGAGGCGGGGGCCGTGCTCGTGCGCGCGCCCGTTCGTCTCGTCGCCGGTGGCCGAACTCGTCGTGGTCGTGGTCGTCATGCTCCTCACCGTACGGTCACGATGGCTCAGGAGTATGGTCCATTCGCATGGCGAACGACTGGGCCACTTTCGGGGCCGACCTCCATCTGGAGCTGCGGGGCACGGGCCTGCGTACGGGGCTGATGGACGCCCTGCGGGAGGCCGTGCGCAGTGGGCGTCTGGAGGCGGGGGTATGGCTGCCGTCCTCCCGCTCGCTCGCCGCGGATCTGGGCGTGGCGCGCAACACCGTCGCCGACGCGTACGCCGAACTGGTCGCCGAGGGCTGGCTGACGGCCCGGCAGGGGTCCGGAACGCGGGTGGCCCAGCGGGCCGTGCCGCGCCGGACGGCCGGGGCCGGGTCCGGGTCCGGGCCGGGGGCGCGGCCTCCGGTGACGACGCGGCGGGACACCGCCCGCCCGACGTACGACCTGAAGCCGGGCGTGCCGGACCTCGCCTCCTTCCCGCGCGCCGAATGGCTCAAGGCGTCCCGGCGCGCGCTGACGGCCGCGCCCCACGAGGCGTTCGGCTACGGCGATCCGCGTGGCCGGATCGAACTGCGCACCGTGCTCGCCGAATACCTCGCCCGGGCGCGGGGCGTCCACGCCCGTCCGGAACGGATCGTGATCTGTTCCGGCTTCGTGCACGGGCTGATGCTGATGGGCCAGGTCCTGCGCGCCCGCGGCGTGCGGGAGGTGGCGGTCGAGTCGTACGGACTCGACGCCCACTGGGACCTGCTGACCCGCGCGGGACTGCGACTGCCCGCCCTGCCGTACGACGAACTCGGCACCAGGACCGAGGGGTTGGCCGCCATGAAGGGCGTCGGCGCCGTGCTGATGACGGCGGCCCACCAGTTCCCGCTCGGCGGCGCGCTCCACCCCGACCGGCGGGTCGCGGCGATCGACTGGGCGCGGGCCTCGGGCGGCCTGGTCCTGGAGGACGACTACGACGGCGAGTTCCGCTACGACCGCCGGCCCGTGGGCGCGCTCCAGGGCCTCGATCCCGAGCGGGTTGTCTACATGGGCACCTCCAGCAAGTCCATGGCGCCCGGTCTCCGGCTGGCGTGGATGGTGTTGCCGGCCGACCTCGTCGACGAGGTGGTGGCGGCGAGGGGCCGGGTGGACTGGGTGTCCAGCTCGCTGGAGCAGCTGACCTTCGCGGAGTTCCTCGCCTCGGGCGCGTACGACCGGCATGTCCGGGCGATGCGGCTGCGCTACCGGCGGCGCCGTGACGCCCTGGTGGAGGCGGTGGCCGCGCACGCCCCGGAGACCCGGGTGAGCGGCATCGCGGCCGGCCTCCACGCGGTCCTGGAACTCCCGACGGGCCTGGAGCCCGCGGTCCTGCGTTCCGCCGCCTGGCAGGGCCTGGCGCTCCTCGGCCTCAACCGCTTCCGCCACCCCGACGTACCGACGACCCAGGACGGCCTGGTGGTCGGCTACGCGACGCCCCCGGACAGCGGCTGGGCGGGCGCCCTGGCCGCGCTGTGCCGGGTGCTGCCGTAGGCGCCCAGCGGCCTCGTGGGCGGCCTCGTGGGCGGCCTTGTGGGCGGCCTCGGGGGTGACCGGTCGGCGGACACTCCCCCTACGCCCTACGCCCTACGCCCTACGCCCTACGCCCCCGGCTTCCTCCCGCCCCGCGCCTCGGCCTCCGCTTCCCCCGCTTCCTCCACCACCTTCGCTTCCTCCAGAGCGCCCACCGCCGGCGCCGGAGGCTCCCCGAAGCGAGCCAGGACCAGGGCGCCGGCCACCGCGATCGTGAAGCCGAGGATCGCCGCCCACGCCAGGCCCTCACGCGTGCGGTCGCCGAGCCAGACCACGCCGATGAGCGCCGGGCCGATCGTCTCCCCGAGGACCGCGCCCGCGGTCGCCGTCGTCACCGAACCCCGCTGGAGCGCCGAGGTCAGCAGCAGGTACGCGGCGCCGCCGCCGACGAGCAGGGCGTACCAGGCGGGATTGGCGAAGTCGGGCCCGTCGATCAGCCGGACCGCCACCTCCACCACCCCGAAGCCGAAGCCGGCGCCCAGCCCCAGTGCCAGGGCCCGCGGCCGGTTCGGCAGCCGCCCCGCCACGACGCCGATCCCGAGGACCCCGAAGGCGGTCGCGAGCATCGCCCAGCGCAGGGCCGGCGTGCCGTGGCCCTCACCCTCCGTCCCCGAGGCGAAGGCCAGCATCGCCAGCCCGCCGCAGACCACGGCCACCGCAGCCCACTCCGTCCGGCTCAGCCGGACCTTCAGCATCCGCGAGCAGACCACGGCGGTGACCGCCAGGCTGGCCGCGAGCGCCGCGCCGACCGTGTAGATCGGCAGGGTGAGCAGGGCGACGACCTGCAGTCCGAAGCCGATCCAGTCCAGGGAGAGTCCGGCCAGGTACCGCCACTGCCGCAGCGCGCCCCAGAACAGGACCACATCGACCCCACCGCCCGTCCCCGGACTCGCGGCCCGCGCGCCGAGCGCCTGCAACACCGACGCCACACCGAAGCAGACCGAGGATCCCAGCGCACAAATCAACCCGAAGAGCACAAAGGGACTCTAGTGCGAGGCCGCTCGGCCACCGGCCTAAACTGTGCGGTCGCGACCATGGATGGGGAGGACTGACATGCGCAGGCTGAGGTCGAGCACGGTCGTGCTCGGCGGTATGGGGGTGCTCGCGGCGACGATCACCTCCTGCGGATCCGAGCCGGACAGGCGGTGTGTCGACCCGCTCACGCGCGACAAGCTGCCGAGCTACGAGTGCGAGAGCGGCAGCGGCAGCTCGACCCGTGGCTCGTACTACTACGGCGGCCGGGTGACCGACAACAAGGTCAGCGGCGGCAGCTTCGACAAGACCGCGGTCGACACCGGCGGTTTCGGCTGCTCCGGTTCCGGCGGCGGCTGAGCGGACGGACCGTACGACATGCGGCGGCACACGACCGAACCCCGGCCCGACTGGCAGCGGACGGTGGAGGAGCAGGGGCTCGTCTATCCCGTCACCCGCTACCCCGACGGCTCCCTGCGCCCGTACTGGGACGAGAGCGCGTACTACTCCTTCACCCTGCCCGAGGTCGAGGCCCTGGAGGAGGTCGTCGAGGAACTGCACGCCATGTGTCTGGCGGCGGCCGCGCACATCGTCGAGCAGGACCGGTTCGCCGATCTCGGCCTGACCGATCCCCGGCTCGCCGCCCGTGTCGCCGAGTCCTGGCGCCGCCGGGCCGAACTGCCCAGCCTCTACGGCCGGTTCGACTTGCGCTACGACGGTACGGGCCCGGCCAAGATGCTGGAGTACAACGCCGACACCCCCACCTCCCTGGTCGAGGCCGCCAGCCCGCAGTGGTTCTGGATGGAGGAGCGCTTCCCCGGCGCCGACCAGTGGAACTCGCTCCACGAGCGGCTCGTCGACGCCTGGAAGCGGCAGGCCGCGCTGCTGCCGCCCGGGCCCGTGCACTTCGTCCACTCCGACGGCGACGAGCTCGGCGAGGACCTGATGACGGTCGCGTACCTGCGCGAGACCGCGCAGCAGGCCGGGCTCGACACGGAGGCGCTGTCGGTCGAACAGATCGGCTGGGACCGCCTTTCGGGGCGGTTCGTGGACGACCGGCTGCGGTTCATCCGCAGCTGCTTCAAGCTCTACCCGTGGGAGTGGCTGGCCACCGACCGCTTCGGCCCGTACGTCCTGGACACCCTCGACAACGGCGGCGGTACGGGCACGACCTGCTGGATCGAACCCGCCTGGAAGATGCTGCTCTCCAACAAGGCGCTCCTCGCGATCCTCTGGGAGCTGTACCCGGGCCACCCCAACCTGCTGCCGGCGTACCTCGACGGCCCGCGCGAGCTGGCCGCGACCGGGGGGTACGTCGCCAAGCCGCTCCTCGGCCGCGAGGGCGCGGGCGTCACGGTCCACGAGCCGGGCGCCCCGGCCGTCGTCCGGGAAGAACCCTGCTGCTACCAGGAGCTGGCCCCGCTGCCGGACTTCGAGGGCAACCGGGTGGTGCTCGGCGCCTGGGTCGTCGAGGACGAGGCCGCGGGGCTCGGCATCCGGGAGTCGGCGGGCCTGATCACCGACGAGTACGCCCGCTTCCTGCCGCACGTCATCCTGTGACGTGAACGGAGCCGGTGTCCGGGGCGGGCGGAGCGCGCGCCCCGGACACCGGCTCACCCGGTCAGTCCGACAGCACCGCCCGCAGCTGCTCCAGGCCCCAGTCCAGATCCTCCTTGCCGATCACCAGCGGCGGTGCGATCCGGATCGTCGAACCGTGCGTGTCCTTCACCAGCACACCCCGGTCCATCAGCTTCTCGGAGATCTCCCGGCCCGTACCCCGGGACGGCACGATGTCCACGCCGGCCCACAGCCCCCGCCCCCGCACCGCCTCGACGGCTCCTCCGCCCACCAGCAGCCCCAGTTCGGCGTGCAGATGCTCGCCCAGCTCGGTCGCCCGCTGCTGGTACTCCCCGGTCCGCAGCATCGCGATCACCTCCAGCGCCACCGCGCACGCCAGCGGGTTCCCGCCGAACGTCGAGCCGTGCTCGCCCGGCCGGAACACACCGAGCACCTCACGGTCGGCGACCACCGCCGAGACCGGGACGACACCGCCGCCCAGCGCCTTGCCCAGGATGTACACGTCCGGCACCACGCCCTCGTGCTCGCAGGCGAACGTCCGCCCCGTCCGGCCGAGACCCGACTGGATCTCGTCCGCCATGAACAGCACGTTTCGCTCGCGGGTCAACTCCCGCACCCCGCGCAGATATCCGGCGGGCGGGACGAGGACCCCCGCCTCGCCCTGGATCGGCTCCAGGAGCACCGCCACGGTGTGCGCGGTGACCGCGGCGTCCATCGCCGTCAGATCGCCGTACGGGACGATCTCGAACCCCGGCGTGTACGGGCCGTAGTGGTCCCGCGCCTCGTGATCCGTGGAGAAGCTGACGATCGTCGTCGTACGGCCGTGGAAGTTGTTCGCCGCGACCACGATCTTCGCGTGCCCGTCCGGCACGCCCTTGACCTCGTACCCCCACTTCCGCGCGGTCTTCACGGCCGTCTCGACCGCCTCCGCGCCCGTGTTCATCGGCAGGACCATCTCCTTGCCGCACAGCTCCGCGAGCCGCGTGCAGAACTCCGCGAACCGGTCGTGGTGGAACGCCCTCGACGTGAGCGTCACCCGCTCCAGCTGCGCCCGAGCGGCGTCGATCAGCCTCCGGTTGCCGTGCCCGAAGTTGAGGGCCGAGTACCCGGCGAGCATGTCGAGGTAGCGGCGGCCCTCGACATCGGTCATCCATGCCCCGTCCGCCGAGGCGACGACGAGGGGCAGGGGGTGGTAGTTGTGAGCGCTGTGCGCCTCCGCGGAAGCGATCGCGTCTTGCGTTCTCGACACGGGATCTCCGTTCGTCCTGCGGCCTGGGGCGGGTGTGGCCCCTTTTTCTATCGTCGCTCGGATGCCGGACGAGGAAACCTGGGTGACGGCGCGCCCGCTAGGCTGGAAACACGCGCGGCGACTGGCGTACGGGGAAGCGACCCCGGGGGAGCCGCGCGCGGCAGACCACACGAGGTGCCGCCCGCCTGGGCACCACGGGATCCCGAACGTCCCGTGTGGGTGCCGCCCGCCCCCTGCCTTCGGCGGGTGAGCCCCCAGCTCGCACCACGGGAATCCGAGAGGTCCCGTGTGGCGCAGGCCGGAATCCGCGTCGCGCCCCGGGATCCGCCGATACGCCCGGAGGAACGCCATGAACGCCACCCCGCACGCCGCGGATCTTCCCGCCCACCACGCTGCCGATCTCCCCGGCCACAATGCTGCCGATCTTCCCGCCCACCACCCGGCGCTGGCCGCCACCGACCCCGAACTCGCCGCGCTCGTCGGCGCCGAGGAGCGCCTGCAGGCCGAGACCCTGCGGCTGATCCCCAGCGAGAACTACGTGTCCCAGGCCGTCCTCGAAGCCTCCGGCACCGTCCTGCAGAACAAGTACAGCGAGGGCTACCCCGGCCGCCGGTACTACGAGGGCCAGCAGAACATCGACCAGGTCGAGACCCTCGCCGTCGAGCGCGCCAAGGCCCTCTTCGGCGTCGACCACGCCAACGTCCAGCCCTACTCCGGCTCCCCGGCCAACCTCGCCGTCTACCTCGCCTTCGCCGAGCCCGGCGACACCGTGATGGGCATGGCCCTGCCGATGGGCGGCCACCTCACCCACGGCTGGGGCGTCTCCGCGACCGGCACGTGGTTCCGGGGCGTGCAGTACGGCGTACGCCGGGACACGGGGCTCATCGACTTCGACGAGGTCCGGGAGCTCGCCCTCAAGGAGCGGCCCAAGGTGATCTTCTGCGGCGGCACCGCACTGCCCCGCACGATGGACTTCGCCGCCTTCGGCGAGATCGCCCGCGAGTGCGGGGCCGTGCTCGTCGCCGACGTCGCCCACATCGCCGGCCTGATCGCCGGCGGCGCCCACCCCTCCCCGGTCCCGCACGTCGACGTCATCTCGACCACCACCCACAAGACCCTGCGCGGCCCGCGCGGCGCCATGCTGATGTCCCGCGAGGAACACGCCAAGGCCCTCGACAAGGCCGTCTTCCCCGGCCTCCAGGGCGGCCCGCACAACCAGACCACCGCCGCGATCGCCGTCGCCCTGCGCGAGGCGGCCCAGCCCTCCTTCCGCGACTACGCCCACGCGGTCGTCGCCAACGCCAAGGCCCTCGCCGAGGCGCTCCTCGCCCGCGGCTTCGACCTGGTCTCCGGCGGCACCGACAACCACCTGATCCTGATGGACCTCACCCCCAAGGAGGTCCCGGGCAAGATCGCCGCGAAGGCCCTCGACCGGGCCGGGATCGTCGTCAACTACAACACCGTCCCGTACGACCCCCGGAAGCCCTTCGACCCCTCCGGCGTCCGCATCGGCACCCCTTCCCTCACCTCCCGCGGTCTCGGTACGGAACACATGGCGCAGGTCGCCGACTGGATCGACCGCGGTGTCGCCGCGGCCGGCTCGGGCGACGAGGACGCGCTCCGCACGATCCGCGCCGAGGTCGCCGACCTGATGGCGTCCTTCCCGGCCCCGGGCCTCCCAGCCTGATCCCGCGCGGGGGCTCGGCCCGCCGACTCGGCGTCTCGGCGACGGGGCGGGCCTTCTCCGGGGACGGCCCACCCTCCGGGCGCGGGGCCAGGGCTCCCGCGTTCCTCGTCCGGAGAAGCGCGGGGCCACCCCGCCGCGCGTGGCGAGGAACCCGCACCTCCCGCTCGCGACCGTCATCGGCTCCGACCGCCCGCCGGCGGGCCGGCGCCGCACCACCGAGCGCGTGTGTTCCTCGTCTCATCGGCCACGACCGCAGCCGCCACGGCCGGAACGCGGCACCTCCCGGAACCGCCCCGGCGAGCGGTACGCCATGAGGAAGCCCCGCTGCCCCACGCACCCGTCCGATCACGGCTTCCCGCCGAGGACCAGGCCCCCTCCCGCCTCGTCGCAGGGTTGGTACACCGGCAGTCCGGGATCGGTTCCCACACCTGAGAGAATGAGGAACATGGCCTCTGATCGTCCTCGCGCACTCTCCGGCATCCAGCCCACCGCGGGCTCGTTCCACCTCGGCAACTACCTCGGTGCGATCCGTCAGTACGTCGCGCTGCAGGAGTCCCACGACGCCTTCTACATGGTCGTGGACCTGCACGCGATCACGGTTCCCCAGGACCCGGCCGAGCTGCGCGCCAACACCCGGCTCGCCGCCGCCCAGCTGCTCGCCTCCGGCCTCGACCCGGACCGCTGCACCCTCTTCGTCCAGAGCCACGTCCCCGAGCACGCGCAGCTCGGCTGGGTCATGAACTGCCTGACCGGGTTCGGCGAGGCCTCCCGTATGACGCAGTTCAAGGACAAGTCCGCCAAGCAGGGCGCCGACCGCGCCACCGTCGGCCTCTTCACGTACCCGATCCTCCAGGTCGCCGACATCCTGCTCTACCAGGCGAACCACGTTCCGGTCGGCGAGGACCAGCGCCAGCACATCGAGCTGACCCGCGACCTCGCGGAGCGGTTCAACGGCCGGTTCGGCGAGACGTTCACCGTCCCGGAGCCGCACATCGTCAAGGAGACCGGGAAGATCTACGACCTCCAGGACCCGACGATCAAGATGAGCAAGTCGGCGTCCACCCCCAAGGGTCTGATCAACCTGCTCGACGAGCCGAAGGCGACGGCGAAGAAGGTCAAGAGCGCGGTCACCGACACGGACACGGTCATCCGCTTCGACCCGGTGAACAAGGCGGGCGTCTCCAACCTGCTCACCATCATGTCCACGCTCACCGGGACGGCCGTCGCCGACCTGGAGAAGAGCTACGAGGGCAAGATGTACGGAGCGCTGAAGACCGACCTGGCCGAGGTCATGGTGGACTTCGTCACGCCGTTCCGGACCCGTACGCAGGAATATCTGGACGACCCGGAGACGCTGGACTCCCTCCTGGCCAAGGGCGCGGAGAAGGCCCGCGCGGTCGCCGCGGAGACCCTGGCGCAGACCTACGACAGGGTGGGCTTCCTGCCCGCCAAGCACTGAGTCCGAGGACCCTGGCCTCAAGGGTGGTGCAGGCCGCACACTGGCGGCTGAACCACCCACCATCCCGAAGAGACGACGACGGAGGAGAACGACGTGGGGACCGTAACGCTCGGCGTTTCGATCGCGGTCCCGGAGCCCTACGGCAGCCTGCTCCAGGAGGCGCGCGCGGGCTTCGGGGATCCCGCCGCGCACGGCATCCCCACGCACGTCACCCTCCTCCCGCCGACGGAGGCCGACGGTGAGCGGCTGCCGGCGATCCGGGCGCATCTCGCCGAGGTCGCGGCCGGTGTCCGCCCCTTCCCGATCCGCCTGAGCGGAACCGGAACGTTCCGCCCGCTGTCGCCGGTCGTCTACGTCCGCCTCGCCGAGGGCGTCTCCGCCTGCGCCTGGCTCCAGGAGCGGGTGCGGGACGAGTCGGGACCGCTCGTGCGCGAGCTGCAGTTCCCGTACCACCCGCACGTCACGGTGGCGCACGGCATCTCCGAGGAGGCGATGGACCGGGCGTACGAGGAGCTGGCCGACTTCGAGGCCGCCTGGACCTGCTCGTCCTTCGCGCTCTACGAGCAGGGCTCGGACGGGGTGTGGCGCAAGCTGCACACGTACGAGTTCGGCGGCGGCCGCCCCGTCTCCACCGTCCCGCCCCAGGGCGCCCCGGTCGACACGCCGACCCCGGCCACCGGCTGTCCCTCCGGGCCGCACCGGTAGGCCCCCGGGGCCTCACTCGCCCCCGGCGCCCGTCAGCAGCGGCCCAGGGCCCGCGCCGGCGGCCCAGGGCCCCCGCCGCAGGCCCGGGACCCCGCCGCCGACCTGCCGGGGCCGTGCGGGCAGCCCCCGGGGCCGCACCGCCGGAGCCGGGATCACATCGGAAGACGTCGGAACACCGGCCTCGGGACGTGCCGCAGCGCCGACATCACCATCCGCAGCGCCCCCGGCACCCACACCGTCTCCGAGCGGCGCCGCAGCCCCAGCTCGATCGCCCGGGCCACATCCTCCGGCGTGGTCGCCAGCGGAGCCTCCTCCCGACCGGCCGTCATCCGCGACCGCACGAACCCGGGGCGCACGACCATCACGTGCACCCCCGTCCCGTGCAGCGCGTCCCCGAGCCCCTGCGCGAACGCGTCGAGACCGGCCTTGGACGAGCCGTAGATAAAGTTGGCGCGCCGGGCGCGCTCCCCGGCCACGGAGGAGAGCACCACCAGCGAGCCGTGCCCCTGCGCCTGCAGCGCCGCCGCGCAGACGAGCCCGGCGGAGACCGCCCCCGTGTAGTTGGTCTGCGCGACCCGGACGGCGGCGAGCGGATCGGCCTCGTCGTGGGCCTGGTCGCCCAGAATCCCGAAGGCGAGCAGCACCATGTCGATGTCGCCCTCGGTGAAGATCTTGCCGAGGCGCTCCGCGTGCGACTCGGTGTCGAGCGCGTCGAAGGGGACGGTGCGCACCTCCGCTCCCAGCGCCCGCAGCGAGTCGGCGGCGGTGGTCAGGGCGGGGGAGGGCCTCCCGGCGAGCCAGACCGTACGGGTGCGGCGGGCGATCAGCCGACGGGCGGTGGCCAGCCCGATCTCGGAGGTGCCACCGAGGAGAAGCAGGGACTGCGGGGTACCGAAGGCGTCCTTCATGACGATCAAACTCCTCAGAGAGCAATCACAGGGCGAGACGACGGGAGAGGTCGGAGGTGAAGACGGACCGCGGGTCCAGCACGGCGCGCAGCGCCTGGAAGTCGGCGAGCCGCGGATACATGGCGTGCAGCAGTTCGGGCCGCAGCCGGGAGTCCTTCGCGAGATAGACCCGGCCGCCCGCGCCCACCACCTCCTCGTCCAGCTCGTCGAGGAACGCGCCGAGTCCCGAGAGACGGGCCGGGATGTCGAGCGCGAGCGTCCAGCCGGGCACGGGGAACGAGAGCCAGCCCGGGTCTTCCTCGCCGAAGCGCTTCAGCACGGCGAGGAACGACGGGCAGCCGCGCCGCGCGATCCGCTTCACGACTCTGCGCAGGGTCTCCTCCTGTCCGTGGCCGACGACGAACTGGTACTGCACGAAGCCGCCGCGCCCGTAGATCCGGTTCCAGTGCGGGACGCCGTCCAGGGGGTGGAAGAAGGTGGAGATCCGCTGGAGTTCGCCGGTGCGGCGGCGGGGCGCCCTGCGGTACCAGACCTCGTTGAACAGCCCGACCGTGGCGCGCCCGAGCAGCCCCTCGGGGACGAGTGCGGGCGCGGCCGGCAGCCGCCCGGGACGGAAGGCCAGGGGCTCGCGGCGGGCCCGGCGGTCCCGGACGGGGATCGCGTCGTACGGGGCATGGTCACCGCGCGTGAGGACGGACCGGCCGGTGGCGGCGCCGCGGGCGAGGAGGTCGATCCAGGCGACCGAGTACCGGTAGCGGTGATCGGTGGCGGTGAGACGGGTCATCAGGTCGTCGAGGTCCGTGGCGCGTTCGGTGTCCACGGACATCAGCGAGGTCTCGACGGGCAGGAGCCGGAGGGTCGCGGAGAGGATCACACCGGTCAGGCCCATGCCGCCGGCGGTGGCGTCGAAGAGATCGGTGCCGGCGGCGACGGTACGGATCTCCCCGTCGGCGGTGAGCAGTTCGAGGGAGGTCACATGGCGGGTGAACGAGCCGGAGACGTGGTGGTTCTTCCCGTGGATGTCGGCGCCGATCGCGCCGCCGACGGTGACGTAACGGGTCCCCGGGGTGACGGGGACGAACCAGCCCAGCGGGAGCAGCACCTCCATCAGCCGGTGCAGGCTCACGCCCGCGTCGCAGACGACGACGCCCGCGGTGGCGTCGATCGAGCGGACGCGGTCGAGTCCGGTCATGTCGAGGACGGAGCCGCCGGCGTTCTGGGCGGCGTCGCCGTAGGCGCGGCCCAGGCCGCGGGCGATGGATCCGCGGGCACCGCACGCCCGGACCGCTTCGGACGCCTCCTCGTACGTACGGGGGCGGTGCACGCGCGCGAGGGTGGGCGCGGTGCGGCCCCAGCCGGTGAGGGGTGCGAGGGGGGTGTCGGTCTCGGCAGCCATGGACGTGACCGTATCGCCCGCCATGTGGTGTATGCCTGCTTTGTTGCGGGTTCGTCGAAATGGGTGATTAAACGAGTGTCAGGAAAGATTGCCGTGCGGTCGCCCACCCGCCGGGTCAGAGTCACCCCTGGTCGACCGAGAACCGGGGAGGCGGAGCCAGATGCGACACGCGGACTGGGCCGGAGCCGAGCGAAGACTTCTCGCCGCCCTGCGCCGCTGCGGACGGCGGGCACCCGTGGCGACCGCCGCCCGGGCCCTGTCCTTCAGCGGTGAACACGGCGCGCTGTGGCTCGCGGCCGGGCTCACCGGCGCGGCGGTGGACCCGGAGCGACGTTCCGGCTGGCTGCGCGGCACGGCGCTGATCGCGGCGGCGCACCTGGCGAGCATGGGCGTCAAGCGGGTGGTGCGGCGGCCGCGGCCGGGGACGGCGGAATTCGCGCCGCTGGTCCGGACGGCCGGGCGGCACTCCTTCCCCAGCTCCCACGCGACCTCCGCGGCGGCGGCGGCCGTCGTCCTCGGCGCCCTGCACCCGGGGCTTCGCCGCCTGACCGTCCCGGCCGCGACCGCGATGTGCGTCTCCCGCCTGATCGTCGGCGTCCACTACCCGACCGACGTGGCGGCCGGCGCCCTCCTCGGCGCGACCACGGCCGCCCTGGGCCGCGGCTGGCTGCGCGCGGCCCCCCGCGCGCGTGCGGCCGCCAAGCACCCCGCGCGTGTGCCGCCCGTCCCCGCCCCCGGCCCCGCGCGTGTGCCGCCCGTCCCCGCCCCCGGCCCCGCGCGCGTGCCGCCCGTCCCCGCCCCCGGCCCCGCGCGCGTGCCGCCCGTCCCCGCCCCCGTTCCCGCGCGCGTGCGGCCCGCCGGCGGACGTCGCTCCCCCGACGTGGCCGCCCCTCCCTCCGTCCCTTCCGGCGGCCGCCGTGGCTGAGCGCACCACCGCTGTCGCGGTACTCCAGAAGCCCGCCCTCGCGCCGGGAAGGCGACAGCCCGGCCGGCGAGGCGTCCTCGCCGTCGGGCACGGGCTCCTGCGGACCGCGCGGCCCCGCCAGTGGGTCAAGAACATCCTCGTCCTCGCCGCACCCGTCGCCGCCGGACAGCTCGTCTCCTGGCACGCGGCGGCCCGACTCGCCCTCGTTCTGGCCCTGTTCACGGCCGCCGCCTCCGCCGTCTACCTGGTCAACGACGCCCGCGACGCCGCCGCCGACCGCGCCCACCCCGTCAAGCGCCGACGTCCCGTGGCCGCCGGCCTCGTCCCCGTCCCCCTCGCCTACGCCACCGGAACCCTCCTCGGCCTCGGAGCGGCCGTCGCCGGCGCGGTCCTGTGCAACGGCATGACCGCCGCGCTCCTCATCGCGTACCTCGTCATGCAGATCGCGTACTGCGTGCGGCTCAAGCACGTCCTCGTCGTCGACCTCGCCGTCGTCACGACCGGGTTCCTGATGCGGGCGATGATCGGCGGCGTCGCGCTCTCCATCCCGCTCTCCCGCTGGTTCCTCATCACCACCGGCTTCGGCGCGCTCTTCATGGTCGCCGCCAAGCGGTACTCCGAAGCCGTGCAGATGGAGGACGCACAGGGCGCGACCCGCGCCCTGCTCACCCGGTACACGACCGGATACCTCCGCTTCGTCTGGCAGCTGGCCGCCGGCGTCGCCGTTCTCGGCTACTGCCTCTGGGCGCTGGAGAGCGGCGGCGTCGCCGACGCGAGCCTGCTGCCCTGGCGCCAGCTCTCCATGATCGCCTTCATCCTCGCCGTGCTGCGCTACGCCGTCTTCGCCGACCGCGGCACCGCCGGGGAGCCCGAGGACGTCGTCCTGCGCGACCGGCCGCTCGCCGTCATCGGCCTGATCTGGGCCGCGATGTACGGCATGGCGGTCGCGGACCTGTGAGGCGCGAGCTCGTCGGCTTCGCCACCGCCGGACTCGCCGCGTACGCCGCCGACCTCGCGCTCTTCCTCTGGCTGCGCGGCCCCGCCGGCCTCGACCCGATCGCCGCGAAGGCGCTCTCGTTCCTCGCCGGCTGCACCGTCGCGTATCTGGGCAACGCCCTCGGCACCTACCGGCGGCGGACGGTCGGGCTGCGCGAGTACGCGGTCTTCTTCGCCGTGAACCTCGCGGGCGCCGCCGTCCAGCTGCTCTGCCTCGGCGTCTCCCACTACGGCCTCGGACTCACCTCCGCCCGGGCCGACACGGTGTCAGGACTCGGCATCGGCATGGTTCTGGCGACCTGTCTGCGATTCTGGGGGACCCGGACGATGGTGTTCCGTTCGGCTGCCGGAGCAAGGGGTACGCGTACGACATGGATTGGCTGACCAAGCTCCCCGTCATCGGCCCCTGGGCCGCCCGGCTCATGCGGACCCATGCCTGGCGCTCGTACGAGACCCTCGACGCCGTCCACTGGACCCGGCTCGCCGCCGCCATCACCTTCATCAGCTTCCTCGCGCTCTTCCCCCTGATCACCGTCGCCGCGGCCGCCGGCGCCGCGCTGCTCAGCGAGAAGCAGCTGGACACCATCGAGGGGAAGATCTCCGAACAGGTCCCCGGCATCTCCGAGCAGCTCAACATCGGGGGCCTCGTGGACAACGCGGGCACCATCGGCCTGGTCGCCGGTGCCCTGCTGCTCTTCACCGGCATCGGCTGGATCGGCTCCCTGCGGGACTGCCTGCGCGCGGTGTGGGGGATCGACGACGAGGACGAGGGAAACCCCGTCCTGCGCAAGGGCAAGGACGCGATCGTGCTGCTCGGGCTCGGCGGGGTCGGGCTCTGCTCGCTGGCCGCGTCCTGGCTCGGCTCCACGGCCATCGGCTGGAGCGCCGAACAGGTCGACATCTCCGACCGCGGGGCCGGCGGGGTCCTGCTCCAGGCCGCCGCGGTCGCCATCGCCGCCGTCGCCGACTTCCTCATCCTGCTGTACGTGCTGACGCTGCTCCCGGGCGTACAGCCGCCGCGCCGACGCCTGGTGGTGGCGGCGGTGATCGGCGCGATCGGCTTCGAGCTGCTGAAACTGCTGCTCGGCGGCTACATGAGGGGAGTCGCCGGCAAGTCGATGTACGGCGCGTTCGGTGTGCCCGTCGCGCTGATGCTGTGGATCAACTTCACCGCGAAGCTGCTCCTCTTCTGCGCGGCGTGGACGTCCACGGGCTCGAAGGACGAGGCGGACGCGACGGGCGAGAAGCACTCCGAGGATTCGCCCGGCTCGACCGCGGCCGACGGCGGAGTCGGGGACGGGGCCGAGACCGGGGCGAAGGGCGGGGCTAAGGGCGGGGCCGGGGGCGGCGGCCGACCAGCTCCGGCAGCGGCCAGCGACGGTTGACCAGGAAGACCCCGCCCGCCAGCACCAGCAGCACACCGCCGACCACCGCGAGGGCGATCCCGACACCACCGGACTTCTCCTCGGCCGCGGCGATCCCGGCCGCACCGGTCGTCGTGCCGGGAGCGTTCTCCCCGGGGGCGGGCGTGGAGCCCTGGCTCGCGGTTCCGGGAGTCGTACGGGCGGACTTCGGCGGGACCAGCTGACCGACCGGCTTCACCTTCCCGGTCGCCGCGAAACCCCAGTCCAGCAGGCGGGCGGTCTCCTTGTACACCGCGTGCTGCTCCTTGGAGGACGGGTTCATCACCGTCACGAGCAGCACTTTGCCGTTGCGCTCCGCAACACCGGTGAAGGTGGAGCCGGCGTGCGTGGTGTTGCCGTTCTTCACGCCCGCCATGCCCTGGTACGGCGCGACCCCGAGCGCGCCGGTGAGCAGCCGGTTGGTGTTCTGGATCTCGAAGGTCTCCCGCTTCTTGCCCGGCTTCTGCTCGCCGGGGAACACGGCCCGGCTGGTCGCGGCGTACTCCCGGAAATCCGCCTTCTGCATCCCGCTGCGCGCGATGAGCGTGAGGTCGTACGCGGAGGAGACCTGGCCCGGGGCGTCGTAGCCGTCCGGCGACTTGACGTGCGTGTCGAGGGCCTGGAGCTCGGCGGCGTGCGCGTTCATGTCCTCGACGGTCTTGGCCATGCCGCCGTTCATCGCGGCCAGCACCCGCACGGCGTCGTTGCCTGAGCGAAGGAAGACACCGAGCCAGAGATCGTGCGCGGTGTAGGTCTGCTTCTCCTTCACGCCGACGAGGCTGGAGCCCGAACCGATCCCGACGAGATCCTTGGGCTCGACCGTGTGGATCGTCGTCTTCGGGAACTTCGGCAGCACGGTGTCCGCGAAGAGCATCTTCAGCGTGGAGGCGGGGGCCAGGGGCCAGTGGGAGTTGTGCGCGGCGAGCACGTCCCCGGTCTCCGCGTCCGCGACGATCCACGACCGCGCGCTCAGCTCCTTGGGCAGCACGGGCGCCCCGGCCCCGAGCCGCACCTGGGTCCCGGGCACGCCGAGCAGGCTGCCGCCGACCGAGGACATGAGGGCGGGGGGCTTGGGCTGCTGGTCCTCCTTGTTGTCCGCGTGGGCCGGCGAGGCGGCGACGAGGGGGAGCAACGCGGCGGCGGCGACCGCCCAAGCGGTCTTCTTCGATACAGACACGATCGAAAACGTACAGGCACCCTTCAGCGAACCGAACCCCGCCAGGCGGTTCGCCCCGGGCCGTCCACCCGAGTGCCCCGAGCGCGGGCGGTGCCGGACGGATGGTGATACTGGGGCCATGAAGCTCAGCCGGCCCGTCTCCTGGTTCCTGCTCGCGTTCGGGGTGTGGAGCTGGTTCATCTGGATCACTTTCGTCAAGAACCTCTGGAACGACGCGAGCGGTCTCGCCTTCGACGACGCGGGCGACCCGACGGCCTACTTCTGGGTTCATCTACTGCTCGCCATCACGTCCTTTGTCCTGGGGACGGTGGTCGGCGTGATCGGGTTGCGTGGCGTGCGCGCGTTGCGCCGCGAGCGCGGATAGGGGTTGGGGCGCGTGCTCGTCTTCCTGCTGGTGATCGTCGTGGTCCTCGCTCTGCTGGGCGGGGTCCACTGGTACGTGTGGAAGCGGCTGGTCCGTGACGTGACCGCCGCGGGGGGCCTGGGGCGCCGGCTGGGGACGGCGGCCGCGTTCGCGCTGCCCGTGCTGGCGGTCGCCGCGCTCGCCTCCGGTCGGGCGGGGGCGCCGTTCTGGCTGCAGCAGGTCGTGGCCTGGCCGGGGTTCCTCTGGCTGGCGTCGCTGCTCTACCTCACCCTGGCCCTCGTGGCCGGCGAGGCGGTCAGGCCGCTTCTACGGCGGTGGCTCGCCCGTCGGGGCGCGGCGGCCGCCCCCCAAGCCGGCAGGACGGAGGAGGCCGGGGAGCGGGCCCGTACCGCCGCCCGGGCCGCTGCTCCGGGGGCGACGGCCGACGCGGGTGCCGACGCGAAGGGCGCCGACGCCCCGGCCGGCGGGCTGCTGACCGAGGTCGCGGGCGAGCCCGCACCCGCCGGACCGGAGGCCGGCGACGAGGCCGCCCGTACCCCCGGTGCCACCGCCGTGTCGCGGCGGCTGTTCGTCTCGCGGGTCGTCGGCGGGGCCGCCGCCGCGGCGGCCGCGGGGACCGTCGGGTACGGGACCTACGGGGTGCTGCGCGGGCCGCGCGTCAAGCGGGTCACGGTGCCGCTCGCCAAGGTGCCGCGCGCCGCGCACGGGTACCGGATCGCCGTGGTGTCCGACATCCACATCGGGCCCATCCTGGGGCGCGCCCACACCCAGCGCATCGTCGAGGCCATCAACGCCACCCAGCCCGACCTGATCGCCGTCGTCGGCGACCTCGTGGACGGCACCGTCGAGAACCTCGGGTCCGCCGCCGAGCCGCTGGCCCGGCTCCGGGCCCGGCACGGCTCCTTCTTCGTGACCGGCAACCACGAGTACTTCTCCGGCGCCGACGCCTGGGTCGACCACGTCCGCGAGCTCGGCCTGCGTCCGCTGCGCAACGAGCGTCTGGAGATCCCCGCCGGTTTCGACCTCGCCGGGGTCGACGACATCGCCGGCGAGAGCGAGGGCCAGGGTCCCGACTTCGCCGCCGCGCTCGGCAACCGCGACCGCGCCCGGGCCGCCGTCCTGCTCGCGCACCAGCCGGTCGTCGTCCACGACGCCGTACGACACGGCGTCGACCTCCAGCTCTCCGGCCACACCCACGGCGGCCAGCTCTGGCCCGGCAACTACCTCGCCGAGCTCGCCAACCCCACCGTCGCCGGCCTGGAGCGGTACGGCGACACCCAGCTCTACGTGTCCCGGGGCGCGGGCGCCTGGGGGCCGCCCGTCCGCGTCGGCGCGCCCTCCGACATCACCCTCGTCCAACTCGCCTCGAAGCAGGCGTAGCGGACGAAGTCACTCCACGCGCAGGGGTCGATACGTACTGCTGAGTCACTGGAAGTCGCCCTATCCCGGACATATGCCTGCACTGTGAAGGTTTACTCTTCCACTTGTGAAATCCGTGTGATTGGGTGACGCCATCGCGGCATGGCTGGGCGCCGCCGCGCCAGGGGTGGGCACGAATTCAAAGGAAGCACGGCGATGCGGTCGACGGTCCGTCTGCGGATCCTCATCACTTGTGGAGTTCTGGTCGCCGCCGGGGTGGGGGGCTGGCAACTCCTCCCATCCGACGAGATCCGGACCGATCCCATCAAGGTCGGCACCACGGACGAGGTGACCTCCCTCGATCCGGCGGGCGCGTACGACGCCGGTTCCTGGGCGATGTACAGCAACGTCTTCCAGTCGCTGCTGACCTTCAAGCCGGGCTTCACCACCCCCGTCCCGGACGCCGCCGAGAGCTGCAAGTTCCTCGGGGCGAAGCTCACCACGTACCAGTGCAAGCTCCGTGACGACCTCACCTTCGCCGGCGGCCGCAAGGTGACCGCCGAGGACGTCACGTACTCCTTCGAGCGGATGCTGGGCATCAAGGCGGACGTCGGTCCGGCCTCCCTCTTCCCGACCCTGAAGAGCGTCGAGGCCGACGGCAGGACGGTCACCTTCAACCTGAGCGGCCGGGACGCGACCTTCCCGCTGAAGCTGGCGACGGGCGCCGGTTCGATCGTCGACCGCACCCAATACCCGGCCGAGAAGCTGCGCGAGGGCACCACGGTCGAGGGCTCGGGGCCGTACGTCCTCAAGGAGTACAAGGCCGGCGAGAGCGCCCGTCTGGAGCCCAACCCGAACTACCGGGGCGCGCTCGCCAAGACCGGCGGCCCGGTCGTCGTCAAGTACTTCACCGAGTCCGAGCAGCTCGCCTCCGCCTGGAAGACCAAGCAGGTCGACGTCACGCACCGGCAGATGCCGCCGGAGTTCCTCTCCACGCTGGGGAGCGGCAAGGACTCGGCCCGGATCACCGAGGCGCAGACCGCCGAGATCCGGAATCTCTACTTCAACGTGAAGTCCGGCTCGCCGATGGCGGAGAAGGCGGTCCGGCAGGCCGTCGCCGCCGTCATCGACCGCCCGGCGATCGTCACCGGCGCCTACCACGGCACGGTCCAGCCGCTGTACTCCCTGATCCCGCAGGGCTTCAACGGCCACAGCACGTCGTTCTTCGACATCTACCCCGAGCCGTCCAAGAAGACCGCGAAGAGCCTGATGAAGGCCGCCGACATCGAGACGCCGGTGTCCTTCACCCTCGGCTACCGCAAGGACGCCACCTACGGCGCCGAGGCGGCCGAGCTGAAGCGACAGCTGGAGGCGAGCGGCCTCTTCAAGGTCAAGCTCGTCGAGGCGGAGTGGCAGGAATTCCAGAAGGCGTACGTCCGGGGCGACTACGACGCGTACCCCGTCGGCTGGCTCCCCGACTTCCCGGACTCCGACAGCTTCACCGCCCCGCTCGTCGGGACGGACAACGCCATGCACAACGGCTTCACGAGCAGCAAGATCGACTCGCTGATCGCCGCCACGCAGCAGTACAGCGACCGCGGTGCGGCCTCCAACGCCTTCGAGGCGATCCAGTCCGAGGTGGCGGCGGACGTGCCGCTGGTGCCGCTGTGGCAGAAGAAGGACTACGTGCTGGCGACGGCCGACGTCGCCGGTTCGCAGTACCTGACCGACGGCACCGGCATCTGGCGGCTGTGGGAACTCAGCTGGATCTAGGGGGTGTCTTGTTGATCTTGCCGGGTTCGCGTGCCCTGGCACCGCGCCTCGCCGCGTTGTCTCCCTCCTCCGCCTTGCGATGCGTCCCCTCGGCCCTGGCGGGCCTGGGGAGGCCCCATGCACCAGACCCCGCTCACTGATCCGGCCTGATCGACAAGACGCCCCCTAGGCCGTGTCCGGAAAGTCCCGCCTGGCCCGCGACGCCTGGCACGCCCTCCCCCGTAGCCCTTCGGGCACGGGAGGTGCCCCCACGCTGCGTTGTCGGATCGCCCCAGTACGCCCAGTACGAGGGCAGCCCTCCGCCTTGCGATCGCACGCACCAGACGCCGCGGGCCCTGCCCTGCGGGCAGACGGCGCTACTTTCCGGACACGGCCTAGTGTCTTGTCCGCGCCGGCGTTCCCCGCGGACGTTCCGCCGCGACAACTCGCGCGATGCCGAGGGCCCCGAGTCGTGTACGGCTCGGGGCCCTCGGCGTGTGCGGCGGGTCAGTCCTTCGCCCCCGACGTCTTCGCTCCGGACGTCTTCGCCTCCGACGTCTTCGGCGCCGTCCGCTTGGGCTTGCCCGAGGCCGCCATGCCCGCCGCCGTCGGCATGAAGTCGGCGAGGAGGTCGTGGGTCTCGCGGACCAGCGGGCGCAGCAGCCGGAAGCGCGAGAGCGAGATCGCCCGGGCGGTGACCGGTGCGAGCCGCTCGACCAGGCGGCGGCTGTTGGCGCAGCCCTCGGAACGGTCGTAGACCCAGAACAGCACCAGGCCCATCTGCTGGAGCCAGAGCAACTGCGGCAGCGGCTCGGCCAGTTCCGGGTCGACCTTCACCGAGGCGCCGGAGATGACCCTCCGGTGGACATCGATCGCCGCCTGGCGCGGGCCCTCCGACTCGGGGGAGAAGGGGCTGAGCGGGCTGTCCGGGTCCGCGGCGTTCTTGAAGAACTGCGCGGCGAACTCGTGGTACGGCTCGGCGATGTCGAGCCAGCCGAGGAGGACCCCGCGGATGCGGGCCGTGAGGTCCTTCTCGTCGCTGTCGAGGATCCCTTCGACGGCCGCCTGGTGCTCCTCGGCGATCCGGTAGTAGAAGCCCTGGACGAGGTGCTCCTTGGACGCGAAGTAGTAGTACGCGTTGCCGACGGAGACCCCGGCCTCCTGGGCGATGGCCCGCATCGTCGTCCTGTCGTAACCGCGCTCCCTGAAGAGCCGGAGGGCGGTTTCGAGGATGAGCGTGCGGGTCTGTTCGCTCTTCGCGGCCCTGGCCGGTGCCTTCGCCGCCTGGGGGGCGGGCTCGGTGGGCTCGGCGGGCTGCACTTCCTTCACGTCCTTCACAGTGCCCGAGCCTAACCGGGCGCGCCGGGCACCTCGCACGTCCCGCCCTCGCAGGACGGCCCCCTGACCGCCTCGCGCCACGCGGCGGCGGCGAGGACCGTGGCCCGGGCGAACGGCTGCCCGGCCGGGGTCGCCAGCCAGTGGGCCTTGGGCCGGTGGTCGGCCAGGGCCCAGAGGCAGACGATCCAGGCGGAGGCGGCGCGGTAGATCTGCCCCCGGTCCCCGATCACGGTGATCTCCTTCAGGGTGGAGGCGTGGTCGAGGCCGGGGAAGCGGCGCCGGGCCTCCTCGGAGGCGGCCGGGACGAGGTCGAGCGGGACGAGCTGCCGTTGCCGCAGGAGCCAGTGCCGCAGATGGACACAGAGCGAGCAGTCGGCGTCGTACAGCACGGTCAGGCGGTGTACGGGTGTGGTCGGCCGTCCGGTCGGCGTCGTCATGGCCGGCTCACGCCCCGGCGCCCGCGCCCGCCCCGGGGGCGGGCGGCGCCCAGGGGCCGCCGCGGCCCGCCTGCGGAGTCCAGCCCTGCGGGGGCACCGGCGGGACCTGCTCGCGCTCCATCACGCCCCGCCGCCGGATCTTGTTGAGGACGTAGACGTTCCCGAGGTGCATCACGCCGAGGACGAGCAGCACCACGCCGAGCTTGACCGAGAGCGCCTCGAAGAGGGACCGGGCGTCGGCCACGGCCTCGTCCTGGCTGAGGTAGAGCGCCACGAAGCCGAAGTTGACGAGGTAGAACCCGACCACCAGGAGGTGGTTCACCGCTTCGGCGAGCTTCTCGTTCCCGTGCAGGACGTCGGCGAGGAAGATCCTTCCGTTGCGGCTGAGGGTGCGGGCGACCCAGACGGTCAGGGCCACGCTGATCAGCAGGTAGACGATGTACGCGACGACAGTGAGGTCCATGCCCCACCCTCCCTTGAACGCGTTCAAAAGCTGGCGATCCTGACTGTAGACCCTCGTTTGAACATGTTCAAGCAGGGTCTTGAGGTGGTGTGAAATAAGGGAGGCGGTCGTCACGCCCGCGACATAGGGTGGCGCGTGATGCTCTCTCATGACCTGGCCGGTGAAGGCCCCCTCACTGTCGTTCTGCTCCACTCCGGCGTCTGCGACCGAAGGATGTGGGACACGCAGTTCGCGGCGCTGACCGCGGCCGGGCACCGGGTGGTGCGCTGCGACCTCCGCGGCTTCGGCGAGACCCCTGTCGACCGCGCGCACACCCACTGCGACGACGTCGTGGAACTCCTCGACGCCCTCGGCGTGGAACGGGCCGCCCTCGTCGGCTCCTCCTTCGGCGGCGAGGTCGCTCTGGAGACCGCCGTCCGCCACCCCGGGCGCGTCTCCGCGCTCGCGCTGCTCTGCGCCGGCATGCCCGGCTTCGCGGCCAGCGACGAACTGCGCGCCTGGGGCAGGCGCGAGGACGAACTGCTCGAGGCGGGCGACATCGACGCCGCGGTCGCGCTCAACGTCGACACCTGGCTCGGTCCGGACGCCGACGACGAGGCGCGGGAACGCGTACGGCTGATGCAGCGCCGCGCCTTCGACGTCCAGCTCGCCGCCCCGGGCGAGTTCCGCCCGGTCGACGCCGGTGTGGACTCGGCCGACCTGGCCGGCGTCGATGTGCCGTGCCTGGTCGTCTCGGGCGCCCATGACCTGCCCGACTTCCGGGAGATGGCCACGCGGCTCGCGGACGTCCTGCCGGACGCCCAGTACCTCGACCTGGAGTGGGCGGGTCACCTCCCCGCCCTGGAGCGCCCGGACGAGACGGCGAAGCTGCTCGTGGAGTTCCTGACCGGGGCCGGTGGCGACGGGGCCGCTACAGCCCCTTCCGTATCAGGTCAGTGATCGTGCGGTCGGTGATCCCCGCGTCGGAGGCGAGCAGGAACGCCTTCGACAGGATCACCGACAGCAGGCCGCCGTCCTCCTCGAACGGCAGGAAGACCCTCTCGCCGCCTCCCTCCGCGGCCTCCCGGTCCACCACGAGGGGCAGGACCACGTCCGCCGGCTCCATGAGGACCCTGCCCGAGCCCAGATGGATCCGGTACGCCCGCAACTGACCCCGCACCCGCAGGAAATGGTCCGTCAGCTCCACGCGGTCCCCGATCCGGGTCCCGGGCAGCAGCCGGGCCAGCGCCTCGCGCCGGATCCGCGCCGACTCGGTCGGCTCCGCCGGATCAGGCTCGACCGCCTCTGTCCGCCCTGTCCGCCCGGTCGGCTCGGCCGGCTCTCCGAACGACCAGCCCTCCTCGTACCCGTCGTCCGCGCTCCTGGACGCCGCCTCCACGAACAGGCCGACGTCCCGCAGCGCCTCCGACAGCGACGACGCCGGTACGTCGGTCAGAGCGGTCCGCTCCCAGGCGCCGCGTACGCCCGCCGAGGCCGCTCGGCGCTCGAAGCGGACGGGACCGGTGGCGCAGAGGGCGGCGACCCCACCGGCCGGGCTGCCCGCGTCGACCGGCTCCACGAGGAATCGAGCCCGCCAGAACACGCCTTCGCCGACGGGGAGTTCACCGGGGCGGGGCAGCTCCCGCACCATCTCGGCGGAGGCGCCGTCGCCGAAGCGGCCCAGGTGGTCGCCGGTCCAGCCGCGCTCCGCCATCAGGGCCCTGGCCCGGCCGTAGCGCAGGGTGCGCCCGGCGAAGCGGCTGGTGTGCGCACCGGCCGCCCTCTCGGCCGGGGTGAGCGGGTACACCGCACGGAAGACCTGCTGGAACGGCTGGCGCAGCTCCCGCTCAGTCAGCCCGGTCCGCCACTCCGAGACCTCCTCGCCGTCGGCCAGGACCGGATGCCACAGTTGCAGCCGGGCCCCGGGGCCGACCCGGGTGGCGGTGCCGTCCGCGCCGGCCAGCGCCCAGCCGCCGCCCGTCCGCTCCGGCAGTCCCGCGATCCAGCGCGCGCCGTCCTCCGCGGCGACCTCCCACAACAGGACGCGGGCGACAGCGCCGGTCACCGGATGGTCGACGCAGTACCGCTCCCAGTCCTCCACCGGCCAGGTCGTACCCGCCGCCATGTGGTCCTCCAGCCGGCGCCGCTCCAGGGCCAGCAGGGTCCGCAGCTCCTTCGACGCGGCGCGCAGCGGCGTCAGTCGCTCGCCGTACCGCTCCCGGACCGCCTTCGGAGCCGACTTCAGCACCCGGCCCTGCGGGCCCCGGAACGAGAGCGTGGCCACGCCCGGCTCCTGCACGGACAGCACCGCGGTGTACTCCCCGAGCACCTCCTCCCGCATCCCGCGCCCGTCGAGCCCGTGCGCCGGCGTACTCCGCTCGCGCAGCATCGACGGCGTGAGCCCGGCCCGCCCGGCCACGGCCTCCAGGGCCTTGGCGACCGCCTGGAGGATCGTACGGTTGCGCACCACGTCCCTGGTGCGGCCCAGCCACCGCACGGCCTGCTCGCCCCGCGAGCCCTCGAACTCGCCGAGCACGGCGACCGCCGCGGAGGCCAGCGGCTGACTGCGGCACTCACCGACGGAGCCGCCGAGCCCCGTACCCGCGTGGACCGCGACGGCGCCGGCCAGCGGGACGGCCCAGTCCACGTCAAGGTCGAGCGACGCCCACAGCAGCCCGCGCACCAGCCCGGTATCGCTCTCGCCCGTGAGCCCGGGACCGCTCGCGGCCCCGGCGCCCGGATCGGTCACCTCGTGCTCCGGTCGGCCGGCGATCCCTTCCAGCAGCCGCCGCACCAGCCCCGCACCGTCCTCGGTCTCCGCGAGGAGCGCCGAGGCCCGTCTTCGCCAGGCCCGGGTGGCCCTGGCCCGGTCCACGAGGGCGCAGTGAGCGAGAAACGCGGCCACACCCCCGCCTGCGAGCAGCTCCTGGTGGCCGGCGCGCATCGCCGGGCCGTGCTCGTCCGGCGCGTCCGGGAAGGCCCGGGTCCGATCCGCCGCGTCCGCCGCCCGCACCCCGCCCGCCCCGTCCGATCGGCCCGACTCCAGCGCCGCGTTCAGCCCGCTCTCCGGGCCCGTGGTCCCCACCATGCGTATGACGGTAGGGGACCGCGCCGACAGCGCCGCCGCGCCCCCCCCACGGCGGGGCCGGGAGCGAAGGTGATTCGGCAGCGAAATATTCGGCGTCGAAGGAAACGCGCCCCGGACGTACCATCGGTCCATGGAGCCGACCGAGTCCGGGGGGCCGACGCGGCGGGACTGGACCGATGAGCACGTGGCCCGGTGGCAGCCGGTGCTGCCCGGCCTCGACCCCGTCGTGGAGGGCGCGGTCACCCGTATGAAGAAGCTCTCCGTCCACCTGCGGCGGGTGCGCGAACAGTCCCTCCTCGACTTCGAGCTGGAGCGCCACGAGTTCGACACGCTCCACAAACTCGCCGGCCGCGGCGGCAGCGCCGCGCCCTCCGACCTGGCCCAGGACCTCGATCTCGCCCCCGCCTCGGTCACGGGCCGCCTCGACGCCCTGGAGAAGCGCGGCTTCGTCCGGCGCACGCCGTCCACGGCCGACCGCCGCCGGGTCGTCGTGGAGCTCACGCCCACGGGCCGCGAGACCTGGCTCGGCGCCATGGACGTCCTCGGGCACGAGGAGTACCGCCTGCTCGGGGTCCTCGACGAGGACGAACGCTCCGTGCTCAACGATCTGCTCCGCCGCGTCATGCTGGCGGCCGAGGGGCCGGACGACGCGCCCCCCGCTCCTCGTACCCCGTGAGGCCGGCCGCCGCGACACCGGGCCCGCCGGGCCGGACCCCCGGACCGGACCCCGGAACCAGACCCCCGGAACCAGACCCCCGGAACCAGACCCCCGGAACCAGACCCCCGGACCAGACCCGAACCAGACCTCCGGACCAGCCTCCTGGCCCGTCCCTACATGCTCAGCGAGCGTGCGTAGTTGAGCTGTCCCATCACCCAGTGGATGGTGTCCGGGCCGGTCGCCGGGATCATCGTGGCGTGGTGCCGGCCACCGCTGGTGACGGTGACCTGGATGAAGCCGGTGGTCTTCTTTTCCTTCATCAGCAGGAACAGCAGTCCCAGCAGGCACACGAGGAAGAAGATGATGGCCAGCACGATCGCGACCGTCGGCATCTTCTCCTCGGTCCGCGACATGTCCATCGCGTTCCAGACCGCGCCCTTGAGCGGCATCGCACCGGCCGGGGTGATGATCTGGTCGCCGACGATCGTGATGTCCCCGAGGCTCAGCAGCGGCGCTCCGCCCTGGCCGACCGGCGGATGCTGCGGCGGCACCGGCACGCCGCCGGCGACGGTCGGCTGGTACCCGGCCGGCTGGGGATACCCGTAACCGGGCGCTCCCGCCTGCTGATCGGGACCCCACTGGTAGTCGCCGCTGTCCTGGTAAGGGTTCGGCTCGCTCATCTGTCCCCGTCCTCCGTAACGAAAAAGCCCGCCTCTGCACGCCGAGCGTACAGAAGCGGGCTTCCCCACTGTGACCAGGTGTCAGAAGCGACGCGTGATCAGCGCGCGCTTCACTTCCTGGATCGCCTTCGTGACCTCGATGCCACGCGGGCAGGCGTCGGTGCAGTTGAACGTCGTACGGCAACGCCACACGCCGTCCTTGTCGTTCAGGATCTCCAGGCGCTGCTCGCCCGCCTCGTCACGCGAGTCGAAGATGAAGCGGTGCGCGTTGACGATCGCGGCCGGACCGAAGTACTGGCCGTCGTTCCAGAAGACCGGGCAGGACGACGTGCACGCGGCGCACAGGATGCACTTGGTGGTGTCGTCGAAGCGCTCGCGGTCCTCGGCCGACTGCAGACGCTCACGCGTCGGCTCGTTGCCCTTGGTGACCAGGAACGGCATGACGTCGCGGTACGCCTGGAAGAACGGCTCCATGTCGACCACGAGGTCCTTGAGGACCGTGAGGCCCTTTATGGCCTCGACCGTGATCGGCTTCTCCGGGTTGATGTCCTTGATCAGCGTCTTGCAGGCGAGCCTGTTCTTGCCGTTGATCCGCATCGCGTCGGAGCCGCAGATGCCGTGCGCGCACGAGCGGCGGAAGGTGAGCGAGCCGTCGACGTCCCACTTGATCTTGTGGAGGGCGTCGAGCACGCGCTCCTTGGGGTCGATCTCGATCTGGAAGTCCTCCCAGACCGCCGCGTCCGAGATCTCGGGGTTGAAGCGGCGGATCCGGAGGGTGACCGTGATGTAGGGGGAGGCGGCGGACTCCGCCTCGACCTTGTCCAGTACGGGGGTGGCCATCAGTACTTACGCTCCATCGGCTGGTAGCGGGTCTGGACGACGGGCTTGTAGTCGAGACGCACGGTCTCGGAGCCGTCGGCGCCGACCTCGCGGTACGCCATGGTGTGGCGCATGAAGTTGACGTCGTCGCGGTTGGGGTAGTCCTCGCGGTAGTGACCGCCGCGGGACTCCTTGCGCGCCAGGGCCGAGACGGCCATGACCTCGGCCAGGTCGAGCAGGTTGCCCAGCTCGATGGCCTCCAGGAGGTCCGTGTTGAAACGCTTGCCCTTGTCCTGGATGGACACGTTCAGGTAGCGCTCGCGCAGCTCGGCGATCTTCTCGACCGCCGTCTTGATCGTCTGCTCGGTACGGAACACCATCACGTTGGCGTCCATCGTCTCCTGCAGCTCCTTGCGGAGCACGGAGACCCGCTCCGTACCCGTGGAGTTGCGCAGCCGCTCGACCTGCTCGGCGACGAACTCCGCCGGGTTCTCCGGCAGCTCGACGTAGTCGGACTTCGCCGAGTACTCGGCGGCGGCGATACCGGCCCGCTTGCCGAAGACGTTGATGTCGAGCAGCGAGTTGGTGCCCAGACGGTTGGCGCCGTGCACCGACACGCAGGCGACCTCGCCGGCCGCGTACAGGCCCGGGACGACGGTGGTGTTGTCGCTCAGGACCTCACCCTCGACGTTGGTCGGGATGCCGCCCATGGCGTAGTGCGCGGTGGGCTGGATCGGGATCGGGTCCGTGTACGGCTCGATGCCGAGGTACGTACGGGCGAACTCGGTGATGTCCGGGAGCTTGGCGTCGAGCTGCTCCGGCGGGAGGTGCGTCAGGTCGAGGTAGACGTGGTCGCCCTCGGGACCGCAGCCGCGGCCCTCGCGGATCTCCGTGTAGATGGAGCGCGAGACGACGTCACGGGACGCGAGGTCCTTCATGACCGGCGCGTACTTCTCCATGAAGCGCTCGCCGTCCTTGTTGCGGAGGATGCCGCCCTCACCGCGGGCGCCCTCCGTCAGCAGGATGCCCATGCGCCAGATGCCCGTCGGGTGGAACTGGAAGAACTCCATGTCCTCCAGCGGCAGACCGCGCCGGTAGCAGGCCGCCTGGCCGTCACCCGTCAGCGTGTGCGCGTTGGAGGTCACCTTGAAGAACTTGCCCGTGCCGCCGGAGGCGTAGATCACGGCCTTGGCCTGGAAGACGTGGATCTCACCGGTGGCCAGCTCGTACGCGACCACACCGGCGGACGTCTTGACGCCGTCGACCTCGGTGATCAGCTGGTCCAGGACGTAGAACTCGTTGAAGAACTCCACGCCCTCCTTGACGCAGTTCTGGTACAGCGTCTGGAGGATCATGTGGCCGGTGCGGTCCGCGGCGTAGCAGGACCGGCGGACCGGGGCCTCGCCGTGGTTGCGCGAGTGACCGCCGAAGCGGCGCTGGTCGATGGTGCCGTCCGGGGTCCGGTTGAACGGCAGGCCCATCTTCTCCAGGTCGAGGACGGCGTCGATGGCCTCCTTCGCCAGGATCTCGGCGGCGTCCTGGTCGACCAGGTAGTCACCACCCTTGACCGTGTCGAAGGTGTGCCACTCCCAGTTGTCCTCCTCCACGTTGGCGAGCGCGGCGGCCATGCCGCCCTGCGCGGCGCCCGTGTGGGAGCGGGTGGGGTAGAGCTTCGTCAGCACGGCGGTGCGGCTGCGCTTCGTCGCCTCGATGGCGGCGCGCATGCCGGCGCCGCCGGCGCCGACGATGACGGTGTCGTACTTGTGGATCTTCATGACGTGGATTACCTCAGCCCCGTGCCTAGCGGATGTTCGGGTCGAAGGTGAAGATCACCAGCGTGCCCAGAAGGATGGTGAACACCGTGGCGGTGTACAGCAGGCCCTTGAGCCACAGGCGCGTGTTGGCCCGCTCCGCGTAGTCGTTGATGACCGTACGGAGGCCGTTGGCGCCGTGCAGCATGGCGAGCCAGAGCATCAGCAGGTCCCAGACCTGCCAGAACGGGGACGCCCAGCGGCCGGCCACGAAGGCGAAGCCGATCTTGGAGACGCCGCCGTCGAGGAAGAGCTGGATCAGCAGGTGGCCGATGACGAGGACGACGAGGACGATGCCCGAGAGGCGCATGAAGAGCCACGCGGCCATCTCGAAGTTGCCTCGGGTCGCCCGCGGCGTCCTGCCGGTGCGCTTGCGGGGGGCCTCGATGAACGGGGCCGGGTTGTCCGCGTCGTAACGGGCAGCGCCCTCGACGGGACCGATCGCGGAAGTGGTGTCAGCAGACATGTCTGGCGTCAGCTCCCGAACAGTTCACGTGCGGCGTGGCCGAGGACGGGGTAGATGGAGCCCGCCATCAGCACGACCCAGATGCCCACGACGGTCCAGAGCATCTGCTTCTGGTAGCGCGGGCCCTTGGACCAGAAGTCCACGGCGATGACCCGCAGGCCGTTCAGCGCGTGGAAGAGGATGGCGGCGACCAGGCCGTACTCGAGGAGTGCGACGATCGGCGTCTTGTACGTGGCGACCACTTCGTCGTACGCCTCGGGGGAGACGCGGACGAGAGCGGTGTCCAGCACGTGTACGAACAGGAAGAAGAAGATGAGGACGCCGGTGACTCGATGAGCCACCCAGGACCACATTCCTTCCCGGCCGCGGTACAGCGTTCCAGCCGGCACGGAAAAACCCTCCGGGAGCGGGGATCAGGGTCGGCCGGCTTCTCTGTCGGTCAGACCCGGCCGGGTACGGTCCACCGGCCCCGGTCATCGTAGCGACGAGATGTCGGTTCCCTCGCGCGGGGTCCATAGGTGTGATCAAACAGGCACGGACGGCCTATCGCACAAGCGCGAATCACCGCATTCCGGACGCCTGCACCGAAAGTGTGGGGGCTCCGACATGGTGGGCGAGCCGGGCGCGGGCCAGCCGGCGCAGCTCGTCGGCCGCGATCACCCGCTCCTCCTCCGGCTCGTTGCCGAGCCGCGACCGGATGCCGGCGAGGACCTGGTCGAGGCGCTCACCGGGGCGCACACCGTCCAGGCTGATCACGAAGGCGTGCCCGAACCGGCTCTCGTACGCGGCGTGGGCGGCCCGCAGGGCGGTCTGCGCGGCCGGCGGGGCGTCGGGGTGCGGCACGGCGGGGCATTCGGCGGCCAGCGCGTCGTCGAGCTCGGCGGCGGACAGGTCGTAACCGGCCTCGTCGGCGGCGGCGAGCAGCGCGTCGAGCGTGGGGTACGGACGGTGTGCCGTCACCCGTTCGGCCCAGCGCCGGCTGTGGCAGCAGGAGAGGAGCAGCCCTTGGGCGAGGGAGGCCGGGGCCGCGTTGAAGCGCGCGAGACCGATGGCCTGCCGGGGGTCGCCCTGCTGGGCGGGTATGGCGGGGGTGGCGGCGGAGCCCAGGTTCCGGGAAGAGGCACGGGTGTCGCTGGTCAGCGTGGACTCCGGGAATGGTGGGGTGGATGTGACGCAACGTTATCTACGAGAGGCGGGACCTGTCCGACGGATGCGCGAATTTCACCCGGAAGGGAGAGTTTCGGAACGTGTGCGTGACGATTCGACGTCGGCGCCCGACTCCGAATGGCCCCACCTCGTCCCCTGAGGGAGGATTCCGAGTGATGCGGTACGCCATACGAGGGCCCCACGCGGGCCCCACGCTCCTCGCGGCCGCGGTGGCACTGGTCACCGTGACGGCCTGCTCCAGCGGTTCGCCCTCCGGCCCGGGCGGTCCGACGTCCGGGGCCGGGACGCCGTCGTCCGTCACCGGCCCCGCGACGAGTGCGGCGCCGGAGCCGAGCCCCACCCCCACGCGGACGTTCCCGCTCTCCACCGCCCCCCTGACCGTCCCCGCCGTCCGCTCCCACGAGGCGGCCCACGGCCCGGGCTGGCGTCCCACGCCCCAGGCGGGTGTCGTCATCGCGCGGGGCAGCGAAGGGCTCGCCGACGAGGGACGGCTGCTCGCGGGGGAGCTCAAGATCGCCTACCGGGGCGCCGTCGCCGCCCGCGCGGGCGACATCGAGCTGGCGCTCGGCGGGAAGGGCGCCCCCGAGTCGTACACGCTGACCACCCGCGACGACCGGGTCCGGATCGCCGGCCCCGACCAGGCGGGCGTCTTCTACGGGACCCGTACGCTCAAGCAGTCGGTGAAGGGCTCCGGCGCGATGCCCGAGGGCACGGTCACCGACGCGCCGGCGAAGCCCCAGCGCGGGCTGAACGTCGACATCGCCCGCAAGTTCTTCACCGCGGAGTGGATCGAGGCCCGGCTGCGCGAGATGGCGGACCTCAAGCTCAACCAGTTCGGGCTGCACTTCTCCGACGACCAGGGCTTCCGGATCGCCTCGGACACCCATCCCGAGGTCGTCTCGGCCCAGCACCTCACCAAGGCCGAGGTGCGCCGGATCCTCGCCCTCGCGCAGAGCCTGCACATCACCGTCGTGCCCGAGATCGACTCGCCCGGACACCTCGGCGCCGTCCTGCGGGCCCACCCGGACCTCCAGCTGCGCAACGTCTCGGGAGTCCCGCGCCAGGGCGCCATCGACATCTCCGAGCCCGCCTCCGCGCGGCTCGTCGACGAGCTGCTGCGCGAGTACGCCGGGCTCTTCCCCGGCGGCTGGTTCCACGTCGGCGCCGACGAGTACCAGGCGCTGACCGTCCGCTCCCCGGCGGCCTCCTATCCGCAGCTGGCCACGGCGGCGCGCCAGAAGTACGGGCCGCAGGCCGGTGTCCAGGACCTGGCGGAGGGCTGGTTGAACGACCGGGCGGCGGTGGTCCGCGAGGCGGGCAAGGTGGCGAAGGCCTGGAACGACGGGTTCTTCCGGGGCGGGGTCGTCACCGCGGACAAGCGCATCGAGGTCGAGTACTGGACCGGCAAGGAGATCGGGGCCCGGCCGCCGATCGAGTACCTCCAGGAGGGCCGGAAGGTCGTGAACCTCAACGACGAGTTCCTGTACTACGTCCTCGGCGAGCCGAACCAGTTCACGTATCCCACCGGACGCCGGATCTACGAACAGTGGACCCCGCTGGTCCTCCGCGGCACGACGCCCGTGCCGGCGCGGTACGGGCCCCAGATCCTGGGCGGCCGGTTCGCGGTCTGGTGCGACCTGTCCAGGGCGCAGACGCAGGCGCAGGTGGCCGACGGGATCCGGATGCCGCTGACGGCCACGGCGCAGAAGCTGTGGGACGCGCGGGAGCCGGCGATGAGCTGGGACCGGTTCAGGGCTCTGGCGGTGAAGGTGCGCGGCTGACCAGCGCATTTCCCGTGGACGCCGTCTTCCGTGTGGCGTACGGTCCCCTCCTCGGCGGCCGCGCGGCCGCCCGGTGCCTCGGGGAGGGGCGCCGTGCACCCGTGGGGGGTTCGCTCAACCATGCTCCGCAATCCGACCGGCTTGTCCCATGCCGTCGTGTCCCTGCTCGGCCTCGACATCGTCCTCGACGTCCTGTTGTCCGTCTTCGAGGTCCGCACCCTGCTCAGCGATCCGGCGACGGGTCTCTCCGACCCGGCCGTGTTCGGCGGCGTCGACATGAACCTGGCGTACAGCATCGGTTTCGCGCTGTACGTGGCGACCGGGGTCGTCTTCGTCGTCTGGTTCCACCGGCTCCGGCAGAACGCCGGGATCTGGGCCGGTGACCTGCAGAGCCGTGGCCCGGGGTGGGCCATCGGTGGATGGTTCATCCCGATCGGCAACTTCTGGATCCCTCGCGGGATCGCCGTGGACATCTGGCGGGCCAGCCGCTGGGAGCCGTACGCCGCCGACGGGCGGCGGGAGCTGGCGCTGCTGAACAGCTGGTGGGGGTTCTGGGCTGCCGCCACGGTGGTGGGCTGGATCGGGGCGCGGCTGTACGCCGCCGCCGACACGGTCGACGCGTACGTCACGGCGGCCTCCTGGTCGCTCGCCGGTTACTCCCTCGACATCACCGCCGCCGTCCTCGCGATCCGCTTCGTCCGGCGTCTGACCGCCATGCAGCACGCCAAGGCCACGGGCATGATCGCGGCGGCGGAGGCGCGCTGAGGCGGCGGGAGTACGCTCCCCCCTCGGCGGCCGCCCGGTCGTCCGGTGCCTCGGGGAGGGGTGCCGCTCACCCGTGGGGGTTCGCTCCGTCATGCTCCGCAATCCCGTTGGCCTGTCGTACGCCGTGGTGACCCTGCTCGCGGCGCTCGCCGTGGCCGACGCCGCTCTCTTCTTCGCGGCACTCGACGTACGGCTGCTGATGGCCGGCGGCCCGAGCGACCACCCCGACGCCGACGGGTTCGCGCACACGGGCGTCGACGTCGTGGCGGTGCTCCAGGTGCTGATCCAGCTGGCGCTCAGCGTCGTCTTCATCGTCTGGTTCCACCGGGTCCGCAAGAACGCCCAGGTCTGGGCGCCCGATGTGCACCGCGGCGGTCCGGGCTGGGCCATCGGTGCCTGGTTCGTCCCGATCGCCAACCTCTGGTGGCCGCGCAGCGTGGCGGTCGGCACCTGGCGGGCGAGCCGCCGGGATCCGTACGGCGACGGCAGCGCGGCGGGGGAGTCGTTCGCCGTGCTGAACGTGTGGTGGGGCTTCTGGATCCTCACGGATGCCACGAGCTTCTTCGCGACCGCCGTGTACGACGACGCGGACGCGGTCGAGGAGTTCGCGGCCGGCGCGGCCTGCCTCATGGGCGCCGCCGTGCTCGACATCGTCGCCGCCGGCTTCGCGATTCTCTTCGTGCGTCGTCTGACCTCTATGCAGCACGCGAAGGCCACTGGCATGATTCCGGCCTCGCAGTGACGTAATCACGCCAGGCGGCGCAGTAAGGGGAAGTACCGCGTCCGCAACGGGAGGCAGCCATGAGTCTGCTGGAACTGATCGACCGGGCCGACGAGCGGAGTCTGGCAGCTGCCGGGCTCGCCTGTCTGGACCGGTGTCTGCCGCTGCTCGCCCCCGAGGGCGGAGAGGTGCTGCGGCCCGTCTGGGCGGCGGTCGCGCGCGGCGACGGCGGGGCGTGGGGCGAGGCGGTGGCCAAGGCCCGGGGCGAGCTCGACGGTGACGCGGGGGACGACGCGGCGGCCGGGCTCGTCCGCGGGATGCTGGACGCCGCGCCGGCCGAGTGGGCCGAGGGGCCGCTGCGCGCGTGGGCCTCCGGATGCTCCGTCACCGCCCTGGCTCTGCACGGCCGGTACGACGCCGCAGAGGTCACCGACGAGTCGATCGCGCGCTGCCGGACCGGGGACGGTGCCGGGGCGGGCCCGCTCCTCGCCGGCGAACTGCGCCGGCAGGTGACCGTCCTCGAATCGGTCGCCCACGGCCCGACCGGTCTGCGCCGGGCCCGCGAACTCTCCACGGAGGGCGGCCGGGTGCTGCGCGCCGTCGTCTCCCGCCGGGCGCGGACCGCCTGACGGTCTCCGTACGGACGTGTGGCCGGGCGCCCCGTGGGGCACCCGGCCCGCGTCGTCATTCCTTCGGCTGCGCCGAGAGCCGCGCGACCGTCTCCGCGATGTCCGCCTCGGCCACCGCCTTGTCGAGGCCGAGGCCGGTCAGGACCCCGTCGCCGTCCTCGAACTCCAGCAGCGCCAGCAGGATGTGCTCCGTACCGACGTGGTTGTGACCGAGCCGCAGCGCCTCGCGGAACGTCAGCTCCAGGACCTTCTTGGCCGACGCGTCGTACGGGATGAGCGCGGGCACCTCCGCCACCGCCGGCGGCAGCGTCGGGGTGACGGCCTCGCGCAGCCGCTCGGGCGTCACGCCCTGCGCGGTCAGCCAGCGCGCCGCGAGCCCTTCGGGCTCGGCGAGGAGGCCCAGGGCGAGATGGCCGGGAAGCGTCTCCTCGTTGGCCGCGGCGGTGGCCTCGTTGTGCGCGGCCATCACGACGTTCCTGGCCCGCGGGGTGAACCGGCTGAAGCCGGCGTTCGGGTCCATCGTCCCGGCGTCCGGCTCCTTCGGGACGAATCGCTTCTGGGCCGCCTGCCGGGTGACGCCCATGCTTTTGCCGATGTCCGTCCAGGAAGCACCCGAACGTCGTGCCTGGTCGACGAAGTGCCCGATCAGGTGATCGGCCACGTCGCCGAGATGGTCCGCCGCGAGGACCGCGTCGGAGAGCTGGTCGAGGGCGTCCGTGTGGCCCTTCTTGATCGCTTCGATGAGGTCGTCGAGCCGGACGGGATGGGTCATGCCGAGAGGCTTCGTCATGGAGGCAACCCTAGGTTGACAGTCGAGGGGTGTCAACCTTCGGTTGACAGTTCGACGGGCGTCATGATGACCGCCATGACGACGACGAGCGATCCCACCGCCCCCGGCACCCTGACCGCCGACGATCTCCAGCACGCCGTCCGCCTCTCCCTCACCACGCTGCGCGCCGCGGCCGCCGCGACCACCGCCGCCGACTGGCAGCGCCCCGCAGCCACCCTGACCTGGAACTGCTGGGAGACCGTCGAGCACCTCGCCGACGACCTCTTCGCCTACGCGGCCCAGCTCGGCCTCGAAACCCCACCCCTCGGCACCGAGCCCCTCGGCACCGAGGTGCCCTTCCTCTGGGAGCGGCGCCGCGAGGGCGGCCCCGCCAACGTCACCTACGCCGATCCGGCGGCCGGTACCTCCGGGCTGCTCCAGGTCCTGGAGTCCTGCGGGGCGATGCTGACCGCCCTGGTCCGTACGGTCCCGGCGGACCGGCGCGCGTACCACTGCTTCGGGGTGTCCGACGCCGAGGGCTTCGCCGCCATGGGCATCGTGGAGACCCTCGTCCACACCCATGACGTCGCCACCGGCCTCGGTGTCCCGTTCCACCCGCCGGCCGGCCTGTGCGACGGTGTGCTCGGCCGGCTCTTCCCCGACGCGCCCACGGACACCGACCGCTGGGCCACCCTGCTGTGGGCCACCGGCCGGGGTGAGCTGCCGGGACGCGAACGCCTCACCTCCTGGCGCTGGTTCGCCGAGACGCGGGAGGCGCGGGAGGCGAGGGCGGCCCAGGAGTAAGGGGGCGGCGAGGGAGCGGCCGCGGGTCGGATGGTGTGACCGTGCCGTGAGCATCCTGTGACCAGCGCCACTCCCGAACCCTGTGACACTTGCGCCCCACCGGTCGCTTGGTTGGGCATGTACCGGGAATCCGAACCCGCGCCGGCCATGCCGTCCGCCGACGGCATGCGCGCCTACGTGACCCACGTCGTCGAGCGGCTCACGGCCAGGAGCCGCCTGCCGCTCGACTACTCCGCGGCCAGCCTCCGCCTGGTCGACCTCATCATCGACGGACTGCGCCGCGACGAACCCGATCGCGCCCGGGTCGACCGCGTCCTCCAGGGACTCGGCGCGTACACCGGCGAGGTGATCGTGCGCCGGGCCGGTGCGCGGTGGATCGACTTCGACGAGGGGCAGCGGGAGTTCTTCCGGCAGCCCGTCGGCATACGGATGCCGGACGGGCGTGCCTGGAACCCGCTCGGAAAGGTCGTCAACCGATTCGAGACAGGCCCGGAGGAATCCGTACAGCGCTTCTACCTGCTGCTGCACGGCCGGGCCAGGACGCCTGTGCGCTGCCTGTGAGGCTGTGACGTTTCCACGGGTCCGCGCGCTGAAGGAGAGGGGGACGGCGCGGCGCGCCCTGCCTCATGGGGGCATGGGCACGGTGTGCGGTGTCGAGTCGGCACGAAGAGGACAGTGTGGGCGCGTACGACGCGGAACTGGGGATCCTTGTCGAGCGCGCGCGGCGCGGGGACGAAGAGGCCTTCGCGGCGGCCTACCGTCTGGTGCAGCCCGGACTCCTCGGCTATGTACGGGGCCTGGTCGGTGAGGACGCCGAGGACGTCGCCTCCGAGGCATGGCTGGAGATAGCCCGGGACCTGGGACGGTTCCGGGGTGACGGGGCCGGATTCCGCGGCTGGACCGCGGCGATCGCCCGGCACCGGGCGCTCGACCATCTGCGCCGGCAGCGGCGACGGCCCCTCACCTCCTTATTGGAGCAGAACGTACTGGAACTGCCCGGTGGCCAGGACACGGCGGCCGCGGCCCTGGAGAGGCTGTCCACGGAACAGGCCCTCGCCCTGGTCCGCAGTCTGCCGCGGGACCAGGCCGAGGCCGTTCTGCTGAGGGTCGTCGTCGGCCTGGACGGGCCGGCGACGGCCCGCGTGCTGGGCAAGCGCCCCGGCGCGGTCCGCACGGCGGGCTACCGGGGATTGAGGAGACTGGCGGGACTGCTCGCCGCCGCGGAGCCACCGCGACGGCGGAAGGATGGGACATGACACGGGAACCGGACCCGCTCGGCGCGGCGCTCGGCGCGGCGCTGCGGCGCGAACAGGACGGTGCCGACACGGGCGAGGCCCGCGCACGCGCGGCCTTCCGGGCGGCGCGGAACACCGCGCGCTTCGCGGCGCGCCGCACCAGACGGCGGGACGACTGGCGGCCCGCGCCGGTACGCGGCCGGTTGCGCGGCTCCCTGCGCACCACCGCGCTCGGTGTCGCCGCGACGGTCCTGCTCGGCGGAGTCGCCGTGGCGGCGTCCGGGACGCTCGACCCGGGAGCGCCCGCACCCGCGTCCGCACCCCCACCCGTTCGGGTGAACGCCGGCACTCCCGGAACGAGCCCGCGCACACCGGCCGTCCCCTCCGCGCAGGGCGGGACGCCGCGCGTGAGCGAGGGCGTCAGGGTGTCCAGAGGCGCGGAGACCGGCACGGCCAGGACCAGGGCCCCGATCAGGACCACGGCCATGACCCCTACGAAGGCCAAGGCCAGGATCAGAATCCAGGCCAACGGCAAGGCCGAGGGGAGGGGCGAGGTCAAGGGTGGGGCGAGGCGCGCGGCGGCTCCCGAGACGAAGCCCCCCGCACCGACGGGGCGAAGGCCCTGAAAGCAGGACGAAGAGGAGCGGAAAAGGAGGACGACCGGGGCCGCCACCCCCCACAGGAGAGGCCCCGGTCGCCGTCCGCCGGAGCCGCAGCACGGCCCCGTACTCCCTACAGCGCCACGGATGCGTTTTCTGTCACACCGTCCCGACCCCCTCGAAGGTTGCCGGTTGTACAAAGTCCGGACGAACATGGACGCGGCGCCACGGAAGGACGTAGCGTGCTGATGCGCGCCGGCCGGTGCGGCGGTGATGACCAGCCGCGATGACGAACAGGTTGTGGGGAGTGCTGGGGGACGACGCGGAGCTGACGGCCGCCGTGCTCGGTGCGCAGGACGGGGACGAGGACGCCTTCCGTGCTGTGTACCGCGCCGTGCATCCCCGGCTGCTGGGCTACATACGCACGCTCGTCGGTGACGCCGACGCCGAGGACGTCGCTTCGGAGTCCTGGCTCCAGATCGCGCGCGACCTCGACCGGTTCAGCGGTGACGCGGACCGGTTCCGGGGCTGGGCGGCCCGTATCGCCCGCAACCGGGCGCTCGACCACATCCGGATGCGCGGTCGACGGCCCGCCGCGGCCGGCGACGAGACCGAACTCACCGACAAGCCCGCCGACTCCGACACCGCGGACGAGGCCCTGGAAGCCCTGGCCACCGGCCACACCATGAACCTGATCGCCCAACTGCCACAGGACCAGGCGGAGGCCGTCGTCCTGCGGGTCGTCGTCGGCCTGGACGCCAAGAGCGCCGCCGAGACGCTGGGTAAGCGCCCCGGCGCCGTGCGGACCGCCGCGCACCGCGGCCTCAAGCGCCTCGCCGAACTCCTCGGCGCCGAGGGCGACGGAAGCGGAACCCCTCTCGGGGGCGTACCACCGCAGCGCGGCCGCAGGCCGGGGGCCTCCGCTCCCGGTGGTGTGACGCAATCGCGCCCGCGGACGCAGAAGGACATGTGATGGCCGACGAGCGGTACCAGTGGCTCGACCAGGAGGCCGCGGAGCGACTGCTGCGCGGCGAGCCGGTCGACGCCGTCGACGATCACGCCCGCGAGCAGGCCGAGCGCCTCGCCCAGGCCCTCGCATCGGCCCGGTCCCTGCCCTTCGCCGGACCGGCCCAGGCCGCACTTCCCGGTGAGGAGGCCGCACTGGCGGCCTTCCGCAAGGCCACCGCCGAGCGCGGCACCGTCGCGTCCCCCTCCGCCGTCGCGTCCCCGTCCGCCTTCGCCCCCACCACCGCCGAACTCGGCGGCGTACGGCTCCGGCCGGTGACCGCCGCCCGGCAGTGGGGACGCTCGCTGCGCTACGGACTGGCCGCGGCGGTCGCGGCCGTCGCCGTCGGCGGGGTCGCCGTCGCCTCCGGCACGGGCATGCTGCCCTTCGACGACGACCGCCCGGAGCCGGCCGGCTCGGTCTCGGCCGTCGAGGTTCCGGACCCCGCCGTGTCGGGCTCCCCGGACGACGGGTCCGACCCGCGTACGCCGTCCGTGCCGCCCGTGAGCGAGGGCAGCACCCCCGGCGCCTCCCCCTCGCTCACCACGCCCCCGGCCACGGCCGGCTCCGGCGGTACGGGCGACGAGCGCGACGCCTCCCCCTCGCAGGGGAGAACCGCGGGCCCGTCCGACCGGGACGGCGCCGTCCTCGCCGCCCAGATCAAGGCATGCACGGACTACCGCGCCGGACGCCTCGACGAGAGCTCCCGGCGCCGGCTCACGGAGTCGGCGCGCACCGGCGAGACCGTGACGCGCTTCTGCGACCGGATCCTGGCCGACGGCTCCACGAGCGGCGCGACCAGGGAACCCTCCACCGGCTCCTCGGGTGGCGAGGGCGGCAAGGGCGGCGACGGCAAGGGCGACGACGGCTCCGCCGGAGAGGGTGAGCGAGCGGGAACCTCCCGCGGCGCCTCCGGAGGCAAGGGCCGCGGCGACGCGCGCGGTGACACGCGCGACGGCGAGCAGCGCGGAGACAGCCGGACCACCGGCCGCCACCAGCTCTCCGACCAGGTACGGCAGCCGGAGATCCAGCCGAAGGACCGGGCGAAAGACCCGGCGAAAGACCCGGCGAACGGCCGGGCGTAACACTTTTCGGCCCGTCGGCGCAGTACTGAGTGAGCCGACTGGTCATCGGCGGCGCAGAGAGCCGGGGTTCCCCCCGTACCTTCGGCTCCGCGCACCCGGCGCGGGTGGGACACGTTCCCCCGGTCCCACCCGCGCCCCTTCCTCACCCACTCACCGCGGCGTCCGTCCCTACCAGTGGACGACGACCTTGTCGCCGACCTTCACCTGGTCGAAGAGCGCCGCCACCTTCCCGCGGTCCCGGACGTTGACGCAGCCGTGCGAGGCCCCGTTGTAGCCGCGGGCGGCGAAGTCCGAGGAGTAGTGCACGGCCTGGCCGCCGCTGAAGAACATCGCGTACGGCATGGGCGTGTGGTAGATCGTCGAGACGTGGTCGCGGCTCTTGGAGTTGACCTTGAACGTGCCCTCGCGGGTCGGGGTGTTCTCGGAACCGAAGCGGACGTCCATCGACGAGACGACCGTGCCGTCGACCATCCAGGCCAGCGTGCGCGTCTCCTTGCTGATGCACAGCACCCGGCCGGTCATGCACCGCGGGTCCGGCGTGTCCAGCTGGTTCGTGGTGGACGGCTTGAGCTCGGCGGCCGTCGGCTTGCGGGTCATCGCGAGCAGCCGCTGCCAGGTCGTCTCGTCGACCGAGCCGGTCTGCGGCAGCTCCCGCTTCTTCTGGAAGGCCGTGACCGCCTTCCCCGTGATCGAGCCGTAGAAGCCGGTGGGCGCCCGGTCGAAGTACCCGACCTGACGCAGCCGTGCCTGCAGCTCGCGCACCCGCTCGCTCTCGTCCCCGTCCTTCATCAGGGCCTTGGCGGCCGGCTGCGCGGAGGTGGGCAGCGAGGTGGGGGTGGAACTGGGCGTGGAGGACGGCTTGCCGTCCGTCGTCGGCGTGCCGGCCGGCTCGGTCGCCGGCGTGCTCGTGGCCGAGGACGAGCCGGACGGCGCTCCGGTCGTCGCGGGCGACGTGCCCCCGACGGCCTGGGCCGTGCAGCCGGTCGCGAGGGCCACGGCGGCCGCCGCCATGAGTGCCCTGCGTATGACGGACGATCTGCGCATGACGGATGAACGGTGCATCGGTGGCCCCCCGGAATCAGACTGTGTACCTAGGGATGCTTCCCGGGCCCGGTTGGTTGCGCACGTGACGGAAGTACGGAGGATGCTGTGAGGAAGGTCCCAGCGTGCTGCCCTCCACCCGCCGCACGGCCGCCGATACAGTCCGTCGCGAGGGTCGGTACCGCAGAGTAGGTCTATCGGGAGGCACAACAGATGGCGCGCGAGTCGGAGTCGGGGCTGCCCATTGAGCCGGTCTACGGACCGGATGCCCTGGACGGGTGGGATCCCGCCGAGAAGCTGGGCGAGCCCGGCTCGTACCCCTTCACGCGCGGCGTGTACCCGTCGATGTACACCGGCCGCCCCTGGACCATGCGGCAGTACGCGGGCTTCGGCACCGCGGTGGAGTCCAACGCCCGCTACAAGCAGCTGATCGCCAACGGCACGATGGGCCTCTCCGTCGCCTTCGACCTGCCGACCCAGATGGGTCACGACTCGGACGCGGCGATCTCCTCGGGCGAGGTCGGCAAGGTCGGTGTCGCCATCGACTCGATCGACGACATGCGCATCCTGTTCGGCGGGATCCCGCTGGACAAGGTCTCCACCTCGATGACCATCAACGCGCCCGCCTCCCTCCTGCTGCTCCTCTACCAACTCGTCGGTGAGGAGCAGGGCGTCCCGGCGGACCAGCTCACCGGCACGATCCAGAACGATGTGCTCAAGGAGTACATCGCGCGCGGCACGTACATCTTCCCGCCCAAGCCCTCGCTCCGGCTGATCGCTGACATCTTCAAGTACTGCAAGGCCGAGATCCCGAAGTGGAACACCATCTCGATCTCCGGCTACCACATGGCCGAGGCCGGTGCCTCGCCCGCGCAGGAGATCGCGTTCACCCTCGCCGACGGCATCGAGTACGTCCGTACCGCCGTGGCCGCCGGCATGGACGTGGACGACTTCGCGCCCCGTCTCTCCTTCTTCTTCGTGGCCCGTACGACCATCCTCGAAGAGGTCGCCAAGTTCCGGGCCGCCCGCCGGATCTGGGCGAAGGTGATGAAGGAGGAGTTCGGCGCCAAGAACCCCAAGTCGCTGATGCTCCGCTTCCACACCCAGACCGCCGGTGTGCAGCTCACCGCCCAGCAGCCCGAGGTCAACCTGGTGCGTGTCGCCGTCCAGGGGCTCGCGGCCGTCCTCGGCGGTACGCAGTCGCTGCACACCAACTCCTTCGACGAGGCCATCGCCCTGCCGACGGACAAGTCCGCCCGCCTGGCCCTGCGCACGCAGCAGGTCCTCGCGTACGAGACCGACGTCACCGCCACCGTCGACCCCTTCGCCGGCTCGTACGTCGTCGAGAAGATGACCGACGACGTCGAGGCCGCCGCGCTGGAGCTGATGCAGAAGGTCGAGGACCTCGGCGGCGCGGTCAACGCGATCGAGCGCGGCTTCCAGAAGAACGAGATCGAGCGCTCCGCCTACCGCATCGCGCAGGAGACCGACAGCGGCGAGCGGGTCGTCGTCGGCGTCAACCGCTACACGATCGACGTCGAGGAGCCCTACGAGCCGCTGCGCGTCGACCCGGCGATCGAGGCCCAGCAGGCCGATCGGCTCGCCAAGCTGCGCGCCGAGCGGGACCAGGCGGCGGTGGACGCGGCGCTCGCCGAGCTGAAGAAGGCGGCGGAGGGCACGGACAACGTGCTCTACCCGATGAAGGACGCGCTCAAGGCGCGGGCCACGGTCGGCGAGGTCTGCAACGCGCTGCGCGAGGTCTGGGGCACGTACGTCCCGACCGACGCCTTCTGATCCCCGGGGATCTTCCGCGATACGAAACAAGCGGGCGGAGTGTCGTACCCACGTGCGACACTCCGCTTCATGCTGGGTGTCACCGATCTTCCGACCTACCTCGTGGGCCTCGTCCTCATCATCCTTCTGCCGGGGCCGAACTCGCTGTACGTGCTCTCCGTGGCCGCCCGCAAGGGCACCCGTACGGGATACAAGGCGGCCGCCGGCGTCTTCACCGGTGACGCGGTCCTGATGACCCTGGCCGCGCTCGGCGCGGCCTCGCTGCTCCAGACCACCCCACTGCTCTTCATGATCGTGAAGTACGCGGGCGCGGGGTATCTGGCCTGGATGGCGTACGGGATGCTGCGGGCGGCCTGGTCGATGTGGCGCACCCGCGGCGAGGCGGTCGCCGAGGAGACGTCGGACATGCCGGCCGGCGCGGGGGAGAAGCCGTACCGCCGGGCGCTGATCATCAGCCTGTTCAACCCGAAGGCGATCCTCTTCCTCGTCTCCTTCTTCGTGCAGTTCGTGGACCCGGCGTACGCCTACCCGGCACTGTCCTTCCTCGTCCTCGGCACCCTGCTGCAGATCGGCAGCTTCCTCTACCTCACGATGCTGATATTCGGTGGGACGCGGCTGGCGGCCGCCTTCCGGCGGCGCAGGCGGCTCTCGGCGGGTGCCACGACCGCGGCCGGCGCCCTCTTCCTCGGCTTCGCCGCCAAGCTCTCCCTGGCCGGCGCCTGACCACGGTTCCTTGACCCTCACACCGTGTGAGGCCGTTCCGTAGGGGTCGTCATGTTCACCATCGGAGACTTCGCCCGGCACGGGCGGGTGTCGGTCCGGATGCTGCGCCACTACGACGCCATCGGACTGCTGCGCCCGGCCCATGTCGACCCCCACAGCGGCTACCGCTTCTACGAGGCGGACCAGCTGGCCCGCCTCAACCGCGTCATCGCGCTCAAAGAACTCGGCTTCACCCTCGACCAGGTGGGGTCGATCCTCGACGAGCAGGTCGGCGCGGAGGAACTGCGCGGCATGCTGCGGCTCCGTCAGGCCGAGCTGGAGACGGCCCTGGCGGAGGCGGCGGGACGGCTGGCACAGGTCGGCGCGCGGCTCCGGGCCATCGAGAGCGAGGGACACATGTCCACGCAGGACGTCGTCATCAAGAAGGTTCCGCCGGTGCGGCTCGCCGAGCTGAGCGGGGTGGCGGCCGGATTCGGCCCCGGCGAGATCGGACCGGTCATCCAGCCGCTGTACGAGCGGCTGTGCGCGGCCCTCGAGGCCGCGGGCGTCACCGGCTTCGGCCCGGGCATCGCGTACTACGAGGACGCGGGCCGCGGCGACGGCTCGATCCTCGTGCACGCGGGGATGACGATCCCGGCCGGGTCGGAACCGGCCGGCGTCGACATCGTCGTGCTGCCGGGCCTGGAGGAGGCGGCCACGGTCGTCCACCGGGGCCCGATGGACGACATCCTGCCGACCGTCCAGACCCTGGCCACCTGGATCGACGCCAACGGCTACCGCTCGGCGGGCTACGCCCGGGAGCTGTACCTGGAGTACGCCGACGACACGGCCAAGTGGGTGACCGAGATCCAGGAGCCGGTCGTCCGCGCCTAGGCCGTGTCCGGAAAGTAGCGCCGTCTGCCCGCAGGGCAGGGCCCGCGGCGTCTGGTGCGTGCGATCGCAAGGCGGAGGGCCGCCCTCGTACTGGGTGTACTGGGGCGATCCGACAACGCAGCGAGGGTGCGTGCCAGGCGTCGCGGGCCAGCGGGACTTTCTGGGCACGGCCTAGCGGTACGGAGGGGGCTTGGCCCACCCGGTACGCAGGGGGCGGGGTGTACGAACCCCGCCCCCTCCGTCACTTCGCCAGAGCCCGCTTCAGACGCAGCGCGCGGCGCGCCAGCCGCCGGACCTGCGGGTGACGCGGGACCGGAAGGCCGCCCGGCAGGCCCACGACGGTGAGGCGGCGGCGCGTGAAGTACGGGCGGGTCCGCTCGGCGAGCGGCCCGGAGAGGTGACGGACCGCCGCGCCCCGCAGATCCGGCCGGATCCTGGGCTGCATGGCGAAGCCGACCGCCGCGACCAGGTCCGCCAGCGCCTCCGCGTCCAGGGCCGGGACCGGTGCCGCCTCGGGCGATCCGCCCTCCAGGTCCGGAACGAGCGCGTCGACGAGGGTGAGCGGGACCCGGTTGCTGTTCTGGTACGGGGTCAGCCGGCCCAGGACCGTCCGCGTGCCGACCCGGGCGACCGGAAGCCCGTAGAAGGCGTGCGCCGTCATCAGCGCCGTCGAGAAGCAGCCGACCACCAGCGCGGGCCGCAGCTCCCGGTACACCACCTCCGCGAGCACCGGCCGGTCCAGGACGGTCAGTTCGGCGCCGAGCGCCTCGGCCTCCCGCGCCAGTCTCCGCGTCCACGCGTCCGGCGCCGTCGGGTGCGGCTTGAAGACGAGCCGGCGGTGCCCGCGCGCGATCGCGCCGCGGACCATCCGTACATGCAGGTCCTCCTCCTCGGCCGGGGTGAGGAGCGAGAGCGCCGCCAGGTACTGGCCGAGCAGCAGCGCCGGACCCTCGCCCTCCGCGACAACCGGAGACTCCCCGTCCCCGGGTGCGGCCGGCTCCGCCACCTCCGCGACCACCTTCGTGAACGCCTCCGTCGGCACCACCTCCGCCACGGCCCCGAATTCGCCCAGCAGCAGCGGCGCGAGCCCCGGCACCAGATCGAGGTGGAGCAGCCGGCGCACCCGCTCCCCGACCAGAGGCTCGATCTTGTTCCGGGTCGGGCCGTAGCTCATCAGCCCGTCGGCGTACACGTCGAGCGGCGCCTCGGAGAACAGCCGGGCGATCGTCAGCGCCGGCGCCACCTGCACGGACTCCACGGCGAGTTCGATCCGGTCGTCACCGAGACCCCACAGCAGCCGCAGATGCCGCTCGAGCAGCGGCAGGTCGTCCGCCCGCGGCGTCCAGCCCGAGGGATGGAGCGGGGCGATCGCCTCGTTCCACGACAGCACGGCGTCGAACCGGCCGCGCAGCCGCTCGAAGCCGGGCATCTCGTCCAACGCCGGTGTCGTCTCCGGTACGGGCGCGTTGTTCCCGACCAGCAGCAGACGCCGGTCGGCCGGGCCGAAACAGCCGCTGTCCAGAGCGGCGGCCAGCGTCGTCGCGCCGTAGAGCGTCGACGCGTAGAAGATCTGAGTGGTCCGGGTGGTCCTCACGCGGCGGCCCCCGAGGCGGTGACGGCGGCCACGGAACCCACGCCGGCCCGGCGGCGGCGCAGCCTGCGCAGCACCGCCGCCCGCCGCTCGTCCATCGTGCCCAGCGCGTCGCTCAGCACGTCCTGCGGCATGCGCCGCAGGGCGCCCGCGCTCATCGACCGCAATTTCTTCGCCACCGCCGGTTCGTATCGTTCCGCGGAGGAAATGTGGTGCGAAATCAGAGCGCAATAGGTGCGGACCGCTTTCGGGAGAAGAAGGTCCGCGTCCCCATCCTTCGCCGTCTCCTCGATCACCTGGTCGAAAGCGCGAATGAAATCCAACTGCCGTACATCGCCGATCTGCGTGAGAGAGGTGGAGACCCCGCGCCGGTAGAAGATCCCGAGGGTGCTCACGGCCGCGAAGGAATCCGCCTCCCGGTGCAGCCGCCAGATCCACGGCCGGTCCTCCGCCGTCCGCAGCCCGGGCGTGAAGTGCAGCAACCCGCGGTCGAGCAGCCGCCGGTGGTACATCCCGGCCCACGCGTACGGATAGTCCACCGAGGTCGTCCGGTCGGCGGGCAGGATCGCCTCGCGCGGGCGCAGCACCTCGCCGCGCCGCCCGACCGGGCACCGGCGCACCGACCGGTTCCGCCCCGCGCACACCACATGGTCGGTCCGGAGGAAGTCGCAGTCCAGCTCGTCCATGGCCGTGACCAGCCGGGCGAAGTGGCCCGGCGCGAGCCAGTCGTCCCCGTCCAGGAAGGCGACGTACCGGCCACGGGCCGCGTCGAGTCCGGTGTTACGCGCGGTCGCGAGCCCCTCGTTCCGCGCGTGTCTGATGAGAACGGCCCCCGGGACCTCGCGCACGGCCCGTTCGAGAAGCTCCGGCGTCCCGTCCGTCGAGCAGTCGTCGACGAACAGGAACTCGAAGTCCTCGCGGGCGTTCGCGCGCAGGCTGGTGAGGGTGTCGGGGGCGTATGTCTGCACGTTGAAGAACGGCACGACGACGGAGAGCTTGACCACCCGGCCGACGCTAGGCGCCGCCCCGGCATTCGTTCTGGCCGACAGAGGGATGTTCGGTGAACACGAAGCGGCGGGCGGCTTAACCGCCCCCGATCCCCGCCCTTTTCGGAAAGGGGAAGGGCTCTGTTCACCGTTTGTTGTAACCCAGTTGGGCCGGGAAACGGAATGCCTCTCTAGCGTCCTCGACGTGCCAGCAAGTACCAGAGAAGCGGTACGCGTCGCCGTACTCGCCGACTCCGACACCCGGTGGAAATGGGGCGCGCTCACCGCACGCCGCATCACGGCCGCCGAGCCCACCGGCTTCGTCCTGCGCGGCCGGGCCACCCCCACCGCGCGCCAGCTCGCCGAGACCGGGGTGTCCACGACACCCCCGCGCGAGGTGACGGGCGCGGAGTTCCTCCGTGCGGTACGGGACGCGGCGGCCCGCGGGGAGGGCTACGACCTCGTCGTCCTCTCCCTCGTCGGCGGCACGGTCCGCGCCGTCCTCCAGGGCCTCGCCGAACTCCCCCTGGAACGACGCCCGGTCATCGTCACCGGCTACGTCGGAGTCGTCTACGAGAAGCTCGCCGACGGGCTGCTGCTGCGCCACGGCGCGGACGTCGTCCTCGCCAACTCCCGCCACGACGCCGAGCGCTTCCGCACCGTGTACGAAGGGGTCGGCGCCGACGCCTCCTCGGTGGTGGAGGCCGCGCTGCCGTTCCTCGGCGGCGCGCCCTACGCCCCCGAGGCCGGCCGGGACACCCTCGTCTTCGCCGCCCAGCCCTCCGTGCCCGTGACCCGCGTCGACCGTACGTACCTGCTCCGCAGGCTCGTCGACCACGCCCGGCTCCACCCGCGGCGGGAGGTCCTGCTCAAGCTCCGCTCCAAGCCGGGCGAACACACCACGCACCTGGAGGAACTGCCGTACCAGAAGCTGGTGCGCGCCCTGGACACCCCGCCCAACTTCCGCCTCGTGTACGGACACATGGGCGAGGTCCTGGACCGCACCGACCTGCTGGTCACGGTCTCCTCGACCGCCGCCCTGGAAGCGCTGCACCGGCGCATCCCCACCGCGATCCTCACCGACATGGGCGTGCGCGAGGTCCTCGGCAACCATCACTTCATCGGCTCCGGGCTGCTGACCTCCTTCGACCGCCTCGACGCGGACATCCGGCCGACGCCGGACGAGGAGTGGCTCGCCCGCCAGGGCGTGGCGTCCGACGGCGGGTACGAGAAAGCCTTCGACGCCGCCCGCGAGCGGGTCGCCGAGCTGCTCGCCGGCCCGGCGCTGCCCCCCATCACCCCCTACTACACAGCGGAGACGGCGCCCGGCTACCTGCCCGGGATCCTCGCCCGCCACCGCCTGGACGTGACCGCGCCCGAGACCCGCGACAGCGGGCTGCGCCGGATCGTCCGGGAGGCGGCCCGGGGCGCGTACCGCCACGGCGTCCAGCGCGTGGCCCCCGTCATCCGCCGCCTTGGAGAGCTCTGATGACGCGGACGACCCCCACCCCCACCGTCCTCGCGGTGATCCCCGCGAGGGGCGGCTCCAAGGGCGTACCCGCCAAGAACCTCGCCCAGGTGGCGGGCCTCCCGCTGGTCTCCCGCGCGGTCCGCGCCTGCCTCGGCGCCCGACACGTCACCGACGTCGTCGTCTCCACGGACGACGCCGGGATCGCGGCCGCCGCCCGCGCCGCCGGCGCCGAGGCGATCCACCGCCCGGCGGCCATCGCGGGCGACACGGCGACCAGCGAATCGGCGGTCCTGCACGCGATGGACGCCTTCGAGGCCACCAGCGGGCGCCGCGTGGACGTGGTTCTCCTCGTCCAGTGCACCAGCCCCTTCCTCACCTCCGAGGAGGTCGACGGCACCGTCCGGGAGATCACCACCGGCGGCGCCGACACGGCCCTCACCGCCGCCCCGACCCACGGCTTCCTCTGGCGCGACACCCCCCAGGGCGGCACGGGCGTCAACCACGACAAGGCCCACCGCCCGCGCCGGCAGGACCGGGAGACCGAGTACCTGGAGACCGGCGCCGTCTACGCGATGGCCGCCGACGGCTTCCGAACCCACGGCCACCGCTTCTTCGGCCGCACCGCCCTCGTCGTCACCGACCCCGCCCGGGTCCTGGAGATCGACGACCCGCACGACCTCGCCCGCGCCCGCGCGCTCGCGCCCCTGCTCGACACCCCCCTCGCCCCCCGCTTCGACGAGATCGACGCCGTCGTCCTCGACTTCGACGGCACCCAGACCGACGACCGGGTCCACCTCGACGCGGACGGCCACGAGTTCGTCTCCGCCCACCGCGGCGACGGCCTCGGCATCGCCGCCCTGCGCCGCGCCGGCATGCCGGTCCTGATCCTCTCCACCGAACAGAACGCCGTCGTCGCCGCCCGCGCCCGCAAGCTCCAGATCCCCGTCCTGCACGGCATCGACCGCAAGGACCTCGCCCTCAAGCAGTGGTGCGAGGAACAGGGCATCGACCCCCAGCGCGTGCTCTACGCCGGCAACGACGTCAACGACCTCCCGTGCTTCCACCTCGTCGGCTGGCCCGTCGCGGTGGCGAGCGCCCACGACTCCGTACGGGCCGCCGCCCGTGCGGTGACCCTCACCCCCGGTGGCTCCGGAGCCGTCCGCGAGATCGCGGCCTGGCTTCTCGGACCCGAGCTCGACACCCCCAACTCCTAAGGAACGTCAAGATCATGACCACTCGCACGCGTACGTTCGGCAGCAAGGTCGCCGGCCCGGGCCGCCCCGTCTACATCACCGGCGAGATCGGCATCAACCACAACGGCGAGCTCGAGAACGCCCTCGCGCTCATCGACGTCGCCGCCGACGCCGGCTGCGACGCCGTGAAGTTCCAGAAGCGCACCCCGGAGATCTGCACCCCCCGCGACCAGTGGGACATCGAGCGCGACACCCCCTGGGGCCGGATGACGTACATCGACTACCGCCACCGCGTGGAGTTCGGCGAGGACGAGTACCGCGCCATCGACGAGCACTGCGCGAAGCGCGGCATCGACTGGTTCGCCTCCCCGTGGGACACCGAGGCCGTCGCCTTCCTGGAGAAGTTCGACGTCCCCGCCCACAAGGTCGCCTCCGCCTCCCTCACGGACGACGAACTCCTGCGCGCCCTGCGCGCCACGGGCCGCACGGTCATCCTCTCCACCGGCATGTCGACCCCGAAGCAGATCCGCCACGCCGTCGAGGTCCTCGGCTCGGACAACATCCTCCTCTGCCACGCCACCTCGACCTACCCGGCCAAGGCCGAGGAGCTCAACCTCCGCGTGATCAACACCCTCACGGAGGAGTACCCCAACGTCCCGATCGGCTACTCCGGCCACGAGACGGGCCTGCAGACCACCCTCGCCGCCGTCGCCCTGGGCGCCACCTTCGTCGAGCGCCACATCACCCTCGACCGCGCCATGTGGGGCTCCGACCAGGCCGCCTCCGTCGAGCCCCAGGGCCTGCAGCGCCTGGTCCGCGACATCCGCACCATCGAGACCGCGCTCGGCGACGGGATCAAGAAGGTGTACGAGTCGGAGCTCGGCCCGATGAAGAAGCTCCGCCGGGTCCAGGGGCTCGTCGCCGCATGACCGGCCAGGTGGCGTTCGTCGAGAGCCCGGTCCAGCTCCTGAACGTCCTGGAGTGGGCACACGCCCAGTCGCCCGCCGCCGGGGGCCCCACGGCCCCCGCCGGCGGGACCCGCGGCGCGGCCGACGACCTCACGCTCGTCGTCCTCTCGCCGACCGATCCCATGTCACGCGGCCAGCTCCGCCGGATGGGCGCCCTGGCCCGCGACGACGGGTTCACCGTCCGCTGGCAGGACGCCCGGGACGGCCGCGGCTCCCTCGGCCGCACCCTGCGGGACATGGCCCCCCTGCTGCGGTCCGCGGAACGGGTGATCGTCGGAGACCCCTTCTCCCGCTACGTCCAGCTGCTGCTCACCCTCTTCGCCCCCAAACAGCTGACCGTCGTCGACGACGGCACCGCCACCATGGAGTACGCCGCCCAGCTGGCACGCGGCGAACGCCTCGTGCGCTGGCACCGGCGCGGCACCGGCGGGCCCCGCGAACTCGTCCTCGCCCCGGTCACCGCCGCGGCCCGCCGCAAGCTGGCCCCCACCCGCCGCCGTACGGTCGAGATCTTCACCTCGCTCCCGGTCGAACCGCCGCCGGGCACCGTCGTCACCCCGAACACCTTCGCCTGGACCCGCTCCCGCTTCGGCCCGCCCCGCCTCACCCGCGGCGCGGACCTGGTCGGCACCTCGCTGGTCGAGACCGGCGTGGTCGACCCCGACCGGTACGCGCGCGCCGTCGCCGACCTCGCCCGGACCCACGGCGCCACCCGCTACTTCGCGCACCGCCGGGAATCCACCGAGAAGCTGCACCGGATCGCGGTGGAGACCGATCTGGAGATCGTCCGGCCCGACCTGCCCCTGGAACTGATCGCCCGGCGCGGCCCGATCGGCCGTACGGTGGTCAGCTTCCCCTCGACGGTCGTCCACACCCTGCCCCTGGCGCTGGCCGGCACGGAGGTCAAGGTCGCGGTCTGCGAGATCGCACCCGAGTGGCTCACGGAGAACGCCTCCCCCCGGGCCCAGGGCTTCCTGGCGGGGGTCGCGGGCTCGGCCGCCTTCGAGGTCGACCGGCTCACCACACCGTCCTCGCAGCGGCTCGAATTCGGGTGAGCTTACCCACAGAGAATGGTCATCATGCCTCGTGAACCGACTTTCTTTCCCCTAACGGGCTGAACTTTTCGTGATCAACGGGCAGTTGACCTCCGAAGGGGCCTACCCTTCAAAAGGTGAACCAGTTGAAGTCCCGTGAGCCCGGCTCCGTCGCCCTGCCCGGAAGGCTGTCCGCGTCGCTGCGTGCCGAACTGATCGCCTTCCGCCGCGACGTGCACATGCACCCCGAGCTCGGCCACCAGGAGATCCGTACCACCGCCGCGCTGAAGGCCCGCCTCGAGGCGGCCGGACTCGCGCCGCGGGTACTGCCGACGGGCACGGGCCTCGTCTGCGACGTCGGTACGCCCGACTGCGGGCGGCCCATGCTGGCGATCCGCGCGGACCTCGACGCCCTCCCCATCCCGGACGTCAAGACGGTCGCGTACCGCTCCACCGTGCCCAACCGCGCGCACGCCTGCGGCCACGACGTCCACACCACCACCGTCCTCGGGGCCGGCCTCGTCCTCGCCGACCTCCACCGGCAGGGGCTGCTCCCCAACGCCGTGCGGCTGATCTTCCAGCCCGCCGAGGAGGTGCTGCCCGGCGGAGCCGCGGAGGCCGTCGAGGCGGGTGCGCTCGACGGGGTCGGCCGGATCATCGCCGTGCACTGCGACCCCAAGGTGGACGTGGGCCGGATCGGGATGCGGCACGGCCCCATCACCTCCGCCTGCGACCGGCTGGAGATCACCCTCGACGGGCCCGGCGGCCACACCGCCCGCCCGCACCTGACCACCGACCTGGTCACCGCCGCCGCCCGTGTCGCCGTCGACGTCCCGGCCGTCCTCGCCCGCCGCGTGGACGCCCGCTCCGGACTCTCGCTCACCTGGGGACGGATCGAGTCCGGCCACGCCTGCAACGTCATCCCGCAGCACGCCGTCCTCTCCGGGACCGTCCGCTGCCTCGACCTGGAGACCTGGCGCGAGGCGCCGGACCTGGTGCACGCGGCGGTCGACGAGATCGCGACACTGCACCGCGCCAAGTCGACCATCAACTACGTCCGCGGCGTCCCGCCCGTCGTCAACGCCCCGGCCGTCGCCGACCTCCTCACCGAGGCGATGACCGCCCGTCGCGGACCGTATGCGATCGAGGACACCGAGCAGAGCCTCGGCGGCGAGGACTTCTCCTGGTATCTGGAGCACGTCCCGGGCGCCATGGCCCGGCTGGGCACCCGTACCCCCGGCGACACGACACGCCGGGACCTGCACGCGGGTGATTTCGACGTGGACGAGGAGTCCATCGAGGTGGGTGTCGAGCTCTTCACGGCCGCTGCCCTGCTCGACGCCACGGCCGGAAGCTGACCGAGGGTCCGGCGGCGGGGGGCGTCGCCCCCCTGCGGCTGTCGCTCCACCGCCCGCCCCGCCCCTGCCGCCGCCGCTCCACCGCGCCCGCCGCCGCTCCACCGCGCCCGCCGCCGCTCCGCCGTTCCGGCGCCGTTGCTCCTCCGTTCGGACCAACACGCCGCGAACTGTCGCAAAAGCGCCGCTCCCCAGCGCGGGTCGGCGTGTATAACCGGTCGTGCCGGGGCGGGTGCCGCCGGATCGCCGCCCCGGGCCCGTTCGCGACGATCCGATAACGACTCATGAACGGGTCTTTAACTGACATCTACGCGCGTTACGATCCACGCGAAACCAGCGCCGGAAGAGGCGCTTTCGGTCAGTCTCGAAGGGACCCTCCTCTTGCGCCGGGTATCCAAGATCGTTTCCGCGTCCGTCGCGACCGCGGCCCTCGCTCTCACCGCTACCGCCTGTGGCGAGTCGTCCACCGACTCTGGCTCCGACTCGGGCACCATCAAGGTCGGCATGGCCTACGACGTCGGCGGCCGTGGCGACAACTCGTTCAACGACTCCGCCGCCCGCGGCCTCGACAAGGCCAAGGCCGACCTCGGTGTCGAGACCAAGGAGCTCACCGCCAAGACCGGTGAGACTCCGGCCGACCGTGAGCAGCGCCTCGCCTCTCTCGCCGAGGGTGGCTTCAACCCGGTCATCGGTGTCGGCTTCGCCTACAAGGACGCGATCGACAAGGTCGCGGCCAAGTACCCGAAGGTCACCTTCGGCCTGGTCGACTCCGTCTCCGAGGCGAAGAACGTCGACTCGATCGTCTTCACCGAGGAGCAGGGCTCCTACCTCGCCGGTGTCGCCGCCGCGCTGAAGTCCAAGGACGGCAAGATCGGCTTCATCGGTGGTGTCGACATCCCGCTGATCAAGAAGTTCGCCGCCGGCTTCCAGCAGGGCGTCAAGGACACCAAGCCGAACGCCTCGGTCCAGATCCAGTACCTCTCCACCGGTACGGACATGTCCGGCTTCGGTGCTCCGGACAAGGGCAAGGCCGCTGCCAAGGGCATGCTCGACAAGGGCATCGACGTCATCTACGCCGCCGCGGGCGGCTCGGGTGCCGGCGCCATCGAGGCCGTCGCCGCGAAGCCGGGCACCTGGGCGATCGGCGTCGACTCGGACCAGGCCAAGGACCCGGCCCTGTCCAAGTACGCCGGTTCGATCCTCACCTCGGTCGTCAAGAACGTCGACACCGGTGTGTTCGAGCTCGTCAAGTCCGTCAAGGACGGCAAGCCGATGACCGGCACGCACACCTACTCGCTCGCCGAGGACGGTGTCTCGCTGACCACCACGGGTGACCACCTCAAGGACATCCAGGCGCAGATCGACGCGGCGAAGAAGAAGATCGTCGACGGTCAGATCAAGGTCGCCACGACCCTCTGACGCACGTCGGACGGGGGCCCGGAGAGCGGCTTCGGCCGACACTCCGGGCCCCCTTCACGCGTATGCCCGTGGGCAGTTGAACGATTTTCCTGACGCTACGCGCGTAGCGCGCCGCCCACAGGGTATTTTTCGCCACCGACAGCGCCTGCGTCCCAGCCCGCCCAGCCCGCTCATCCTTCTCACGCTCCCTGCCTAGGAGAGTGCGTCATCAAAGCCTCCAGCCCCAGCAGTCCGAACGCCGTAGAACTCCGCGGCATCACCAAGCGTTTCCCCGGAGTCGTGGCCAACCACGACATCGACATCACCGTGCGCCGCGGCACCGTGCACGCCCTCGTGGGCGAGAACGGCGCGGGCAAGTCGACGCTGATGAAGATCCTCTACGGCATGCAGAAGCCGGACGAGGGCACCATCACCGTCGACGGCGAGCAGGTGACGTTCCACAGCCCCGGCGACGCCATCGCCCGCGGCGTCGGCATGGTGCACCAGCACTTCATGCTCGCGGACAACCTCACCGTCCTCGAGAACGTCGTCCTCGGTTCCGAGAAGCTGCACGGCATCGGCGACAAGGCCCGCGCCCGGATCAAGGAGATCTCCGACGCGTACGGCCTCGGCGTCCGTCCCGACGTCCTCGTCGAGGACCTCGGTGTGGCCGACCGTCAGCGCGTGGAGATCCTCAAGGTGCTCTACCGCGGCGCCCGCACCCTGATCCTCGACGAGCCGACCGCCGTGCTCGTCCCGCAGGAGGTCGACGCGCTCTTCGACAACCTGCGTGAGCTCAAGGCCGAGGGCCTGACCGTCATCTTCATCTCGCACAAGCTGGGTGAGGTCCTGTCGGTCGCCGACGAGATCACCGTCATCCGCCGCGGCACCACGGTCGGCACCGCCGACCCGAAGCACACCACGACCAAGCAGCTCGCCGAGCTGATGGTCGGCGCCGAGCTGCCCTCCCCGGAGACCCGCGAGTCGACGGTGACGGACGTGCCGATGCTGACGGTCCGGGACCTGTCGCTGAGCGCCGTCGACCCCGACGGCGTGGTCCGCGCGGTGCTCGACGGCATCACCTTCACCATCCACAAGGGTGAGGTGCTCGGCATCGCCGGCGTCGAGGGCAACGGCCAGTCGGAGCTCGTCGACACGATCATGGGCATGCGCGCCGCCGACCGCGGCGTGGTGACCCTGGACGGCGCCGACATCACCACCGCTCCCACGCGCAAGCGGCGCGAGGACGGCATCGGCTGCATCCCCGAGGACCGCCACCGGCACGGTCTGCTCCTGGAGGCCCCCCTCTGGGAGAACCGCATCCTCGGCCACGTCACCGAGAAGCCCAACTCCCGGGGCGCCATCCTCGACCTGAAGGCCGCCCGCCGGGACACCGAGCGGATCGTGCGCGAGTACGACGTCCGTACCCCCGGTATCGACGTCACCGCGGCCTCCCTCTCCGGCGGCAACCAGCAGAAGCTGATCGTCGGCCGCGAGATGAGCCACGACCCCAAGCTGCTGATCGCCGCGCACCCCACCCGCGGCGTGGACGTCGGTGCGCAGGCGCAGATCTGGGACCAGATCCGCACGGCGCGCCGCGAGGGGCTCGCGGTCCTGCTGATCTCGGCCGACCTCGACGAACTGATCGGCCTTTCCGACACCCTGCGCGTGATGTACCGCGGCAGGCTCGTCGCGGACGCCGACCCGGCGACCATCACACCGGAAGAGCTGGGCTCGGCCATGACCGGCGCCGCCGCCGGCCGCCTTGCGCACGAAGACAGCCCTGAGGGCACCGACGGCCCGGAGGACGAGGCCCGATGAAGAAGTTCGACAAGGAGCGGTTGCTCCTGGGCATCGCGGCGCCGCTGCTCGCGATCGTCGCCGCCTTCCTGATCACCGCCCTGGTGCTCGCGGCCACCGGCAAGGAGCCGTTCAGCGCCTTCGGGATCATGTTCGACTACGGCATCAAGTCGGACAGCCAGGTCTACATCATCAACAAGGCGACGACGTACTACCTGGCGGGCATCGCGGTGGCCATCGGTTTCCGCATGAACCTGTTCAACATCGGTGTCGACGGCCAGTACCGTCTCGCCGCCTTCTGCGCCGCCGCCGTCGGTGGCGCGCTGACCCTGCCGGGCATCGTCCAGATCCCGCTGATCATCGTCACCGCGATGATCGTCGGCGCCATGTGGGCGGGCATCGCCGGCGTCCTCAAGACGACGCGGGGTGTCAGCGAGGTCGTCTCCACGATCATGCTGAACTTCATCGCGACCGCGATCATCGGCTATCTGCTCCAGCCCGGCCGCCTCGGCCACCTGGACGCGGCCGGCACCGAGGTCGCCACCAGCCCGCTCCCGGAGTCCTCGCACTTCTTCGAGTTCCCGACCACGCCGACCCCGATCATCGGTTTCGTCGTGATCGCGGCCGTCGCCGGCGTCGCGTTCTGGTTCACGCTCGCCCGCACCCGCTTCGGCTTCGACCTGCGCACCGTCGGCCAGTCCGACACGGCCGCCGCGGCCAGCGGTGTCAACGTCAAGAAGATGGTCGTCACCTCGATGCTGATCTCCGGCGGCATGGCCGGTCTGATCGGTATGCCGACGCTGCTCAACGAGTCCTACGAGTACGGCGGCGGGTTCCCGGTCGGCATCGGCTTCACCGGTATCGCCATCGCGCTGCTCGGCCGCAACAACCCGGTCGGCATCGCGCTCGCCGCGATCCTCTGGGCCTTCCTGGAGCGTGGCGGCCAGCAGCTGGAGTTCGAGGAGTACGACCGGGAGATCGTCGGCGTCATGCAGGGCGTCATCGTCCTCTGCGTCGTCATCGCCTACGAAGTCGTCCGCCGCTACGGCATCAAGCGCCAGCAGCGTCAGGTCGGCGAGAAGCTCGCGGCCCAGGCCCGTTCCAACAACACGACGGAGGTGTCGGCGTGACCGCCACGGCGACTTCCACCCCGCCGCCCGCCGCGCCCAAGGCGGCCGGCGGCAAGGGCGGCCGCACCCGCCTCTCGCTGCCCGTGATCCTGCTGATCGTCGCGGGCGGGCTCATCGCCCTCTCCGCCATCCGCGCCATCACCGGCGCGCAGGACCTCACCTCGGCCGGCCAGATCAGCGCCGCGCTCTCGCTCGCCGTGCCGATCGGCCTCGCCGGTCTCGGCGGCCTGTGGGCCGAGCGCGCGGGCGTGGTCAACATCGGCCTCGAAGGCATGATGATCCTCGGCACCTTCTTCGGTGCCTGGGCCGGCTGGCAGACCAGCCCGTGGCTGGGCATCCTGGCCGGCGTCGTGGGCGGCATGCTGGGCGGTCTGCTGCACGCGGTCGCCACCGTCACCTTCGGTGTCGACCACATCATCTCCGGTATCGCGATCAACATCCTCGCGCTCGGTTTCACCAGCTACTTCGCCAAGCTGTGGTTCAACACCGGCGAGGCCGCGGCCAAGGGCGGCAGCCCCAAGCAGTCGCCACCGGCCGAGGAGATCACCTCGATCACGATCCCGGGTCTGTCCGACTGGCTGGCCGACATCGAGAAGCACCACTGGTTCCTGGTCTCGGACATCGCCGGCATCCTCGGCGGTCTGGTCACCAACCTGTCGCTGGTCACGATCCTGGCCGTGCTCCTTGTGATCGGCACGTTCTTCGTGCTGTGGAAGACCTCGTTCGGTCTGCGGCTGCGCTCCTGCGGCGAGAACCCGATCGCGGCCGAGTCCCTGGGCGTCAACGTCTACAAGTACAAGTACATCGCCGTGATCGTCTCCGGCGGTCTCGCCGGTCTCGGTGGCGCGTTCCTGTCGCTGGTCACCTCGCACATCTACAACGAAGGCCAGACCGGTGGCCGTGGTTACATCGGCCTCGCCGCGATGATCTTCGGCAACTGGCGGCCGGGCGGCCTGGCGATGGGCGCGGGACTGTTCGGCTTCGCCGACGCGCTCCAGCTGCGCAGCGGCGGCGAGTCCGTGCACGCGCTGCTCCTGCTGCTGTTCGCCGTGCTCGTGGCGATCGCCGCGTGGAAGGCGTACAAGAAGCGCTGGATCACCTCCTCGATCGCCATCGTCATCGGTGTCGGCGTGCTGATCTGGTACCTCGGCACGGACACCGTCCCGGTCGAGTTCGTCAGCGCCACCCCGTACGTGGTCACGCTGCTGGTGCTGTCGCTCTCCGCGCAGCGTCTGCGGATGCCCAAGGCGGACGGCATGCGCTACCGCAAGGGCGAAGGCAAGTGACGACGCCCGCCGGTGGCCCCGACTGGGAGGCCCTGCGGACGGCGGCCCGGGACGCCATGTCCCGTGCGTACGCGCCGTACTCGGGCTACCCGGTCGGCGCCGCCGCGCTCGTCGACGACGGGCGGGTGGTCTCCGGCTGCAACGTGGAGAACGCGTCGTACGGCATCGGCCTGTGTGCCGAGTGCGGGCTCGTCTCCCAGCTGCAGGCGACCGGCGGCGGCCGGCTGACCCATTTCGTCTGCGTGGACGGCCGGGGCGAGTCCCTGGTGCCGTGCGGGCGGTGCCGGCAGCTGCTGTACGAGTTCGGCGGCGCCGAACTCGTCCTGGAGACCCCGGCCGGGCTGCTGACGCTCGCGGAGATGCTCCCGCAGGCGTTCGGCCCGGACCACCTCGCCACGTAGTACCTCGGAGCGGCCCTTCCGGCACGATGGGAAGGGCCGCTCTCCCCTTCCCCCTCTATGCGCGTAGAAAGAGGCACCCACACATGGACGTCATCTCCGTCATCCGCACCAAGCGGGACAAGGGCGAGCTGAGCCCCGAGCAGATCGACTGGGTCATCGATGCCTACACCCGGGGCGAGGTCGCCGACGAGCAGATGTCGGCCCTGGCCATGGCGATCCTGCTCAACGGCATGAACCGCGCCGAGATCGCCCGCTGGACGGCGGCGATGATCGCGAGCGGCGAGCGCATGGACTTCTCGTCCCTCTCCCGCCCCACCTCCGACAAGCACTCCACCGGCGGCGTCGGCGACAAGATCACCCTGCCGCTCGCCCCGTTGGTCGCCGCCTGCGGCGCGGCGGTGCCGCAGCTGTCGGGCCGGGGCCTCGGCCACACCGGCGGCACGCTCGACAAGCTGGAGTCCATCCCCGGCTGGCGCGCGCTGCTCTCCAACGAGGAGATGCTGCACGTCCTCGACACGACCGGCGCGGTGATCTGCGCCGCGGGCGACGGGCTCGCCCCCGCCGACAAGAAGCTCTACGCCCTCCGGGACGTCACCGGCACGGTCGAGGCGATCCCGCTCATCGCCTCCTCGATCATGTCGAAGAAGATCGCCGAGGGCACCGGCTCGCTCGTCCTCGACGTCAAGGTCGGCACCGGCGCCTTCATGAAGAACCTCGCGGACGCGCAGGAGCTGGCCCACACGATGGTGGGACTCGGCACGGACAGCGGTGTGAAGACGGTCGCCCTGCTCACCGACATGTCGACTCCGCTGGGCCTCACGGCCGGCAACGCGCTGGAGGTCCGCGAGTCGGTCGAGGTCCTGGCGGGCGGCGGCCCGGCCGACGTCGTCGAGCTGACGATCGCGCTGGCCCGCGAGATGCTCGACGCGGCCGGCATCAAGGACGCGGACCCGGCGAAGGCCCTCGCGGACGGCTCGGCCATGGACGTCTGGCGCCGCATGATCGCGGCCCAGGGCGGCGACCCCGACGCGACCCTCCCGGTCGCCCGCGAGCAGCACGTCGTCACGGCCCCGTCCTCCGGCGTCCTCACCCGCCTCGACGCGTACGACATCGGCATCGCCGCCTGGCGTCTGGGCGCGGGCCGCGCCCGCAAGGAGGACCCGGTGCAGGCCGGCGCGGGCGTCGAGCTCCACGCCAAGCCGGGCGACACGGTGACGGCCGGGCAGCCGCTGCTGACCCTGCACACGGACACCCCGGAGAAGTTCGACTACGCCCTGAGGTCCCTGGACGGTTCCTGGGACATCGCGGCGGAGGGCACGGCGTTCACCCCCAAGCCGATCGTTCTCGACCGCATCGCCTGATCAGGCACCGCCCAGAGCCGCCCAGGCATCCCGCTCGTTCGGCAACCGCAGACCCCCCAGGGTGATCCTGCGGTTGCCGTTCGCCGGCGCCCACAGCCCGTCGCGGGCGGCGATCTCCCGTGCCAGGGCCCGCTGCTCGCCCGTCGGCTCCTGGGGCCAGCCGGCCGCGAAGCCCACCTCCAGATAGGGGCCCAGGTCAGGGCACGGGGCGACCTTGAAGGCGTACGGAAGCACCGCCGTCGCCGCCTCCTGGAGCCGGGCGAAGTCCCGCACCCGGCTGCACAGCACCGCGATCAGCGTCCACCGGGCCGGTTCACCCTCGAAGCGGGCCAGGGGGGACAGCTCGTCGAAGGCCGTCGGCGTACGGGCCATCGACAGCAACTCCGCGTGCGCCGCCGGGTCCTCGGCCAGCACGGGTGTCATCGCCGCCGCGCAGCGGACCAGCGGACTGGGGTCCGACAGGAACGGACCGGCCTCGCCACCCAGGCCGCCGAGGTCCATGACCAGCGAGGCCCGCTCCGCCACCGACTCGGCCGACCGCGCGAGGTCCGCCAGCCGGGGCAGGAGCCCGGGTGTACGGACGGCCGCCGCCGGATGGTTCAGCAGGCGGGCCGCCGTCGCCCACGCGAGGGCACGGACGCCCGGGTCCCGGTCGTCGAGGAACTCCGCCACCGGATCGAGGAGTTCGGGCAGCAGGTCCCAGCAGTCGAGCGCCGCCCCCGCGAGGACGAGAGAGCCCGTGTCGTCGTCGTCCGACCACATGTCGAGCTGGTCGTCCCCGTCCAGGGCCACGTACCGGGCGGTCCACTCCCCGGTCGGCGCCGCCGCCACCTCGCCCCGCAGTTTCTCCGCGTGCCCGCCCAGGTTCACCGCCGACGCCACGTCCCGTACGAAGGACAGCGCGAGCAGCGGCGCTTCCCGCAGCCGGCCCGCCACGATCCGCAGGACCGGCGGCGTCGCCGGCCAGACACCGCCCTGGTGCAGGATCGCGGACCACAGATGCTCGCGCGCGCCCTCCAGGGAGCCCCGCAGCACCTCCGCCGTGTCCGTCGCCACCCCGTAGGCGTGGAACAGCCGGTCCCACGCCACCTCCGCCTCGGACCCGCTCATCCCAGCGGCTCCCCGAGGAGCTTCGGCAGCTGCCGCATGTCGTCGAAGACCAGCGTCCGCGGGCCCATCAGCCGGTCCGCCCGCGTCAGACCCCCGCAGTAGCCGAAGGCGCGCATCCCGGCCGCCCGGGCCGCCGCCACTCCGTACGGGCTGTCCTCCACCACCGCGCACCGCTCCGGCGCCACGCCCATGCTCTCGGCCGCGTGCAGGAACAGGTCCGGCGCCGGCTTGCCCCTGGCCACGTCGCGCGCGCTGAACATCCGGCCCTCGAAGCGTTCCAGCAGGCCCGTGCGCGTCAGATTGCGGCGGATCGTGGCATGGCTGCCGTTCGACGCCAGACAGAACGGCACCTCAAGGGCGTCGAGCGCGTCCGTGACGCCCTCGACCACCGTCAGCTCCGCGTCCAGGGCCCGCTCGTAGACCGGCCGGTAGGGCAGGTGCCAGTCGGCCTCCAGCGGCCGCCCGAGCCGCTCCTCCAGGATCGCCGTGAGCACCTCGCTGGACGAACCGAGGAAGTGCTCGACGATCTCCGCCTCGGTGAACTCGGCGCCGAGCTCCGCGAAGACCTCCCGGTCGATACGGCAGTAGATCCGTTCGCTGTCCACCAGAACGCCGTCACAGTCGAAGATCACCAGTTCGACAGGCTCGTGCATCATGCGCGCAGCTTAGGGGGTGTCGTGTGGATCTTGCCGGGCTCCCGCCCGATCCGGCCGGATCCACAGGACTCCCCGACCGGGTCCGATGAGTTCCGGCCGTGGCGCGGGTCTCCTAGGTGTGGACACCAGTCAACCGCTCGTTCTGACCCTGGGCGCCCGGGCCACCCCGGACGAGGTCGCCCGCCTGTGCGCCGTGCTCGAAGGGGTGCCGCCCACCGAGGTCGTCTGCGAGATCGGCGCGCTCGCGCACGCCGATCTCGCCGCCGTCGACGCCCTCGCCAGGCTGCGGCTCGCCGCCGGGCGGCTCGGCCACCGCCTCACCTTCCGGGGAGCCGGGGCCGAGCTCCGGCTGCTCCTCGGACTCGTCGGCCTGAGCGACCTCGTATGACCGCGCCCCGGCGAACGCCTACGCCTCCAGCCGCTCCGGCAGGTCGAAGAGCGGGAACCACCGCTTGGTGTCCAGGAAGAAGTCCATGCCGCCGACCTTGCCGTCCCTCAGCTCCAGGACGATCAGCGCCCACGGGCTGTAACCGCCCTCCGGGTCCGGGTGGTAGTGCGCGAACGCCGGCGAGCCGTTCGCCACCGTCGGCACCAGCTTCGAACCGCGGCAGACGTCCCCGACGCCGAGCATCCAGCCCACGATGTCGTCGTGCCCCCGCAGCCACAGGTCGTACGGCGGCATGGACATCGTCGCGTCCTCGTGCAGGAGCGCCGTCAGCGCCTTCATGTCGTACCCCTCGAAGGCGGCGACATAGCGCTCCAGGAGCTCCTTCTGTTCCTCGTCGAGCGGGTCCGCGGCGTCCGAGGCCGCCGGTTCGTTCTCGGCGATCGTGGCGCGCGCCCGCTGGAGCGCGCTGTTGACCGAGGCGACCGTGGTGTCGAGCAGCTCGGCGACCTCGCTCGCCTTCCAGGCCAGCACCTCGCGCAGGATCAGCACGGCCCGCTGCTTGGGCGGCAGGTGCTGCAGCGCGGCGACGAACGCCAGGCGCACGGTCTCGCGGGACACGGCCGTCTCCGCCGGGTCGGCCACCGACGGCAGCACCCGCCCGTCCGGCACCGGCTCCAGCCAGGTGATCTCCGGCCGGGCGTTCAGCTGCGCCTGGGCGACCGGTGTCGCGGCGGTCAGATCCATCGGCCGGGCCCGCCGGTTGCCCGCGTTGAGGGAGTCGAGGCAGACGTTGGTCGCGATGCGGTACAGCCAGGAACGCAGCGACGAGCGCCCCTCGAAGGAGTCGAGGGACCGCCAGGCGCGCACCATCGTGTCCTGCACGGCGTCCTCGGCCTCGAACGAGGAGCCGAGCATCCGATAGCAGTAGCCGGTCAACTCGGTGCGGTACTTCTCCAGTTGAGAGTTCCGGTCATCGGTAGCGGTCGCCAGGTCACTCATGCAGGTCCACCCCACTCGCCCCTCACCGGCACCGGTTCTGTGCCGATGAGGGGAAGCTACCGCAGCCCACTGACAGCCGGGGTCAGGTTCCCGGCTTCCGCCCGTAGACGTACACGTCGTCGCCGTTCCTGAGCAGGTTCCAGTACGCCTTGGCGTCGGCCGGACGCATATTGACGCAGCCCCCCGAACCCGGCGGGTTCCACATGGACTTGGTGGTGGAGTGGAAGGCCTGCCCGCCGTCGAAGAACTGCGCGTACGGCATGGACACGTGGTAGATCGTCGACCAGTGGTTGATGTTCCGCCAGTAGATCCTCTTGGCGCCGGTCCGGGTCTCCGTCCCGTCCTTGCCCGTGCGGACGGGCACCGGGCCGTACTTCAGCCGCGAGCCGTCCTGGATCCAGCTCAGCTGGCGGGTCAGGTCGACGCAGGCGATCCGCCCCTTGTTCGTCGGGCAGGCCCCGGCCCTGTTCGGGTTCGTGCCGGCCGCCCGCTGCGCCAGCATCGTGGACATCGTCCGCCAGGTCAGCGGGCCGGCGTACCCCTGCGTCGGGGTGATGCCGTGCGTCCGCTGGAACGCCTGGATCGCCCGGCAGTCGGCGAGCGACTGCCGCCCGTCCACCGCCCGCCCCAGGAACTTCTCCACCTGCTTCTGGTACGGCCCCGTCGTCACGTTGCACGAGGCCGCCTGCGCCGGCGCCGCCCCGAGCGCCACCGTCAACGGCACCACCATGGAGGTGATGCCGAGGACGATCCCGGCCCGCCTTCGTATCCCGTTCATGATCACCAACTCCCCCTCGAGTCCTATGACTCAGGACGACCGGGGGAGCGGTTCGGTTGTACGGATCCGGGACGGATTCAGTGCGCCGTGCGGAGCCGGGGGCGCCGCGCCTCGCCGCGCGCCGCGACCCGCGCGCTGTGGCTGCCGTAGAGGGTGATCGACATGACGCCGAGCACCGCGACCAGACCCAGCAGGACCGTGCCGGCCCAGCCGCCCGAGTGGAAGGCGATCGCGCCGAGCGTGCCGCCGGCGCTGCTGCCCAGGTAGTACGCCGACTGGTAGAGCGCCGACGCCTGCGCGCGGCCGGTCGTGGCGGTACGGCTCACCGAGGAGGAGGCGACTGCGTGCCCGGCGAAGAAGCCCGCCGTGATCAGGACCAGGCCCAGCAGCACGGCGGCGAGCACGTCGGCCAGGGAGAGCAGCAGACCGGCCGCGGTCGTGCCGACGGCCAGGTAGAGCGCGCCGCGTCGGCCGAGCCGGCCGACCAGCTTCCCGGCCGCGGCCGAGGAGACCGTACCGACGAGGTAGACCAGGAAGATCGAGCCGATCACACCCTGCGGGAGCGAGAACGGGGCCTCGACCAGGCGGTACCCGATCACCGTGTAGACCGCGCCGAACACCGTCATGAACAGCGCGCCGATCGCGTACAGGCGCATCAGCAGCGGGTCGGCGAGGTGGGTGCGGACCGCCGTGGCCAGCGCCTTCGGGCTCAGCGAACCGGGCGTGAAATGACGGGCCCCGGGAAGCAGGACGCGGAAGACGACCGCGCAGGCCACCGCCATCAGGCCGACCGCGAGGAGCCCCGCGCGCCAGCCCCACATCTGCGCCGCCCAGCCGGTGACGATCCGGCCGCTCATGCCGCCGATCGAGTTGCCCGCGACGAACAGGCCGATCGCGGCGATCAGCGCCCTCGGCCGCACCTCCTCGGCGAGGAACGCCATGGCGGAGGCGGGCAGGCCCGCGAGCGCCGCGCCCTGGACCGCCCGCAGGGCGATCAGCCATTCCAGGTTCGGGGCGAAGGGGACGAGCAGTCCGACGACGACCGCGACGGCGAGCGAGGCGGTCATCATCGTGCGCCGGCCGAAGCGCTCGGAGAGGGCGCTCAGCGGGAGGACGAGGAGGGCGAGGGCGCCGGTCGCGGCGGAGACCGTCCAGGAGGCCGCGGAGGCGCTCGCTCCGAACTCCGCGGAGATCGCGGGGAGGAGGGCCTGGGTGGAGTAGAGGAGCGCGAAGGCGGCGAGTCCGGCGGCGAAGAGGGCGAAGCTCATGCGGCGGTGGCCGGGGGCGCCGGGGGCGAGGCGGGTGTCGGCGGCCGTGCTGGTGGCGGCCGCCTTGGTACTGGCGGAAGGCATGTCTCGAACGTAGGCCGATCCGGTTCATGCGTCCAATGCACGGAACTGCTGTAATCGTTCCCATGGTGCATGAGTACAGGTCACAGAGTCGGCTGTCACCGGGTAGTTACGAAGAAGACATGGGACTGCTGCTCGCGCCCCGGCTCGCGTACTTCGCGGCGGTCGCCCGGCACGAGCATGTGACCCGGGCGGCGGCCGAGATGGGGGTCCCGCAGTCGACCCTGTCGCGGGCCATGGTCCGGCTGGAACAGGACCTCGGGGTCGCGCTGTTCGCCCGCAAGGGGCGCACCGTCTCGCTCACGCCGGCCGGCCGCACGTTCTACGCCTCCGCCGAGCGGGCGCTGGCGGAGGTGGAGCGCGCGGCGGACTCCGTACGGGCGGACGCCGACCCGACGGCGGGCCGGGTGGCGTTCGGGTTCCTGCACACCATGGGCTCCGAGACCGTGCCCGGGCTGATCCGCGCCTTCCGTGTGGACCACCCCCGCGTCCGCTTCACCCTCGTCCAGAACTACGGCGAGGCGATGATCGAGCGCCTGCGGGCGGGCGACCTGGACCTGTGTCTCACCTCGCCCGTGCCCGACGCGCCCGACCTGGTCGCCCGCCGCATCGACGAGCAGCGGCTGCGGCTGGTGGTGCCCGACGACCACCGGCTCGCCTCGCGCAAGCGGGTCCGGCTCGCGGAGGCGGCGGACGAGACGTTCGTGACCCTGGAGCCCGGCTACGGGCTGCGCCGCATCACCGACGACCTGTGCGCCGAGGCCGGGTTCAAGCCCAGGGTCGCCTTCGAGGGCGAGGAGGCCGAGACGCTGCGCGGCCTGGTCGCGGCCGGTCTGGGCGTCGCCCTGCTGCCCCCGCCGGCCGTCCCGCGCCCGGGCGTCGTCGAGCTCAATGTGACGGCCCCCCGCGCCGTCCGGGAGATCGGCGTCGCCTGGCTCGACGGTCATCCGGACACGGCGCCGGTGGCCGCCTTCAAGAAGTTCCTGCTGAGCAAACGGGGAAATCTGTTGCCGGAGTGAACATGTGTGAATTTCCCGTACGGTCTTCGGCCGGTTTCTGCGGACGAGGGCGAAGATAATGCAGTTGGTCCGGTGAGGTGGTCTTTTCCCGGGGCCCGGTGAATGCAACGTTTCTGCATTCCCGGTGGCACTTAGCTGGAGTGTGAAATCGCAAGCAATTGGTCGCTCGTCCGCGCGAGGGCGAGCGGTTCGTCCGGGAGGTGCTGTGTCGGGGTTGACCGCGGTGGGATGGGAGTCGGCCGTCTCGCCGTCTTCGCTGTTCGGCTGGGCCCGCGATCTGGTGGCCCCGGCCCTGCGCGCGGCCGTCGCCGGCCTGCCGGAGCCGGAGCGCCGGATGACGGGTTACCACCGGGGCTGGCACGAGGCCGACGGAAACGGCCCGGCCGGCGAGGCGCCGGAGGGAGGCAAGGCGGTTCGCCCGGCGCTGGCGCTGCTCGGGGCGCGGGCGGTCGGCGGCTCCGCGGAGTGCGCGGTGCCGGCCGCCGTGGCCGTGGAGCTGGTGCACGACTTCTCGCTCCTGCACGACGACGTGATCGACAAGGACTGCCTGCGCAGGCACCGCCCCGCCGTGTGGGCCGTCTACGGCACCGGCGCCGCGGTGCTCGCCGGTGACGCGCTGCTCGTCGTCGCGTTGCGGACGCTCTTCGACGTGCCGGGGCCGCGCGGCGAGGCGGCGGTCCGGGAGCTGGTCGCGGTCCTCGGCGACCTGATGCGGGGGCAGAGCCAGGACGTCGCCTTCGAGAAGGCCGAGTCGGTGGAGACGGCGGACTACCTGGCGATGGCGGAGGGGAAGACGGGAGCCCTCATGGGCGGCGCCTGCGCGCTGGGCGGCCTGCTGGCGGGAGCCGACGCGGAGCGGGTCGCGGGCCTGCGGGACTTCGGGCGGTGCCTGGGCGTCGCGTTCCAGTGCGTGGACGACCTGCTGGGCATCTGGGGCGCCAGTGAGCGCAGCGGCAAACCGGTGGGCGCGGATCTCGCGGCGCGCAAGAAGTCCCTGCCCGTGGTGGCGGCCCTGTCGACGACCGGGGAGGCGGGGAGGAGGCTCGCCGCCCTCTACGGCGGTACGCGGCCCCTGGACGAGGCGGACGTCGCGCTCGCGGCGACGCTCATCGAGGAGGCCGGCGGGCGCGAGCGGACCGAGCAGGAGGCGAAGCGTCAACTGACGGGAGCCTTCCGGGCGCTGTCACGTGCCCAGCCCGCTCCGGAGGTGTACCGGCAGCTCCAGGACGTGGCGCTGCTGCTCACCCGGCGCGACCACTGACCACGCCCCTGACCGCGACCCCGGGAAGGCCGTAACCTGCGGCCGTCCCGGCGGGTTCTGCATTCCGGCGGGCCGTGATTCTTCCGCTTTCCGGGCCGACTATCTGAAGACAGTGGTTTTGTGAGGCAGAGCGATATTCACATGAGGAGTCGGCGCATTCCCGGCCCGTCGGCGGTGAGTGTGTACGGACTGCACGTCATGCGCGGCCGTCACGCCATTCTGACGGACATCAGTTTCACCGTTCCGCGGGGCTCGATCGTCGGGCTCCTCGGGCCGAGCGGCTGCGGGAAGACGACGCTTCTGCGGGCGGTCGTGGGGATCCAGCCGTGCACCGCCGGACACGTACAGGTGTTGGGCATGCCCGCCGGGGTCCGCGCCCTCAGCTCACGGGTGGGGTACGTGACCCAGGCGCCCTCGGTCTATCCCGACCTGACCGTGCTGGAGAACCTGCGGTACTTCTCGGCCGCCCTGGGGCTGCGGGGCTGGCGCCGGGAGAACGCGGTCGTGCGCGTGGTGAAGGAGGTTGACCTGGCGGAGTACGCGGACAAACCCGTCGCCCGTCTGTCGGGCGGACAGTACTCCCGCGTCTCCCTCGCCGTCGCCCTGCTGGGCACCCCCGCTCTGCTGGTCATGGACGAACCCACCGTCGGGCTCGACCCCATGGTCCGGCGCGAGTTGTGGCTGGTCTTCAAACGCCTCGCGCAGGAGGGCACCACGTTGCTCGTCTCCAGCCACGTCATGGACGAGGCCGACCGCTGCGACCGGCTGCTGCTGATGAGGGCCGGCCGGCTCCTCGCCTCGGCCGGACGGGCGGAACTGCTCGCGCACACCGGGTGCCAGAGCGTGGAGGAGGCCTTCATGCACCTCGTCCGGTCGTCCCAGACCCTGGAGGAGGAAGAGGAGCACCTCCTCCCCGGCAGGGTGCCGGGACCCCTGCTCACCGACGACCCGCTGCCGGACCCGGACCTGCCGTACTTCGCAACGGAAGCCCGCTCATGACCTTCGCCGGCGAACCCTCCTCGGAGGTGCGCTGCTTCGGCCGCGCTCTGCCGTTCACGCCCAGCATCACCGCCGCCACGGCCCAGCGGGTCCTCCAGCAGATCTCCCGGGACCGCGGCAGCACCGCGCTGATGCTCGCCATCCCGTGCATGCTCATGGTCCTGCTCAAGCTGATGTTCCACGACGCGGAGGCGTCCTTCGAGCGCATCGGACCCCAGGTCTTCGGGATCTTCCCCGTCATCGTCATGTACCTGGTCGCGTCGGTCTCCACCCTGCGCGAACGCACCTCCGGCACGGCCGAGAGGCTGCTGACCCTCCCGGTGCAGCGGCTCGACATCGTCTTCGGCTACAGCCTGGCGTTCGCCTTCCTCGCGCTCGTCCAGGCGGTCCTGTCGACCTTGCTGTCCGTCGGTCCGCTGGGCCTGGACATCAAGGGCCCGGCCTATCTCCTCATGATCATCGCCATGCTCGGGGCGCTGCTCGGGCTGGCCCTCGGCCTCCTCGTGAGCGCCTTCGCACGCAACGAGTTCCAGGCCGTGCAGTTCCTCCCCGCGGGCGTCCTGCCACAGTTCCTGGTGTGCGGACTGTTCGTGCCGCGGGCGGAGATGCACGGGTTCCTCGACGGCCTCGCCCAGCTCATGCCCATGACGTACGCGGTGCAGGCCGCCACCGAGGCCGCCTCCCACGAGGGCGTCACCGGCGTCTTCGTGCGCGACGCCGCCCTCATCCTGCTCTGTGTCGTCGTGGTCCTCGTCGCGAGCGCCGCCACCCTCAAGAGATGACGGCGGACGGGGCGCGGACCCGTCCCGGACAGCCCGATGGGGTGCGGCGTCGCCGCACCCCATCGGGCTGTCCCGCGTGCCGAGGCGGTCGCTAGCCCCGGTTCGACGTGCCCCAGGAGAAGCCGGCCCCGAAGTGTCCGTTGCGCGGGATCTCGAAGGGGCCGAAGTGCAGCGGCTGCTCACCCCGCCCACCGAAGCCGCCGTACGGACCGTCGGCGGTCACGGCCGGCGCGGCGGCGGCGGCGTACGCCGAGGGCCCGACACCCGCCACGACGATCGCGACGGACAGGACGGACACCGCGGCGGCGCGGCGAATGAACGACATGAGAACTCCTTGGAATCAGAGGGGAAGGACTGCGATCAGCCTATCGATATTCCGTTGTGCAGCCCGGTGGAAAATGCCGTGATTCCCTCAAAAGGGTCCGCATGCAATATCACATGAACAGCCGGATTGCCGTTCACATTCCTTCTGGTGAAAGCGCGCCAGGATTTCGGGGATTTATGGCTGTACGAAAAGCGTGTCGTTTCCTCACGCCAGATCCCTGTCCCACCACCAGGCCACGGTCGGTGCCCCGGGCAGCGGCTCGGGCGTGGCGTCCGACGGCTCCTCCGCCCAGGCGAGCGGCGCCGCCTCCATCGGATCGGGTACGCGGCCCAGGCTGACGTAACGGGGAACCTGGAGCCCCCACTCGGCGTTGCCGCGAATGCCGTGGCGCAGGCCCTGGAGGTAACTCGCCAGCTCGACGCCGGCCGTGGGCCGCACCCGGTCGTACAGCGCCATGAAGCGGGTCAGGACCCGGTCCCTGATCCGGTTCGCCTCCTCCACCGCCTCGGCGAGCGCCATCCCCCGATGGTGCGTGAGCACGCTGTAGATGTTCTGGTCGGTGTGCCCCCGGCTCATCTCCTTGCGCAGGGAGTGGCGGTCGTTGTCCAGCGCGGCGACGAGGATCGCCATCTCCGTCAGGGCGCGCACGGCGGGCCGGTCCATCTCGTCGCCCGGCACCTCGAGCCCCGTGGCCAGCTCCAGCATCGCGAACGTCGGCTCCCCGCCGGCTGCCAGCAGCCGCATGGCCACGAACTCGTCGAGGTCCGGCATCCTGCCGCTCGCCTGGTTGCCGATCTGCCAGGCGACCCCGGACAGCCAGGCCCGGTGAGCCACCAGGAAGCGGCGGACCTGCGTCGGCGTTCCGAAGGAACGGAAGCGCCCGACGATGTCCTGCAGGGGGCGGACGTAACGCTCCCCGTGCTCGTCGGCCGACGGCGCCTCGGCCGCCCGCTGGATGAGCCCGGCCAGCACGTTGAATTCGGCCGGCCGGCTGCTCAGCGGCCCGTTGTCGCACCGCGCGTCGTCGAAGGCGAAGCCGAAGTAGACCCACAAGGAGGTCGCCAGCAGTCGCTCGTCCTCCGCCACCGGCGCGAAACGGGCGAAGAAATCCGTACTGTGCGTGGCCACGACCCAGGCCGTCTCCCGCTCGGTCACGCACATCCCGCTGTCGCGCACCCATTGCTCCGCCTGGGCCTCGATCCGGCGGGAACGAGGGTGGAGGGCGGATTCCAACGGGCAGTAGATCAGCGGAAAATCTGCTTCCTGGGCGTGCGTGCGCATGGATGACCTCGAAGGGTGTGGGGAAAGCGGTGCCCCCATGCTTCAGGAATTGCCCCCGGTCGCTCCTGTGGGGCGCGAGCGATTCCCCCGGGATCCTTCAAAAAGGCCAAGGATGATCACGCGTTGACGCCGGGCCGGCTATCGGCGCCGGGAAGCGCGGCCGAAGCCCGCCGCCAGGGGCATCCGCAGGCCGAGGGGCGGCGGGGCCGCGAGGGCGTCGGCGACCGGGCGGGCGTAGGCGCGGGTGAAGAGCGAGCCCAGGACGAAGTCGGCGGCGAGCGCGAGGACCTCGTCGTGGTACTGCCGCAGCGCGTGGCCGTCGGAGTGGACCTCGAAGCGGCACGTGTCGCGGTTCGACTTCTTCGCCCGTTCCGCGAGCCGGTACGACAGCTCGGGATCCGTCCGGGCGTCGTTGGTGCCGTGCACGATCAGCACCCGGCGCCCCACCAGTTGGCGTACCGGCTCCGGCTTCGCCGCCACGTCGTCCTCCGGGAGCCACGGCGCCAGGGCCAGCACCGCGTCGACCGCCGTGTGCCCGGCCGCCCGTAGCGCGGCCCGCCCGCCCATCCCGTGGCCCGCCAGGCAGACCGGCACATCGCCGTAGCGCCGTACCGCCTCCGTGACCGCCCAGGACGCGTCCGCGGCCAGCTGGGCGTCCGCGCCGTTCCAGCCGCGCCCCCGGTAGCGCACCATGTGCACCACGAGGCCGTCCTCCCGCCCGGCCGCGGCCAGTCGCCGCCCCAGCGGCAGCAGCGCCGCGTGGGCCCGTACGGAGGCGCCCCGCGCGGAGGTCGCCTCCCCGTTCGGGAGGAGCAGGACCACACCGCCCACCGCCGTACCGGGGTGCGATGCGCCGACGGACCGTCCGAGCCGGGGTGTCCGGCCGCCGGCAGTCCCGAGGAGTGCGGAGTGCGCCATGGCAGAACAGTCTCAGAAGCCGAGGTGTACGCCATCCGTACGCGCGGTCACTGTTACGTATCGACAAGCGAGTTGAGGAGGGGCGCTCTACGCGCGTAGGCGTTAGAGTGCCGAAATGACGAGCCAGATCCCCAACGTCCCCACCGCGGACCAGATCCGCCGCGCCCCGAAGGTGCTCCTCCACGACCACCTCGACGGCGGACTGCGCCCCGGCACGATCATCGACCTCGCCCGCGCCCAGGGCTACGACAACCTCCCCGAGACCGAGCCGGGCAAGCTCGGCATCTGGTTCCAGGAGGCCGCCGACTCCGGCTCGCTGGAGCGCTATCTGGAGACCTTCGCGCACACCTGCGCCGTCATGCAGACCCGCGAGGCCCTGGTCCGGGTCGCCGCGGAGTGCGCGGTCGACCTCGCCGAGGACGGCGTCGTCTACGCGGAGGTGCGGTACGCCCCCGAGCAGCATCTGGAGGCCGGGCTGACCCTGGAGGAGGTCGTGGAGGCCGTCAACGAGGGCTTCCGCGAGGGCGAGCGGCAGGCCAGGGCCGCCGGCCACCGCATCCGCGTCGGCGCGCTGCTGACCGCCATGCGGCACGCCGCCCGTGCCCTGGAGATCGCCGAACTGGCCAACCGCTACCGGGACTCCGGCGTCGTCGGCTTCGACATCGCCGGCGCCGAGGCCGGTTACCCGCCCACCCGCCACCTCGACGCCTTCGAGTACCTCAAGCGGGAGAACAACCACTTCACCATCCACGCCGGCGAGGCATTCGGCCTGCCGTCCATCTGGCAGGCCCTGCAGTGGTGCGGCGCCGACCGGCTCGGGCACGGCGTGCGCATCATCGACGACATCGAGGTCGCCGAGGACGGCTCGGTGACGCTCGGCCGGCTGGCCGCGTACGTCCGGGACAAGCGCATCCCGCTGGAGATGTGCCCGACGTCGAACCTCCAGACCGGGGCGGCCGCCTCCATCGCCGAGCACCCCATCGGGCTGCTCCGCCGGCTGCATTTCCGGACCACGGTCAACACCGACAACCGCCTCATGAGCGGGACGAGCATGAGCCGCGAATTCGAGCTGCTGGTCGAGGCTTTCGATTACACGCTCGACGACATGGCGTGGTTCACCGTCAATGCGATGAAATCAGCGTTCATTCCTTTCGATGAACGCCTCGCGATGATCAATGACGTCATCAAGCCCGGATATGCCGAGCTGAAGTCCGAATGGCTGTTCCAGCAGACCTCTGTGACCAGCGATTCTTCACGTCGGGCGGACTGACGGCGGGGATCGGGACGAGCGGTGCGGCGGTCGGGAGACACACTTCCGACCGCCTTTCGGTGTTTGCGGGAGCGTCTTCTGATGGCTAGCTTGCAGAGCTGCTTTGCATCCCCGAATTCTCTGCTTTCCCCGAAGCTCCATGATCCCCAAGATCCTCAAGGATGATTTTCTGATGAAGCAGTCTGCCGCCAAGACGCTCGGTGTCGCCGCTCTCGGTGCCGCTTTCGCCGCTGCCGCCGCCGGCACGGCCGCCGCCGCCCCGGCCGCGCCCGCCGTCCCGGACGCGCTCGGCCTGGTCACCCAGACCGTGCCGCTGGGTGACGGTCTCACCGAGCTCCCCGACGGCGCCGCCGAGTCCCTCCTGGGCGGCGAGGCCGCCGTCGACCAGGGCGTCAAGACCCTGCCCGCCGCCGCCGGCGCGGCCGTGGAGCACGCCCCGCTCGACGGTGCCACCGGCGCCCTCGGCGGCACCCCGCTCGGCGGCCTGCTCGGCGGCCTGCCGCTGAACGGCCTGCCGCTCGGCTGATCACGCCCCCACGCGCCGATGGGGCGCGCACCCGAACCCGGGTGCGCGCCCCATCGGCGTGCGTACGTCTCCGCGTCTACCAGGCCGTACTCGCCGGCTTCTCCGTGGGAAGCAGCATCCACAGCGCCAGGTACAGCAGGAACTGCGGGCCGGGCAGCAGGCAGGAGACGAGGAAGATGACCCGCATGGTGGTGGCCGAGGTGCCGAAGCGCCGTGCCAGCGCTGCGCACACTCCGCCGATCATGCGGCCCTCACGGGGGCGGACAAGTGCGGCCATGGTGGGCTCCTTCGAAGCGGTGTCTCCGGGACCCGCTCATCGGGCTCCCTGATGACTCCATGCTCGCCCGTCACCGGGGACAAAGCGTCGGTCTACGGGGCGATCCCGACCCTGGGAATCGTCGGGGTAGGCCCCTGAGAACCCTCGTCCCGCAGCAGTGTGGAACCCCTGCCCCGGCTGGTCCCCGAGGAGGACCGGCCCGGCCGGGGGTCCCTCCCGCGGCGCAGCCGCGCCCGGCCGGCGGGCACGAGGAGCAGATGGGCCAGGGCGACCCCGGCGGTGTTCAGGAGCAGCGAGTCCACGTCCACCACCTGCCCGGGCACGGCGGTCTGCAGCAGTTCGACGGCGAGGGACACCAGCGCCCCGGCGGCGACCGTACGGGCCAGGGACGCCCACGGCGACACATGGAGCCGGCCGTCGGCCATCGGGAGCAGGACACCGAGCGGGGCCAGGAGCAGCAGCCTCTCGCCGATCCGCTGGACCGCCTCGACCGGGCCGAGCACCAGATCGGCCCTGATCCCGGCCAGGGGCGTCAGGTTCGGCGCCGTCACCCAGGCCACGTCGCGTGGGCGGAGCGTCACCCAGGCGACGAGGAGCAGATGCGCGAGGAGGAGGACGAACCCCGCCACGCGGACGACCACGGCGGCACTGCCGCCCGAACCTTGACGCTGCACGCCCCCCAAGACGCGCCCCGTGCCGGAATCGGTTCCGCCGCTCGCGCGACGGCTCGGTTCAGGAGGCGGACGGTTCCGGCGCGGCCACCGTGGGAGCCACCGACTCGGGGCGCTCCCGCAACTCGGCCGTGCACCGGTAGCGGTGCGGCGGGTAGCCGCCGGGACCGCCGAGCACCACCGTGTCGCCGCCCGCACCGGCCGCGCTGCGCGCGAAGGTGCAGACGATCTGCGCGAGGGCGGTCGGCGTCAGGTCCTCCGGCTGTCTGCTCAGCCGCAGCGCGTCCGAGGGATCGCCCTTGTGGCCCCGGGTGACGACCAGGGGACCCTTCACGGCCGTGGAGAACCCGGCCTCCCGCTCGCTGCCCGACGGCTCGCTCTGCAACTGCGCGAGCAGGGCCGACGCGGTCCGCACCGGGTCCCCTCCGACCTTCTCCTCGGGCAGCGGCGACTTGCGGTCCACCGCCTCCAGCTGCGAACCGCACACCAGGAACACCCGGACCGGCATGCCCGTGCTCTGTGTGGCGACCTGGTCGTCCGACACGCTGCACGGCACCCGCGAAGGCGCCGGGCCCGCGTCCACGGGGACGGACGTCGTCCTGATCCCGCATCCGGAGGCGAGCGCGGCCACCACGAGGGCCGACGCCAGCACCCCCGTACGTACTCCCGTACGGCGAAGCCGTCTCAACGCTCCTCCACCTCGCCCTGTTCGCCGCCGTCCGTCGCACCCGCGCCGGCTCCGACACCGGCGTCCGGATCGGCATCGGGGTCGGCGACGGCGTCGGGGTCCTGCGGAAGGCGCAGCACGAACACCGCGCCGTCACCGTCCGGCGAGTTCGCCGCGGTGATCGAACCGCCGTGGATCAGCGCGTTCTCCATCGCGATCGACAGCCCCAGACCACTGCCCTCCGAACGGGGCCGCGACGCGCTCGCCTTGTAGAACCGGTCGAAGACGTGCGGCAGGACCTCCTCCGGGATACCCGGGCCGTGGTCCCGTACCTCGATCACCAGCTCGTGGCCCTCCGTACGGATCGCCACCCGCACCGGCGACCCGCCGTGCTTGAGCGCGTTGCCGATGAGGTTCGCCAGGATCACGTCGAGCCGGCGCGGATCGAGCCGCGCCATCATCCCGCGCTCGGCGTCCAGCTCCACGGCGTCCAGCCAGGCCCGGGCGTCGATGCACGCGGTGACCTGGTCGGCCACGTCCACGTCGTCCAGGACGAGCCGCGCGGTGCCCGCGTCGAAGCGGGTCACCTCCATCAGGTTCTCCACGAGGTCGTTCAGCCGCCGCGTCTCGCTCACGACGAGCGCCACGGCCGGCGCGATCATCGGGTCGAGGGAGTCCTGCTCGTCCTCCAGGACCTCCGTGACGGCCGTCAGCGCGGTCAGGGGAGTGCGCAGCTCGTGCGACATGTCGGCGACGAAGCGCCGGCTGGACTCCTCCCGCGCGCTCATGTCGTCGACCTTCTTCTGCAAGGACTCGGCCGCACTGTTGAACGTCCGTGAGAGATCGGCCAGTTCGTCCGTGCCCGAGACCCGCAGGCGGGTGTCGAGCTTCCCCTCGCCCAGCTGCCGGGCCGCCTCGCCGAGCCGGTGCACCGGCCGCAGGACGGTCGTGGCGGCGGCCTGCGCGAGCAGCGCGGAACCCACCAGCGCGAGCAGGGTCGCGATCCCCAGGGACCAGGCCAGCGAGTTCAGATCCGCCCGCTCGGCCTCCAGCGACTTGAACATGTAGCCGGTCGGCCCACCGCCGTCGATCTTCGTCCCGCCGACCAGGAACGGCGTCCGGCCGCGCTCCGTACGCTGCCAGAACAGGTGGTACGGATGGGCGTTGCCCTCCGTGACCGGCCGCTCCGTGTCCACGGCCACCCGCAGCGCGGCCGGCACGTCCGCCAGCGTGAAGGTGTCAGGGTCCGAGGCCCCGATGATCGGCTTGCCCGCCTCCCGTTCACCGAGCAGCAGCACGCTGTAGCCGGAGCTGCCGCCCGCCATCTGCTCGGCCGTGCGCCGCAGCTCCTCCTCGGTGGGGTGCAGGGGCAGCGCCGCGGCCCGGTTCTGCATCTCCTGCCGGAAGTCGTTCAGCGCGCCGTCCTGGGTCCGGGTCAGGACCGCCTCACGGTTCAGCCAGTACGCGATCCCGGAGGCCGACACGGCGGCCGTGAGCGCGACCAGGGCGAAGACCACGACCAGCCGCAGTCGCAGGCTGGTGAAGCGCAGCCCCGAGAACATTCCTCGTCTCACGCAGGGACGTCCAGCCGGTAGCCGACTCCGCGTACGGTACGGATCAGGGTCGGCGAGGAGGGCACGTCCTCCACCTTGGCGCGCAGCCGCTGGACACAGGCGTCGACCAGCCGCGAGTCGCCCAGGTAGTCGTGCTCCCACACCAGCCGCAGCAACTGCTGCCGGGACAGGGCCTGTCCGGGCCGCCGGCTCAGCTCGAGGAGCAGCCGCAGCTCGGTCGGCGTGAGCTGCAGATCCTCCCCGTTCTTCGTCACCGTCATCGCCGAACGGTCGATCACGAGCGAGCCGAACGTCGCCGAGTCGGTGGACTCGCGCTCCCCGCGGCGCAGTACGGCCCGGATCCGGGCGTCGAGCACCCGCCCCTGGACCGGCTTCACGACGTAGTCGTCGGCTCCCGACTCCAGTCCGACGACCACATCGATGTCGTCGCTGCGCGCGGTCAGCAGGATGATCGGCAGCTGGTCGGTGCGCCGGATGCGCCGGCACACCTCGAAACCGTCGATCCCGGGCAGCATGACGTCCAGGACGATCAGGTCCGGACGCTGCTCGCGGAGCAGTTTCAGGCCGTCCTCTCCCGTCGCCGCGGTGGCCACTCGGTGGCCCTGGCGTGACAGGGAGAGCTCGAGGGCCGTGCGGATGGCGTCGTCGTCCTCGATCAGCAACAGGAAAGGCACGGACGCCATTCTGTCCCATGCGGCAACGGAGTACGACTGTGCGGGGGGACCGGCCCCTGTGACACGCCTGTGACAGTCGGCGGACACCGCGATGAAGTGGGCCGGGCAAGCTTCTTGGCACACGGACAGAAACCCACTCCAACCGACGGGGGGCGCGAGATGAACGCACTGCACAGCACCACCTCGAGCGCAGTAGTCACGCGTCTCCACGATGTCGTCGTTCGGAGCCCGGAGAAGTCCGGCGCGGTGAACGGGCGGGGGTGCGTTCGCAGCGTCGGGCGTCAGCACAAGGCGCCGTACATGGTGGCCGTGGCTGACGGGGGAGCGGCGTACGGGGAGGTCAAGGGGGAGCGGCAGTCGGGGTCCGAGGCGGAGTTCACCGCCTACGTCGCCGAGCGCCGTGCCTCCCTGTACGCCACCGCCTACCACCTGACCGGTGACCGCTTCGAGGCGGAGGACCTGCTCCAGAGCGCGCTGTTCTCGACGTACCGCGCCTGGGACCGGATCAGCGACAAGGCGGCGGTGGGCGGCTACCTGCGCCGCACCATGACGAACCTGCACATCAGCGCCTGGCGCCGGCGCAAGCTCAACGAGTACCCGACCGAGGAGCTGCCGGAGACGGCGGGCGACACGGACGCGATGCGCGGCACCGAACTGCGCGCGGTCCTCTGGCAGGCGCTGGCCCGTCTGCCCGAGCTCCAGCGCACGATGCTGGTGCTGCGCTACTACGAGGGCCGTACGGATCCGGAGATCGCGGAGATCCTGGACATCAGTGTCGGCACGGTGAAGTCGAGCATCTGGCGCTCCCTGCGCCGGCTGCGCGAGGACGAGGTCCTCAGCTTCGGCCGTGACGAGGAGGAGTCCTTCGGCGAGCTGGTGGCCTGAGGCTGGGGGGCAACGGGGGAAACACGGGGGACCGTACGGGGGGTACGGGGGAAAAGGCGCGGGTCGGACAAGCCGGGGGGGCTTGTACGGCCCGCGTCGTGCTTCCCCGGGTCAGCGCCCCACCGGCGCCCGGTGGCGGCCCGCGGCGGCCGCCGCGAGGCGGCCCAGGGCCTCCTGCTTGGCGCACGGGTGGGCGCCCAACTCCGTCTGGCGGGCCACGATGGAGCGCTCGGCGCGCATCAGGCGCCAGCCCCGGCGGATCAGGAACGGCACCGACTTGCGGCCCTCCCTGAGATCGCGCAGGAGCCGGCGGCGGAACGTGGTCGAGGGGCGGCCGCGCAGACACAGCGCGTCGGCGAGCACGCCCAGCTCCCGGCAGCGCTCGACGATCTCCGCCGCGAAGATCCCCTCCGCCACGAACAGCGGCGTCCGCCCGATGTCCAGGGTGTCGTGGTCCACGCGCGCGCTGGTGGCGAGGTCGTACACGGGGATGGCGGTGCGTCCCGTGCGGCACAGTTCGGCGATCGCGGCGACGGCGGCGTCCGCGTCCCAGGAGAGCGGGGAGTCCCAGTCGATGTCGGCGCTGCCCGCGACGAGCGGGAGCGTCGGGTCGTCGCCCTCCTTGTAGAAGTCGTCGAGGCGCAGCACCGGGAGGCCGGCGAGGGCGGCGAGGGACGACTTGCCGGAGCCGGAGGGGCCCGCGAGCAGGACGACACGGGTCGGGATCGGTAGGGAACTCACGGGACACCAGTGTGAACCATTCCCGCGGGCGGGAGGCCCCCGAGGGACGGGGTGGTATCGAGCGTCACACCGGAACTACGTCTGGTGCCTCCCGGATCACCCTGCGTCGCGGGCATCTGCCGACGTGGCACAGCGACCCAGGACCGCCCGGCGCACGGCGGTGGAGCCGGTGGAGCGGGACCGAGTCCCGCTCCACCGGCTTCCCGAAGAGCCCGCCCGGCCCGCGCGCGGACGGGCTCCGGACATCCGCTAGTACGCCGAGCCGGACGCGCCGAGCGAACCCGTCGGGTGCCAGACCGTCTTGGTCTCCAGGAAGGCCGTCATCCGCTCCGTGCCCGGGGCCTCGGTGAAGTCCACCGAGCGCGGGCGCAGGACGCGCTTGAGGTTGTCCGCCGCCGCGATCTCCAGCTCGCGCGCCAGATCCTCGTCGGCGCCCGTCAGGTCGATCGCGTTGACGTCCTGGTGGGCCGCCAGGTGCGGGCCCATCTCCGCGGCCTTGCCGGAGAGGATGTTGACGACGCCGCCCGGCAGGTCGGAGGTGGCCAGCACCTCGCCCAGGGACAGGGCCGGCAGCGGGGCCTTCTCCGAAGCGATCACCACGGCCGTGTTGCCGGTCGCGATCACCGGGGCGATCACCGACACCAGGCCGAGGAACGACGACTCCTGGGGCGCCACGACCGTGACGACACCGGTCGGCTCCGGGGTGGAGAGGTTGAAGAACGGGCCCGCGACCGGGTTCGCCCCGCCCACGATCTGGCCGATCTTGTCGGTCCACCCGGCGTACCAGACCCAGCGGTCGACGGCCGCCTCGACGACCTCGGCCGCTTTGGACTTGGACAGGCCCTCCGCGTGCGCCACCTCGTGCACGAACTGGCTCCTGCGGCCCTCCAGCATCTCGGCGACGCGGTAGAGGATCTGGCCGCGGTTGTACGCCGTGGCCCCCGACCAGCCGCCGAACGCCTTGCGCGCGGCGACGACCGCGTCACGGGCGTCCTTGCGGGAGGAGAGCGGTGCGTTCGCCAGCCACTTGCCCTTGTGGTCCTGCACTTCGTACACCCGGCCGCTTTCGGAGCGGGGGAACTTGCCCCCGACGTACAGCTTGTAGGTCTTGAGGACACTGAGTCGCGCGTCAGACATCGAGGTAGGCCTCCAGACCGTGGCGGCCACCCTCGCGGCCGAAGCCCGACTCCTTGTAGCCGCCGAAGGGCGAGGTCGGGTCGAACTTGTTGAACGTGTTGGCCCAGACGACACCGGCCCGGAGCTTGTTGGCCACGGCGAGAATCCGCGAGCCCTTCTCCGTCCAGATGCCCGCCGACAGGCCGTACTGGCTGTTGTTGGCCTTGGCGACCGCCTCGTCCGGCGTGCGGAACGTCAGCACGGACAGCACCGGGCCGAAGATCTCGTCGCGGGCGACCGTGTGCGCCTGGGTGACGTTCGTGAAGAGCGTCGGCGCGAACCAGTAACCGGCGGACGGGAGCTCGCAGGCCGGGGACCAGCGCTCGGCGCCCTCCGCCTCGCCCTTCTCCACCAGTGCGTTGATACGGGACAGTTGCTCGGCCGAGTTGATGGCGCCGATGTCCGTGTTCTTGTCCAGCGGGTCGCCCAGACGCAGCGTCGACAGCCGGCGCTTGAGCGAGTCGAGCAGCTCGTCCTGGACGGACTCCTGGACCAGGAGGCGCGAGCCCGCGCAGCAGACCTGGCCCTGGTTGAAGAAGATGCCGTTGACGATGCCCTCGACGGCCTGGTCGATCGGCGCGTCGTCGAAGACGATGTTGGCGCCCTTGCCGCCCAGCTCCAGCGTGAGCTTCTTGCGCGTGCCCGCGACCGAGCGCGCGATGGACTTGCCGACCGCGGTCGAGCCGGTGAAGGCGACCTTGTTCACGTCCGGGTGCTCGACCAGCGCGGCACCCGTGTCCCCGTAACCGGGAAGGATGTTGACGACACCCCTGGGGAGCCCCGCCTGGCGGCAGATGTCCGCGAAGAACAGGGCGGAGAGCGGAGTCGTCTCGGCGGGCTTCAGGACGACCGTGTTGCCCGTCGCGAGCGCGGGGGCGATCTTCCACGCCAGCATGAGGAGCGGGAAGTTCCACGGGATGACCTGGCCCGCGACGCCCAGCGGGCGCGGGTTCGCGCCGTAGCCGGCGTGGTCGAGCTTGTCGGCCCAGCCCGCGTAGTAGAAGAAGTGCGCGGCGACCAGCGGGAGGTCCGCGTCGCGGGTCTCCTTGATCGGCTTGCCGTTGTCCAGCGTCTCCAGGACGGCCAGCTCGCGGCTGCGCTCCTGGATGATCCGGGCGATGCGGAAGAGGTACTTGGCGCGCTCGGAGCCGGGCAGCGACGACCACGTGCCGAACGCCTTGCGTGCCGCCTTCACCGCGCGGTCGACGTCCTCCGCGCCCGCCTGGGCGACCTCGGAGAGGACCTCCTCCGTGGCGGGGGAGACCGTCTTGAAGACCTTGCCGTCGGCCGCGTCGACGAACTCGCCGTCGATGAACAGGCCGTACGAGGGGGCGATGTCGACGACGGACCGCGACTCGGGCGCGGGTGCGTACTCGAATACAGATGCCATGTTGATCAGTCCACCGTCACGTAATCGGGGCCGGAGTAGCGGCCGGTCGCCAGCTTCTGACGCTGCATGAGCAGGTCGTTGAGCAGGCTGGAGGCGCCGAAGCGGAACCAGTGGTTGTCCAGCCAGTCCTCGCCGACGGTCTCGTTGACCAGGACCAGGAACTTGACGGCGTCCTTGGTGGTCCGGATGCCGCCCGCCGGCTTCACGCCGATCTGGACGCCGGTCTGCGCGCGGAAGTCGCGCACGGCCTCCAGCATCAGGAGCGTGTTGGCGGGGGTCGCGTTGACCGCGACCTTGCCGGTCGAGGTCTTGATGAAGTCCGCGCCCGCCATCATGCCGAGCCAGGAGGCACGCCGGATGTTGTCGTACGTGGACAGCTCGCCGGTCTCGAAGATGACCTTGAGGCGGGCCTCGCCGGAGGCCTCCTTCACGGCTCGGATCTCCTCGTAGACCTTCATGTAGTTCCCCGCGAGGAAGGCCCCGCGGTCGATCACCATGTCGATCTCGTCGGCGCCGGCGGCGACGGCGTCCCGGGTGTCGGCGAGCTTCACGGGGAGCGCGGCGCGGCCCGCCGGGAAGGCCGTGGCGACGGAGGCGACCTTGACGGCGGAGCCCCTCAGGACCTCCTTCGCCGTGGCCACCATGTCGGGGTAGACGCAGACCGCGGCGGTCGTCGGGGTCGTACGGTCGGTCGGATCGGGGTTGACGGCCTTGGCGGCGAGCGCCCGGACCTTGCCCGGGGTGTCCGCGCCTTCCAGCGTCGTCAGATCGATCATGGAGATGGCCAGGTCGATGGCGTAGGCCTTGGCCGTCGTCTTGATCGAGCGGGTGCCGAGGGACGCGGCGCGTGCTTCCAGGCCCACGGCGTCGACGCCGGGCAGCCCGTGGAGGAAGCGGCGCAGCGCACTCTCGGACGTGGTCACGTCGGCGAATGCAGGTGCTGCGGATGCAGTGGTGGGCATGGTCACCAGTCGAGCATATCTACGCGCGTAGCGACCTGTACAGCCCCGGGGTTTCGAAGGGGGCTGTGCGCGGGCCGGGGCCGGGCCCTCCGCCCGAGCCCGCGCGCACCCCGTGAGGCAGAATCGGGACCATGACGAACCCGCCCCCGCCCTCTCAGCAGCCCGCCGAGCCGACCTACGCCGACCGGGTCTTCCGGTCGTCCATGGGCATCGCGGGCGGTGTCCTGCTGCTCGTCCTGGCCGGGTGGTTCTGCGGTGACGCGATGGTCCGCGGGGAGGGGCGCACCCCGTGGGTCGCCCTGGCGGGTCTGCTGTGCGTCGTGCCGCTCGTCGTCGCGTTCACGATCCGGCCCGCGGTCTTCGCGAACGACGACAGGCTCCGGGTCCGCAACCCGTTCCGCTCCATCCTGCTCCCGTGGGCGGCGGTGGCCGACGTCCGCGCCGGGTACTCCAGCGAGGTGCTGACCCGGACCGGGACGACGTACCAGCTCTGGGCCGTGCCCGTCTCCCTGCGCCAGCGCAAGCGGGTGGCCCGCCGGCAGGCACGCGCCGCTCAGGACGACCCGCACGGCCGCACGTCCGTCCACGCGAGCGTGGACGACCAGGAGCGCCTCGCCCCGGCCGACCAGACGATCGCCGACCTGCGCGAACTCGCCGAGCGCTGCGCCGGCCGCCCGGGCGCCCAGGGAGTTCCGCAGGTGCGCTGGGCGTACGAGATCATGGCGCCGGCGGTGGCGGGGCTGGTCCTGCTGATCGTCCTGCTCGCGACGGGCTGAGCCCGGGACGACGCCTGGGACGACGCCCGGGACGACGCCCGGGACGACGGCCGGCGAGCGCGGCGGGGGAGCGGGTCCGGGGAGCCCCCGGCCGGCGCCCCCGCCGGCCGCTCAGGGTGCGCCCGACCAGACCAGGAGCATGTAGCCGCCCAGCCACGTCGAGGACAGGACCGCCCCCGCGAGCACCAGCGCGGCCACATGGCGGCGCGCCCGGGACACCGCGAGGGCGAGCGGCAGCAGCAGGGGGAAGCCGGGCAGCAGGAAGCGGGCGCGGGGGAAGTACACGCCGCCGCTGCCCAGGACCACGAGCAGCAGCACCCCGGCGAAGACGAGCAGCGCCGGCGGCTGGCGGTCGGCCAGGCAGAGCAGGAACAGGAGCGCGGAGCCGATCAGGACCAGCGAGACCACGACCAGGAAGAGCTGCGGGGTCCGGTCGTACACGAACAGCTCGCGCAGCGTCCGCGCGGTCACGGCCCCGCCGTCCCACTCGTTGGTCCACAGCCGCTGGACGGCGAAATAGCCGTCCCAGCGGCCCAGCCGCAGGCCCACCCAGCCCACGAAGCCGAGCCAGCCCAGCGGGGCCACGAGGGCGGCCGCCAGGGCCGGCCGGCTGCCGCGCCGGGCGGCGAGCAGCCCCGCCACCGTCACCGCCGCCGCGACCGCGATCCCGGTCGGCCGGGTGAGCCCCGCGGCCACCGCGAGACCGGCGGCCCAGGCCCAGCGCCCGTCCAGGACGGCGTACAGCGCCCAGGCGGCGAGCGCGGTGAACAGCGACTCGGTGTAGCCCATCCACTGCACCGCGGCGACCGGTGTCGCGCCCCACAGCACCGCGAGGACCGTGCCGGTCCGCCGGCCGTGCAGCCGGTCGCCGACGGCGAAGACGCCCCAGGCGGCGACCAGCGAGCAGACCACCGCGAGCACCAGTCCGACGGAGGCGCGCGAGCCCGGGGTCACGGCGGCGAACGCCTTGATCAGGGCGGGGAAGAGCGGGAAGAACGCCAGGTTGTTCTCGTAGACCCGCGTGCCGAGCTCCCGCTCGTACCCGTGGTCGGCGATCCCCACGTACCACTCGGAGTCCCACGACGCGGCCAGCGTCGGCCAGACGCCGTGCCCCTTGAGATGCGCCCAGCGGGCGAGCACCAGCAGACCGAGGAGCCGCACGGCCAGAAAGCCGGCCAGCGCGGGCGCGGCGTGGCGCAGTGTGCCGCGCACCCGCTCCGGAAGACGCTCGCCGCGCGGGGACGGAGGTCGCCGGGAGGCGGGAACGGTCGGTCGGACGGTCAGGACCGGGGGCACTGCGGCGGCTCCAGGAAGGCTCGGCGGGACACCGGGTCACCCTGGCCCGGCCCACCCGGCGGCGGGACGCGGGTTAGGACGACTGCCGTACCGAATTCACCCGTACGGGAACGGCGAGAGGCCCGCACGGAAGCGATTCCGCACGGGCCTCGGCCGAAAACAGCCACCGCGAACAGCCGCCGCGGCCGGGCCGCGGGCCGGCCGGTGCTCAGAGCCCGGCCGCCTCCGACAGGTCCCGCTTGATCGCCGAGAGCACCTCGGCGCCCTTCGCCCGGGCCGCCGCCAGCTCGCTCGCGTCGGCCACCGGGATCACGACCTCCAGGTAGCACTTCAGCTTGGGCTCCGTGCCGGACGGACGGACGATGACCCGGGCCTTGTAGTCGCCGTCCAGGTAGTAGCGCAGACCGTCCGTCGGGGGCAGCGACTCCGTGCCCTTCGTCAGGTCCTCCGCCGTCGTCACCGTCAGCCCCGCGAGCCGGACCGGAGGCCGCTCGCGCAGCGCGCTCATCGCGTTCGCGATGACGCTCAGGTCCTCGACCCGCACCGACAGCTGGTCCGTGGCGTGCAGGCCGTGGGCCACCGCCAGGTCGTCGAGGAGGTCGGTGAGCGTACGGCCCTGCTCCTTGAGCTCCGAGGCCAGCTCGGCGACGACCAGCGCCGCCGTGATGCCGTCCTTGTCGCGGACGCCCTCGGGGTCGACGCAGTAGCCCAGCGCCTCCTCGTAGCCGTACCGCAGGCCGTCCACGCGGGCGATCCACTTGAAACCGGTCAGGGTCTCCTCGTGTCCGACGCCCGCCGCCCCGGCGATCCTGCCGAGCAGCGAGGACGACACGATCGACTCCGCGAAGACGCTGCTCTTGTCACCGGACACCCCTTTGCGCACCAGGTGCGCCGCGAGCAGCGAGCCCACCTCGTCACCGCGCAGCATCCGCCAGCCGCCCTCGACCGCCGGGTCCGGCACGGCCACCGCGCAGCGGTCGGCGTCCGGGTCGTTGGCGATCACGATGTCGGGAGCCACGGCGCGGGCCGCCTCGAAGGCGAGGTCCATGGCGCCCGGCTCCTCCGGGTTCGGGAAGGCGACGGTCGGGAACGCCGGGTCGGGCTCGGCCTGCTCGGCCACGAGCGCGGGCGGCGGGAAGCCGGCCCGGGCGAAGGCCGCCGTCAGGACGTCCTTGCCGACGCCGTGCATGGCCGTGTAGACGGTCCGGACGGTGCGGGGGCTGCCGGGGGTCAGGACGGCGTCCGTACGCGCCAGATAGGCGTCCAGGACCTCGTCACCGAGGGTCTCCCAGCCTTCCGACGGCCGGGGGACGTCGCCCAGCGAGCGCACGGCGTCGATCTCGGCGGCGATCTCCGCGTCCGCGGGCGGCACGATCTGCGAGCCGTCACCGAGGTAGACCTTGTAGCCGTTGTCGCGCGGCGGGTTGTGGCTCGCGGTGACCTCGACACCGGCGACGGCGCCCAGGTGCCTTATGGCGAACGCCAGGACGGGCGTCGGCAGCGGGCGGGGCAGCAGGGCCGCCCGCAGTCCGGCGCCGGTCATCACGGCGGCGGTGTCCCGCGCGAAGTCGGCCGACTTGTAGCGGGCGTCGTAGCCGATCACGACCAGGCCACCGGTCTGCCCCTTGGCCTTCAGGTACGCGGCGAGGCCCGCGGCGGCCCGGATGACGACCGAGCGGTTCATCCGCATGGGGCCCGCGCCGAGCTCGCCGCGCAGTCCGGCCGTACCGAACTGCAGCGTGCCCGCGAACCGGGCGGCGAGCTCGTCGGTGTCACCGGTCTCGATGAGTGCGGCGAGCTCCTCGCGGGTCTCGCTGTCGGGGTCCTCGGCGAGCCAGGCCTTGGCCCGGGCCAGGAGGTCGTCCTGCGTCACGGTGGGTGCCTTTCGGAGGTACGGGGGAGGGTACGGGCGGGGGTCGGTGCCGCTGCGCGAAGCCTTCCCCCACCCCGCCCCTCCCCGAAACGGGGGGCGGGCCCCCGGACCCCGTACGGCTCCGGCCGTCTTCAGGGGGCGGGGGCAGGGCGCCGTACGGGTCAGATGCGGTCGAGGACCCGCGTCAGGAGCTCGCCCATCCGCGCCGCCGAGTCGCGGCCCGCCTGGAGGACCTCCTCGTGGTTCAGCGGCTCGCCCGACAGGCCCGCCGCCAGGTTGGTGACCAGGGAGATGCCCAGGACCTCGGCGCCCGCCTCGCGGGCCGCGATGGCCTCCAGGACCGTGGACATGCCGACCAGGTCGCCGCCCATGACGCGGACCATGTTGATCTCGGCCGGGGTCTCGTAGTGCGGGCCGGGGAACTGCACGTAGACGCCCTCTTCGAGGGTCTCGTCGACCTCCTTGCACAGCGCGCGCAGCCGCGGCGAGTACAGGTCGGTGAGGTCCACGAAGTTGGCGCCGACGATCGGGGAGGCGGCCGTCAGGTTGATGTGGTCGCTGATCAGGACCGGCTGACCGGGGCGCATGCCCTCGCGCAGACCACCGCAGCCGTTGGTGAGCACGACGGTCCGGCAGCCGGCGGCGACGGCGGTGCGCACACCGTGGGCGACGGAGGCGACGCCCCGGCCCTCGTAGAAGTGCGTGCGGCCCAGGAAGACCAGCACGTGCTTCGCGCCGATCTTGTACGAGCGGACCTTGCCGCCGTGTCCCTCGACGGCCGGCGGCGGGAAGCCGGGAAGCTCGGTCACGGGGAACTCGGCCTCCGGAGCGCCGAGCGCGTCGACGGCCGGCGCCCAGCCGGAGCCCATGACGAGGGCGACGTCGTGGGTCTCGACTCCGGTCAGCTCGCGAAGACGCGCGGCAGCGGCCTCGGCGGCCTCGTACGGGGTGGCAGTTGCGTTCACTGACTCTCTCGCCTCGGGGAGGGGGGTCCGAGGGAGGAGCCCCGGACGGATTTCATACGCGCAGAAGCGTAGCCCGAGAATTCCTACGCGCGTAGATGACGATGCTGACGGACATGCGATCGTTGTCTTGTCGTTTCCGACGAATGGCGGGGCCGACGGCCCGCGCGTGTTCCGCCAGGCCGATACCGCCGCGAACCGGGGCCGGTCGCCCGTGCGGGGCCCAACCGCCCTCCGCGAGGGACGCGACCGGCTGCCCGCCCGGGTGTGACCGGCTAGCAGGGCCGCTTGCGCAGCTCCATCACGTAGTCGTGCGGGGCGCCCGCCGACTCGGCCGCGTCCGCGATCTCGCCGAGGTAGCGGGCGGAGGGCAGGCCGCCCTCGTACGCGTTCAGCACGTACACCCAAGCGGGCTCCTCGCCGTCCAGGGTGTCCACCCGGACCCGCATCCGGCGGTAGATGTCGAGGCCGACGCCCTCCCAGCGGTCCATCGAGTCCTCGTCCATCGGGGCGATGTCGTACAGCGCGACGAAGACCTGGGAACGCGGCGCCTCGACGATCGTGGCCAGCGCTCCCTCCCAGCCCATCTGCTCGCCGCCGAAGGTCAGCCGCCAGCCGTTGAGCCAGCCGGTGCCGCGCAGCGGGGAGTGCGGGGCGCGGCGGGTCATGAGCCGCGCGTCGAGGTTGCCGGCGTACGCGGCGTAGAGCGACATGGGATCGAGGGTACGGGAGGGGAGGGGGTACACGCGGAAGTCCGTGGTGGGGGGCCGTATGGAGGCCCCGGCGAGAGGCAGGCCCCGGCGTACGGGACAATGGGGTACGCACTTGAAGCGTGCGGGACAATGGCGTACGCACTGCAGCCCCAGCGGGGGGACCCCCCGGCAGAACGAGAGCGCGAGGCGTAGATCCCAGTGACCCGGATCGTGATCATCGGCGGCGGACCCGGCGGATACGAGGCGGCCCTGGTGGGCGCCCAACTCGGCGCGGAGGTGACCGTCGTGGACTGCGACGGCCTCGGCGGCGCGTCCGTCCTGACCGACTGCGTCCCCTCGAAGACCCTCATCGCGACGGCCGAGGTGATGACGACCTTCGACTCCTCGTACGAGGAGCTGGGCATCATCGTCGCGGACGACACCCCGCACGTGGAGCAGGCCGCCCGTGTCGTCGGTGTCGACCTCGGCAAGGTCAACCGCCGGGTGAAGCGCCTGGCGCTCGCCCAGTCGCACGACATCACCGCCTCCGTCACCCGGGCCGGCGCCCGTGTCCTGCGCGGCCGCGGGCGGCTCTCGGGCCGCCAGGCCGTGGACGGCTCCCGCCAGGTGATCGTGACCTCCGCCGACGGTTCGGAGGAGTCGCTGACCGCGGACGCCGTGCTGATCGCGACCGGTGGCCGGCCGCGCGAGCTGCCCGACGCGCAGCCCGACGGCGAGCGCATCCTGAACTGGACCCAGGTCTACGACCTCAAGGAGCTCCCGGAGGAGCTCATCGTGGTCGGTTCGGGTGTGACGGGTGCCGAGTTCGCCGGGGCCTACCAGGCGCTGGGCTCGCGGGTGACCCTGGTGTCCAGCCGTGACCGCGTGCTGCCGGGCGAGGACCCGGACGCGGCCGCCGTCCTCGAGGACGTCTTCCGCCGCCGCGGCATGAACGTCATGGCCCGCTCGCGCGCCGAGTCCGCCAAGCGCGTCGGCGACCGCGTCGAGGTCGCCCTCGCCGACGGCCGGATCATCTCCGGAACCCACTGCCTCATGGCGGTCGGCGCGATTCCGAACTCGGCCGGAATGGGGCTGGAGGAGGCCGGGGTCCGGCTCAAGGACTCGGGCCACATCTGGACCGACCGGGTCTCGCGCACCTCCGCACCGGGCGTGTACGCCGCCGGTGACGTCACCGGCGTCTTCGCGCTGGCCTCGGTGGCGGCGATGCAGGGCCGGATCGCGATGTACCACTTCCTCGGCGACGCCGTGGCCCCGCTGAACTTGAAGACCGTCTCCTCGAACGTCTTCACCGACCCCGAGATCGCGACCGTCGGCTTCACCCAGGCGGACGTCGACGCGGGCAAGATCGAGGCCCGGGTCGTCAAGCTGCCGCTGCTGCGCAACCCGCGCGCCAAGATGCAGGGCATCCGGGACGGCTTCGTCAAGATCTTCTGCCGTCCGGGCACCGGGATCGTGGTGGGCGGCTGCGTCGTGGCCCCGAAGGCGAGCGAGCTGATCCACCCCATCTCGATCGCGGTCGACAACAATTTGACGGTCGAACAGATCGCAAACGCTTTCACCGTGTACCCCTCCCTGTCGGGCTCGATCGCCGAAGTGGCACGGCAGTTGCACACCCGAAAGACGGCGGCCGAGGGCTGACCCGCCCTCCCGCCTGGGAAGATCTGGACAACCCCCGGCAAGGCGGGGCATAGAACGATCAACGACGGGGCCTCTCATACCACTTGGAGGCCCCGTCCATGCGCATCTTCTGCAATTCGGCGCATAGTGCTGAAAAGTATCCGGCGGTCAGGTTACTGTCAGTTTCGTGTTCGCTGCAGAACGTCGTCAGTTGATCCTCGAAATGGTGCGCGCCAACGGAGCCGTGTCGCTCCGGGAGCTCGCCCGCGTCGTCCAGACCTCAGAAGTGACCGTACGGCGAGACGTGCGGGCACTGGAGGCAGAAGGACTCCTCGACCGCCGGCACGGCGGTGCGGTACTGCCGGGCGGGTTCACCCGAGAATCCGGCTTCCCGCAGAAATCCCATCTCGCGACCGCGGAGAAGACCGCCATCGCCGACGTCGCCGCGAGCCTCGTCGAAGAGGGCGAGGCCATCGTCGTCGGCGCCGGCACGACCACGCAGGAGCTGGCCCGTCGGCTCGCCCGCGTGCCCGGCCTGACCGTGGTCACCAACTCCCTCCTCGTCGCCCAGGCACTCGCCCACGCCAACCGGGTCGAGGTCGTCATGACCGGCGGCACGCTGCGCGGCTCGAACTACGCGCTGGTGGGCAGCGGGGCCGAGCAGTCCCTCCAGGGGCTGCGGGTCTCCCGCGCCTTCCTCTCCGGCAGCGGTCTGACCGCCGAGCGCGGCCTGTCGACGTCCAACATGCTCTCCGCGAGCGTGGACCGGGCGCTGGTGCAGGCGGCGGCGGAGGTCGTGGTCCTGGCCGATCACACCAAGCTCGGCACCGACACCATGTTCCAGACGGTACCGACCGACGTGATCACCCGGCTCGTCACCGACGAGCCGCCGGCGCACGACGACCGGGCCGCGACGGAGCTCCAGGCGCTGGCCGACCAGGGTGTCCAGATCGCCGTGGCCGGGACGGGATCGAGCGCGGGACCGGCGGGTGACCCGGCGCCCCCGGGCGCCCGCCAGCGCCGTGACCTGCCGCTCCCCGGGCAGCGCGGCCGCCACCCGGCCGGCCAGTTCCGCGGCGCCCCGACCTCCGCCCTGACCGCCGAGGCGATGGCGCCGGAGCGCACGGCCCGGGTCGCGGACATGCGCCGCCGCTGACCAGCCGCTCGGCGGAGGACCGCATGCGGCGGCTCTCACGGAGCGTCAGGCTCTGAGGCCCCGCAGGGTCAGGTCGAGCAGTCGGTCCGGCAACGCCGCGTCGTCCGGGTTCTGTTCGGCGGCGAGCGCGATGGCGTTGGTGAGCTGCATCAGATCGCCGATGGACACATCGGCGCGGACCGTGCCCGCCTCTCGGGCGCGGGACAGCAGCGCCTCACCACTCGCACGCAGCGGCACGCTGCACTCCGTGAGCGCCGAACTCGCGTCCCGTGACGCCGACATGAGCGCCCGGGCGAACCCCCGGTACTCACCGGCGTGGGCGATCAGGGCGCGCAGCCACTCCACGAGCGCCGGACACGGCTCCTCGGCCGCCGCCAGCTCACGGCCCCGCCGGACCAGCGCCGCCAAAGCCTCCTGGAACACGGCGTTCACCAGCGCGTCCCGAGTGGGGAAGTGCCGGTACAGCGTGCCGATGCCGACCCCCGCGCGGCGGGCGACATCCTCCAGCGAGGCGTCCGTGCCCTGCTCGGCGAAGGCGGCCCGGGCTTCGGTCAACAGCCGCTCGTGATTGCGGCGCGCGTCGGCGCGCATCGGGGCTCCTCGGTTCGGCGAAGGGCCCGCAGGCGGCGTGCCTGCGGGCCCTTCCCAGCGTACGAACGGCGAACGCCGTCGGTCGGTCAGTCCTTGATCTCGCAGATCGCGGCGCCGGAGGTGATCGAGGCGCCGACCTCGGCGGAGAGGCCCTTGATGGTGCCGGAGCGGTGCGCGTTCAGCGGCTGCTCCATCTTCATGGCCTCCAGGACGACGATCAGGTCGCCCTCCTTGACCTCCTGGCCCTCCTCGACGGCCACCTTCACGATGGTGCCCTGCATCGGGGAGGCGAGCGTGTCGCCGGAGGCCGTCGGGCCGGACTTCTTCGCGGCGCGGCGCTTCGGCTTGGCGCCGGCGGCCAGGCCCGTGCGGGCCAGGGTCATGCCGAGCGAGGACGGGAGCGAGACCTCCAGGCGCTTGCCGCCGACCTCGACGACGATCGTCTCGCGGCCGGACTCGTCCTCCTCCTCGGCCTCGGAGCCCGCCGGGGCGAACGGCTTGATCTCGTTGACGAACTCGGTCTCGATCCACCGGGTGTGGACCCGGAACGGGTCGGCCGTGAAGGCGGGGTCGACGACCACGGCCTGGTGGAACGGGATGGCCGTGGCCATGCCCTCCACCTTGAACTCGGCCAGGGCGCGGGCGGCGCGCTGCAGCGCCTGCTCACGGGTGGCGCCGGTCACGATCAGCTTGGCCAGGAGCGAGTCCCAGGCCGGGCCGATGACCGAGCCGGACTCGACGCCCGCGTCCAGACGGACACCGGGGCCGGAGGGGGCGTCGAAGGTGGTGACGGTGCCGGGCGCGGGCAGGAAGCCCCGGCCCGGGTCCTCGCCGTTGATACGGAACTCGAAGGAGTGACCCCGCACGGCCGGGTCGCCGTACCCCAGCTCCTCGCCGTCGGCGATCCGGAACATCTCACGGACCAGGTCGATGCCGGTGACCTCTTCGGTGACCGGGTGCTCCACCTGCAGGCGGGTGTTGACCTCGAGGAAGGAGATCGTGCCGTCGGTGCCGACCAGGAACTCGACCGTGCCGGCGCCGACGTAGCCGGCCTCCTTCAGGATCGCCTTCGACGCCCGGTACAGCTCCGCGTTCTGAGCCTCGGTGAGGAACGGCGCGGGGGCCTCCTCGACGAGCTTCTGGTGGCGGCGCTGGAGCGAGCAGTCACGGGTGGAGACGACGACCACGTTGCCGTGGGTGTCGGCGAGGCACTGGGTCTCGACGTGCCGCGGCTTGTCCAGGTAGCGCTCGACGAAGCACTCGCCGCGGCCGAAGGCGGCGACGGCCTCGCGAACGGCGGAGTCGTAGAGCTCCGGCACCTCTTCGAGGGTGCGGGCGACCTTCAGACCGCGACCGCCACCACCGAAGGCGGCCTTGATCGCGATCGGCAGGCCGTGCTCCTCGGCGAAGGCGACGACCTCGTCGGCACCGGAGACCGGGTCGGGCGTACCGGCGACGAGCGGGGCGCCCGCGCGCTGGGCGATGTGACGGGCCGCCACCTTGTCGCCGAGGTCGCGGATGGCCTGCGGCGGCGGGCCGATCCAGGTCAGGCCGGCGTCGAGCACGGCCTGGGCGAACTCGGCGTTCTCGGAAAGGAACCCGTAGCCGGGGTGGATCGCGTCCGCGCCCGAGTCCTTCGCCGCCTGCAGCACCTTGGCCATGTCCAGATAGCTGGCGGCCGGGGTGTCACCGCCCAGAGCGAACGCCTCGTCGGCCGCGCGGACGTGCAGAGCGTCCCGGTCCGGATCGGCGTAGACGGCTACGCTGGCGATCCCGGCGTCCCGGCAAGCACGGGCGACACGGACAGCGATTTCGCCACGGTTGGCGATGAGCACCTTGCGCACGATGGCTCCCTCCTTGAAACAAGCTGAGTTTAGGGACTGCCGACACGGCACTTCGACCCGTCCCCAGTGGTGAGCTTGCCCACACGGAGCGTGATACGAGGCTTGCTCGGGTCGTGAAATCCCTTGTCGTACCACGGTACGCAGGGTTCCTCTACGGCACAGTAGCTCCGAGGTGTGGCACAGGTCTCTGTTCGGGGAGCCAGTCGCCGATCGGGTTTCTTTGTGGAGTCCCTACGAATGGCGCAATGATTCTTTGCCCTGTCATCCGTACGTGCGGACCCTTGTCCGAAGGTTTACCCGGCAGTAGCCTTCGCGCAGTCATTCGTACTGCAGGTAACAGCCGTAGCAGGCGTGTACAGGGGGAGGCCCGGGGTGGCCCGCAGACCGATAGCTCTCGTGACGGCGGCGGTGTTGTTCCTGGAGGCACCGGGAATCGTCGCGCTCAACGCCGTCATGGCACGGTTCGTCGAGGTGCAGTCGATGTCCCTCGACGGCCTCGATCCGGACCACATGGTGACCGGTACGTGGGTGCTCGGCATCGTCTCCGGGCTGCTCCTCGCGCTCTGCGCCACCGTGGCTCTCGTCGCCGGCATACGCGACAGGCGCCCCGGGCGCGCCGGCCGGGGTCTGCTCGTCGGCTGCGCCGTCGTGCACGGGGTGCTCGGCGCGGTGACGGTCGGTCTGATCGGCTGGGGCGCCTTCGCGTTCATGACCGTGGTGCTGGGGCTGATCGTGCTGACCCTGGTGGCGTACGGAAAGGGCGCCGACGCCCTGGAGCAGGCGCCGGCACCGGCGTAGGCCCGGAACGCCGGGCGGCCCGGAACGCCGGGCTGCCCGGAACGCCGGGCGAGGGGCGGGTCGAGCGCGGGCTGGGCGAGCGGGGGCGGGTCGGGCGCGGGCGGGTGCGCTCACTCCCACAGGTCGGTGATGGAGACCCCGAGCTTGCCGAGGAGGGTGCGCAGCAGGGGCAGCGACAGGCCGATCACATTGCCCGGATCCCCGTCGATCCCGTCGATGAACGGGGCCGAGCGGCCGTCGAGGGTGAACGCGCCCGCCACGTGCAGCGGTTCGCCGCTCGCCACGTACGCGGCGATCTCCTCGTCCGTCGGCTCGCCGAAGCGGACGACGGTCGAGGCGGTCGCCGACTCGTAGCGCTTGGCCGCCGTGTCGTACACACAGTGACCCGTCTGGAGGATGCCCACGCGCCCGCGCATCGCCTTCCAGCGCGTGGTGGCCTCCTCGGCGTCGGCGGGCTTGCCGAGGGCCTGGCCGTCGAGCTCCAGGACCGAGTCGCAGCCGATGACGAGTGCGCCGAAGACCTCGGGGCGGGCGGCGACGTGCGCGGCCTTGGCCTCGGCGAGCGCGAGGGCGAGTTCGGCCGGGGTGGGGGCGTGCGTCTTGTCCTCGTCGACGCCGCTCACGATCACCTCGGGGGCGAGTCCGGCCTGCCGCAGCAGTCCGAGACGGGCGGGTGAGGCGGAGGCGAGCACGACACGGCGGCGATCAGCAGTCATGGGGAAAGCGTAGCCAGTGCGGGCGCCCTCGGGGGGCCTTCACGAGCCCCCGGACGGCCTCGGAAACACTCGGGCGCCCCGTGACCCCGTCAGTGGACGCCGGCCACGAACATCGCCACCACCATCGCCAGGGCCAGCAGGATGGACGCGCGGCGCAGCATGGCCTGCATGTCGCGCATCTCCTTCGGCGGCTCGTTCTTCGGGTCGGACCAGAGCATGCTCCGATCCTGCGACCGCGACGGCCCGGGCGCCTGAGTACTCGTACTCAGACGCCCCGGCCCAACGGCCTCATTACGGCAGGGTGAACACTCCGTCGCCCGCCGCCGACAGCGCCGCCCGGACCGCGCGATCCGCGTCCTCGGGGCCCAGCGGCTCACGCGTGATCATGAAGCGGTAGTAGAGCGGCGCCGAGACCGCGCGCAGCAGTTCGAAGCCGTCCGTGTCCGGCGGGATCTCGCCCCGGGCCGCGCCCCGCTTCACCACCGGGGCCCACTCCTCCAGGCGGGCCCGGTAGAAGCCGTTCAGCGCCTCGGCGCACTCCTCGTCGCAGGCGGCGGCCGCGATGACCGCGCGGAAGACGGCGCCCATCCGCCGGTCGGTGAGGGTGGTGACGACGAGCGTGGCGTTGGCCCGCAGGTCGCCCGCCAGGCTGCCGGTGTCGGAGGCGGGGAGGGACTGCTCCGCCATGTCCCGCAGGAGGTCGGTGACGAGGCCGACCGGGGAGCCCCAGCGGCGGTAGACGGTCGTCTTGCCGACGCCCGCGCTCGCGGCGACGTGGTCCATGTTCAGCGCGTGGAAGCCCGCCGTGGCCAGGGCGTCCTCGGTCGCTTCGAGGACGGCCCGGCGCACCTTCGCGGTACGGCCCCCGGGGCGCACGGTGCCGGGCACGGCCGGCTGGCTCTCAGTCAAACGGGACTCCTGTTCCATTAATGACTCCGACTCTGCTACGGTCCTGGACATCCTAATGGAACCGAAAGCCCATTAAGGGGTCCGTCCATGGTCGCCACCGCGCTCTCCACCCGTACAGACGACTCACCCGCCCGCATGGACGGTCGCATGCGGCTCGTCCTCCTCGTCCTCCTCGTCGCCCAGTTCATGCTGGCCGTCGACTTCTCGATCCTGAACGTCGCGCTCCCCGTCATCGGCGAAGGACTCGGCTTCACCCTGGCCAACCTCCAGTGGATCGCCACCGCCTTCGCCCTCGCCGCCGCGGGATTCACCCTCCTCCTCGGGCGCGTCGCCGACATCGTCGGACGCCGCCGGCTCTTCCTGGCCGGCATGGCGCTCCTCGGGATCTCCTCCCTCGTCGGCGGACTCGCCACCAGTCCCGGGTTGCTGATGGCGGCTCGCGTCGCCCAGGGGCTCGCCACCGCCGCGGTCACCCCCGCCGGCCTCTCCCTGCTCACCTCCTCCTTCCCGGAGGGACCCCTGCGGGCCAAGGCACTCGGCCTCAACGGCGCCCTGATGTCGGCCGGGTTCACCACCGGCGCCGTCCTCGGCGGCGTCCTGACCGACCTGCTCTCCTGGCGCTGGGCCTTCTTCGTCAACGTGCCGGTCGCCCTCGCCGTGCTCCTCGTCGCCCCCGCCGTCCTGAAGGAGAGCCGCCCCGCCTTCCGCCCCCGTCTCGACGTCCCCGGCGCCATCACCGTCACCGGCGGGCTCCTCGCCCTCGTCTACGGCCTCACCACCGAACCCCTGGCGCTCCCCCTCGGCGCCGCGCTGCTCGTCGCCTTCTGGTTCGTGGAGCGGCGGGCCGCCTCGCCGCTCGTCCCCGTACGGATCCTCACGCGCCGCACCGTCGTCCTCGGCAACCTCGCCGGGCTCGTCGCCTTCGTCACCGAGACCTCGCTGGTCTTCCTGATGACGCTCTACCTCCAGGACGTCCTGGGCTTCTCGCCGCTCGCCGCCGGGCTGTCCTTCGGCGTCCTGGGCGCGGGCACGGTCCTCGGCGGGGTGTACGCGTCCCGGTTCATCGGCCGCTACGGCGCCCGTACGGCGCTCGTCGCCGGCGGACTCCTCCAGGCCGCAGCCACCCTCTCCCTCTACGCCCTCGGGGACGACCGGAGCTGGCTCTGGCTGCTGCTCGCCGGCACCTTCGCCGGCGGCGTCGGCAACATGCTCGCCATCGTCGGCTTCATGGTCACCGCGACCTCCGGACTGCCCGACTCCGAGCAGGGGATGGCCACCGGGCTCGCCACCATGACCCAGCAGATCGGCATCACCATGGGCACGCCGATCATGAGCGCCGTCGTGGTCACCTCCAGCACGGTCTTCGACGGCATCGGCATCGCGGTCCTCGTCAACGCCGCGATCGTCCTGGCGGGCGCGGTCCTCGCGGGCCTCTTCCTCCGCAGGGCGTGACGCCCGGTGCCGGTACGCCGGGACGCCCGGCCAGGCGTCCGCCGGTGCCGGGGTGCCAGGCCGCGGGTCCGTCCCGCCGTCGGGACGCCCCGGCACCGGTACGTCGGGATGCCCCGGCACCGGGACGCCGGGACGCACGAAGGCCGGACCTCCCGCACAAGAGGTCCGGCCTTCGCCGTGGTGCTGTCGACGCCTACGCCGGCCAGTAGGAGCGCGCCCAGGACCGCGGCCCCGGGCGGTGCCGTACCTCGCGCGCGATCCGCGACGGGTCCGACCAGCTCTCGGGAACCGCCGGGCCGCCGCCGGCCGCGGACGCCGCCGCAGTCGCCGCGGCCCGGGCCTGGACCACCGCCAGTGCGGCGGCCAACTCCTCCGGGGTCGGGTTTCCTCGTACGACCTTGATCACAGCGACTCCTTGTCAGGGCCTAGAGGGGGATGTTGCCGTGCTTCTTCGGAGGCAGGGATTCCCGCTTCGTCCGCAGCTGACGCAGGCCCTTGACGATCTGCGGGCGCGTGTCCGACGGCATGATCACACCGTCGATGTAGCCGCGCTCGGCCGCCGTGTACGGGTTGAGCAGCGTGTCCTCGTACTCCTGGATCAGCCGCGCGCGCTCGGCGGCCGCCTCGTTTGCGTCCTTGGCCGCCTCGATGGTGCGGCGGTGCAGGATGTTGACCGCGCCCTGCGCGCCCATGACCGCGATCTGCGCCGTCGGCCACGCCAGGTTCAGGTCCGCGCCCAGGTGCTTGGAGCCCATGACGTCGTACGCGCCGCCGAACGCCTTGCGGGTGATGACCGTGATCAGCGGGACGGTCGCCTCGGCGTACGCGTAGATCAGCTTCGCGCCCCGGCGGATGATGCCGCCGTACTCCTGGTCCACGCCCGGCAGGAAGCCCGGCACGTCGACGAAGGTGATGACCGGGATGTTGAAGGCGTCGCAGGTGCGGACGAAGCGCGCCGCCTTCTCGCTCGCGTTGATGTCCAGGCAACCGGCGAACTGCATCGGCTGGTTGGCGACGATGCCGACGGGGAAGCCCTCGACCCGGCCGAAGCCGGTCAGGATGTTCGGCGCGAACAGCGCCTGCGTCTCCAGGAACTCGCCGTCGTCCACGATGTGCTCGATGACGCCGTGCATGTCGTACGGCTGGTTCGCGGAGTCCGGGATCAGGACGTCCAGCTCACGGTCCTCGTCGTTCACCTCGGTCTCGGCGACCTCCGGGAAGGCCGGCGGCTCGGAGAGGTTGTTCGACGGCAGGTACGACAGCAGGGACTTGACGTACTCGATCGCGTCCTTCTCGTCGCCCGCCATGTGGTGGGCCACACCGGACGTGGTGTTGTGCGTCCGGGCGCCGCCCAGCTCCTCGAAGCCGACGTCCTCGCCGGTGACCGTCTTGATGACGTCGGGACCGGTGATGAACATGTGCGAGGTCTGGTCCACCATCACCGTGAAGTCGGTGATCGCGGGGGAGTAGACGGCACCGCCCGCGCACGGGCCGACGACCAGGGAGATCTGCGGGATGACACCCGAGGCGTGGGTGTTGCGGCGGAAGATCTCGCCGTACATGCCCAGCGCGCTGACACCCTCCTGGATGCGGGCGCCGCCGGAGTCGTTGATGCCGATGACCGGGCAACCCGTCTTCAGCGCGAAGTCCATCACCTTGATGATCTTCTGCCCGAAGGTCTCGCCCAGCGCGCCGCCGAACACCGTGAAATCCTGCGAGAAGACGGCGACCGGGCGGCCGTCGACCGTGCCGTAGCCGGTGACGACACCGTCTCCGTACGGCCGGTTCTTCTCCAGCCCGAAGTTGGTCGACCGGTGCCGGGCCAGCTCGTCGAGCTCCACGAAGGAGCCCTCGTCGAGCAGCAGCTCGATGCGCTCACGCGCGGTCAGCTTGCCCTTCGCGTGCTGCTTCTCCACGGCACGCTCGGAACCGGCGTGGGTGGCCTCGTCAATACGGCGCTGCAGATCCGCGATCTTGCCCGCGGTCGTGTGAATGTCGATTTCGTGTGGCTGTACCGACTCGGACATCGGGATGCGGCTCCCTGCCTGGTCACGGGGGTTCGTTGGCTACGAATGGGCTACTGCTCGGCTACTGACCCGTAGCGTATCGACGGCGATACGGTTCGGCACTGCGGTCTTTGCCACACCTAGTCTGGCTTGCATGACGTCCTCTCATGGCTCAGGAGGCCCCTGGTCCGACCTGGACCGGCCCCCTCTCAACGCCGCCGCGCTGCGCCGCGCCCTCGTGCTTCCCGACGGTCTGTGGACCTCGCTCGACGTGGTCCCCACCACCGGCTCCACCAACACCGACCTGGCCGCCCGCGCCGACGAACTGCCCGAGGGCGCGGTGCTCGTCGCCGAGGAGCAGACGGCCGGGCGCGGGCGGCTCGACCGCAGCTGGGTCGCGCCCGCCCGGTCCGGACTCTTCTTCTCCGTGCTGCTCAAGCCCGCGGTGCCGGTGCACCGCTGGGGATGGCTGCCGCTGCTCACCGGCGTCGCGGCGGCGACCGGGCTCGCGAAGTCCGCCGGGGCGGACCTCTCCCTCAAGTGGCCGAACGACCTGCTGGTTTCCGTCGGGGGCGAGGAACGCAAGACCGGCGGCATCCTCGCCGAACGGGCGGGCGAGGACGCGATCGTCGTCGGACTCGGCATCAACGTCACCCTGCGTGAGGACGAGCTGCCCGTCCCCGCGGCGGGCTCGCTGCTCCTCGCGAACGCGGTCTCCACCGACCGGGACACCCTGCTGCGATCGGTCCTGCGGTCCCTGGAGCACTGGTACGGGGAGTGGGTGCGGGCGGACGGCGACCCCGCGGCCTCCGGGCTCCAGGAGGCGTACGCCGCGGGCTGCGCCACCCTCGGCCGCCGCGTCCGGGCGGATCTCCCGGGTGAGCGCATGCTGGAGGGCGAGGCGCTTGCGCTGGACGGCGACGGCCGCCTGGTGGTGGCGACGGAGGGCGGCGGCACGGAGGCCGTCTCGGCGGGCGACATCGTCCACGTACGCGCTGGGTCGTAGAGCGCGTGAGGGCATCTGGGCCGCTCCGGCGGAACAGATGCCCACCGGCCCGGGCACGGTTCGGGCGTGAGCTGGCACACACCTGTCGTATCGTGGAGCGCGATCCAGGCGACAGATCGGCAGGGCAGTGGGCAGGGAACGGGCAGGAGGCGGCCGGTGACCGTCGACGACGCGCACAACGGCGGCGAGGCCGAGCCACCGGCGTACCCCACCCCGCACCATGTGGTCGACCACACGGCCGAGCCGACCGACGACCCGCTCGCCATCCGCCTCGAACAGCTCATCCTCGGCGCCGACCGCCGCTACACCCCCTTCCAGGCCGCCCGCACCGCCGGCGTCTCCATGGAGCTGGCCTCCCGTTTCTGGCGGGCCATGGGCTTCGCCGACATCGGCCAGGCCAAGGCGCTCACCGAGGCCGACGTGCTCGCCCTGCGCCGGCTCGCCGGTCTCGTGGAGGCGGGGCTGCTCAGCGAGCCGATGGCCGTGCAGGTCGCCCGGTCCACGGGGCAGACCACCGCCCGGCTGGCCGAGTGGCAGATCGACTCTTTCCTGGAGGGCCTCACCGAGCCGCCCGAGCCCGGCATGACCCGTACCGAGGTCACGTACCCCCTCGTCGAGCTCCTCCTGCCCGAGCTGGAGGAGTTCCTGATCTACGTCTGGCGCCGCCAGCTCGCCGCCGCCACCGGCCGGGTCGTGCAGGCCGCGGACGACGAGGAGATGGTCGACCGTCGGCTCGCCGTCGGCTTCGCCGACCTCGTCGGCTTCACGCGGCTGACCCGCCGCCTGGAGGAGGAGGAGCTCGGCGAGCTGGTCGAGGCGTTCGAGACGACCTGCGCCGACCTGGTCGCCGCGCACGGCGGCCGGCTGATCAAGACGCTCGGCGACGAGGTTCTGTACGCCGCCGACGACGCCGGCACGGCCGCCGAGATCGCCCTGCGGCTGATCGAGACGCTCAGCCACGACGAGACCATGCCGGCGCTGCGCGTCGGCATCGCCTTCGGCACGGTGACGACCCGCATGGGTGACGTCTTCGGCACGACGGTGAACCTGGCGAGCCGGCTCACCTCGATAGCGCCCAAGGACACGGTTCTGGTGGACGGGGCGCTCGCGAAGGAGCTGACCCGGACCGGCGACGCGCCGGTCTCGGAGACGCAGGCGGCCGAGGAGGCGGCCCGCGCCGAGAAGGAGGGCGACCAGCCCCCGACGTACCGCTTCGCGCTCCAGCCGATGTGGCAGCGCCCGGTGCGCGGACTCGGCGTGGTGGAGCCCTGGCAGCTGAGCCGCCGCCCCACCTAGGCATCCGCCCGCGCGGGGGGGCGGACGGCGCTTCCCCCCTAGGGGTGCCGGGTGGAGAGGGCCGCCCCTAGGATCCCCGGTGAACAGTCGTTAACCGGGAGGGTGCGGTCATGTCCCAGCAGTCGGAGCAGCGTTTTGGCGAGTTCGTCGCGGTCCGGAAGGTCGGGCACGTCGCCGAGCTCGTCCTCGACCGGCCCAAGGCCATGAACGCCGTCTCCTCCGAGATGGCCCGCTCCATCAGCGCGGCCTGCGCGGCGCTCGCCGAGGACGCGTCGGTACGGGTGACGGTGCTGACCTCCTCCAACGACCGCGCGTTCTGTGTCGGCGCCGACCTCAAGGAGCGCAACTCCTTCAGCGACGCCGAGCTCGTCCGCCAGCGCCCGACCGCGCGCGGGGCGTACACCGGCGTCCTGGAGCTGCCGATGCCCACCGTCGCCGCCGTGCACGGCTTCGCGCTCGGTGGCGGCTTCGAGCTGGCCCTCGCCTGCGATGTGATCGTGGCCGACGCCACGGCCGTGGTCGGGCTGCCCGAGGTGTCGGTGGGCGTGATCCCCGGAGGCGGCGGTACGCAGCTGCTTCCGCGCCGGGTCGGGGCGGCCCGCGCGGCCGAGCTGGTCTTCACGGCGCGCCGGGTGGAGGCCGTGGAGGCGCGCGAGCTGGGGCTCGTCGACCTGCTGGAGGAGGACGCGCGGACGGCCGCCCTGGAGCTGGCCGAACGGATCGCGGCCAACTCGCCGGTCGGGCTGCGCGCGGCGAAGCGCGCCATGCGGCTCGGGCAGGGCCTGGACCTGCGGGCGGGCCTGGAGGTCGAGGACGCGGCGTGGCGGTCGGTGGCGTTCTCGGGGGACCGGGCGGAGGGTGTGGCGGCCTTCAACGAGAAGCGCAAGCCGGCGTGGCCGGGTGAGTGAGCCCCCTGCACACTGGCGGAAATGTCCTTCTTTCATCCATATGTCACTTTCCGTGACGCTCCACAAGTAAAAACGGATGAAACCTACCTAAGCTGGAGGAATGGGAGAGGACGTGCGGCTGCGGGCCGTGGTGGCGCTGGCGCAGGCGATGGCGGCGGCGCACACACCGCGCGAGTTCTGGCGGGCGGCGGCGCTCGGTGCCCGCGACGGGCTCGGCGGGCACTTCGCCGCACTGTCCGTCTGGGAGCGGGACCACGGGCGGCTGAAGGTGCTGGTGAACGCCGGGGAGCGGGCGGTGGGGGAGGAGGAGTTCCCCGACGCGGAGACGTACCCCGTCCACCAGTTCCCCGAGATCACCGAGTTCCTGCACGAGCAGTGGGCGGGCGGCGGAGAGCCGGACGCCTGGGTGGAGACCGCGGGCGACCGGATCCCCACGGGCCGCGTCACCGGGCTTCGCCGGCGGGGGCGCGGCTGCTGCGTGGTCGCGCCGATCGTGTTGCACGGCCGGGCCTGGGGCGAGCTGTACGTGGCGCGGCCGGCCGGGGCGCGGGTCTTCGACCGCGACGACGCCGACTTCGCGGCGGTGCTCGCGGCCGTGGTGGCGGCGGGCATCGCCCAGGCGGAGCGCCTGGAGGAGGTGCGCAAGCTGGCCTTCACCGACCCGCTGACGGGGCTCGCGAACCGCCGCGCCGTCGACACCCGGCTGGACGAGGCGATCGAGCGGTACCGGGCGGACGGGTCCGTGGTGAGCCTGGTGGTCTGCGACCTGAACGGCCTGAAGCGGGTGAACGACACGCACGGCCACGCCGTCGGCGACCGTCTGCTGGAACGGTTCGGCTCGGTGCTCTCGCGGTGCGGGGCGATGCTGCCGGGGGCGCTGTCGGCGCGCCTGGGGGGCGACGAGTTCTGTCTGCTGTCGGTGGGACCGAGCGCGGACGAGGTGGTGGCGGTCGCGGACGAACTGTGCGTACGGGCCGGGGAACTGGAGCTCGGTGAGGGCGTCGCCTGCGGGGTGGCGTCGACGGGCGACCCCATCGGCCCGCTGAAGTCCGCCCGCCGCCTCTTCCGCCTCGCGGACGCGGCCCAGTACCGGGCGAAGGCGGCCCGCTCGTCGAAACCGGTCGTGGCGGGCCGCGACGGCACGGTCATCCAGCTCGCCGACGCCCCTCCGGGCGCCCGCGACCGCCGCCGCTTCCGTGACGCGCCGCCGGTGTAGTCCGGGCGCGCCGCCGGTGAAGGGCCGCGATGCCATGCGTCGGCCCGTCGCGCGGAAGGCTCCCCGGGGCCCGTGCGGAGCTGTGCGGCGGACACCTAGTGACAGGTCGCTCTTCAGTCCGTAGGGTGCTGAATATGGATATGCACACTGTCGTCCTTGGCACGTCCGGCACCACCCCCCAGGACGTCATCGACGTCGCCCGCCACGGCGCCCGGGTCGAGCTGTCGGCCGAGGCCGTGCGGGCGCTCGCCGGCGCGCGCGCCGTCGTCGACGCGCTCGCCGCGAAGCCCGAGCCCGTGTACGGCGTCTCGACCGGGTTCGGCGCGCTCGCCACCCGGCACATCAGCCCGGAGCTCCGTGCCCAGCTGCAGCGCAACATCGTCCGCTCGCACGCCGCCGGCATGGGCCCGCGCGTCGAGCGGGAGGTCGTGCGCGCGCTGATGTTCCTGCGGCTCAAGACCGTCGCCTCCGGGCACACCGGTGTCCGGCCCGAGGTCGCGCAGACCATGGCCGACGTCCTCAACGCCGGCATCACACCGGTCGTGCACGAGTACGGCTCGCTCGGCTGCTCCGGCGACCTCGCGCCGCTCTCCCACTGCGCGCTCACGCTGATGGGCGAGGGGGACGCCGAAGGCCCCGACGGCAGCGTCGGGCCCGCCGGTGAGCTGCTCGCCGCCGCCGGGATCGCGCCCGTCGAACTGCGCGAGAAGGAGGGCCTCGCCCTCCTCAACGGCACCGACGGCATGCTCGGCATGCTGATCATGGCCCTCGCCGACCTCGACACCCTCTACAAGTCGGCCGACATCACCGCGGCCCTCTCCCTCGAAGCCCTCCTCGGCACCGAGAAGGTCCTCGAACCGGAGCTGCACGCCATCCGCCCCCACCCGGGCCAGGGCGCCTCCGCCGCCAACATGCTCGCCGTGCTCAAGGGCTCCGGCCTCACCGGTCACTTCCAGGAGGAAGAGGCCCCGCGCGTCCAGGACGCGTACTCCGTGCGCTGCGCCCCGCAGGTGGCCGGCGCCGGCCGCGACACCATGGCCCACGCCCGTACGGTCGCCGAGCGCGAGCTCGCCTCCGCCGTCGACAACCCGGTGGTCCTCGCCGACGGTCAGGTGCGCTCCAACGGCAACTTCCACGGCGCCCCCGTCGCGTACGTCCTGGACTTCCTCGCCATCGCCGCCGCCGACCTCGGCTCCATCGCCGAGCGCCGCACCGACCGGCTCCTCGACAAGAACCGGTCCCACGGCCTGCCGCCCTTCCTCGCCGACGACGCCGGCGTCGACTCGGGCCTGATGATCGCCCAGTACACCCAGGCCGCCCTGGTCAGCGAGATGAAGCGGCTGGCCGTCCCGGCCTCCGCCGACTCCATCCCGTCCTCAGCGATGCAGGAGGACCACGTCTCCATGGGCTGGTCCGCCGCCCGCAAGCTGCGCACCGCGATCGGCAACCTCAACCGGATCATCGCCGTCGAGCTCTACGCCGCCACCCGCGGCATCGAGCTCCGCCGCGGCCTGACCCCCGCCCCCGCCTCGCAGGCCGCCATCGACGCCCTGCGCGCCGCCGGCGTCGAGGGGCCGGGCCCGGACCGCTTCCTCGCCCCCGACCTGGAGGCCGCCGACGCCTTCGTACGGGAGGGCAGGCTCGTCGCCGCCGTGGAGCCCGTCACCGGGCCGCTCGCGTAACCGTCACGGACGAGACGGCAGGGCCGCCTCCCCGGGCGCGGGGAGGCGGCCCTGCCGGCGTACGACTCAGTGGACCCGGCCGCCGCGTCTCATCGCCAGCGCCACGAAACCCGCTCCCACGGCGAGGAAACCCGTCCCGCCGATCAGATACGGCGTCGTGTCCGGGCCGCCGGTCTCCGCGAGACGGTTCTCGGTCGCCTCGCGCTCCTGCTGCGTCGAGGTGACCCGTTCCTCGTCGGTGGCGTTCGCGGACGGAACGAACCACAGCGCGACCAGCAGTGTCCCGGCCGCCGTGGCGGTCAGCAGTGGACGTCGGGCGACGGACACGGAGATTCGATCCCCCTTGCGGAAACCGCGAATTGGTAGGTGCGCCGATGCTAATGAACACAGCGGGTCGCAGGAAAGTCGAGCGCCCGCGCAGCCTACGCTCCCACGTATGAGTACTTCCGAGACATCACGTTATGTACGACTTCGGGTGGAAGTCGTCCTGGAGATCGACGGCCCCGAGGAGCTCACCGAGGCGGCCGTGGGCCGGATCGACACCGACGAGTTCATGCCCGACGACGAGCGCGGGCACGCCCGGTCCGCCGTGCGCGAGGACAGCGCCGAGGCCCTGGCGTACCTCATCGAGCCGTTCGACCTCGTCAGCCAGGTCCCCGGGATCGAGCTCGTCCAGGCCTCCTGGAGCAGCGAGGAGATCGACTACGACCCCGATGCCCAGGAGTGGGACCTCGACGAGGAAGATGAGGTGGACGACGACGACGAGGACGAGGACGAGGACGCGTACGACGCGGACGGCGGGGAACGGGTCTAGCAGGGGGGCACAGCGCCTCTGGAAGCCCCGGTACGGGCCCCCCGTGCCGGGGCTTCCCGCTGTACGGGAACCGGACGCTCCACGACGACGTGTGGATCAGTGGCGTTCCCCACAAACCGCCCGGTGACGGAACCGCGGGGGGTCATATGGATGTTCAGACGAGTGTTGGCAGGGATTCGGCGACGATGGAGAAGCGTGTGATGACGGACAGCAAGCGCCGGAGGGGCCTGGCGGCGACGGCCGCGGTGCTCGGCGGCGTATTGGTGCTCTCGGCGTGCAGTGACGGGGACAAGGGCGGTGCCCCCGACAGTTCCGCGTCGCAGTCACAGGCTCAGGTCGACGAGGCCGCGGCGCAGAAGACGTCGAAGGCCCAGATAGCCATCTCGCCGAAGAACGGCGCCGACAACGTGTCGATCAACAACGGCACCGAGGTCAAGGTCACCGAGGGCACGCTCTCCGAGGTCACCATGACCGACGCGGAGGGCAAGCCCGTCGAGGGCGAGATGTCCGCCGACAAGCTGAGCTGGAAGCCCAGCAAGCAGCTGAAGCGCTCCACCGTCTACAAGATCGCCGCCACCGCCAAGGACGCGGACGGTCTGGAGGCCCACGAGAACTCCTCCTTCACCACCGTCTCGCAGGCCAACAGCTTCATCGGCAGCTTCACGCCGGAGGACGGCTCCACCGTCGGCGTCGGCATGCCGGTCTCGATCAACTTCAACAAGGCGATCACCGACAAGAAGGCCGTCCAGAGCGGGATCACGGTCTCCTCCAGCAGCGGCCAGGAAGTCGTCGGGCACTGGTTCAACTCCCAGCGCCTGGACTTCCGTCCCGACGACTACTGGGCCGAGGGCTCGACCGTCACGCTGAAGCTGAACCTCGACGGGGTCGAGGGTGCCGAAGGCGTCTACGGTGTCCAGCAGAAGACCGTCACCTTCAAGATCGGCCGCAACCAGGTCTCCACCGTCGACGTCGCCACCAAGACCATGACGGTCAAGCAGGACGGCAAGACGATCAAGACCATCCCGATCTCCGCCGGCTCCTCGGAGAACCCGACCTACAACGGTCAGATGGTGATCTCCGAGAAGTTCAAGGAGACCCGGATGAACGGCGCCACCGTCGGCTTCACCGACGACGACGGCAAGGGCGAGTACGACATCAAGGACGTCCCGCACGCCATGCGCCTGTCCACGTCGGGCACGTTCATCCACGGCAACTACTGGGGCCCGGACTCCATCTTCGGCTCGGCCAACACCAGCCACGGCTGCGTGGGCCTGAACGACGTCAAGGGCGCCGGCGACCCGAACCAGATGGCCGCCTGGCTCTACGACCACTCCATCGTCGGCGACGTCGTCATCGTCAAGAACTCCAAGGACAAGACGATCGCACCCGACAACGGCCTCAACGGCTGGAACATGAGCTGGTCGGCGTGGAAGGCCGGCTCGGCGATCTGACGCCCGTACGGTGACGCGAACGGCGGCCCCTCGAACCCGAGGGAGCCGCCGTTTCCGTAGGCGCGGGTCGGACCGGCGTCACCGGACGCGCGGGTCGGACCGCCGTTTCCGTACGCGCGGGTCGGACCGGCCTCACCGCACGACGTCCTCGGACTCCACGCCCCACTGAGCCAGCAGCCGCATCGCGTCCGCCGAGGCCGTCCCCGGCTCCGCGTGATAGGTCACGAGCACGAGGTCGGGGTCCGCCCCCGCCACCTTCAAACTCTCGTACGACAGCGTCATCTCGCCCACCAGCGGATGCCGCAGCCGCTTGCTGCCGTGCCCCTTGTCCGCGACCGTGTGCGCCGCCCACAGCGAGCGGAACTCCTCGCTCTTCACCGACAGCTCACCGACCAGCGCGAGCAGCGCGGGATCGTCCGGGTAGCAGCCCGCGTACAGCCGCAGCACGCTCACCACCTCGGTCGCCTTGCACTCCCAGTCCAGGTACAGATCACGCGCGTTCGGCCCCAGGAAGATCAGCCGAGCCATGTTGCGCTCCTCGGGCTCCATCGCCACGAAGTCGCCGAGCAGCGCCCGCGCCATCCGGTTCCAGGCCAGGATGTCCAGCCGCCGCCCCAGGACGAGCGCCGGGACACCGTCCATCGAGTCCAGCAGATGCTGGAGCCCGGGCCGCACCTGCTGGGGCCGCGTGATCGCCGCCCGGTGCTTCTTCTTCGCCGTCGGCTTCGCCAGATGCGTCAGATGCGCCCGCTCGGTGTCGCTCAGCCGCAGCGCCCGCGCGATCGAGTCCAGCACCTCCATGGACACATTGCGGCCGTTGCCCTGCTCGAGCCGGGTGTAGTACGCCACGGACACCCCGGCCAGCTGCGCCAGCTCCTCCCGCCGCAGCCCCGGGACGCGGCGATGACGCCCGAACTCCGGCAGGCCCACGTCCTCCGGCTTCAGCCGGGCCCGGCGCGAGCGCAGGAATTCGCTGAGTTCGGCACTGAGATCCATGCAGCCCGATTATCCCAGGTCGTACGACCGGACGGACGGCTGTTCCTGTCCCTGCCAGTGGTAGGCACGCCGGACGTAGGCAGAACAGGGGCCTGGGTACCTCCTTCGCGCTCCGGCAGGCTTGCCGCCATGACCACGAACGTTTCCTCCGTAGCCGCCTATGCCGCACCCGTCGCGAACGCCCCGCTGGAGCGCACCACGGTGCCTCGGCGCGCGGTGGGCGAGCACGACGTCCTCATCGAGATCGCGTACGCCGGCATCTGCCACTCCGACATCCACCAGGCCCGCGACGGCTGGGGCGAGGGCATCTTCCCGATGGTCCCCGGACACGAGATCGCCGGCGTCGTCACCGAGGTCGGTGCCGGGGTCACCCGGCACAAGGTCGGTGACCGCGTCGGCGTCGGCTGCTTCGTCGACTCCTGCCGGGCGTGCGAGTACTGCCTCCAGGGCCTGGAGCAGTACTGCGTCCAGGGCGGCACCGGCACCTACAACGCCCTCGACAAGAACGGGGAGCCGACCTACGGCGGCTACTCCACCCACATCGTCGTCGACGAGAACTACACCCTGCGCATCCCCGACGGCATCGCCCTCGACGAGGCCGCCCCGCTGCTCTGCGCCGGCATCACCCTCTACTCGCCGCTCGCGCACTGGAAGGCCGGCCCGGGCAAGAAGGTCGCGATCGTCGGCCTCGGCGGCCTCGGCCACATGGGCGTGAAGATCGCCCACGCGCTCGGCGCCGAGGTGACCGTGCTCAGCCAGTCGCTGAAGAAGCAGGAGGACGGCCTCAAGCTCGGCGCCGACCACTACTACGCCACCAGCGACCCGGAGACCTTCACGAAGCTCGCCGGCTCCTTCGACCTGATCGTCTCGACCGTCTCGGCCCCGATCGACTTCGGCGCCTACCTGAGCCTGGTCAAGACGGACGGCGCCCTGGTGAACGTCGGCGCCCCCGAGGAGCCGATCGCGCTCAACCTGTTCTCGCTGATCGGCGGCCGCAAGACGCTCGCCGGCTCGATGATCGGCGGCATCGCCGAGACGCAGGAGATGCTCGACTTCTGCGCGGAGCACGGCCTGGGCGCGGAGATCGAAGTCATCCGCGCCGACCAGATCAACGAGGCGTACGAGCGGGTCCTGGCGAGCGACGTGCGCTACCGCTTCGTGATCGACGCGTCCACCATCTGACCGGCCGCGTACGGCGGCCGACGGACCGTGGGAGGCGTCGGAGCCGTCGCCGGGGCCGTACGCACGCGAGGGCCGGGGCATGACCTCCGGGGTAATCGACCCCGCACGTCACGCCCCGGCATCCTTCGTTCATGACCGCTTACGCGATGGCGAACCTGAGCCCCCAGCCCGTCCTCCACGACGAGGTCCTGCGCTACATCGACCGCATGCAGTCCACGCTCGACCCCTTCGGCGGCCGGTTCCTCGTGCACGGCGCCCCCGAGCGCGAGGTCCTGGAGGGCGCGTGGCCGGGCGCCCTCGTCCTCGTGGAGTTCCCCTCGCTCGACCACGCCCGGCGGTGGTACGACTCCGCCGCCTACCAGGAGATCAAGCCCCTGCGCGCCCGGCACATGGCGGGCGACATCCTCCTGATCGACGGCGTCCCGGACGGCTACGACCCGGCGGCCACGGCGGCGGCGATCCGTGCCGCCCAGGCCGCGTCAGACGGCGGGAGCGCCTGAGCGCAGCTCCAGCCGGGCGCCGCCGAAGCCCGCGCGGAAGCGGCGGTCGTGGGAGACCGCGACCACCGCACCCTCGAAGGCGGCCAGGGCCGCCTCCAGGTCCTCCACCAGCGAGAGCGCCACATGATTGGTCGGCTCGTCCAGAACGAGCAGGTCGGCGGGCCGGGTCACCAGCCGGGCCAGCTCGAGCCGCCGCCGCTGACCCACCGACAGCGCGGCGACGGGCACGGCCAGGTCCTCCTCCCGGAAGAGCCCGAGGGCGAGCAGTTCGTCCGCGTGCTCCTCGGGCAGGCCGGGGCGGCCCGCCGCGTACGCCGTGAGCAGCGGCTCGCGGGACGGTACGGCGGGCAGCTCCTGAGCCAGGTACCCGATGCGGGCGGGCCCGACGACCGTGCCGCCGTCCGGGCGCAGATCGCCGGCGAGAACCCGCAACAGAGTGGTCTTCCCGGCCCCGTTGGGCCCCGAGACGAGGAGCCGGTCGCCCGCCTCGACGCGCAGCTTGTCCAGGCGCAGCCGGTCGCCGACCACGATGTCGGTGAGCTCGGCGAGGAGCCGGGGCCGCGATCCGCGTTCGGCGGCCGTCCGGACCCGGGCCGTGAAGCGCAGGGGCTCCGGCGGGGCCGGCACCAGATCTCGGAGGAGCTGTTCCCGTCGCACCCGAGCCGCCCTGACCTGGCCGGACAGCTTGTTCTCGTGCGAACGGCGATGCTTGCCGAAGCCCTGCCGCGGATCCTTTCCGGACACCGCGAGCCGCTGCCCGGCCGCGGCCACCAGCTGCTCCGTACGGGCCAGTTCCTCCCGCCACTCCTCGTGCTCCCGCACCCGTCGGCGGCGGTCGGCGGCCTTCGCCGCGCGGTAGCCGGACCAGCCGTCGCCGTACCGGCTCACCGCGCGCGTAGCCCGGTCGACCTCCAGGATCGCCGTCGCCATCCCCTCCAGGAACGCGCGGTCATGGGTGACGGCCACCACCGTGCCGCGATGGGTCCGCAGCCGCTCCTCCAGCCAGTCGGCGGCGGCCCGGTCGAGATGGTTCGTCGGCTCGTCGAGCAGTAGGAGTTCGGCGCCCGAGGCCAGGACGCAGGCGAGGGCGAGCCGGGACTGTTCGCCGCCGGACAGCGTGCCGATCCGGCGTTCGTATCGGACCCGTCCGAGGCCGAGTCCGTGCAGAGCGGCGTCGACCCGGGCGTCGGCCTCGTACCCGCCGCGCTCCTCGTACCGGGCCACCAGCTCGCCGTACGCGGCGAGTTCCGCGGCCGTCGCTGAGCCGAGCGACTCCTCGGCGGCCCGCATCCGCCGCTCCATCGAACGCAGCTCGGCGAGCGCCGCGTCGACGGTGTCCCGCACGGTGTGCTCGGGGCCGACGCCGAAGGTCTCGGCGAGCGTCTGGGCGAGGTGGGCGGTGCCGCCGGGGAAACGGACGGTGACCTCCCCGGCGTCGGGGGCATCCGCCCCGGCGAGCAGTCGCAGCAGCGTGGACTTCCCGGAGCCGTTCTCACCGATGACGGCGGTCTTCTCGCCGGGTCGGACGGAGAACGAGATCCGGTCGAGGACGGAGCGGTCCCCGTATGCCTTGGAGACGTCCTTGACGGTCATGTGGGCGCGGTCGCGCATGGGATCTTTCCCTGAGGAGTGGGGTTCTTCCGGGCCGGGGCAAGGGACACCGGGACCACCACTGCCGCGCCCAGGGGGGCGCCGGTCAGCGGGTCACGCCGTGTCCGCGGCCGGAATCAGAGAAAGAAGTAGTACGAACCCATACGGCCGAGTCTAGCGACGCGGCCCGCCGACGGCGCAGCCAATAATGCGCGGTGACGACGGCGAGCAGCGGGCCCCAGGCGAGCAACGGCACGTAGCAGGCGGTCATGACCAGGTAGGCGATCCCCTGGGGCGACTCGGGATGGCCCATGGCCTCCGGGCTGTTCCAGCCGAAGGCGCCGAGCGTGGTGATCGTGATCAGAGCGAGCGCCCCCGCCCCCGCCAGCGGCACCGTGAACGAGGTCGGCACCCGACGCCCGCCGATCAGGGGCGCCCAGCGGGGGAAGACCTGCCCCCAGGACTGGACGAGCCCCAGCGCGAGGAGCCCGAGAGCCTCGGCGAACAGGGTCAGGCCGATCATGTAGAGCGAGAAGAAGCCGCCGGGCTCGACGTCGGCCAGCTCGTCGGCGCCGCTGAAACCGACCGGGATGCCGAAGGCGGCGGCCAGCCGCCACAGCCCGCTGGGCAGAGGCGCGAGCGCGGCGAGGTGGGCGGTCCGGACCACCCAGCGGGGCGGGGTGTCGACGACTGTTTCCACGGCTGTCTTCATGCTCAGGGTCCCTTCTCCCGCGGCCCGTTCGGCACCGCGTCCGGTTGACCCGGTCAGCTTCGTCCGGGCCGGGGCCGGGGGCCCATCCGCCGACCGGCAGATCCTCGCGCCGGGACGCGCCCGCCCTCTGCCGATCGGCAGAGGGCGGGCGGGCGGCAGGGTCCGTAGGGTGAGCGCGGGGGTGAGGACATGACAGGGGTGTGGGTGGCGTCCGGGCCGGCGCTGATCGCGGGGGGCGCGCTCGTCACGGCGGCGGTTCCGGGAGCGTGGCCCGGTCCGCCTCGCGCACGGCGGGCGTACGCGGGGCGGACGGCCGGCCTCGCCGGGGCGGCGCTGCTCGCCGTACTGCCGCTCGTCGACGGTACGTACGAGCAGTCGCGACCGCTGCTCGCCGCCGCCTGTCTGCTCGTCGCGCTGCAGGCGGTCGCCTACCGCTGGGCGCCGCGTCGCGAGGCGCTCGCCGGCGGGGGCCTCGCCGCGGTGGCGACGGCCCTGTGGACGGTGCCGCTCCTGCCGGCCGCCTCCTTCTTCGAGCACGTCGGCATGAGCGCCTTCTGGTGTCTGCCCTCGCTGGGCGCGGCCGTCGTCGGCGGCTACCCGCGCCTCACGGACCGGCGCCGGGCCCGCGCCGTGCGCGAGGCGCGCCGGGCCCAGCAGCTCCTGCTCGCCCACGACCTGCACGACTTCGTCGCCCACGACATCAGCGGCATCGTCGCGCAGGCGCAGGCAGCCCGGTTCGTCGCCGGCCAGGACCCGTCCGCCGCCCTGCCCGCCCTGGAACGCATCGAGCGTGCCGGACTCGCCGCCCTCGCCTCCCTCGACCGTACGGTCGCGCTGCTGCGCACCGCGCCGGACACGGAGCGCGCACCCCTTCCCGGCCTCGCCCAAGTCGTCGCGCTGGTCGACAGGTTCGGCGAGGAGGGGCGGACCGCGAGCCGCCTCGCCATCGCCGACGGCGTGGAGCGCGCGCTCTCCCGGGAGACCGCCGCCACCCTCCACCGGGTGGTGACCGAGGCGCTGACCAACGTCCGCCGCCATGCCCCCGGGGCGACCTCGGCCGACGTCGAACTCACCCTCGCGGAAGGGGGCGTACGCCTCACCGTCACCAACGACGGGGCGCGCCCCCGCCCTTCCGCGCGCGAACGAGGCGGCACCGGACTGCTCGCCCTCGCCGCACACGTCCGCGCGGCCGGCGGAAGCCTGCACACCGCGCCCGTCCACGACGGCGTCTGGCGCCTGACCGCCACGCTGCCCCTGACAGGAGACAGCGCATGACCACCCGCATCCTGATCGCCGACGACCAGGAAGACGTCCGCAGCGGCTTCCGGCTCGTCCTCGACTCGCAACCCGACATGACTGTCGTCGCCGAGGCGGCCGACGGCTCCACGGCCGTCGACCTCGCCCGTACGCTGCGCCCGGACGTCGTCCTGGCCGACATCCGGATGCCGAAGCTGGACGGCCTGGAGGTCACCCGGCGGCTCTCCGCCACGACGAAGGTGATCGTCGTGACCACCTTCGACCTCGACGACTACGTCCGCACCGCCCTGCGCCACGGCGCCTGCGGCTTCCTGCTCAAACGCTCGGGGCCGGCCCTGCTGATCGAGGCGGTACGGGCGGCGATGGCCGGCGACACCCTCATCGGCCCGCAGATCACGGTCCGCCTGCTGCGCCACCTCGCCCCCGCGTCCGGGCGCACGCCACCTCAGGACCCGCTGACCCCGCGTGAACGCGAGATCGCCCGCCTGGTCGCGGAGGGCCTGACGAATGCCGAGATCGCGGCCGAACTCGTGATCACGCCCGGCACGGCGAAGACCCATGTCGCCAACGTCCAGGCCAAGCTGGGCGTACGGAACAGGGTCGGCATCGCCGCCTGGGCCTGGCGGACGGGCCTGGCGTCCCCGACGCCCTGAGGGCGCTCCACCGTCCGGGCGGCCCATCCTCGGCCCTCGCGGCCCAGGGGTGTGCCGGGCGTCGCGGGCCGAGGCGGGACTTTCGCAGGAGCCCTAGTCGGCCTTCGCGACGCCGATCGGGCAGGAGACGCCCGTACCGCCGATGCCGCAGTAGCCGGCCGGGTTCTTGTCCAGGTACTGCTGGTGGTAACCCTCCGCCGGGTAGAACGGGCGGCCCTCGGCCGGGAGGATCTCCGTGGTGATCGTGGCGTAGCCGGAGCCCGTCAGGACCTTCTGGTACGCGGCCCGGGAGGCTTCGGCCGCCTCGGCCTGGGCGGGGGAGTGGGTATAGACCGCGGAGCGGTACTGGGTGCCGACGTCGTTGCCCTGGCGGAAGCCCTGGGTCGGGTCGTGCGACTCCCAGAAGAGCTTGAGCAGCTCCTCGTACGAGACCCGCCGCGGGTCGAAGACGACCCGGACGGCCTCGGTGTGGCCGGTGAGGCCGGAGCAGACCTCTTCGTATGCCGGGTTCGGCGTGAGGCCGCCCTGGTAGCCGACGAGGGTCGTCCAGACGCCCTCGGTCTGCCAGAACTTGCGCTCGGCGCCCCAGAAGCAGCCGAGACCGAAGTCCGCGACCTCGAGGCCCTCGGGGTACGGGCCGAGCAGCGGGTTGCCGAGCACGGTGTGGCGCTCGGGCACCGTGAACTCGGGCTCGGAGCGGCCCTTCAGCGCCTGCTCGGGCGTGGGGAGGACAGGGGTGCGTGACAGGAACATGCGGCATCTCCTCGACGGTGGGCGTTGTAAGAACGCCCGGGGGCAGGAGGGGATTCCGCTCCCGGCCCCGGTGGTGCTCAGGTGCCCGAACCGTTGGCCACGCACTCGTCGCGCATCCGGCAGAACTCCTCCGCCGCGTTGCCCCGGTGGCGCCACGGCAGGAACGCGCCCGCGTGGCCGTCCACCAGGCGGAACTGCTCCAGCGCCTCGTCCCAGCGGTCCTGCAGGTACAGGTAGTACGCCAGCAGGTGCCGCACCTCGGGCAGCCGCGGATGGTCCGGATCGGCCGCGGCCACGTCCGCGAGGACCGCGTCGACCGTCGCGTACATCTCGGGGGTGCGGTCGACGTCGGCCGTGTCCGAGTCGTCGTGCTCGAAGTGGGCGATCAGCGGGAACACCGACATCAGCGTCCCGGCCGGGGCGCCGGCCGCCGCCCGCACGGCGAAGGCGCGGGCGAGCTCCTCGGAACCGCGCCACTTCGCGCACCAGTACTGCAGCGCCGAGAACGTGGCCTCGTAGTGGTGCGGGGCGCGGTGGGTGATCTCCTTCCAGACGCCGTGCATCTCCTCGTGCGGGAGACCGAGGCCGAGCGCCGTCCAGATCCGGCCCACGTACGGAGCCGGGTCGTCCTCGGGCGCCAGCGCCTCGGCGCGCGTGTGCTCGTCGATCGAGCGGAGCAGGGTGCTGCGGAAGCCCTGGAACTGTTCCTGGGTGGTGTACTGCGCGCGCTTCGCTCCCCGCACCTTCCAGGCCAGGATGACGGTGCTGCGTGCCCGCAGAAGGGCCGCCCCCGCGTCGTCGGGGCGGGCGGCCTCCCACGTCAGCAGCCAGGTGTCGTCGTCTGCGGCCACGTGGGCCAGCTGCTCGCAGAAGTGGGTGCGCAGCTCCCACTCGCGCCGGGCGGCCGTCCCGTCCAGGAGGTCGGCGGCGGGCTGCCAGTCACCGGCCCTGGCCGCCGCCATGGCCACGACGAGCGCGGGCTGCAGCGGCGCGGGCAGTTCGGTGTTCTGGCGCTCGGGAGGCAGCAGCCCCAGGGCCGCGACGCGTGCGGCCGTCTCCTCGGCGGCGGCCTCGGCGTCCGGATCGTAGTTCCGGCCCTCGCGCATGCCCTCGATGGTGCCTTGGACGATGGCCTTGAGGAAGTACAGCCCGAGGGCCAGCACGCCCAGGACGAGGGGGGTCAGGATGATCCAGAGGATGATCACGATGAGGACCTGTGTTTCTTACGGGGTGTGCAGAAGCAGGCGGAGGGGAGCGGTGTCCGGGCGGTCCGCGACCGCCGCGTCCAGGGCCGCCGGGAGTTCGGCCTCGTAGCCGGGCGGCAGCCGCAGGCTCGCCGGAGCCGCCCACGACAGCTCCCAGCGCGCCCGGCCGTCCTCGGTCAGCGCGTCCGTCACCAGCTGGGACAGGCCCCGCCGCAGCACCGGCCGGGCGAACTCACGGGCGGCGCGGCCGGTCGCGGCGCCCGCTTGCTCGGACTTCGGGAGCCGGTCGGTGATCGCCCAAGCCTTGCCGGCGTCGATCGCGTCGAGCAGCGCGTCCAGCGCGGGCCGTGCCGAGGGCGCGGCGCCCTCGCCCACCGCGCCGGTTGCCGTGCCGGTCGCCGTGTCCGCCACCGCGCCGGTCGCCTCGGCCGTCGCGCGCCGCACCGGCTCCGACTCGTGAACGGAATGCGCGGTCATCGCCTCATGGACCAGCTCCGCCCACTCCACCCGCCGCATGTGCAGCGCGTCCGCCGTCAGCGAGACGTCCTCCACGGCGGTGAGGGAACGTTCCGGCGAGACGAGCAGCGTGAGCGAGGGGCCGGACGGCCGCGCGCCGCCGCCGTCGTCGGGCAGGGCTTCGAGGAGGGCGACCCGTTCGGCCATGGGCGGGTGGGAGTCGTACGGGGAGGCCGGCCGCGTCGGCAGGTCGTACCGCAGGTCGTCCAGCTCCTCCGAGCGCGCGGCGAGCAGGTGCCGTACGCCGCCGATCACCTCACCACGCGGGGGCAGCAGGCCGAACTCGGCTCCCATCGTCGCGTAGGAATCGAGGAAGAAGCCGTGGGCCGCCTCCACGACGGCGATCTCGCGCAGCGCGGACGCGGTCGCGTCCCGCCCGGCGATACGGGCCGCCGCGAGGTCGGCGGCCAGCTCCTGGCGGCGCGAGTCGGCCTGGGTGGCCCGCAGGGAGAACCGTCCGTAGGCCGTGTAGATCCGCGCCATCGTGCGGAAGGTGAACCCCACGCCGGTCGTGTCGATCGCGTGCGCCTTCTTGCCCTTGGCGAGCCGCTTGGCGGCCTTCTTCTCCTGCCGCGCCCGCTCCTTGGCGACCTTCCCGCCCGCCTTCTCCTCGAAGTGCGCGACGGTCCGCGCGACCTGGACGCGGCCGCGGGCGGTGATGCCGGAGAGTCGGGTGTCGGCGTGGACGAAGTGCCCGAACTCGTGGGCGAGGACGGCCCGCAACTGGGCCTCGGAGAGCCCTGCCATGAGGGGAAGGCCCAGGTAGAGGCGGCGCCGGCCGCCCAGCAGACCGAGGAGCCGGGAGTCCTCGCTGACGGCGGCGTTGACCTCACCGGTCAGCCGGATCTCGTCCGGTGCCCGGGTCCCGACCCGCTCGGCCAGCTCCCGTACGGTCCGCCAGAGCCTCGGCTCGTCCGCCTCGGTGACGAGGACGCTCGTGGTGATCTCGTCCAGGGGGGTGCGCAGCATGAGCATGCCGCGCACGACGGGGATCGCCAGCACGGCGGTGACGACGTAGAACTTGAGCGCCCAGGGACCGGGGGTCCAGAGCGTGGCCGCCCAGTCGATGAGACCGAGCACGACCAGCACGCCGAGGCCGAGGAGATAGAAGCCGGCAAGCAGCACGAGGGCGCGCAGCGCGCGCAGAGAAGCGCCCATTGGGCAGAGTTCCCCCACGGAGAAAGGTGATCGTTCGGGCTGTGGGGGGAAGCGGAGTATCACCCATCCACGTGTGTGCCGTCCACCGGTAAAGGCCGCCCCACCTGCGCTCCTCCGCCCGATCCGTTACCGGGGCAGGGTCGCCGGGCTCCCGCTGCCGGGGCAGGGCCGCCCGCCGGGGCCGCCGGGCTCCCGCTGCCGGGGCAGGGCCGCCCGCCGGGGCCGCCGGGCTCCCGTTCCAGGGCCGGGGCCGCCCGCCGGGTTCCGTTACCCGGGGCGGGCCCGCCAGGCTTCCGCTACCGGGGCAGGGTCGCCGGGCTTCCGCCGTTCGCCTCGTACCCGGCCACCGCCAGGTTCCGGTACACCGTGTACTCCGCGGCCGGGTCCGCGTTCAGCGTCCACGGCAGCGCGCCGACGTGGCCGTCCACGCGCACGAGCTGGTGCATCGCCTCGGACCAGCGCTCGGCGCGCACCAGGAAGAGCACGAGCAGGTGCCGTACGTGGGCGAGCATCGGGTTGTCGGGACGGGCCGAGTGGACGGCGTACAGCGCGCCCTCCATCGCCCGGCGCACCACCTCGGTCCCGAAGAAGTCCTGGACGAGGACGACCTCGGGCAGGTGCTCGTAGACCGCGAACAGCGGCAGCGCGGCGAGCAGCGAGCCCTGCGGCGCCCGGGCCGCGGCCGCCGTCGCGAAGCGGTCGGCGTCCTCGCGCGAGCCGTGCCACTTCTCGCACCAGTAGTGCAGGGCGGCCAGGTGCGCGCCCATGTGCTGCGGGGCGCGGTCGATGATCTTCGCCCAGACCTGGTCGAACTCCTCGTGGCTGTACCCGAGTCCGCGGGCGACGGCGAGCTGCACGATGTACGGGACGGGGTCGCCGGGGGCGAGCAGCGCCGCCTCCTCGCTCACCTTCTTCGCCTCTTCGAGGATGATCCGGAAGTCGTCGGTACCGGCCGCGGAGGACCGCCACGCCTGCTGCACCAGGAACTCGGCGTGCACGGCGGCCCCGCCGGGGTCCTTGGGCGAGTCGGCGCGCCAGGCGCGCAGCCACGCGCCTCCGACGCCGGGCTGCTGCTGGAGCTCCAGGGAGGCCGCGCCCGCGAACGCCTGGACGCGCTGCCAGCGGACCTCGCCCTCCTTCTCCGTGCCGGCGAGGAGCTGGGAGGCCGCCCGCCAGTCCTGCGTCGCCTGGACCACGTCGAGGACGTCGAGCAGGTCGGCGTCCGGTCCCGGCATCCGTACGTCCTGCTCCTCCTGGCGCAGGAAGCCGTACGCCTCGGGGTCCGCGGCGTCCGGCGAGCCGGGCGCCACCTGATGGATTCCGCCGCGGCGGCGCCTCAGATACGGAGCGAGGACCGCGAACAGCAGCCCCATCGCGAGCAGGAACCAGAGAATCTCCATGCGTCCATTGTCCAGGACGGCCCGCGCGGCCCCGCCGCCCGTCCCTCCCCGACTCGCCTCCCGGCGAGGACCCCGGCGGTCCGTGCGCCACGGGCTGAGACACCCGGTGAGACGATGGGCGGCGGTAAGCCGTGCTCAGGACTACGCTCCTGCCTCATGAGCGACGAGCACACGCACCAGAGCTTCGAGACCCGCGCCATCCACGCGGGCAACACGGCCGACCCGCTGACCGGCGCGGTCGTCCCGCCCATCTACCAGGTGTCCACCTACAAGCAGGACGGCGTCGGTGGGCTGCGCGGCGGTTACGAGTACAGCCGGAGCGCCAACCCCACCCGCACGGCCCTGGAGGAGAACCTCGCGGCCCTGGAGGGCGGCCGGCGCGGCCTCGCCTTCGCCTCCGGTCTCGCCGCCGAGGACTGCCTGCTGCGGACGCTGCTGGCCCCCGGCGACCACGTCGTCGTCCCGAACGACGCCTACGGCGGCACCTTCCGACTCTTCGCCAAGGTGGTCCAGCGCTGGGGCGTGGACTTCTCGGTCGCGGACACCTCCGACGTCGAGTCCGTGCGCGCCGCGGTCAACGACCGTACGAAGGTGATCTGGGTCGAGACGCCGTCGAACCCGCTGCTCGGCATCACCGACATCGCGGCGGTCGCGGACGTGGCCCGCACGGCGGGCGCGAAGCTGGTCGTCGACAACACCTTCGCCTCCCCCTACCTCCAGCAGCCGCTGTCGCTCGGCGCGGACGTCGTCGTGCACTCGCTGACCAAGTACATGGGCGGCCACTCGGACGTCGTCGGCGGTGCGCTGGTGACGGCGGACGAGGCGCTCGGCGAGGAACTGGCGTACCACCAGAACGCGATGGGCGCGGTCGCCGGTCCCTTCGACTCCTGGATCGTGCTGCGCGGCATCAAGACGCTCGCCGTCCGCATGGACCGGCACAGCGAGAACGCGACCAAGGTCGCCGAGATGCTGACCCAGCACCCGAAGGTCACCCAGGTCCTGTACCCGGGGCTGCCGGAGCACCCGGGGCACGAGATCGCCGCCAAGCAGATGAAGGCGTTCGGCGGGATGATCTCGTTCCGTGTGGAGGGCGGCGAGGAGGCGGCCGTCGAGGTCTGCAACCGCGCGAAGCTGTTCACGCTGGGCGAGTCGCTGGGCGGTGTGGAGTCGCTGATCGAGCACCCGGGCCGGATGACGCACGCGAGCGTGGCGGGTTCGGCCCTGGAGGTCCCGGCGGACCTGGTCCGGCTCTCGGTGGGCATCGAGAACATCGACGACCTGCTGACGGACCTGCGCCAGGCGCTGGGCTAGTCGGTACGGCGGGAACGGGACCAGTCGACGGTACGACGGGAACGGGACCAGTCGACGGTACGACGGGACCGGGAAGTCGTCGGGAACGGGGCCGGCCGGTGCGCCGGGCACCGGACCCGCTCGTACGGCGCGGGCGCTCTCGCCGAGGGCGCCCGCGTTCACGTCGGAGGGGACGCCGAGCGTGGCGGACGCTCAGGCGTTGACCTTCTCGTCCTCCAGCGATTCGACGACCATCTTGCGCAGCTCGGGACTGTCCGAGTGGCCGTGCACCGAGATCGCGTGTTCCGTCGCGGCCTTGACGACTTCCTCCTCCTCACCGCTGATGGTGAGTGTGCAGCCCATCACGCTGGGCGCCTTGCGGCAGTCGGCGACCTTCCTGGTCATGACGGCCTCCTCGGCTCGGAGTGGGTCCCGCTGTCTCCAGCCTAGGTCCGGACTCACCAGCCTTCGAGCGGTGGCGTGGTCTCCGGCGGGACGTGCCAGGGCTCGGCGATCGACGCCCACACCGCGAAGGCCAGCGCGGCCGCGGTCAGCAGCACCCACAGCGCACGGCGCAGCGCCCGGTCGCGGTGCAGCAGCCGGGTGCCGCGTGCGACGGCGCGGGCGGCCAGGTCGACGGGGACCTGCGGGGCCGGGCTCTCCAGCATCCGCCGGACCTCGTCCTCCTTGCGCCCGTGGCGGTTCACGAGGCCACCTCTCCCGGCCGGTGGTGCCCGTCCCGCGGGTCCCGGCGGTCCCGCAGGGCGGAGACCGAGCGGGCGCACAGGGCCCGGACCCGCTCCTCGGGCAGCCCGAGCAGGGCCGCGGTCTGTTCCTCGGCCACGCCCTCGTACAGCCGGAGCACCACGACGAGACGTTCCTGCGGGGTGAGCGCGGAGAGCACACCGCCCCGGCCGCGGTGGTGGCGCCAGGCGGTGCGGGCGAAGCGGGCGGCGAGGTCGGCGCGGGTGCGGTCGTACGGATCCTCGCCGCGCAGCCGGTTCCACTGGGCGTAGGTGTGGGCGAGGGAGGCGGTCAGCAGTGCCTGGGCGCGGGGGTTGCGGGCCCGGGTCTCGGCGGTGAGCAGGGTCGCGGCATGCAGCAGCCGCGGCGCCGCCCCGGCCACGAACGCCTCGAACTGCCGGGTCGTGCGCCGCTGTTCGCCTCCGTGGCCGTCCCCTGGGCCGCCCCGTAGATCTCGCACGTCCTCATATGAGGACAGGGCGGGGCCCGGGTCAAGAGGTTGCGGTGGACTCCGTGTCGGCGGCGGGCGGCAGGCCCGACTGACGCGCGGACAGGGCCGAGTTGAAGCGGGTGAGCAGCGTGCAGAACGACTCGCGCTCGGCCGCCGTCCAGCCGTCCGTCACCTGCGCCATCAGCTCGCGGCGGGAGGCGCGGACCTCCTCGAGGCGGGCGAGCCCGCGCTGGGAGAGCTGGAGCACGACCGCGCGCCCGTCCTCGGGGTGCGAAGTGCGCTTGACCAGGCCGGTGTCGACGAGCGGGGCCACCTGGCGGGTGACCGTGGACGAGTCGATGCCCATGCCCGCCGCCAGCGCCTTCACGCCCATCGGGCCTTCCTGGTCGAGCCGGTTCAGGAGCAGGTACGCGGCGCGGTCCATCGAGTTGCGGAGCTGTCCCGTGCCGCCGAGACGGGTCTGCTCGGCCCGGCGGGCGAAGACGGCCACCTGGTGCTGGAGGGCATCGAGGAGACCGGGGTCAAGCTCAGTCGTCATGTCCTGAGATGTGGGCATGGCTGTGGGGGCTCTCTCGTGCGGTGGTCGGTTGGTGGGGGACAGAGTACGCGGACCTGCGTGGGTCCGTACCGGCGCTGCGCAAACCCGATGCGGGGGCTCTCGCCCAGGCGGCCACGGGGCCCGTGAGCTGCGAGACTTGCTGTCATGAGCTTCCGTGGGCCTTACCCCTTGCACCATCTGATCCTCGACGACGTGCGCGGGGCGCAGAAGATGCTCTCCGGGGTGGCCAGAGTGACCGCGATGGAGGGCAGCCGGTATCTGTCCTCGCTGGTGGGGGCCCCGGTCCACCTCAAGTGCGAGAACCTGCAGCGGACCGGTTCGTTCAAGCTGCGTGGTGCGTACGTACGGATCTCCGGGCTGAGGCCGGAGCAGCGGGCGGCCGGGGTCGTCGCCGCCTCGGCGGGGAACCACGCGCAGGGGGTCGCGCTGGCCTCCGCGCTCCTCGGTGTGCGCTCCACGGTGTTCATGCCGGTCGGCGCCCCACTGCCGAAGGTCGCGGCGACCCGGGACTACGGCGCCGACGTGCGGCTGCACGGCCAGGTCGTCGACGAGACGCTGGCGGCGGCGGAGGAGTACGCGGCGGAGACGGGCGCGGTCTTTATCCACCCCTTCGACCACCCGGACATCATCGCCGGTCAGGGCACGGTCGGCCTGGAGATCCTGGAGCAGTGCCCGGAGGTCCGCACGATCCTCGTGGGTGTCGGCGGCGGCGGTCTGCTGGCCGGCATCGGGCTCGCGGTGAAGTCGCTCCGCCCGGACGTGAAGGTGATCGGCGTGCAGGCCGAGGGCGCGGCCGCGTACCCGCCCTCGCTGGCCGCCGGGCACCCGGTCGCGATCGACGCGCCCGCGACGATGGCCGACGGGATCAAGGTGGGGCGCCCGGGCGACGTGCCGTTCGCGATCGTCCGGGAGTACGCGGACGAGATCCGTACGGTCTCCGAGGACGCGCTCTCCTCGGCGCTGCTGCTCTGCCTGGAGCGGGCGAAGCTGGTGGTCGAACCGGCAGGCGCGAGTCCGGTGGCCGCGCTGCTGAGCGATCCCGAGGCGTATGCCGGCCCGGTGGTCGCGGTCCTGTCAGGCGGGAACGTGGATCCCCTGCTGATGCAGCGGATCCTGCGCCACGGCATGGCGGCCGGGGGCCGCTATCTGAGCCTGCGGCTGCGGGTGACGGACCGGCCGGGGGTGTTGGCGAACCTGCTCGGGGTGCTGTCGACGGTCGACGCGAACGTCCTCGACGTGGGCCATGTGCGGACCGATCCGCGGCTCGGCCTCACGGAGGTGGAGGTGGAGCTGCACCTGGAGACGAAGGGCCAGGAGCACTGCCGGGAGGTCGAGGCGGCGCTGCGGGACGCGGGGTACGTGGTGATGGCGTAGCGGCCCTCTTGTCTGTCGCGATGTATCGCGTTACGGTGTGCTCCGGGTCACACATTCACTGGGCGGCGACTGCCGTTCAAACCTAAACTTGGGTGGAAAACGCCCAAATCCCTGGGAGAACCCACATGCCAGGCGCGATCTACGCCGAAGGTCTGGTGAAGACCTTCGGCGACGTACGAGCTCTGGACGGCGTCGACCTCGACGTACCCGAGGGCACGGTTCTGGGCCTGCTCGGCCCCAACGGCGCGGGGAAGACGACCGCCGTGCGCGTGCTGACCACGCTGCTCCAGCCCGACAGCGGAAGCGCCGTCGTCGCGGGGATCGACGTGCTCAAGCACCCCAACGAAGTGCGGCGTTCCATCGGCCTCTCCGGCCAGTTCGCCGCCGTCGACGAGTACCTCACGGGCCGCGAGAACCTCCAGATGGTCGGGCAGCTCTACCAGATGAGCGCCAAGCGGGCGAAGGCCCGCGCGGGCGAGCTGCTGGAGCGCTTCAGCCTCGCGGACGCGGCCGACCGCCCCGCCAAGACGTACTCCGGAGGCATGCGCCGCAGGCTCGACCTCGCCGCCGCACTCGTCGTCTCGCCACCCGTGATGTTCATGGACGAGCCGACGACCGGCCTCGACCCGCGCAACAGGCAGGCGCTCTGGGAGGTCATCCAGGAGCTCGTCGCGGGCGGTACGACGCTGCTCCTGACGACCCAGTACCTGGAGGAGGCCGACCACCTCGCCCACGACATCTGCGTCGTCGACCGGGGCAAGGTCATCGCCCGCGGCACCTCGGACCAGCTCAAGGCCCAGACGGGCGGCGAGCGCGTCGAGGTCGTCGTCCACCAGCCGGAGATGATCGCCCCCGCCCGTGACGTCCTCGCGCGCTACGGGCTTGCGGGCATCGGCCACGGCGAGGTCTCCGTCGAGAACCACACCCGCAAGCTGACCGTTCCGGTCGCCGGCGGCGCCAAGCTGCTCGCCGAGGTCATCCGTGACCTGGACACCGTCGGCGTCGAGATCGACGACATCGGTCTGCGCAGGCCCACCCTCGACGACGTGTTCATCTCGCTGACCGGCCACGCGGCCGAGGCCGAGGAGGACAACGGTGGGGCGGCCGGCGCGGCGCAGCGGCGCGTAAGCGGGAAGGAGGTGGCGAAGTGACCGCAGTGAACGACGCCGTCAGGGCCCCGAGGCCACGCGGCGGAATCGCCCAGTCCGTCAGCGACTCGCTCGTCGTCGCCAAGCGCAACCTGATCCGGATGACCCGGATCCCGGAGATGGTCATCTTCGGACTCATCCAGCCGATCATGTTCGTGGTGCTGTTCAGCTACGTCTTCGGCGGCTCCATGACCATCGGCGGCTCGACCTCTCCCGAGGTCTACCGCGAGTTCCTGATGGCCGGCATCTTCGCCCAGACGGTCACCTTCGCCACGGCCGGCGCGGGCGCGGGCATCGCCGACGACATGCACAAGGGCCTCATCGACCGCTTCCGCTCCCTCCCGATGGCCCGCGGCGCGGTCCTCACCGGCCGCACCCTGGCCGACCTCGTGCAGACCGCCCTCACGGTCGTCGTCCTCGCGATCGTCGGGCTCCTCGTCGGCTGGCGCATCCACGAGGGCGTCCCGAAGGCGCTCGGTGCCTTCGCCCTGCTCCTCCTGCTCGGCTACGCCTTCTCCTGGATCGGCGCGCTCATCGGCCTCTCGGTCCGCACGCCGGAGGCGGCGACCTCGGGCGGACTGATCTGGCTCTTCCCGGTCACGTTCATCTCGAACGCCTTCGTGGACTCCAGCCAGATGCCGTCCTGGCTGCAGCCCATCGCCGAGTGGAACCCGTTCAGCGCCACCGTCCAGGCATGCCGCGAACTGTTCGGCAACCCGGGCGTCTCCACGTCGGACGCGTGGCCGATGCAGAACCCGGTCTGGGCCTCGCTCCTCTGGTCGATCCTGATCATCGTGGTCTTCCGGACGCTGTCGGTACGGAAGTACCGCTCCGCGACGGCGTAGTGGCACCGTTCCGCTACGGCAGGTATCCCGACACCACCAGGCCGCCGGGGAAGGGCAGGAACACCGCCCCTCCGGCGGCCAGCGCCTCCGCGGAGGTCAGGGTGCCCTCGTCGACGCCCTCCGGGAGGCCGGCGTCGAGCACCTCGATGTCCTCGCTCCGCTTCGGCGGCGCGGCCACCGGGACGACGTGCACCTGGTGCTTCCCGACGGCCATCACCCGGTCGCCCACGAAGTACACCCGGCTCAGGTCCTCGTAGAAGAACATCGTCTCCGTCCGCCACCGCTCGCGCCCGCTCTCCAGGTCGTAGGTGGCCACCGTCCCGCCGGTCTCCCCGCCCACGACGGCCACCACCCCGTCCCCGTTCACCACCGGGCCGCCCGCGATCCTCAAACCCTTGCCGAGGGTCCGCTTCAGCCGCAGGGTGCGGGCGTCGAGCACGGCGATCCCGCCGTCCAGGGTCGCCGAGCAGAGGACGCTCGCGCCGTGCGCGACGATCTCCCCGCACGGGACCTCGTCGGAGCCGCGGGCGACCTCCTTGCCCGTACCGGCGTCGAGTGCCACGGGTGTGGTGACGCCGACCGGCACGAAGACCCGGCCCCCGGCGACGACCGGCTGCTCCGGGATGCCGTCGAGCTCACTCCGCCACAGCTCCGCGCCCTCGCGGCCCCCCTTGCCGTCGAGCCGGACGGCCGTGACGAGCCCGCTGGTCTCGTCCGCCATGTTGACGTACGAGGAGTAGAGGACACCGTCGTGCAGGTCGGAGCCCTTCACCGCCCAGTCGCCCCCGGGCGCCGGGATCCTCCCCCGCTGCCCGCCGTCCTCGATCCCGTACGCCGTCACCCCGTCCGGGCCCGTGATGTACGCGGTGTCGCCGACGACGGCCGGATACCCGGCCGTCGAACGCAGGCCACCACCCCCGGGCGTCTCCCGGCCCGGCTCCGACCACAGCTTCTTGCCGTCCGCCGCGCGCAGACCCACCGCCGCACCACCGCCCCCGGCACAGACGAGGACCTTGGGCGCGAGCGCGCAGGACTGGACGTCCTCGTCGACCCGCGCCGTCCAGGGCGACCAGCCCGCCGGCCGGGCCGCGCGGTCCGCGCCCGCCGTGCCGAAGTCACCGGGGTGGCCCTCGCCGCCGTACGGAAGGACGACGTGGTCGAGGGTCGCCGGAGCCCCGGCGCCCGCGCCGGTGGGCCCGCCCGCCCCGCCCGTCGAAGCGCTCGAACCGCCTGAACCGCCCGCCCCGCCCTCCCCGTCCGTCCGGTCGAGCAGCACCACACCCACCGTCGCCAGAACGGCCACGGCCACCGCGCCCGCCGCGATCCGCCCCCACGGCCGACGCCGCCGGGCCGCCGGATCCGGCTCGGCGGGCCGGTAGCCCGCCGCCGTGGGGGAGTACGGCACCACCGGGCCGACCGTCGGCAGGTCCGCCACGCCGGCGCCCGAGGCCGCCACCTCACCGATCCGGCGCGCGGAGTCCCCGTACTCGGCCAGCAGCGACAGCACCCCGCCCGGCCAGGGAAAGGCCGCCGGCACGCCGGAGCCGAGCAGGGCCACCAGCTCCGCCGCCGACGGCCGCTCGGCCGGGTCGAGCCGCAGACACCGCTCCACCACCGGCCGCAGCTCCTCCGGCACGTCCGAGAGGTCGGCATCCGCCCGGCTGATCCGGAAGATCATCGCGGCCATCTCGTCGTCGTGGAACGGCCCGCGCCCGCTCGCCGCGAACGCGAGCACCGCACCCAGACAGAACACGTCCGAGGCCGGGACGACCGCCCGGCTGCCGATCAGATGCTCCGGCGACATGAACCCCGGCGAGCCCACCACGAGCCCCGTCGACGTCAGCGCCGTCGCCTCGAAGGCCTGCGCGATCCCGAAGTCGATGAGCTTCGGACCGGCCGCGCCCAGCAGCACGTTCGCCGGCTTGAGGTCCCGGTGGAGCACCTTCGCCGCGTGCACCGAGTCCAGTGCCCGCGCGAGCGCCGCACCCAGCGCCCGTACGGCCGGGACGGGCAGCGCACCGGCCCGGGTGACGGCCTCGGCGAGCGACGGCCCGGGGACGTACTCGGTCGCCAGCCACGGCACGGTCGCGTCCGCGTCGGCGTCGACGAGCAGCGCGGCGTACGGGCTGTTCACCGCCCGCGCCGCGGTGATCTCGCGCCGGAACCGGGTCCGGAAGTCCCCGTCGACCTCCAGGTCCTCCCGGACGGTCTTCACCGCGACCATCCGGTACGGATCGGCCGTCGGCGCGTCCGCCCGGCAGGCGAGATGGACCTCGCCCATGCCGCCCGCGCCAAGTCGGGCGAGGAGCCGGTAGGGGCCGACGAGACGCGGCGGCTGCCCGGAGGGCAGGGCTTCCAGCACGGGGACGTCCTTTCGCTGGCTGGGAGGGAAGCTCTCGCTACCGGGGAAGCTCCATGGAGGCGATGACGCCCTGGTCGTAGACGATGTGGGCGATCCCGCCGAGGGGCAGTACCTCAGGCGCCCTGATCATGTCCGCGAACGTCGTCCCGTTCATCGGGTCGGCCTCCTTCTCCGCCCGGGGCCCCGGCGCACCCGGCACCGGCGTCGTCCTCAGCCCGGCGGGCCTGCCGTCCGCACCGAGCCGCACGGTGTGGAGCGCGGACTGGTCGGCGTACACCACCCGGTCGCCCGCCAGCAGCGGCGCCGACCACGCCTGCGCGAGACCGGCGGGCGCGGCCTTCGCCGTGTACGAGCCGAGCCGCCGGCCGTCCTTCGGGTCGTGGACCCGCAGCCCGCCGTCGAAGCCGATGACCGCGTTCGCGCTGATCACATCGGGTCGCAGCGTCCTGACGGGGGAGGGCAGGCTGCCCCTCGGCGCGAGCGTGACGGCGTCGAGGAGGTGCAGCCCCTGCCGCGCGTCGGCGACATGCGGGGTGCTGACGCAGTACGCCGCCGGGCCGAGGACCTTCAGCAGTTCACACGCCTGCGCTTCGCGCTCGACCTGCCCGCGGACGGCGCCCGTCTTCCCGTCGTACGCGATGAGGCCCGCGTCGGTCAGGGCGTACACGACGCCCTTCGCGTACGCCACGGGCTCGAAGTCCTTGATCTCCGAGCGCGGGATGTCGTTGTTGGTCAGCGCCTTCGACCACAGCGCCCTGCCGTCCGCGAGGGAGAACGCCGTCATGCCCACATGCTCCAGATCGGTCTCCGGGGCCGTGTTCGTGGCGGCGAAGACCACGCCGTCGGCGACGATCGGCCGGCTGGACACCCCCTGAGCGCCCATCGCCTCCTTCTCCCAGCGCACCGCGCCGGTGCGCGCGTCCCGTACCTGGATCCGGCCGCCGGAGGCGATGACGACCGCCGTGTCGTGGACGGCGGGGCGCGCCGTCGCACCGGCGATGAAGACACCGCCCGTGGGCCCCACATAGCTGAGGGAGTCCCGCTCGTCCGCCACCAGGTCCGCGCTCCACAGCCGCGCGCCCGTCGCCGTGTCCAGCGCCTCGTACCGTCCGTCGACCGTCCGGCACACCAGCACCGACTCCCCGGCCGAACAGCCGAGCGCGGGCGCGGTCAGCTTCGCCCGCCACGGCTTCCATCCCGCGGGACGCTGGGCGGCGTTCTGCGGTACGACCCCGGACCCGTCCGGCAGCCCCCGGTCGTCCACGCCCGGGACGCGGGGTCCGGCGGCGGCCGACGGCGTCTTCGCGTCCGCCGGCGGCGTCCCCTCCGGCCACAGCAGGTAGGTCCCCAGACCGCCGCCCACCAGCGCGAGGGCCACCACGCCCGCGAGCAGCCCCCGGTGGCGCTTCCGCGGCGCCACCGCCCGCGCCGGTGCGACAGGCGGCAGCGTGGGGAGCTGGTCCACCCCCGGCGGAGCGACCGCCGCCGCGGGGACGGCGACCAGCGGGCCCCCGGCGGCGACCAGCTGCGCGAGCTCCCTGCCGTACTCCCCGAGGTGCTCGCGCACGCTCTCGGGCCATACCGGCCTTCGCTCCCCGCCCAGCAGCTCCACCAGCCGTTCCGGCGCGGGCCGGGCCGCCGGGTCGGCGCTCAGGCACGCGCCGATCACCTCCCGCAGCTCCTCCGGCACCCGGCTCAGGTCGGCCTCGGCCTGCGAGACGCGGTAGAGGACGGCCGCCACGGGCCCGTCACCGAAGGGGTCCTCGCCGGTCGCCGCGTAACAGAGCAGCGAGCCCAGGCAGAACACGTCCGACGCGCCCGTCACGGTCCGCGCGCCCGCGACGTGCTCGGGCGACATGAAGGACGGGGTGCCGACCATCACCCCGGTCGCGGTCATGGTCGTGGCGCCCGTGCTGCGGGCGATGCCGAAGTCGATCAGGCGCGGCCCGTCCACGGACAGCATGACGTTGCCGGGCTTGAGGTCACGGTGCAGGACGCCCGCGGCATGCAGGTCGGCCAGCGCGCGGGCGATCCCCGCGCCCAGCTGCCGTACGGTCGCCACCGGCAGCGGACCGCCCCGCCGCACCGCCTGGGACAGGCTCGGCCCCGGCACGTACGCCGTCGCCAGCCAGGGCACCTCGGCATCGGCGTCGCCGCCCACCGGGGCCGTGGCCCAGTCGCTCCGCACCAGCCGGGCGACCTTGATCTCGCGCCGGAAGCGGTCACGGAAGGCGGGATCGTTCGCGACGTCCCGCCGCACGGTCTTCAGGGCCACGAAGGAGCCCTCGCCGGGCAGCCGGCCCAGGAACACCTCGCCCATGCCGCCCGCGCCGAGCCGCGCGAGCACCTCGTACGGTCCGATCTGCCGTGGCGCACCCTCGCGCAGCGGTCCCAGCACGCTTGTCATCCCCCTTGTGACGTGACGTCAGGCGCATCATCACATGGGCGCGCACAGCGGAAGGGCCGGGCCCCCGAGGGGACCCGGCCCTTCCAGGGCGAATCGGGCTCAGCCGCTGTACGGCGTCGCGCTGAGGATCTTCACCGTGGCCTTCCTGCCGTTCGGCAGCTCGTACTCGGCGTCCTCGCCGGCCTTCTTGCCGTTGACGCCCGTGCCGAGCGGCGACTGCGGGGAGTACGTCTCGATGTCGCTGCTCGCGTACTCGCGCGAGGCGAGCAGGAAGGTCATCGTGTCGTCCTCGTCACCGTCGAAGGCGATCGTCACGACCATGCCGGGCGCGACGACGCCCTCGTCCGCCGGAGCCTCGCCGACCTTGGCGTGCTCGAGCAGCTGGGTCAGCTGGCGGACCCGGAGCTCCTGCTTGCCCTGCTCCTCCTTGGCCGCGTGGTACCCGCCGTTCTCGCGCAGGTCGCCCTCCTCGCGCGCCGCGGCGATCTTGGCGGCGATCTCGGTTCGCGCGGGACCAGACAGGTACTCCAGCTCGGCCTTCAGCTGGTTGTACGCCTCCTGGGTGAGCCAGGTGACGTTGTCGCTGGTCTGGGTCACAGGTGCTCCTCGTAGGTACTGGGAATACAAAGCATCGCCCTACCCAGAAGGATTGTCCTTCTCGGGCGGGCGAAACCACGAGCCTAACAATGAGTGGCGAAAAGGGGGAGGACATACACCATGAAGATGGCGTCGCTCCTGGTCAGCGTGGCAATCGCGCTCGACACGCCGGAGACCCGCCACCGGGTCCCTACCCGCCGCTATCGGGCGGTACACCCCACGAGCTCGGCGCTGGTGGCCCGCGCGGTGGTCCGGATCGTCCAGACCCGGTCGATCCGGCCGGTGGCCTCGTCGACCCGCACGTCCTTGCGGCCGACCTCGGCCCCGTCCTCGGACCGCGAGCGCAGCGTGCAGACGCCGGTGACATCGACGTCCTTGCGTACCTCCAGGTGCACCTGCACCTCGGTGTCGCTCACCACGTCGAACTTGATCATCTCGGCGCTGATGGCGCTGTTCGCGACGTAGTGCCAGCCGAACCAGCCGATCATGCCGAGGAACAGCACACCGAGCACGGCGCCGGCGACCTTGAGCTTGCGGTCGGCGCGCTCGTCCGCGGAGCGGCCGTAGCGCCCCTCGGGCAGCTGCTCTCGCACCGCGCTCATGATCGTTCCTCTCGCCGCCGGGGAGCCCGGAATTTTCCGCCCCCCGGTTCCGTCACTATAGAGACCTGCCTCCGCGTCGAATCACTGAGGATCGAGTCTTGACTGAGCAGCTGCGACTGATGGCCGTTCACGCCCACCCCGACGACGAGTCGAGCAAGGGCGCGGCGACGATGGCCAAGTATGTGTCCGAGGGGGTGGACGTGCTCGTGGTCACGTGCACGGGCGGCGAGCGCGGCTCCATCCTCAACCCGAAGCTCCAGGGCGACGCCTACATCGAGGCGAACATCCACGAGGTGCGCCGCAAAGAGATGGACGAGGCCCGCGAGATCCTCGGTGTGCAGCAGGAGTGGCTGGGCTTCGTCGACTCCGGCCTGCCGGAGGGCGACCCGCTGCCGCCGCTGCCCGAGGGCTGCTTCGCGCTGGAGGACGTCGACACGGCGGCGGGCGCGCTGGTCCGCAAGATCCGCTCCTTCCGTCCGCAGGTCATCACGACCTACGACGAGAACGGCGGCTATCCCCACCCCGACCACATCATGACCCACAAGATCACGATGGTGGCCTTCGACGGGGCGGCGGACACGGAGAAGTACCCGGAGGCGGAGTTCGGCCCGGCCTTCCAGCCGCAGAAGCTGTACTACAACCAGGGCTTCAACCGCCCCCGCACCGAAGCCCTGCACCAGGCGCTCCTCGACCGGGGCATGGAGTCCCCGTACGGCGAGTGGCTGGAGCGCTGGAAGGACTTCCAGCGCAAGGAGCGCGAGCTGACGACGTTCGTCCCGTGCGCCGAGTTCTTCGAGACCCGCGACAAGGCCCTGATCGCCCACCGCACCCAGATCGACCCGGACGGCGGCTGGTTCCGGGTGCCGATGGAGATCCAGCAGGAGGTCTGGCCGACGGAGGAGTACGAGCTCAGCAAGTCGCTGGTGCCCACCTCCCTCCCCGAGGACGACCTCTTCGCGGGCATCCGCGACAATGCCTGACATGAGCGCACACCTGGCACTGACCCAGCTTGTCCCCTTCGCCGCCGAAGAGCTGGACAAGAACAAGGTGACCCCCGGCGTCCTCGGTTTCGTCGTCTTCGCCGTGATGGCGGTGGCCGTCTGGATGCTGATGAAGTCGATGAACCGCCACATGGGCAAGGTCTCCTTCGAGGAGGCCCCGGACCCGAAGGCCGTGAAGGCCGGGGAGCCGGCCCGGCAGGAGTAGGCGGCCGGCCGCCGGCGCGGGGCTCTCCCCTCGGGGCGACCCCCCGCCGCGGCGACCCCGGGGGCCGGCCGACCGCCTTCGATCCGCGTCGGCCGCCCCCTGTCCCCCGGACACTCAGGGGCCTGACCGGGTCACGTCATCTCCACCGGCACGCCCATCACCTCGCGGGCGTGGCGGGTCGGGACCATGCCCAGGTCCCATGCCTGCCAGCCGGTGTCGAGCTGGACGCCCCGCTCCAGGACCAGGGTGTACGCCTCCGCGCAGTCCTCCAGCTTCCCGTCCCGGGTCGGGTGGCGGTCCGCGATCAGCCGAGCCAGCTCCTCCTGGGCGACGGCCGTGCCCACCTCGACGCCGCCCGGCGAGGCGTACGGAAGCAGGGTGCAACGCAGGAAACGGGCCCAGTCGGCGCCCCGCCGGTCCCCGTACGACAGGAAGAGGCCGACCGCCTCCCCGCACAGCTCCACGGCCTGCGCGACCTTGCCGTTCCCGGCGTCGACGATCGCCAGCTCCAGACACGTCCAGGCCTCGCCGTGTGCCACACCGATGCGGTGGAAGTCCGCCCGGGCGTCCGTCAGGAGCTGACGAGCGAAGCCCGAATTTCGGAGATTGCCCGTCTGGGCGGCGCGCTGGTCACGGGTGACCCGGCCCGAGTGGTGCCGGGCGCAGGCGAGCCCGTACACGTCCCGCATCCGGGAGAACATCGTGCGCGCCCGCTCCAGCTCCCGTACCGCCTGATCCAGATCGCCGCGCTCCTCCAGCGCGTGCCCCAGGTAGTACAGCGTCCACGCCTCGCCCCGGGCGTCCTCCTGGTCGCGATGGCGGGCCAGGGCCTGGCGCAGGCCGTCCACGGCGGGCGCGATGTCCCCCTCGACGAGCCGGGCACGGGCCAGCTGCGTCAGCGCCCACGCCTCGCCGCGCCCGTCCCGCGTGCGTCCGTACCGGTCGAGGGCCGCGCGCAGCTCCGCGTCGGCCCGCACCGCGTCACCCATGCGCAGGCAGACCTGGCCCAGCTGGAAGTGAGCCCAGGCCTCGCCGTGCAGGGACTCGTTCTCCCGGTGCAGCTCCAGGGCGGTACGGAGCAGGGCCAGCGCCTCGGCCAGGTTCCCCCGGTCCCGCTCGACCGCCGCGAGCGCGTGGAGGGTCCAGCCCCGGTCGGCGGCCAGCGACTCCGGCTCCTGGAGCACCAGCGCCTCGCGGAGCTTCGCCGACGCCTCCGTCAGATTCCCCTGGTGGTGCAGGGTGATCCCGAGCGAGCAGAGCGCCAGGGCGGCCCCCGCGTCCTGGTGCGCCTCCTGATAGAGGGAGACCACCGAGGTCAGCGTGGTGCGCGCCTTGTCGAGCTCGCCGAGCTGCCGGGCCGCGATACCGGTCCGCCACTGCACCGAGCGGGACAACAGCCCCTGACCGACCGCGTCGGTCAGCTCGTTGATCTCACCGAGGCGGTACAGGTCACCCCGCAGCAGGCAGTAGTCGCAGAGCGCGCCGAGCAGGTCCAGCACGGTCTGCTGGTCGACGCCCTCGGCGTGCCGCAGCGCCGCCGTGATGAAGCTCGACTCGTCGTCCAGCCAGCGCAGGGCCGCGTCCAGGGACCCGAAACCGTGCCCGCCGAACCGGTCCGCCCGCGTCGACATCTTGCCGTCGACCATCCGGATCACCGCGTCCGCCAGCTCCGCGTAGTTCTGGATCAGCCGCTCCTGCGCGGCCGCGGTCTCCGCCGCGTCCTCCTCGTCCTGGAGCCTGGCCGCCGCGAAGCCGCGCACGGCGTCGTGCAGCCGGTAGCGCTCCCCCCGTACGTGATCGAGCAGCCCGGCCCCGGCCAGCTCCCGCAACAGCCGGGCCCCGTCCTGACCGCTCCCGCCCAGCAGCGCCCCGGCCGCCGCGGCGCCCAGCGAGGCCCGCCCGGCGAGCGCGAGCCGGCGCAGCAGCCGCTTGCCGTCCTCGTCGAGATCCGTGAAGTACCGCACGCACAGTGCCCGCTCGACGGCGGAGGGCCCCCACCCCGGGCGCTCCAGGAGACGTGCCAGATCGCTCATCGAGCGGCTGCCCAGCGAGGAACCGGCCACCCGCAGCGCCAGCGGCAGGCCCCCGCACAGCTCCCGGATCCGGTCGAAGGCCTCGGAGTCGTACGGACCGGAGTCCGGCCCCTCGGCCGCCTCCCGCAGCAGCTCCTCCGCCCCGGCGGCGTCCAGCGCCGCCACCGGCAGCCGGTGCACCGCCGCCGGAACGTCGTCCCCCAGCTCCAGCGGCTCCCGGCAGGTGACCAGGACCAGGCTGTCCGAGCGCTCCGGCAGCAGGGTACGGACCTGCTCCGCCGCCACCGCGTCGTCCAGGACGACCGTCACCGGCAGCCCGGTCAGATGCTGGTGGTACAACTCCGCCAGCCTGCGCACCTGTTGCTCCGCCGAGGACCGCTCACGGAACAGCAACTGCTCACGCGGCGCGCCCAGCCGGTTCAGCAGGTGCAGCAGCGCCTCCCGCGTCGACAGCGGCTTCTCGCCGCGCGTACCGCCGCCGCGCAGGTCCACCACGCACGCCCCGCGGAACTGGTCCCGCAGCGCGTGCGCCGCCCGTACGGCCAAGGCGGTGCGCCCCGAGCCCTGCTCCCCGTACAGCATCACCACCGTCGGCCGGGTCCGCGTCGACGCCCGGCCCGCCTGCACCCACTGGGTGATCTGCGCCAGTTCGGCGCGCCGGCCCACGAAGGGCCCTCCCGGGTCCGGCAGATGACCGAACGACTGCTCGAGAACGGTCCGCCGGCGCGCCGCCGCGCTGCGGTCCGCGCCCCGCAGCTGCGCCACCACCTTCTGCGGCGGCTTCTGCGTGCTCGCCATGAGCACCCGCTGCTGATCGAGGAACGGCCGCACCCCCCGCACCTCCAGCGCCGTCAGCCACTGCAACCGCAGCTGCTCGGAGCCGCCGGGCTGACCGAGGGCGCCCGCCCTGCGGTGCGCCGCGGGCCAGTGCCCGGCGGTCGCCTTCAGGACGGTCGCCGCCGCACCCGCCACCGCCACCACGGCGCCGGCGCCCAGCGCGGTCCCGGCCGCCGTGCCCAGCGCCAGGTCCGCCCCGAACGCGGCGGCCGCCGCAACGGCCGTGACCAGCGCCGGGGTCGCGACGGCCTGCCTGTCGAGCCGGTCACCCAGCGACTGCCGCCCCGCCTCCGTCTCCTCCAGCACCCGCAGATAGGCCGCGTACTCCTCGCCCGCACTCGCCGCCATGGTGTCCAGCGCGGCCCGGCCGCGCGCCAGCAGCGCCGTGGAGTCGAAGCGGCCCCCGGTGCGCCGCACCTCCTCCTCCACGGCGCGTGCCAACAGCCGTTCGGCTTCGGCGCGGTGGCTTTCCCGCATCTGCGTCCCCCTCCGAGAGCTTCCGCTTGCGTGAACAAGTGTCCTGCGTGACGCGCGTCGGCGCGAGGGAGCGGAGCGGTCGACCGGTGTCCCGCCCGGCCTCGGGGGGGGATCGCGCCGTGTCGAACGTGTGCCCTTCGAGACCGCGTCCGATGGCGTTCATGTGCCGAATAGCGCATCCGGGTGATCAGCCGGAACCAATCCATTTTCCGGCAGTTGATCAGCGTGCTTCGGTAACGGAGCATTCCAGGGCCCTCCAGCTCAAGAAGGAAATCTCGTGATCAAGAAGGTTCTTGCCACGGCGGCAGTTGCGGCCTCCGTCGTCGGTATGTCTGCTGCCACGGCGTCCGCGGCGGGTGACGACGGTGCCAACAGCGCCAACATCATCGGCAACCAGTCGAAGCAGTCGATCGGCAGCAACTCCACCGGTGGCTACATGAGCCCCAACTTCGGCCTCGTCAACGGTGGCGTCCTGCACTGCTTCGACGTCCAGGACATCACGGCTCAGGTCCCGGTCATCAACCTCGTTCCCATCAACGTGGACGACGTTCTGAGCCCGAAGCAGAACATGACGTGCACCCAGAACTCGGTGCAGGAGCAGCAGAACAACCCGCTGTCGGACCTCATCGACGTCCTGTCGGACAACGCGAACACCGACGTCAGCTGACGTCCGCTTCGCCGCTGAGCGGCCCCGCCCCTCGTAGATCCGCTGCGAGGGGCGGGGCCGCTCGCCGTTCCGGGGCCCCTTCCACACGCCACCGACGGTGGCGTACGGGCGGGGCGCGCGCGGGTGCGCGAGGATGGGGGGTATGCCGAACAGACTGGCCCATGAGACGTCCCCGTACCTCCTCCAGCACGCCGACAACCCGGTCGACTGGTGGCCGTGGTCGGCCGAGGCATTCGAGGAGGCGCGCCGCCGCGACGTGCCTGTGCTGCTCAGCGTCGGCTACAGCAGCTGTCACTGGTGCCATGTGATGGCGCACGAGTCCTTCGAGGACGACACCACCGCCGCCCAGGTCAACGAGCACTTCGTCGCCGTCAAGGTCGACCGCGAGGAGCGCCCCGACGTCGACGCCGTCTACATGGAGGCCGTCCAGGCGGCCACCGGCCAGGGCGGCTGGCCGATGACGGTCTTCCTCACCCCGGACGCCGAGCCGTTCTACTTCGGCACGTACTTCCCGCCCGAGTCCCGACACGGGATGCCCTCCTTCCGTGACGTCCTCGACGGCGTCTCCCGCGCCTGGACCGAGCGGCGCGAGGAGGTGGGCGAGGTCGCCGGGAAGATCGTCAAGGATCTCTCCGCGCGCTCCCTCGCCTTCGGCGGCGACGGCGTCCCCGGCGAGGAGGAGCTCGCCCAGGCCCTGCTCGGACTGACCAGGGAGTACGACGCGACGCGCGGCGGCTTCGGCGGCGCGCCCAAGTTCCCGCCGTCGATGGTGCTGGAGTTCCTGCTGCGCCACTACGCCCGTACGGGATCCGAGGGCGCTCTGCAGATGGCCGCCGACACCTGCGAGGCGATGGCCCGCGGCGGGATCTACGACCAGCTCGGCGGCGGCTTCGCCCGCTACTCCGTGGACCGCGACTGGATCGTCCCGCACTTCGAGAAGATGCTGTACGACAACGCCCTGCTGTGCCGGGTGTACGCGCACCTGTGGCGGGCCACCGGCAGCGACCTGGCCCGCCGGGTCGCCCTGGAGACCGCCGACTTCATGGTCCGCGAACTGCGCACGGCCGAGGGCGGCTTCGCGTCCGCCCTGGACGCGGACAGTGCCGTCGGAGACGGATGGGGGCACCCCCAGGACGAAGGCTCTGGGGGAGGCAGGGGACGGCACGTCGAGGGGGCGTACTACGTCTGGACCCCGGAGCAGCTCACCGAGGCGCTCGGCGCGGACGACGCCGCGTTCGCGGCCGCGCACTTCGGCGTCACCCACGAGGGCACCTTCGAGGAGGGCGCCTCCGTCCTCCAGCTGCCGCGGGACGCCGAAGCGTCGGACGCCGACCGGATCTCGTCCATCAAGGAGCGCCTGCTCGCCGCCCGCGGCCGGCGCGAGCGCCCGGGCCGCGACGACAAGATCGTCGCCGCCTGGAACGGGCTCACCATCGCCGCGCTCGCCGAGACCGGCGCCTTCTTCGACCGGCCCGACCTGGTCGAGCGCGCCACGGAGGCCGCCGATCTGCTCGTACGGCTGCACATGGGCGCGGACGCCCGGCTGGCCCGTACCTCCAAGGACGGGGAGGCGGGCGCCCACGCCGGGGTCCTCGAGGACTACGCCGACGTCGCCGAGGGCTTCCTCGCCCTCGCCGGGGTCACGGGCGAGGGCGTCTGGCTGGAGTTCGCGGGATTCCTGCTCGACATCGTCCTGGACCAGTTCGTCGCCGAGGGCGGGGCGCTGTACGACACGGCCCACGACGCCGAGGCGCTGATCCGCCGTCCCCAGGACCCGACGGACAATGCCGCGCCGTCCGGCTGGACGGCCGCCGCCGGGGCGCTGCTCTCCTACGCCGCCCACACCGGTTCCCAGGCACACCGCTCGGCCGCGGAGGGCGCGCTCGGTGTGGTCAAGGCGCTGGGCCCGCGCGCTCCGCGCTTCATCGGCTGGGGCCTGGCCACCGCCGAGGCGCTGCTCGACGGGCCGCGCGAGATCGCGGTGGTCGGCGCAGCCGACGACGACACCGCCCAGGCTCTGCGCCGCACCGCCCTGCTGGCCCCGGCGCCCGGCGCGGTCGTCGCCTTCGGCGCCCCGGACGGCGAGGAGTTCCCGCTGCTCAAGGACCGCCCGCTGGTGGGCGGGGGAGCGGCCGCCTACGTCTGCCGCCACTTCACCTGCGACGCGCCGACGACGGACCCGGCCGAGCTGGCCCGCACGCTCTCGCGCTGAGCGGGGGCGAAAAAGGCCCCTAGGGGCAGACGAGCGAGGCGCCGCCGGCCGGCCGGTAGTCGCCGAGGCCCTGCGGGATCTCGCTCGTCTGCGTCGGCCGGGCCGCCGGCAGCGGCCGGTCGGCGCGCAGCGCCGCGAAGATCTCAGCCGCCTGGCGCTCGTCCCAGACGACGCTGGACCCCACCCCCGCGACGGTGCTGAAACGGAGGGTGGGCACGGTCGCGAACTCGGTGCGGTCCGGGGTGACGTTCCGCAGCAGGACGGCGAGGGCCAGCATCTCGGTCGTGGACAGCGCCCGTTCGGTGTGGGCCCCGCCCCGCAGCGTCGCGGCCAGCAGCCGCAGCCGGACGGGGTCGTCGAGCAGGCCGGCCCGGACCGTCTGCCACATGTTGACCACGAACTTCTGCTGCTTCCGCATCCGGCCGAAGTCCATCTTCCCGTCGCGCCGCGACCGCACGTACTGCAGCGCCTCGCCGCCCCCGACGTTCTTCGTCCCGGGCGCCAGGTCGATCGCGGTGACCAGGTCCTTGAGCGGCTCGGCCGTGCAGATGGGCACCCCGCCGTCGACCTGGTCCACCGCGTCGACGAAGCGCCGGAAGTCGATCTCCAGGTACCGGTGGACACGGGTGTCCGTCACGCGCTCGACGGCCTCGATCGTGAACGCGGGACCGCCCTCCGTGTGAGCGGCGTTGATCTTCGCCGGGTGCGGGGCGTGCACCGCGCCGGTGCGCTGGTCGACGTGGCCGGTGGGGAACTCGGTGAGCGAGTCGCGAGGCAGACTCACCACGCTGACCCGGTCGTTGCGGGCGGAGATGTGGACCAGCATCATCGCGTCGGTGCAGTCGCAGCCCTTACCGCCCGCGCGGTAGCGCTCCAGCTCGTCGGCCGTCAGGCCCGCCCGGCTGTCCACGCCGACCACCAGGATGTTCAGCCCGCCGGCCCGCGAGGGCAGGGCGGTCGGGACCGCGGCGACCGCCCCGGAGGCGAGGGCGGTGAGCACGGCCGTGGCGAGCACGAGCCGGCGCGGGCGGAGAAATTTCCTGAGGAACACGGGCGTACTCCACCGGCTCGGAAATGTGAACGCCCGCACGGTAAGCCGTTTCCCGTCGTACACAGGTTCGCGACGCGACGTGGGCCGGTTGAATCACTCTCCTGCGGGGTCTGTGGAATGATGCGAGAACCGCAGCCGATGGGAGGGGAAAATGGCGCCCGATCCCGGGAAATGGGAGCGGATGGCCTTCATTCCGAAGAGCCGTTACGTGGCGGACCCCCCGCCGCCCGCCGACCGGGGACCCTTCCCCGTGTATTCCTCGCTGGTCCAGCAATGGGCTTCGGCGGGGCGCACCGTGCCGGGGATGCCCGACCGTGAGTGGGAGCGTCTGATGACGACGCCCGTCTGGCCGCGCTGACTGCGCCGACTGCTCCGGGCGGCGAAGGCAATGGGGTGAATACCATTCGGTCGATGATAAGCCGGTTTCCTTTTCAGGGCACGGTCGTTGTGATGTGTGCGGCGGAGGTCGGTTGCTGTAATGCGCCGGCACTTCACGAGATACGTGATATTCCGTCCGCCGCGGAAAGGACTCTGACGAAATGAAGTGCAAGAAGGCTGCGGCCGTCGTCGCCGGTCTGTTCCTGGCCCTGGGTGCTGCCTCCCCCGCGATGGCGGACGCCGGTGCGCACGGTCTGGCCGCCGGTTCGCCGGGCCTGCTGTCGGGGAACGTGGTCCAGGTTCCGATTCACATTCCGGTCAACGTCTGCGGCAACTCCGTGAACATCGTCGGTCTGGTGAACCCGGCGTTCGGCAACACCTGCATCAACGCCTGACGTATTGCTCGGGCCGGTTTCCCGGGACGTCTCGTACGTTCCGCGGAACCGGCCCTTCGTCATGCCCGGGCAGCCGCCGTCCGCTCGTCCCCGTACGCGAACGGCCCTCGGTACCGGCCCTCCGGTGCCCCAACTGGGCGATGAAATACACCAATGGACTACGCATCAGATCGAGACGGCGTTCACCGTCGGCTCATTAGGAATACTTTCGGAGAATCAGACTGGCGGTCCATCAAGTGGTGCGCAAAGTGAAGGAGTGGCCATGGCCTACCGGAAGCGAAGAATTTCGAGTGTGTGGCTGGGGGTGTTCACCGCAGGTCTCCTCGCCTCGGGTTCGGTGGTGCTGTCGTCTCCGGCCTACGCCGCCGAGTCCGAGACGACCAGGGACCCCCGGCCGACTCTGTCCTCCGCCATGGGGGCGTTCCTCGAATCCGGGCCCGTCGGCGTCGGGCGGATCGGCCAGCTGGAGCGGTGGCTCGGCGGGCGGGAACTCCGCGTCGGCCACACCTACCTCCCCGGCGACCTCTGGTCGAACATCGAAGGCCCCCCGGGCTTCCTGAACGCCTGGGCGGACTGGCGCAACGAGCGGGACGACCGGCTGTTCGTGCTGAACGTGCCGATGCTGGAGCGGAACGAGGCCGGCGTCTCCGACTACGAGGTCCGCCGCCAGCTCCAGCTCGGGGCGTCGGGGTACTTCGACCACCACTTCCGGACGCTGGCGCAGCGCCTGGTCGATCTGGACGCGACCGACACCGTCATCGTCCTCGGCTGGGAGATGAACGGCACCACGTACACCCACCGGTGCGCACCGGATCCCGAGGCGTGGAAGAAGTACTGGAACCGGATCGTCACCACCATGCGGTCCGTTCCCGGCCAGAAGTTCCGCTTCGACTTCAACCCGAGCCGGGGGCGGGACGCCATTCCGTGGACGGAATGCTATCCGGGTGACGACGTGGTCGACATCATCGGGATGGATTCGTACGACCAGCCGCCGGGCTCCAGTTTCGACCAGCACGTCAACGAGCCGTTCGGTCTGCGGAAGCAGGTGGAATTCGCGGCCGAGCACGGCAAGCAGATCTCCTATCCGGAATGGGGACTCTTCCGGAACGGGGACAACCCCGAGTACATGCGGCGCATGCTCGAATGGATGAACGAGCACAAGCCGCTGTATCACACGATCACCGACTACTGCCCGCACGGTGTCTGGCAGTGCGACGACAATCCGAAGTCGTCGCAGGTGTTCCGGAAGATGCTGTACGGCATGGAGCCGGACGCACCTGAGGTCCCGACCGAGCCCGAGGTCCCGGAGATCCCGGAGGCGCCTGAGGTTCCGGAGGCTCCCGAGGTCCCGGAGATCCCGGAGGCGCCTGAGGCTCCGGAGATCCCGGAGCAGCCCGAGGCACCGGAGATTCCTGAGGTTCCCGAGGCACCTGAGGTGCCCGACGTTCCGGCGCAGCCGGGGACCCCGACGGTTCCTGAGCCGAAACCCGAGCCGAAGCCGGCACCCAAGCCGGAACCCAAGCCGGAACCGAAGCCGGAACCCAAGCCGGAGCCCAAGCCCGAGCCGAAGCCGGAGCCCAAGCCGGAACCGAAGCCGGAGCCCAAGCCGGAACCGAAGCCTGAGCCCAAGCCCGAGGCGAAGCCCGAGCCCAAGCCTGAGCCCAAGCCCGAGCCGAAGCCCGAGCCGAAGCCCGAGCCGAAGCCGGAACCGAAGCCCGAGCCCAAGCCGGCACCGAAGCCTGAGCCCAAGCCCGAGCCGAAGCCCGACTGCTGGGACGTCAACCTCGGTTCCTGGCTGGAGAACCTGGTCGGTGGACCGGTCTGCGTTCCCAAGGCCGAGTGGAAGGACGACTTCTTCGACGACGACACCGAGGTCAACGAGCCCTGGGAAACCATCATGGACAGCGACGACTGGCCCTTCTGACCTGATCGCCTGATCACCTGATCGGCGAAAACGTCACGGCCCCCACGGCGGCGGAGGAGATCATCCTCCGCCGCCGCGCGTCCTCCTCATCCGTTCGAGCGCCCGCCCCACCCAGGCCCGCTCCCGCGCCTGCCGGGCCGCCCAGCGACGGCCGCCCGCCGCGCCCGCCCGCAGCCACAGCAGGGGAGCCGCCCCCCGGCCCGCCAGCATCAGCCGCTGGTTGCGGACGGTCTCCGGCCGCCAGTGGTGCTTGTACGGTTCGTTGCCCCGCAACAGGCTCAGCGTCCCCCGCCCGCTCGCGCTCGTCTCCCGCGCCCCGTACCGCAACAGCATCGTCGACACATCGACCTTCCGGTCTCGCAGTACCGGATGCGCGCCGTACAGATACCCGCCCGCGAGCCGCGGCGACATCAGCGTCAGATCGGCCGCGACGACGTCACCCGCCAGCCGGAACTCGGTCACCCGCGCGTCCCCGCGCTCGACCATCGGCCGCACCGCCCGTACGAGATGCTGCGCGAACCGGTCGCTGGTGTGCTCGGCGGTGACACGCCGCCCCTGCCACTGGAGCTGGTGGAGCTCCAGCAGCCGTTCGAGGGCGGCCGGCACCTCCTCGCCCGGCACGACGCGCTCGTCGATGCCGAGGGCGTCCAGCTTGCGCAGCTTGGCCCGCACGCGCTGGGCCCTGCTCGACGGCATGCGTGCGATCAGGGCGTCCATCGACACCGCGGGCAGCTCCAGACAGAGCGAGTCGGCCAGTCGGCGGCGCGGACCCCGCCAGTGGGCGAGGACCTGCTCGGCCGACGCCCCCGGCCGCACCTCGCGCAGGTCGACCACCGTGCCGCGCGCCGCCCGTGCCAGCGCCGCGGCCAGCGCGGGCGCCGCCTCCGGACACCCGTCGTCGAGCAGGACGTCCGTGAAGTCCGTGATCGCGCCACCGAGCTGGGTGAGGACCGGGAGCGGCCCCGGGGCGCGCATCAGCGGCGCCGCCGCGACCAGCTCGCCGTCCTCCCGCCGTACGAGCACCACGCGCAGCGCGCCCGGCCTGCCGTACGACACCCACCAGGAGTGCAGCCAGGAGTGGGACTGGAACGGGGTGGCCGTGGAGCAGCGGGCGTACAGCGACGCCCACCGTTCGCCGAGCCGGCCGAACTCCTCGCCGTCCCGGCAGATCTGCGTACTCAGCTGGCTCGGGGTCACACCGCCTCCGGTTCCGGCTGGTGCTGGGCGGCCGTCGGGCCGGGAACGGCGGCGGACGGACTCTGCCGGGAGTGCCGCGCCTCGGCCCGCACCGCGCGCCCCGGCCGCACCAGGAGCGCCAGTCCGCCCAGCAGCCCGCCCGCGCAGCCGCCGACCAGCGCGGAGAGCGGCGCGGACGGCGAGACCGGTTCCACCGGGCGGGTCGCCCGGGAGAACTGGACGACCTTCACCCCCGTGCTCTTGGCGACATGCGAGCCGTTGACGATCAGGGCGCGGGCCACGCCGTCCGCCATCGACACGGCCCGTCCCGGCTTCGCCGCCCGCGCGGTGATCGAGATCATCGGCGCGTCCGGGGAGGTCGCCGCCTGCACGCTCGAGCGCAGGGTCTCGGTGGAGACCCCGGCCCACACCTGCGCGTCACCGGTCACCGCGATGTCGGTGGCGACCCGCCCGTACGCCTGGGCGAAGCCGAGCGCGGCGGCCGGGTCGGACTTCTCGCCGGGGACCACGATGACGTAACTCGTCGCCGCGTACTCGGGTGCCTTCAGCGCCCCGTACCCGCCGCCGAGCGTGGCGCCCACCAGCACGGAGGCGGGCAGCACCCACCAGCGGCGGGGCCTGCGCAGAGCCGTCATGAGAGGCGAGCGCTGTGGGGGCAGCGGGCTGGGGCGCGAGGAGCTGGTGGAACTCATGGGTGTCTCACTTCGTGAGGAGAGGGGTGCCGTGGACGGCCTGTTCGTAGAGGGACATCAACTGCTGTGCGCTGCGCGCGATGTCGTAGCGGCGCGCGGCCTCGGGCTGCGGCAGCCGGGCGAGGCGGGCGTCCCGGATGCCGCGCAGCGCCGAGACCAGTTCGGGTACGGACGGGCCGATCCGCCGCGCGCCCGGCGCCGCGTCGGGCGGCAGGTCGTCGATCGCCGGGCAGGCCACGTACAGCACCGGAAGTCCGGCGGCCAGCGCCTCGACGACCGCGAGACCGAAGGCCTCGTCGGGGGAGGTGGAGACGAACACGTCCATCGCCGCGAGGAGCGACGGCAGGCCGGGGCCCGCGGACGTCACGGACGGCGGGTCCTCGCAGGCACCCGCGAGGAGCACCCGCCCGCCCGCCCCGCACTCCCGCGCCACGGCGAGCAGCCGCTCGCGCTCCTCGCCCTCCCCGACGAGCAGCAGCCGCGCCTCCGGCACCGCCGCCACCGCACGGACCAGCCGGTCGAAGCGCTTCCCGGGCGCGAGCCGCCCCACGCCGCCGACGACGAACGCGTCCTCCGGCAGCCCGAGCACCTTCCTCGTCATCCGCCGCTGGTCCTCGTCGTGGCCGAAGCGCTCCCGCTCGATGCCGTTCGGGACGACATGGATACGGGAGGGGGCCACGCCCCACTTCTCCAGGCGGCGGGCGACGCTGGGCGAGACGGCGACCGTCGACGTGCCCAGGCGTTCGGTGGCCCGGTACAGGGCGCGGGTGCCCGCCGACAGCGGCCGGCCCTCGATCTGGGTGTCGCCCAGGGAGTGCTCGGTCGCGAGAACGGCCCGTACCCCCGCGAGACGGGCGGCGATCCTGCCGTACACGCAGGCCCGGTAGAGATGCGTGTGGACCAGGTCGTACCGGCCCCGGCGGACGATCCCGGCGAGCCGGGGAAGCGCGCCGAGGTCCCGGTTGCCGGTCATGCCCAGATGCACGACCGGCACCCCGTCGGACACGATGCCGCGGGCGACGACGCCCGGGTTGGTGAGCGTGACGACCTCGCTCCGTACCGGCAGGTGGCGCAGCAGCAGCCTCAGCTGCTGCTCGGCGCCGCCGATGCCGAGACCGGTGATGATGTGCAGCACCTTCACGAGAACTCCTGGACGAGATTGCTCGGCCGGCGGCGGCGCAGCGGATGCAGGACCCGCTTGGCCGTGAGGCGCCAGGGCGTGTCCTGCTCGTCGATGTGGACACGGGGCAGGGCGTGCGCACAGGTCAGCGGGCCGGGGTCGATGGCACAGCCGTAGCGGTAGCCGGCGTCCCGTACCGCCGCGACCACGCGCTCGTCGACGTGTCCGTACGGGTAGCAGAAGCCGTCCACCGGAGCGCCGGTGATCTCCCGCAGGAGGTCGCGGCTGCCGCGTGTCTCCTCGGCGAGGGCCCCGTCGTCGAGGGTGGGCAGCGAGACGTGCCGCAGCCCGTGCGAACCGATCTCCATGCCGGCCTCCACCACGCGCAGGATGCCGTCCTCCGTCAGCAGGGACTTGCGCGGGCCGTCGCCGTCCCACGCGTTCTCGCCGCCGATGCGGCCGGGCAGCACGTAGACGGTGGCGGTGAAGCCGTGGCGGCGCAGCAGCGGGAGCGCCGAGTCGACGAAGTCGGCGTACCCGTCGTCGAAGGTGAGGCCGACGAGCCCCTTGGCCCGGCCGGCGGCGGTCGCGGCCAGCAGCTCCCGCACGGACACGCCGCGCAGCCCCCGGTCGTTCAGCCAGTGCAGTTGCCGGGCGAAGCGGACGGGGGAGACCGTCACCCGGTAGGGATCATCCGTGGGGTCGGCGATCGAGTGGTACATCGCCACCCACGGGGGCGGCTTCGGCAGCAGTCGACGAATCGCGGCGGCGCGAGGCGCCGTGGCAACGGGCATGGGCGAGCCTTCGTGATGCGGTGCGGGTGAGGGGTGGGATGTCCGGCGCCCGGGAGGCGCAGGCGAGGAAGACCAGGAAGACGGAGCCGGAGACGAGAGCGGCGACCGCGAGGGAGAGGAACGGGGGGTCGACCCACAGCGAGCAGAGCCAGCCGGCACCGGTGGCCCAGGCGGCGGCCGTGGCCAGCCGCAGGAGCCCTTCCCCGAGGTAGCGGATGCGGACCGGGATGGCCTGGCGGCGGGCGCCGAGCAGCAGCATCACGGCGGTCAGCGTGATGCCGAGGGCGTTGGCGGCGGCGATGCCGACGACGCCCCACAGCCCGGCGCCGAAGACTCCGGCGACGGCCGTCACGGCGAGACCGGCGGCCATCGCGGCCGCCGGGTACCAGAGCGGGTGGGCGGCGGAGAAGTAGCAGCGGACCAGTGTGCCGACCGTCGTCTGGCCGAGCAGACCGAGGGCGTAGACCCGCATCACGGCGGCGGTCGCGGCGGTGTCGTCCGCGTCGAAGGCACCGCGCTGGAAGAGGAGTTCGACGATCTGCGGTGCGGCGGCGATCACGACCGAGCTGCCGAGGAGGACGATGACGGCGGCCAGGAGCAGATCCCGCTCGACGCGGTGGCGGGCGCCGTCCGTGTCGCCCGCGGCCATGGCCCGGGCGACGACGGGGAAGCTGACCGTGCACAGCATCAGGGAGAGGATCATCGGCATCTGCGCGACCTTCTGCGCGTAGTTCAGATGCGAGATGGCGCCGGCGGGCAGGGGCGAGGCGAGGAAGCGCTCGATGAGGATCTGCGACTGCCGGGAGACCGCGAAGACGATGACGGGGGCGATGAGCCCCAGGACGAGGAGGCGTCCGTCGTTCCTCCTGGCCGGTCCGTCGCCCTTCGGTACGGGGCGGGCACGCAACTCCCTGACCAGGTACGGCGCTTGGACCGCCACCATCAGCGCGCCGCCGACGGCGACCCCGACGGCGGCGGCCCGCACGCCGAAGGGTTCGCGCAGCACCACCATCGCGCCGATGATCCCGACGTTGTACGCGACGTAGATGGCGGCCGGCGGGAGGAAGGAGCCGTGTGCCCGCAGCGCGGCCGAGCAGTAGCCGGCGAGTGCGAAGGTCAGCACGCAGGTCGCCGTCAGCCGGGTGCAGTCGATGGCGAGCCGCGGGTCCGGAAGGCCCGGCGCGAGTGCGCCGACGAGGACGGGCGCGGCGAGGACCAGGAGCCCGGCGACGGCGCTCATGGCGAGCGCCAGCCGGGGCAGCGTGGAGCGTACGAGCGTACGGACGGGGTCGCCGCCGCCCGAGAGGCCACCGGTGCGGCGGGCCAGGGCGCGGCTGAACGCGGGCACGAGGATCAGCGCCATCGCGTCCTCGATGAGCAGCGTCGAGGCGAACTCGGGCACGGTCCAGGCCACCAGGAACGCGTCGGTCTCGGCTCCCGCCCCGAAGAAGTGCGCCAGGATCTGGTCCCGTACGAGTCCGAGAAGGGCCCCCGCCGCCGTGAGACCCGCGGTCACGGCGGCGGCCCGCGCGAGGAACCGGCCGGGGGCGGAACGCCCCGGCGTACGCCGCGCGTGTGCCCCGCGCGGCGGCGTGGGCCGCTCGAACCGGTCCTCCCTCGTCCTGCTCGGGGGCGCGGTGCTGGGGCGGTACGAGGTCAGGGGTGGACGCGTCCGGGCTACGGCCGCGGGCGGAGCCATCGGCGCCGGGGACGCCGTTCCCGCCCAGCGCCAGCCGCCTCCCGCGTACGCGGAGTCCGAGCCCGGGCCAGGGCCGGGGCCGGAGCGGGGACCGGGACCGGAACCGAAGCGGGGGCCGGGGCCCGAGCCCGATGCCGAACCCGCTGTCGAGCCGGATGTCGAGGACGCGGTCGTCGCGTGGTCGCTCACGGACCACGGGTCCGCGGGCGCGACGGAACCCCCCTCGTGCTCACCCACCCCCGCGCCGGACCCCTGACCGGGGCTCTCCGGAGGCCGCCCGCGGTCCGTGGACTCCGGCTCCCCGCCCCAGGGGTCACGCACGCTTCACCTCCGCGAGCGACCACCACGCCGCGAGGCCGAACGCCACCGACATCAGGACCGTCGAGGGCCCGCCGATGTCCGCGTAGAAGAAGTCGATGAGCTGCCACGACAGCACCCCGACCGCGACGAGGGCGCAGTCCGCGCCCCGCCCGCCCGGCCCGCCCCGCACCCGCCGTCGCAGCGCGGCCACCAGCAGCGCCGCCCAGCTGCCCGCGAGCGCGAGGAGCCCCACCAGTCCCTGCTCGCTGAGCACCAGCAGGTACATGTTGTGCGGGGACAGCAGCGGCTGGCGCTGGAAGCCGGCGCCAGCACCCGCCGTGTCGCTGCCCGAGGACAGCGCGAGCGAGGCGTTCGAGTCGCGGTACTGCGGGAACCCCTTCAGACCCACCCCGGTCACCGGGTCCGCGCGCCACATCCGCCCGGCCGCGGCCCACATCGTGTACCGGTCCGTCACCGACTGGTCGGGCGCCGCCGTCACCTGCGTGATGCTGCCGACCCGCTCCTTCACCATCGTCGAACCCACGCCGAAGCCCCCGACCAGAACCACCGCGAGCGCGCCCACCACGAGCGCCACCCGCCCCGCCCGACGCGGCCCCGACAGCACCAGCTGGATCGCGCAGGCGAGCACCGTCGCGATCCACGCCCCGCGGCTGAACGAGAGCACCAGCGGCAGGAACAGCAGGCCCGCGCAGACCAGGGCCGCCGTACGCGTCCGTCCGCGCCCGCTGCCCAGCGCGATCCCGGTGACCACCATCAGGCCGTACGAGACGACCGTCGCCATCCCCATCACATCGGTCGGTCCGAACGTCCCCACCGCCCGGACGTCCTCGCCCATGTACGAGGCGCCCGTCCCCGTCACGTACTGCGTGACACCGACCGCGCCCTGCAGCAGTGCCAGGCCCACCAGCGCCCACGCGACCACCGCGAAGTCCCGCCGGTCACGCACCATCAGCACCACGGCCGCCGGGACGAGCACGAAGACCTGGAGGTAACGCGCCACGCCCGGCAGGCTCGTCGCCGGGTCGTTCGAGGTGATCGCCGCCAGACAGATCCCGAGGACCGGCAGCCCGAGGACGACCGCAGCCCCCCGGGTCAGCGGCCGGGCGCCACCGCGCACCACCCGCACCAGGGAGATCAGCACGAGCAGGCCCGAGGCCGCGTCCGCGAGCGTCCCCGTCCCCCCGGTGCCGCCCTCCGCACCACCGGCGGCCGGGACGAGCAGCAGCGCGATCACCGCCAGGACCGGCGACAGGGACCAGGCCCTGCGGGCCCAGTCCCGTACCTCCCACCGATCCGCAGCCGCCGGCACCGTCACGGCCGTCGCCATCATCAACTCCCCGCCGGTCGCAGCAGGCCGGCCGCCGTCCGCAGCAGAATGCGCACGTCCTGCCAGAGCGACCAGTGATCGATGTAGTGGTTGTCGAAGCGGCAGCGGTCCTCGATGGAGGTGTCCCCGCGCAAGCCGTGCACCTGCGCCAGACCGGTCAGCCCGACCGGCATCCGGTGGCGGTCCGCGTAGCCGGCGTGGATCCGGCTGAACTGTGCGACGAAGTACGGCCGTTCGGGCCGGGGCCCGACCAGGCTCATGTCCCCGCGCAGCACGTTCCACAGCTGCGGCAACTCGTCCAGGGAGCTGCGCCGCAGGAAGTTGCCGACCGCGCTCATCCGCCGGTCGTTGGCGACGCTCCACCGGGTCGCCGACTCGGCCTCGTCGGTCGGACGCAGCGTACGGAACTTCAGCAGCGTGAACAGACGGCCGTTCTGCCCCACCCGCTCCTGGCGGAAGAGCACCCCGGGCCCGTCGGCGAGCCGCACCGCCAGCGCGCACAGCAGCAGCACGGGCAGGGCGAGGGCCAGGGCGGGACCGGCCAGGGCCACGTCGAGCGCGCGCTTCGCGGTCAGCCCGCGCCGCTCGCCCAGCGGAACCAGCCGACGGCAGCCGTACCCCCACAGGTGGTCGCCCATCGGCCCTCCGTGCGGCTCGCCGCCCACCCGCCAGGTGGTGCAGCCGTAGTGCTGGAAGAGCGTCACCAGGTTGCCGTCCTCCACCAGGAAGATCGCGTCGCGCACGGTGTTCTGGATGACCGCCCGGTGGATCTCCTCGGCCGAGGAGAGGACGGGAAGGCCGGGCTCCCCGTCGGGCCGCGAGCCGACGATCCCGACCGGCCTGATGCCGTACTCCGGATGCTGCGCCACCGCCGCCGCGAACCGGCGCGCGGCCGCGGGCCCGCCCACGACCAACGCCGACCGCGGATGCGCCCGCGCGGCCCGGCGCCTGCGCGCGTGCACGGCTCCGCGGCCCGCGCACACGGCGACGAGATGGGTGGCGTACGCGGAACAGAGCGCGCCCGGGCCGATCGCCAGGGCGGGGGAGTACGCGGCGAGGACAGCCGCCCCGACGCACCACGCCACCGCGGCGCGGGCGGCGAGCGCGGGCAGCTCGTCCACTACGGACGTGAGGGGGCCGGGCCGGTGGAGCCCCGCGTACCCGTTGAGCAGGAGGGCGCATCCGGCGACCAGCAGGAACAGTCGGAGGGCGCGGTGCGGCTCGGGCAGCAGCGCCGCGGCGAGCAGCACGGCCAGGCCGTCGGCCGCGATCAGCGGTACGGCGGCCGTACGCAGCGGCGCCAGCCGGCGCGGTGGCAGGGCCAGCCGGTCCGACCTGCGGCGCGGCGGTGCGAGGGAGGTGCGCCCGGGCGCGTGGCCCTGGCCCGCCGAGGGCCAGGGGCCCGATGAGGAAGGGACGCTGGTGCTTTCCGTGGTCACGGCGAAATCGGCTCTCTGTGCTCGGTGCACCGCACTCCGGCCAGCTCGCGGTACACGTCCGCGACGGCCGCGCCGGTGCGCCGCACATCGAATCTGCTGAGTACGTGGTGGTGGGCCTGGCGGCCCAGGGATCGCCGCAGCTCCGGCCCGCCGAGAAGGCGGGCGACGGCGGCGGCGAGCGCGGCCGGGTCCTCGGGCGGGACCAGGCACAGGGGTTCGTGGCCGGGTGGCAGGCTCTCGCGCGCCCCGTCCACATCGCTGACCACGACCGGCCGGCCGCTCGCCATGGCCTCCAGGGGCGCGAGCGCCATGCCCTCCCACCGGGAGGGCAGCACGACCAGATCGGCCGCCCGGTACCACGGCGCCGTGTCGTCGACGGCCCCGGCGAACCGCACCGAGGGCGGCGCCGCGGCCCACAGCCGCTCACGGTCCGGGCCGTCACCGACAAGCACCAGCCGGGCCGTCGGGACCTCGGCGAGGACGGCGGGCCAGGCGGCGAGCAGAACGTCCTGCCCCTTCTGCCGGCAGAGCCGTCCCACACACACGACGAGGGGTCCCGCGCCGGCGAGGGACTCCGCGCCGCCGGGCGCGCCCGGCGCCGGGATGCCCGGGACCGGCGGGAGCGAGGCCCCGCGGGCCACCGGCCCGTCGGCGAACCGCGCCACGTCCACACCGTTGTGGATCACCGACCAGGCCGCCCGCACGCCCGCCTCCTCGCCGGTGCGGCGTTCGGCGTCGCTGACGCAGATGACCCGGTGCGTCCAGCGCGCCGCCCGGCGCTCCCAGAGCCCGGCCAGCGCGGCGACCGTTCCGTCGACCGCCTCGAAGGACCAGGCATGCGGCTGATACACCGTCGGGACACGTCCCCGCAGGGCGAGTCGGGCGCACAGCCCCGCCTTGGCGCTGTGCGCGTGGACCAGCGCGGGGCGGACCGTGCGGATCAGGCGCGCGAGGTCGCGGGTCTCCCGGACCAGGCGCGGACCCGGGTCGCGACCCGCCCGCCACGCGTGCAGTCCCGCGCCCTCGGCCCGGACGGCCGTGGCGAGCGGGGTGTCGGCGGGGCAGGCGACCTCGACGCGCAGTCCGGCGGCGAGCTGGGCACGGACCAGGTCGGTGACGACCCGTGCGACACCCCCGTCACCGGGCTGGACCGCGTGCAGCACGGTGAAGGAAGGGGAGTCCGACTCCTGTGGGGACCGCACGTCAGCGCCGGTCGTCTGCGTCGGAGTTGTGTCCCGGGCTGTTCTCGCCGTGCGCGGAAAGGACGGAATCGGAGAGCAGGGCCTTCTTCGGCCGGCTCGTTTCCACCCGCATATCGACGGTGTCCGAGGTGGCGAACAGCGCCGCCGGCCGAGCCGTACACGACGGGGCGTACAACAGACCGCGGCGCACAGCACGAACCGCTGAATTCCGCATACAGGTTCTCCGCTTTGATGAGAGAAGGAAGGGAAGACCCGTGAAGACCGGGAGAGAGGAAGGAGTCGGCCGTACGAAATGAGAGAACGCGCGACGGGACGGGAAGCAACGTTCCGGTCCGTTATAACCCTGATGCCGGGCGATAGTAAGCATGAGATGCCCGGTAACGCTAACTCCCGTATCCACTCGGCAGGTTCTTCGTTGAGCGTGTTGCGCCATTCCCGGCTCTCGCCCTCGAATGGCACTCCTATGGCCCAAAGATCGGTTGAACGTCACCCGTTCGGGAGAGCAACCCATGGAATGGCGAAGCGTTGTTGAGGGAGCGTGGCGAACCCGTCCGCGCAGACCGTCCGATGCGACTGGTCCGAACACAATCGAGGAGCGTTTCTCCATGTCCCGAATCGCGAAGGCCGTAGTCCTGTCCGTGGGTGTCGCCGCGTCCGTCGCGGGTGCCACCGGCGTCGCCGCTGCCGACTCGCACGCGGAGGGCGCGGCCGTGGGCTCCCCGGGCATCCTGTCCGGCAACGTCGTCCAGGTTCCGGTCCACGTGCCGATCAACCTCTGCGGCAACACCGTCACCATCATCGGCGCCCTGAACCCGACCTTCGGCAACACCTGCGTCAACGCCTGATCTCGCACGTCGGATCGTGGTCCTTCCGAGGCCGGCCCGCCGCCCCTTCCCGGGTGCGGCGCGCCGGCCTTCCGCTCGTTCGGACGCACCCTCGTGCGCCGCCCGGTGCAACGGCGTACGCCCCCCGGAGGACCAGGTCAGCGGGTGGGATTCACTCGAACGGAGGTGTGGCGCTCCGTAGTTCTTCCGTTGCGGAGCGCTATAGCCGCAGGCACGGTAGGTGGCGTAGTTGTCCGACGCATACGGAAAAGGAACATTCATGCGTCTCCTGGGTTCAAGCCGCCTCACCGCCCTGGCGATAACCGCCGTCATCACCCTCGGTACGGCGGGACCCGCCGTCGCCGACGAATCCGCCCCGTCCCGCCCGGCCGCCGCGTCCGTGCAGGCCGTCCCCGCCGGGGAGGCGGATGCGCTCCAGGCGAAGATCGACGCGGCGGTCGCCGCCGCGAAGGCCGCTTCGCTCCCGGAGGCCGAGGCCGCCGACGGGAGGGCCGCACCCGCCGACCTCGTGTCCGACGTCCTCGCCACCGTCCAGAAGGCGGTCGCCGATCTGCTGGCCGCGGTCTCCGGCGGCGCTACGGGTGTGGTCCCGCAGGTCACATCGACCCTGACCTCACTGGTCGACCAGCTCCTGGGGACCGTCCTCGGCGGTAACCCGCTCCCGGCGGAACTTCCGGCCACCGCGCCCCAGGCGCCGGCCGCCGCCCCGCCCGTCCGGTAGCCGCGACCCCACCCTCCGCGCCGTGCCGCCCGATCGACCGCCGGGCGGCACGGCGCGCGGGTATTCGATCGTCAGATATGACCGGCTCTCATCAATCGGGTGCGGCGACGAGAAATCCTTCCGCCCGGAGTTTCCGGGGAGCGGGCGTCTCGTTACAGAAGGTGGAACGACGTGCGGGATTTCTCCAAGAGGACTGCACAGCAAGCTATTTGCTTGCAATGACGCCATAGAGGAAGGACTCGTTTCATGAAGCCCACCAAGGTTGCCGCGGTCGTCGCCGGTTCTGTGATGGCTCTGGGTGCCGCCGCGCCCGCCATGGCCGCCGAGTCGATGGCGATCCCCTCCAGCCTGGACGGTGGTCTCAGGGCGGTCACGGACGAGGGCCTGAAGACGGACGCGCTGAGCAGCACCACGGACGGTTCTGTCGTCAAGACCGTCGGTGACACCGCGAACCAGGTGAACGAGGCGACCCAGAGCGCGTCGCTGCTCGGTGGCCTCCCGGTCGGCGGCTGACGGAGCCACCCGCGGTACCGCTCCACCGCGCACGCCTCCCGCGCGGACGACCGCGACCCGCGGTCTCGCCCCTCCCGGATCACCCCCTCGCTCCGCCGCCGGGCGGACGCTTCCCGCCGACGCAGGGCGGCCACCCGTGGTGATCGGCCGATTGAATGATTTTCTCTTCGGCCGCCGTGTGGCCCCGGCTCCGCGCAGCACCCCGCTCCTTACGCTCTCGCCAACCCACCACGGAAGGTTGGCCCATGGAGAGACCGAGGACGGCGGCGCGCGACACGCGCCCGCGGCCTGCGTCGCATCCACCCGGTGTTCCTGAGCCCTCCGTTCCGTAACCAGTCCGTCAGCGACTGACGCACTGAGTGCGCGGACAGGCCGGTCGGAGCGAGGGGGGTACCCCACCGGTCTCTCCCTTTCTCCAGAGGAAGAGCGGTATGCGATCCATCATGAGCAGGAAGCTGTTCACCGCCGCGGCCGCGACGGGCATCCTGTCGCTGACCGGAGGCTTCGCCGTGGCGGCGAACTCCCCGGGCGGTACGGGCGATTCACCCGCCCCCGGCACCGGTCACCACCTTCAGGCCCCCCTTCCCGCGCATCTGTGCGGCGACTCCGCGCAGCTCGACGACTTCGCTGCCGACGTGGTGGACGACGTCTGCGCCCCGACGGACGACGACGAGCCCGGCGGCTACGGCGACGACGACACCCCCGACGACGAGCACCAGACCCCGAAGCCCCCGGGTGAGAACCCGGACCACCCGGGAACGCCGGACCACCCGGGGAACCCGGATCACCCCGGGACGCCGGATCACCCGGGCACCCCGGATCACCCTGGCACCCCTGGTAACCCAGACCACCCGGGCACCCCGGATCAGCCCGGTACTCCGGACCACCCCGGCACCCCCGGCAACCCGGACCACCCGGGGACGCCGGATCATCCCGGCGCCCCCGGCAACCCGGACCACCCGGGGACGCCGGACCACCCCGGCACGCCCGGGAACCCGGACCACCCCGGCAACCCGGACCACCCGGGAACCCCGAAGCCTCCGACCAAGCCTCCGACGACCCCGGACAAGCCGACCCCGGACAAGCCGACCCCCGACAAGCCGACGCCGACCCCGCCGTACCCGGACGGGCCGGGTGAGTGCGAGAAGCCCGAGCCGGGTGAGGAGCCGGAGCCGGGGTGTGAGGAGCCGACGACTCCCACCACGCCGCCGTCCACGCCGACCAAGCCTCCGGTCACCCCGGACAAGCCCGAACTCCCCGACACCGGGAGCGACCCCGCCCTCATGGGCGCCGCTGGGGTCAGCGCCGCTCTCCTCGTCGGCGGCACGCTCATGTACCTCCGGGCCGGACGCCTCGTGCGCGCCGGACGTCCGGAGCGCCGGCACTGACGCGCCATGCTGACATAGCGTCAACCGAGGCCCTCACCGTCACCGGTGAGGGCCTCCGGCGTTGCTGCAATCAGGCGAATTCTGCGACGTCACCCCTGGCGCAGTCGTTCTCAGAGCGCAGCACCACAGCACCGTCGTCACTTGCTCTGAAGGGCGTAACGCAGTCATGAATCTGCGATCTCAAGCCGGCATGGGAATCCTCATGACCGCTCTCGCCTCCGCGGCCATGGCCGCCCCCGCGACCGCCGCCGAGGCACCGGTGATCGTGCCGCTCCAGGGTCTCGAGCCGGCCATCCCGATGGACGCCCCCTCGGTGGCCACCGGGGTCCCGCTGCCCGTGCCCGGAGGACCCACCGGCTTCCACGAGGGGCAGGCCCGCGGACTGCCGGACGTCACCCTGCCGCGGGTGCCGGTCGCCAGCACCTTCCCGAAGACCCTCGTCGAAGCCCCCCTGCCCGAGGTCATCGAGGGCAGCACGCCCGGAACGGCCGCGCTCACCGCCCCCCGCTCGCCCCTGCACGCGACCACCCCCGGCGCCATCGTCGGCAACCCCGTCGGTTTGCCGCGCGGCGACCGGTTCGGACTGCCCGACTTCGCCCCGCCGGAGGCCGGCGTTCTCACCCCCGCGGTGACCGGAGCGCTGGACTCCCAGGCGGGTCTGGCGCAGCCGACGGCCTGAGGTGGCCTTTTGTGCGACCAATGACCCGGCGGGTGAAGACACGATTCTTCCCCGCCACCCGAGGGGTCGTTGCTCGTTACAACAGAAGGCTGTCGCATGGCCGTGGCCCGCAGATCCAGGGGGTCGCTCCGTCGTATCCGACGGCGGGTCGCCCATTGATCTGCGGGCCTTCCCCACGTCAACTTCATCCCGTCCGGCCCAAAGGCCGTGACCCCTGCGCCATTTCGGCGTTGAACGGAAACGTCGGCCGTGATTCTCGCGGTCGTCTTTCCACGTCCAAGGAGTTCTTGATGTCTCGCATCGCGAAGGCTGCCGCTGTTCTCGCCGGCACGGGTGCCGTGGCCCTCAGCGGAGCCGGCCTGGCCGTCGCCGACTCGGGCGCCCAGGCCGTCGCCGCCGCCTCTCCCGGTATCGGCTCCGGCAACGTCGTTCAGGTTCCGGTCCACATCCCGATCAACCTGTGCGGCAACACCGTGAACGTCATCGGTCTGATCAACCCCGCGTTCGGCAACCAGTGCGCGAACGTCGACGGGAACCACGGCGACCACCGCGACGGTGGCTACGGCGGCTGATCCCCACCGGCAACACCGAGCGGCCCCCCGGCAGTCCAGCCGGGGGGCCGCTCCCGTGCGTGCCCCCTACGCGTAGCGGTAGATCCCGCTGTGGTCGAGCATCTCGGCCGGGGTGACACCCCAGGGGCCCATCTTCTCGTCGCGGGCCGCGATCCGGCGGTACTGCGAGTCGCCCAGCTCTGGCGGCCGGGTGGGCAGATAGCCGGCCCGCGGGTTGCGCTGCTGCCAGCGTGACCAGAGCAGATCGACGAAGGAGTGGTGGAGCCAGAAGACCGGATCGTTGACGGAGGCACCGCCGAGCATCAGACCGCCGACCCAGCGGTGCACCCGGTTGTGGATACGGAAGCGGTCGTTGCCCCGGCCCGGGGCCCAGCCCTCCAGCCGGTTGCGGAACCCCGATTCGCTCGTCGAGTTCCAGGGCGCCACGTCGTACACCGTCTCCCGCATCACCTCGTCCAGCTCTGCCTTCGTCGGCAGCGTGATCGGGTCCCGGGGGCGGCCGAAGTCCCTGGTCAGGAAGCGGCCCTCGGTCATGGCGTGCTTCACGGTCCAGCGTCCGCGCCCGTAGGCGAACGGGCCGGTCACCACCTGGAGGTCGCTGCGACGCCCGTTGCCGCCCATGAAGTCGTCGCTCCACAGCGAGGCCGCCGGGGTGTTGTCCCGGGTCCAGTCCCAGTACGGCACGGTGACCGTCGGGTCGATGCGGCGCAGCTCCCGCTCGAACTCCAGCAGGAACTTGCGGTGCCAGGGCAGAAAGCTGGGCGTCATGTGGGCGACCCGAAGACGCTGGTCCCCGTCGGCGACGTAGTAGTCGATGTGCGTACGGACGAAGTCGTCGTACTTACCCCGGCGCTTGAGCTCCAGGACGGCGGCGACGAACTTCTTCCGCTCGGCGCTCGTCAGATCGCGCTGGTTCTTACGTGTGTACGCCACGCGGGCTCCCTCCCGGACGGGCACCGTGGGCGGCGGCGAAGCGGGTCAGCCGCGCGGACCCCAGCTCGTCCACGGCCGCGCGGGTGGCCGCCAGTGGTGTCGGATAGGTCTGGTAGTGATCGATGGGGGTGAGGTAGCCGCCGTCCGCGCAGCGCATCAGATGCAACGGCCTGCCGTCGACCAGGATTTCCGGCACCCCGGCCTGGGTGATGCGGGCCTGGATGCGGCGCCCCCCGTACATCTCGTCGAAGAGATCGGCGGAGCGGTCGTCCGCGGGGACGGGCCCTCCGGAGGGTGTGGTGGCGATACGGGCCAGCGCACCGCCCGTGAAGGCGGCGACGGCCACGGTGAAGAGGGACCGCAGTGCGACGCGGCGCGGGACGATCATGAGCGATCTCCTGGTGGTCGACAAATGCCCCCTGGGACAACGAGAAAAACGCGGCTTCGTTGCGGGGGAAATGGCAGCCGGGTGAATACCGGCCGATCGAGTGAATTCGGCGCGGGGCGGCGGGCACGGGACCACTAGCATCCGGACCCATGACTTCTTCCAATGTGGTTTCCGAGGCGCGCAGCGTCTCTCCGGATGTGGTTGCCGGGTCGCGCAGCATCTCTCCGTTGGGGACCCTCGCGGCGGTCTTCTGGACCACCGGCCCCACCGATGACAAGCCGGCCGCGCCGTATCTGATGGTGTATTCGCTCGGCAACGGCAGCGAAGGTCGCGAGGCCGGTGAAGAAGCGATGCGGGCGGCCGTGGAGGGCATGGGCCTGCCCGTCGGCGGGCCGGTGATCGACGCGTCGAAGGAGTCCCGGGTCGACGCCCACCTCCTCGTCGAGGCTCAGCAGGCGGTCCTCACCCTGCCGTTCCTCAAGGTCCAGTGCGCGGTGCCGGCGGAGTGGGACGCGGCCGCCAGGGAACTCGGTCACGCCTACCTGATCTGCTCCGTCCGCCCCTGGCCCGAGGTCCCGCCCGGCGGGACGGTTTCGGAGGAGCAGCTGCGGACCTTCTTCGCTGGCGAGGAGCCCCTGGCGGGCGCGGGACACGTCGTGCTGCCGGTCCGGCGGCTGCAGGGCTGAGCGGGGAGGGGGCGGCGTCATGGCGACGACCGACGTACGGGGCGGGGTGCCGGGGCAGCGGCAGGAGGGGTCCCGGGAGGACACCGGGGCCATCGGTGGAAGCCGTGCCCTCGGTCTGCTGCTGATGATCACCGGGGTGGCCGGGGTGCTGGCCGCCTGGGTCATCACGATCGACAAGTTCAAGCTCCTGGAGGATCCGAACTTCCAGCCGGGCTGCAGCCTCAACCCGATCGTGTCCTGCGGCAACATCATGAAGAGCGAGCAGGCGGCGGTGTTCGGCTTCCCGAACCCGATGCTCGGTCTCGTGACGTACGGGATGGTCGTCGCCATCGGCGCCGGGCTCCTCGCCGGAGCCCGCTACCGGCGCTGGCACTGGCTCGGACTGAACGCCGGGATGCTGTTCGGCGTCGGGTTCTGCACCTGGCTGATGCACCAGTCGCTGTACGAGATCAACTCGCTCTGCCTCTGGTGCAGTCTGGCCTGGGCTGCCACGATCGTCATGTTCTGGTACGTGACCTCGCACAACGTCCGTACGGGCGTGCTGCCGGCGCCCGCCGCGGTGAAGGGGTTCTTCGAGGACTTCACCTTCGCGCTGCCCGTCCTGCACATCGGGATCATCGGGATGCTGATCCTGACCCGATGGTGGGACTTCTGGACCAGCTGACGTGACCCCCCTCTCCTGGCCGCGGGCCGCACTGATCGTGCTGCTCGCGGCCGTTGCCGCGCTGGTCCTCCTCCAGGACCGGATCGCGCCGGGCTCCCGGCACCGCGCGGACCCGGTCGCCCCCGTCCCGGCGCCGCTCACCGTGGCGTCGGGCTTCTTCACCGGCTCCGACGAGACCGGGGTGCGGCGCATCGCCGAGGTGCAGCGCTGGCTCGGCGGCGCGTCGCTGACCGTCGGGCACACCTACCTCCCCGGCGACCGCTGGTCCAACATCGAGGGCCACCCTGCGCTCTTCGAGCCCTGGGCGCGGTGGAAGGAGGAGCGGCCGGGGCGGCTCTTCGTCCTGAACGTTCCGCTGCTCGACCGCAGCGAGGAGGGGCTGTCGGACACCGAGGTCCGGGCCGGGCTGCGGCGCGGTGCGGCCGGGGCGTACGACGCTCACTTCCGCACCCTGGGCGAGCGGCTGGTCGCCCACCGGCTCGCCGACGCGGTGCTCGTCCTGGGCTGGGAGATGAACGGCACCACCTACAGCCACCGCTGCGGTCCGGACCCCGAGAGCTGGAAGGCGTACTGGCGGCGGGTCGTGGGCGTGCTGCGCCAGGTGCCCGGGCAGCGGTTCCGCTTCGACTTCACCGCGAGCCGGGGGCGGGACGCGGTGGAGTGGCCGCGCTGCTACCCGGGCGACGCGTACGTCGACATCATCGGACTCGACGCCTACGACCAGCCCGAGGGGCTCTCCTTCGACGAGCAGGTGACGGAGGAGTTCGGGCTCGCGCACCACGTGCGGTTCGCGGCGGAGCACGGCAAGCCCGTCTCGTACCCGGAGTGGGGTCTCTTCCGCAACGGGGACAACCCGGTGTACGTACGGGGGATGCTCGACTGGTTCGCGCGGTACCGGCCGGTGTACCAGACGTTCACCGACTACTGCCCGCACGGGGTGTGGGCGTGCGCCGACAATCCCGAGTCGGGCCGGGTCGTCAGGGGAGCGCTCGGAGCGCCAGACCGCCCTTGAGGGTGTCGATGGTCCGGTCGAGCAGAAGGTTCAGCTCGTGCGGGCGCTGTCCGTGTTCCGCCCAGTAGACGGTCGCCTCGCGCAGCGCGCCGAGCGCGGCCGCGCAGAAGACCCGTACCTCCAGGTCGTCCGCCTCCCGGCCGGTCCGGTCGGCGACCGCCCCGGCCAGGCGCTGCGCGGTCTCGGCGGTCGTCTCGGTGAGCCGGGCGCGGACGGCGGGGATGTCGACCAGGAGCCGGGCGCGCACCAGGCTCTCCCGGGGCCCGTCGGCCAGGGCCTGCGACACCGCCTCGCTCACCACGGCCCGCAGCGACTCCAGCGGATCCTCGTCGACCGGGCGGGCCCGCAGGCGCGCCTCCCAGAGATCGTCGTCGTCGCCGCTGAGGAGGATGTCCTCCTTGACCGGGAAGTAGCGGGCGACGGTGCTGGGGGAGACCTCGGCCGCCGCCGCGATCTGCTCGGTCGTCGTCGACTCCCACGACTGCTCGTCGAGGAGGCGGTACGCGGCCCGGCGGATCGCGGCGCGGGTCTTGATCTTCTTGCGTTCCCGCAGGCTGAGCGGTGCTGGGGGGCTCCCCACGCCTCCGGGCGCGGGGGGAGTGTCGGCGGCCATGGCCGTCATTGTGCGGGTCATCCGTGCTGGTAGGCCACCAGCGAGATCCCGATGTAGTGGACGATGAAGGCCGCCAGGGTCAGGGAGTGGAAGACCTCGTGGAAGCCGAACCAGCGCGGGGACGGGTTCGGCCGCTTCAGGCCGTAGATGACCCCGCCCGCGCTGTAGAGCAGTCCGCCGACGACGACGAGGACGAGGACGGCGACGCCGCCGGCCCGCATGAAGTCGGGCAGGAAGAAGACCGCGGCCCAGCCCATCGCGATGTAGCAGGGCGTGTACAGCCAGCGCGGAGCGCCGACCCAGAAGACCCGGAAGGCGATACCGGCCACGGCGGCGACCCAGACCGCCCACATGAGCGGCCGCCCGGTGGAATCGGGGAGAAGGAGCAGCGTGAGCGGGGTATAGGTGCCCGCGATGATCAGAAAGATGTTGGCGTGATCCAGGCGCCGCAGGATGGCCTCGCCGCGCGGTCCCCAGGTGCCGCGGTGGTACAGCGCGCTGATGCCGAAGAGCAGACAGGCGGTGAGGACGTAGACGCCACAGGCGATCCGGGCCCGCGGCGAGCCCGCCAGAGCGACCAGAACCACACCCGCGACGATCACGGCGGGGAACATCCCGGCGTGCAGCCAGCCTCTGAGCCGGGGCTTCACGAACTCTTCGATCTCGGTGACCGACGGCATGGCTGAAGTCATGGGTCGATGCTACCTACGCCCCCGTAGGCCACTGAAAGGAGTGGCGATGCTCACGTGGGCGGCCCTCTGGACATATGGGCACATGCGTCGGATGATCAAATGAGTGCGGTCGGCACCGGATGAGCGCGAGCGTCTCCACACGAGAAGCATCCGGGTCGCAGCCCCCAAGGGGCCTACATCTAAAAACCCCTCATCAAGGAGCAATCGTGGCGCGCGACAACGCGGCTCCCACCACCCTTCCGACCCAGCACCAGGAGCTGATCTCCTGGGTGAACGAGATCGCGGCGATCACTCAGCCGGACGCCGTGGTCTGGTGCGACGGATCCGAGGCCGAGTACGAGCGCCTCTGCGAGGAGCTCGTCGCCAAGGGCACGTTCAAGAAGCTCGACCCGACGCTGCGGCCCAACTCGTACTACGCCGCCTCCGACCCGTCCGACGTCGCGCGCGTCGAGGACCGGACCTTCATCTGCTCCGAGAAGGAGGAGGACGCGGGCCCGACCAACCACTGGAAGGCGCCGGCGGAGATGAAGGAGATCTTCGCGGGTGAGCAGGGTATCTTCCGGGGCTCGATGCGTGGCCGCACCATGTACGTCGTGCCCTTCTGCATGGGCCCGGTCGGCTCGCCGCTCTCCGCGATCGGCGTCGAGATCACCGACTCCGCGTACGTCGCCGTCTCCATGCGCACCATGACCCGCATGGGACAGGCCGTCCTCGACGAGCTGGGCACCGACGGCTTCTTCGTCAAGGCCGTCCACACCCTCGGCGCGCCGCTCGCCGAGGGCGAGGCCGACGTGCCGTGGCCCTGCAACACCACCAAGTACATCTCGCACTTCCCCGAGAGCCGCGAGATCTGGTCGTACGGCTCCGGCTACGGCGGCAACGCCCTGCTCGGCAAGAAGTGCTACGCCCTGCGCATCGCGTCCGTCATGGCGCGCGACGAGGGCTGGCTCGCCGAGCACATGCTGATCCTCAAGCTCACCCCGCCGCAGGGCGAATCGAAGTACGTCGCCGCCGCGTTCCCGTCCGCCTGTGGCAAGACCAACCTCGCCATGCTGGAGCCCACGATCTCCGGCTGGACGGTCGAGACCATCGGTGACGACATCGCCTGGATGCGCTTCGGCGAGGACGGCCGCCTCTACGCGATCAACCCCGAGGCCGGCTTCTTCGGCGTCGCGCCCGGCACCGGCGAGCACACCAACGCCAACGCCATGAAGACCCTGTGGGGCAACGCCGTCTTCACCAACGTCGCGCTGACCGACGACGGCGACGTCTGGTGGGAGGGCATGACCGAGGAGGCGCCCAAGCACCTCACGGACTGGAAGGGCAACGACTGGACCCCGGACTCCGAGACCCCGGCGGCCCACCCCAACGCCCGCTTCACCGTCCCCGCCTCGCAGTGCCCCATCATCGCGCCGGAGTGGGAGGACCCGAAGGGCGTGCCGATCTCGGCGATCCTCTTCGGCGGCCGCCGCGCCTCGGCCGTGCCGCTGGTCACCGAGTCCTTCGACTGGAACCACGGCGTCTTCCTCGGCGCGAACGTCGCCTCCGAGAAGACCGCCGCCGCCGAGGGCAAGGTCGGCGAGCTGCGCCGCGACCCCTTCGCCATGCTGCCGTTCTGCGGCTACAACATGGGCGACTACATGGCGCACTGGGTCAAGGTCGGCGCCGGTGCCGACCAGGCCAAGCTGCCGAAGATCTACTACGTGAACTGGTTCCGCAAGAACGACGCGGGCAAGTTCGTCTGGCCCGGCTTCGGTGAGAACAGCCGCGTCCTGAAGTGGATCGTGGAGCGCCTGGAGGGCAAGGCCGAGGGCATCGAGACCCCGATCGGCATCCTGCCGACCGTCGAGTCCCTCGACACCGAGGGCCTTGACCTGCCGGCCGAGGACCTGGAGTTCCTGCTCAAGGTCGACCGCGAGGTCTGGCGCGAGGAGGCCGCCCTGGTCCCCGAGCACCTCAACACCTTCGGTGACCACACCCCCAAGGAGCTGTGGGACCAGCACCGCGCGCTGGTCGAGCGCCTGGGCTGAACCCACCCCGCAGACTCGTGACGGGTCGCCCCGAACACCGCCCTGACCAGTGGGGTCACGAACGGCTCGTCACGACGCACACCGGCCCCCCGAAGCCCCCTCACGGTTTCGGGGGCCGGTGTCTTTCCGTACGCCCCTCCAGGTACGCGGTGTGCGTGTGCTGGCGCACCTCGTCCGCGTCCTGGAGGGCGCGGACGATCTCGCCGGCCTCGTCGTGCAGCGCCGCCAGCTGGCGTTCGAGGTGACGCTCGGGGGGCTCCGACCCCGGCGCGACGCGGGTCCACCACCGGGTCCGTACGAAGGCGTCCACCGCCTCCGGGACGTCCTGGCGCACCGCGCGGGCCAGCACGTGCAGATGCTCCGGATCGCTGACCCGGCCCGGGGCCAGGAGCGTCTCGACCAGGGCGTCCAGTGCGGCGAGGCGACCGGCAGCGGCGGGCGGCAGCTCGATCTCCGCGAGATAGCCGCGCAGGGTCGCCACGTCCGCCCGCAGGGCGTCGAGCTGTTCCGCGGCATCGGGGAACGCCGGCGCCGGCGGCCGCTCGGGCGGCGCGATCAGCGCGCCCGCCCCGTACAGTCCGGCCACGACCACGGGCCACAGGGAGCCGGCCGCGCCGGTGAAGGTGAGGGCCAGACCGACGACTCCGCAGGCGCTGCCGGTGAGGTTCTTCCGCGATTCGAGGTACCGCAGGACCGGGTTACTGGTAGCCACGGATCTCCTCGAACGCTCCGTCCAGCGAGCCCTGGGTGGCGTCGAAGAGCCGGCCGCCGGTCAGGGTCGCGATGTGCTCCAGAGCGGCGCGGTCGGAGTCCCCGAAGAGGATCGGGAAGACCGGCGTCCGCTGCCGCGCGGGCGGCAGGTCCCCGTAGAAGGAGTCGAACGCGGAGGCCGGGTCGCCGTCGGTGTTCTGGCCGTCCGTCATCAGCACGACCGAGGTGAAGGTGTTGTCGCCGTCGGGGGCGGCACCGAGGTGCTCGTACGCCTCCTTCAGGCTGGAGTAGATCGCGGTGCCGCCCGAGGCGGACAGCCGCGCCGCGTCCGCGCGGATCGCGTCGAGCGCGGCCTTGGGGGAGGCCGGGTCGACCGTGTGCGTCCGCACCTCGGGCGTCTTCACGGCCGAGCCGAACGGCATCAGCGTGACCACCTCGCGGTCCCGGAAGTCCCCGGTCAGCTCGGCGAGCGCCGCCTTCAGCCGGGAGAGCCGCTCGCCCGCCATGGACCCGGAGGTGTCGAGGACGTAGACGGTACGGGAGGGGCGCCGGAGCTTGTTCTCGTACGCGTCGAGGAGGCCGTCGGCGACGGACCGGCTGCCGGGGAAAGGCAGTTCGCGCCGCTGGTCGGCGGTGAGGGGCCGCGCGAGCCGGACGCCGGGGACGACCGGGCGGCGCAGGGTCCGCTCGGTGATCATCCGCTGGACGGCCGGGGTGCGGAGATGGGCGGTGAGGTCCGCGGCCGACTGCTTGGCCTCCGCGCTCGCGGAGGTGAGGAGGGTGAAGGGGTAGTCGGCGGTGACGACACCGTCGGCGGGGCGGACGACCGTGATCTTCTCGCCCATGGTCAGCAGTACGGACTCGTAGTTGATCAGCGCGTCGACGTCGGGGCGGCGGGACCAGGCGGTGGCCAGCCACCCGGAGGAGCCCGAGGTCAGCTGCTGGCCCCCGAAGAAATCCTTGAGCTTCGGTGTGGCGGCGGCGACGTCCTTCTCGGTGAGGGCGGACTGGGCGCCGGAGAGGCCCGAGGCGACGGAGACGAGGGCGGAGAAGCCGGAGTTGGAACGGGCCGGGTCCGTCATGCCGTAGCCGAGCTTCTTCTCGGCGACGGCCTGGTGGATCTGCGACCAGGTGACCTTGGCGGGGTCCCAGCCGAGGGCCGTCACGGCGCCCGGGCGGAGGCCGAGGGCCACCGGGGAGGTCATGATCGGCGTCTCGCCGGTGATCTTCTTCGCGGTGTCGGGGCGCAGCCGCAGGTAGTCGTTGGAGGAGAGCCACACCGCGTCGTACGACCTCTCCGCCGCACCCGATGCGATCTGCCCGACGGCGTCGAGCGTGCCGGCGTAGGTGGGGCGGACGGTGACCCCGGTCGCCTTGCGGGCCTCGTCGAGGACGGGCTGCATGTCGGCGAGCTCGGAGGAGGCGAGGACGCGCAGCGTGCGGGGCGGGTGCGGCTGCCCGCCGCCGCTGTCACCGCCGTCATCGCCGTCGCCGGGTCCGGTGGTGCAGGCGGCGGTGAGAGCCACCGACGCGGCGAGCGCGAGCGCGAGCCGGGCGGTGCGTCTCGGGCGGGGGGCCGGGCGCGTCATCCCGCGCCCCCTTCCAGCGCGCCCGTGCGGCGGGTGCGGTCCAGGTAGGCGCTCGCGGTGTGGAGCTCGGCCGTCAGGGATTCGATCGTCGCCGCCATGGACTCGGTCGCCTGCACCTTGTACGTGTCGATGGCGTCGAGCGTCCGGTAGATCTGCTGGAACGCCGTGCGCAGCGTCTCCGCGCCGACCGCCGGGTCCGCGGCGATCCGCTGGATCTCGCCGCTCTGGGTCGCCAGCATCTCCGCGTTGCCGCGGATCAGGTCCTCCGTCGTCGAGCGCAGTACGTTGACCTGCTCGGCCACCTTCCGCTGGTTCTCCAGCGCGGAGGAGAGCATCACCGCGATCCGCAGCGCGGAGACCGTCGTCGTCGCCGCCCTCTCGACGCCCTTGATCAGCTCGTCGTTGTTGCGGCGGACGACGTCCATCGCCAGGTATCCCTGTGCGCAGACGGCGAGCTGGGTCAGCAGGTCCTGGTGCTTCTGGCGGACCGGGAAGAGGACGTCGGAGCGGAGCGCGTCCGCCGCCGTGGGGTCCGCGGTCAGCGCGATGCGCTCCTCGACGGCCGCGTCGAGGGCCTCGGTGAGCACCGCGTACTCCTGGAGCTTGCCCATGGTCTCCCAGAGCCGGGCGCGCTCGGTCTGCAGCGCTGCGTTGTCGCGGCGCAGTTCGTCCTGGCCGCCGCGCAGGGAGCCGACGATCCGGTTCAGGGTGCCCTGGGAGGAGGCGTACTTCGCGACGTGGTCGCGCAGCTTGTTGCCGCCCGGCAGCTTGGACAGCAGCCGCCTGGCCCCCTTGCCGGGGGTGTCGCGCGGGTCGAGGTCCTCCACGGTGCGGCGCAGCTCCACGAGGGAGGAGCCGACCCGGGACTGGGCGTCGCCGCCGCCGTCCGCCAGCGAGCGGACGGTGCGGTCGAGCATGCGGTTCGACTGCGCCGCGGCGCTGCGCATCTCACCGGCGCCGAGGGTGGCGATCTCCCCGATGCGGCCCGCGAACTCGGGCGAGCGGGTGTCGAGTCCGGCGAGGGATCCGACGTACTCGACCGCGCGGCGGGTCATCTCCGTGCGGACGGACTCGTCGAGCGGGACGAGCCCGGAGGCCTGTTCGGTACGGATCGGGGCGACCGGATCGGGCGGGGTGAGGATCAGTGGTGTGTCGGGCGTGGTCATGCGGGGTCCCCCTGGGTACGGGCCCGCCGCGCCATCTCGTGCAGCACCTCGCTGGTGGGCACGGGCGCCTGGCGGACTCCGGTCATGGTCTGGTTGAGGCGGTCCTTGAGGGCCGCGGTCGCGGCCGTGAACTCGGCGGCGGCGCCCTGCGGGCGGAAGCCGTGTCCCACCGCGAGCTCGCGCAACCGCTTGTCGGAGGTGAGGAGTTCGCCGAGCGCACGGCCGTGGTCGGAGAGCGGGACGAGCGTGTGGTCGCTGATCACCGTGGTGTCGGGGTAGAGCACCACCAGGTCGCCCAGGTCCCGCTTCGCCAGGAGAGGGGAGGCGACCTGGGACTCGTACACGAGCACCAGCGGGTTGCCGACGCCGCTGACGAAGTCGCGGAAGGGGGCGTCCGAGCCGGACTGCTGGGCGCCCTGCACCTGGATCAGTTTGCGCATCAGCGGCGCGGTCCGGTCCACGGCCGCCTTGTCGCCGGCGACCTTGCCGCCGTCGGCGACGTAGCTCGCCGCGGCGAGGTAGAGCGCGCCGGAGTTGGAGGCGACCGGGTCGGTCGACGTGATGAAGACCGTGCCGCTCAACTCCGGGTGCCCGGCGGCCCCCTTGAGCTGCTGCCAGGTCCGGTCGGCCCGCGCGGCCTCCAGGTACGGCCCCATGCGCAGGGTGCCCGTGCGGCCCCCGGCGCCGAGGGTGACCAGGCCGTTGTCGGCGAGGACCTTGGCGGCGCCGCTGTGGGCGACGACGACCAGGGGCGAGTAGAAGGGCCGCAGCACGGCGCCCTTCGCCTTCGTCCGGGCGCGCAGCTCGTCGGCCGGGGCCTTGGAGGCCGGGAACACGAAGTCGTAGCCGTCGAGCGGCAGTTTCTCCATGTCCCAGGACCCGGAGGTCTCCGCCTTCACGGTGAAGCCCTTGTCGGCCAGGGCCTTCACCACCTCGGGATCGGCGAAGAACTCCGCCTTCTCCGATCCGATCACTCCTCGCACGGTCTTCGTTGCCGTGCCCTTGTCCTTGTCGCCGCCCGCCACGAGGGCGACGGCCACGCCGCCGAGGAGCAGGGCGGCCAGGACGATTCCCAGAATCCGTCTCACGCGGGCAGAGTGCTCGCGGAAGCCCACATTCCAGGGCGAGTTGGGTGGACGGCGGGTGAAGTGCCGATCCCGGTACGGAACCGGAGCGCGGGCTCCCGCGGTCCGGGCGCGAGCAGGCGCCGGGGGTGGGGGGAGCCGGGCCGGGCGCGAGCAGGCGCCGGGGGCGGGGGGAGCCGGGCCGGGCGCGAGCAGGCGCCGGGGGCGGGGGGAGCCGGGCCGGGCGCGTGTGCGCGCAGCGGGCGGACGGTGCCGGGGCGAGCGCTGGGCCCGGGCGAGCGGGGGTCCGGGCGACGTGCGTGTGGGTGGCACCCGGTCCGCGCGGCTGTGTGGCGCGCGGACCGGGGCCGTCAGGGGGCGCTGACCAGCTCGGGGGAGGTCAGCGCCGCGGTGTGCGCGTCCATGCGCTCGGCGGCGAGGATCGCGGCGGCCGTGTCCGCCCTGGAGGCGGCGACGACCAGGGCGCGGCCCGCGAGGGCGTGGGCGCGGCGGTGCAGCGCCTCGGCGTCCGAGCCGCTCAGCCCCGCGTGACGGGCCGGCGGCGCGCCGCGCAGCCGTGCCACCTGCCGGGCGATGAGGTCGCCGGCCGCGGTGTCGCCCAGCTCGTCCGTGACGGCGAGCAATGCGGACAGGTGTCCGGCGAGCTGGATGTCCAGCTCCTCCTCGCGCGAGCGGTGCGGGTACGCGTTCTGGTCGTCGTCGGCCATCCGGTGGACCGACTTGGTGCGGATCGGTTCGTACATGGGGACGGCCTCCTGCGGTAGCTCTGGAGCCATCCTATCTTAGATTCAATCTAAAGTTGAGCTGGGTCCGGAGGTGGCTTCTACGGCTGGCTGTAGCCGTCCAGGAAGTAGCCGATCCGGGTCACCGCGTCCGCCAGGTCGGCCGTGTTGGGCAGCGTGACGATCCGGAAGTGGTCCGGCTCGTGCCAGTTGAAGCCGGTGCCGTGCACCACCATGATCTTCTCGGCCCGGAGCAGGTCGAGGACCATCTGCCGGTCGTCCTTGATCTTGTAGACGTTCGGGTCGAGTCGCGGGAAGAGGTACAGGGCGCCCTTCGGCTTCACACAGGTCACCCCGGGGATCTGCGTGAGCAGCTCGTACGCCGTGTTCCGCTGCTCCAGGAGACGCCCGCCGGGCAGGACCAGGTCCTCGATCGACTGCCGGCCCTGCAGGGCGGCGGCCACCGCGTGCTGCGCGGGCATGTTGGCGCACAGCCGCATGTTGGCGAGGATCGTCAGCCCCTCGATGTAGGAGGTGGCGTGGGCCTTCGGGCCGCAGACCGCCAGCCAGCCCGAGCGGAAACCCGCCACCCGGTAGTTCTTGCTCATCCCGTTGAAGGTGAGGACGAGCAGGTCCGGGGCGATCGCGGCCGTGGGGGTGTGCGTGGCGCCGTCGTAGAGGATCTTGTCGTAGATCTCGTCGGAGCAGACGACCAGGTTGTGGCGGCGGGCGATCTCCGTGAGGGACCGGAGCATCTCGTCGTCGTAGACGGCGCCCGTCGGATTGTTCGGGTTGATGATCACGATCGCCTTGGTCCGATCGGTGATCTTCCGCTCGATGTCGGCGAGGTCCGGCATCCAGTCCGCCTGCTCGTCGCAGCGGTAGTGCACCGCCGTACCGCCCGCGAGGGAGACCGAGGCCGTCCACAGCGGATAGTCCGGGGCGGGCACGAGGACCTCGTCGCCGTCGTCGAGCAGCGCCTGCATCGACATCTGGATCAGCTCGGAGACGCCGTTGCCGAGGTAGATGTCCTCGACGGAGAGCGGAATGCCCCTGGTCTCGTAGTGGCTCATCACGGCGCGACGGGCGGAGAGCAGGCCCTTCGCGTCCCCGTACCCGTGGGCGTCGGCGAGGTTGCGCAGGACGTCCTCGAGGATCGCAGGGGGGCACTCGAAGCCGAAGGCGGCCGGGTTGCCGGTGTTGAGCTTGAGGATGCGATGACCCGCAGCTTCCAGCCGCATCGCCTCTTCGAGCACCGGGCCCCGGATTTCGTAACAGACGTTGGCGAGCTTCGTGGACTGGATCACCTGCATGTCGAGAGCTTACGGCGGGCAGGGGCGTGGCGCCTCGTGTTTTGGGACACGTCGGGCGGAACGGGGACGCTCGGGAAGCCCGGGCAGGCGTCCGGAATGTGACCCGGCTCGCTCCACGGGACCCGGCTGCCTAGAATGCGCCGCCATGAGCCAAAAGGACCACCGCGCCGCGGGCGCCCCGGCGCGGCGCGGCCGTCATGCGTCGGCGCGCCGGGGCCCGGGCACGCGCTGGGCGCTCGCCGGAGGCGGTGTCGTCGGGCTCGGCCTGCTGGCCGTGGTCGTCGCCGGAGCCTTCCGCACCGGGGAGACCGGCGGCCCCGGAGAAGACGGCGACCACCCGGGTCTGCCCGCACTCATCCAGGCCGATCCCCCGGCCGAGGGGGAGTCCGGCGACGGCGGGGAGGCCACCGGGGCGCCGAAGCCTGGCGCCTCGTCGGGCACCGCCGCGGCGTCCGCCGGGCCGGGTGCCGGGACGCCGTCCGGGTCCGCGACCGCCTCGCTCACGGCCGCGCCCACCGCCGGGGGCGACGGCGCGGACGACGGCTCGGGTGACGGGTCCGGCGGGGACTCCGCCGACGGCACCGGCCAGCAGCCGGGGAAGTCCGGATCGGCCCCGGGAGCCACGAAGCGCCCCAGGTAGGTTGGCACCTCATGTGGGTGTTGAGTGCCTCCGGATGCCGGTGGCTGGGTGCGACCGGGTCGCTCGCCGTCGCGGTGGGCGGGTACCTGGCCGGGACACTGCCGGTACGCGAGCCGTGGGGGCTGTGGGCGCCCCGGGGCCCGGCCCTGACCGTGGCCGGTGCCGTCCTCGCGTACCTGGGGCTGACCCTGCTCGTCGCGGCCTGGTGGCGGTACGGCGTGCTGCTGGTCCGGGGTGTGCGGGAGGCACGGGCCCGGGTGCCGGGCACCCTCGGGTGGTGGGCGGCGCCGCTGGTGCTCGCCCCGCCGCTGTACAGCGCCGACGTGTACAGCTACATCGCGCAGGGCGCGATGGTCCTCGAGGGGTACGACGTGTACGGGGCGGGGCCCTCGGTCCTCGGCCCCGGCGACCTCGGGGCGGACGCGGCGGCGAGCGTCGGTGGGCACTGGACCGACACCCCCGCTCCCTACGGGCCGGTCTTCCTCGTCCTCGCGCAGGGTGTGGTGGGACTGACCGGCGGGGCGATCGTGCCGGCCGTGATCGGGATGCGACTGATCGCTCTCGGCGCGCTCGCGCTGATCGTCTGGGCCGTACGGGGGCTGGCCGACCGCCGTGAGGGCGGCTCGGGGGACCCGAGCGGGGCGCTCTGGCTCGCCGCGCTCAACCCGCTGCTGCTCATCCATGTCGTCGGCGGGATGCACAACGACGGGCTCATGGCCGGGCTGATGCTCAGCGGCGTCCTGCTCGCGGTGCGCGGGCGATGGGTGACCGGCTGCGTGCTCGTCGGCCTCGCGATGATGGTCAAGTCGCCGGCGGCGGTGGCGCTGCTCTTCATCGGCGTGATGATCGCGCGGCGGGACGGTGGGGTACGGGGCGTGGTGAAGGGGCTCGTGCTGCCGGGGCTCGTCGCGGGCGCGGTCGCCGCGGGCGCGACGGTGGTGGCCGGGACCGGCTTCGGCTGGCTGCGGACGCAGAGCGTCGCCGGGACCATCCACACGGCGCTGTCGCTGACGAGCGACGTGGGGCTTGGTCTGGGGCTGCTGCTGGGCGACGGTCCCGAGCCGGTGAAGGGGGCCGTGCAGACGGTGGGGCTGGCCCTCGCCCTGGTGGTCATCGGGGTGCTCGCCCGGCGGGCGTGGAAGGGGCGGGTCGACCCGGTCCTGGCGCTCGGGCTCTCCCTGGTGGCGCTGGTCGCGCTGTCGCCGATGGTGCAGCCGTGGTACCTGCTGTGGGGCACGGTGGTGGTGGCCGCGGTGGGCTGGGACACGCGGGTGGGGCAGCTGCTGGCGGTGGTGTCGGCGGCGCTGGTGTACGAGACGGCGCCGTCGGGGCGCACGCCGTGGTACGGGTTCGTGGCGGCGGGCATCGTTCTGGCCCTGGGCCTGGTGTGGATGCGGCGGGACCGGTGGCCGACGGGGCTCCGACCGGGGCGGGAGCCCGTGGTGGACGGGCACAGGGGACGGACACGCGCGTAGGGCGGCGCCGTCCCGCGTGCCCGCCCGTCATGCCTCCAGGGGTGTGGCCCGAATGACTTACGGGAGGCGGCTCAGGGGCGCCTCGTGCGGCGGATCGACCTGCCCGCCAGGACGTCCGTCCGCTTGCCGTCCTCCACGACGAACCTGCCGTCGATCAGGACGTGCGGGATGCCCACCGGGAGCCGGCGCGGGGCGTCGTACGTCGAGCCCGCCGCGACCGTCGCCGGGTCGAAGAGGACCAGGTCGGCGCGGTAGCCCTCGCGGACCAGGCCCCGGTCCGGCAGACGGAGCCGGGCCGCCGGCCGGGACGTCAGATGGGCCACGCACTCCTCCAGGGAGAGGACGCCCAGCTCGCGCACGTACCGCCCGAGGTAGTGCGGAAAGGTGCCGTACGCCCGCGGGTGCGGTTTGACCCCCTGGAGGATGCCGTCCGAGCCGCCGGTGTGGACACGGTGGCGCATGATCGTCCGGACGTTCTCCTCGTGGCCGACGTGCTGCAGGATCGTCGACCCCAGCCGGTCGGCGATCAGCAGCCGGCGCGCCGCCGTCCAGCCGTCCGGGCGGCGGCCCACCCACTCCACGAGCCCGGGATCGCTCACCCCCGAGATCTCGATCGTGTCCCAGTCCACCGGTACGCCGTGGCAGCCGTCCGAGCCGATCTCCTCCAGGTGGTGGCGGATGCGTTCGGCCGTCTCGTCGTCCCGGAGGCGGGCCAGGGTCGCCTCCGGACCGCCTTCGCTCGCCCAGCTCGGCAGCACGGCCACCAGCGTCGTACAGCCGGGGGTGTACGGATAGGTGTCGAGGGAGATGTCGGAGCCCTGCTCCAGGGCCTCGTCGAGGAGGGCCAGGAGGTCGGGCGCCCTGCCCTTGTTCACGCCGAAGTTCATCGTGGCGTGCGCCAGGTGCAGCGCGCAGCCCGCGTCCCGGGTGAGGGCGACCATCTCCTCGTACGCCCGGAGCGCGCCGGCGCCGTACGAGCGGTGGTGCGGGCAGTAGTAGCCGCCGTACCGGGCCACCACCTCGCACAGGGCGGTGAGTTCGGAATCGGGCGCGTACATGCCCGGCGTGTACGTCAGCCCGGAGGACATGCCGACCGCGCCCTGCTCCAAGCCCTCGGCCACCAGCTGCCGCATCCGGTCCAGCTCGGCGTCCGTCGCCGGCCGGTCGTCCCAGCCGACCGCGTACATCCGGACCGTGCCCTGGGGGATCAGATACGCCGCGTTCACCGCGATTCCCCGGTCCAGGCGGTCCAGGTACTCGCCGACCGTGCGCCAGTCGAAGTCGATGTCGGAGCCGTCGCCGTTCCAGCCGGTGATCGCCCGGCGGACCTCCGCGAGCGTGCGGTCGTCGACCGGCGCGTACGACAGGCCGTCCTGGCCGAGGACCTCGAGGGTCACGCCCTGCGCGACCTTCGCGCTGTGGTCGGGGTCCCGGAGCAGCGCGAGGTCGCTGTGGGCGTGCATGTCGATGAAGCCGGGGGCCAGGGCGAGGCCCTCGGCGTCCAGGACGCGCCGGGCGGTGGGGCGCTGGCAGCCGGCCGCCGCCGCTTCCTTGACGATGGCGGCGATCCGGCCGCCGTCGAGGGCGACGTCGGCGCGGTAGGAGTCCCCTCCGGAGCCGTCGATGACGTCCACGTCGCGGATGACCAGGTCCATGGCGGGCTCCTAGAAGAAGGTGCGGATGTAGTCGACGACCGTGCCGTCCGCCTCGACCAGGGGAATCAGCTGCCACTTGTCGAAGGACGTGCAGGGGTGGGACAGGCCCATGCCGACCCAGTCGCCGACCTCCAGCCCGGCGTCCGGCTCCGTCCGCAGCCAGCCGTGCTGGTCGGACAGGCCGGTGACCGTGATGCCCTCGGCCGGGCGGACGGCGCCGGTGCGGGCGTCGCGGACCACCTGGGCCTTCGGGAGGTCGAGGTCGTACGCGGCATCGCGCTTGCCCGCGTTGGTGAAGGCCTGCTCGGGGGTGGGGCGGGAGACGACCTGCGCCCAGAGCCGGAAGGCGGGCTCGAGCACGCCCTCCTCGGGGACCCGGTTGAAGGGGGTGAGGCGCCGGTACTGGCCGTCGTCGTGCGAGACGTACGCGCCGGAGCGCAGCAGCTTCAGAACGGGGAGGGAGAGCGCGGGGATCTCGGCGAAGACGTCGGCGACCGCGTCGAACCAGGCGCTGCCGCCCGCGCTGACGACGATCTCCCCGATCCCGGGGGAGAAGCGGCCGGCCTTGTCGAAGTCCACGGCGAGGGCCGTGAGCCGGCGCAGCCAGGCGTGGACCCGCTCGGTGTCCGCCCGGGGGACCTCGCCCTCGTAGCCCGCCACGCCGACCAGGCGCAGGGTCGTGGTCGCCGCGACGGCGTCGGCGACGGCTGTGCAGTCGGCTTCCGTACGGGCTCCGGTACGGGCTCCCTCACCGGCGCCGAGCTCCACGACGACGTCCACGGCCCGGCGGGCGCCCGCCTCGGTGAGCGCGGCGTCCATCAGCTCGACCCCGCGCACGGAGTCGACGTAACAGACGAAGCGGAAGTCCGGGTCGGCGTCGAGCTCGGAGGCGAGCCAGCGCAGGGCGTACGTGTCGACGAGCTCGTTGGCGAGGAAGATCCGGGCGATGCCGTGGGCGCGGTAGACGCGGGCCTGGTGCGGGACGGCGGCGGTGATGCCCCACGCGCCGTGCTCCAGCTGACGGTCGAAGAGCTGCGGCGCCATGGAGGTCTTGCCGTGCGGGGCGAAGGCGAGGCCGTGGCGCTCGGCATAGCTCTCCAGGAGGCGCAGGTTGTGCTCGACGGACTCGGCGGACAGGGCGAGGACGGGGGTGGTGAAGCCGCCGGTGAACAGGTTCCGCCGCTGGGCCGCCAGCTCGCCGACGGTCAGGCCCTCGGCGTCCGGGGGCAGGGCCTTGAAGCGGTGGTCGACGCGCTCGGTGGCCGGATGAGGGGTGGGCCGTTCGGCGGGCATGGATCCTCCTCGTCGAGTCCGTTGCATATCCTGCAACGGTCATTGCGCATATCGCTTGGTGCTGTCTAACATCCGGGCCAACGCCGGGTCAATGGACCGGTGTGACCGAGACCGAGCCCCGACGCACGAGGAGCCCGCAGGTGACCGGAACCCCGCCCGTGGACGCGCCATCCGTGGACGTCGTCTGCCTCGGCGAGTCCATGGTCACCTTCCTGCCCACCCGGCCCGGCCGCCTCGCCGACGTCCCCTCCTTCACCCGTACCATCGGCGGCGCCGAGTCCAACGTGGCATGCGCACTGGCCGCGGCCGGGCACCGGGCGAAGTGGGTCAGCCGGGTCGGCCGCGACGGCTTCGGCGACCACCTGGTGGAGACGATCGCCGCGTACGGGGTCGACGTGTCGGCCGTCGGGCGGGATGCCGCGCGGCCGACCGGCGTCTACTTCCGCACCGCCACGGACCGGGCGACCGCGGCGCACGAGGTCGCCTACTACCGGACGGGCTCGGCGGCGTCGGCGATGTCGCCCGCGACCGTGCCGTACGCGTCGGTGGCCGACGGCCGCGTCCTGCACCTGTCCGGCATCACCGCCGCGCTCTCCCGGTCGTGCCTGGACCTGATGCGCGACCTCACCGCGCGCCGGGCGGGGCGCCCGCCGGTCTCCTTCGACGTGAACTTCCGCGCCGGGCTGTGGCGCGACGCTTCGGGACCCCGGGTGCTCCTGGAGCTCGCACAGGGCGCGGACCTGGTGTTCGTGGGGGAGGACGAGGCGGAGGAGGCGTGGGGGGTCGCGGGCCCCGAAGCGGTGCGCGGCGCCCTGCCGGAGCCCGAGGTACTGGTCGTGAAGCGGGGCGGCCGGGGCGCGGTGGTGTTCGAACGCCGCACAGGCGCTCCCCCCGACGAGGCCCGCCCCCGCCGAGGCGCGCCCGCCCCCGCCGCCGACGCCCCCACCCGCGCAGGCACTCCTCCCGACGACACCGTCACCTTCGCCGCCGCGCCCCGCGTCGACGTCGTCGCCCCCGTCGGGGCCGGGGACGCCTTCGCCGCCGGGTTCCTGTCCGGGACCCTCCGGGGCCTGCCCGTACGGGACCGCATCCGGCACGGGCACCTCATGGCCGCCGCCGCGCTCACCGTCCCCGACGACCTCGGCACACCGCCGTCCCCCGCACACGCCGACCGGCTCGTCGCCCTCGACGACGAGGGCTGGGGGAGACTGCACCTCGCCCCCGGCTGGACGCGGACCGGGGAGGACCAGGAGGTACGTACGCCATGAGTCAGACCGTCGACCGCGCGCTGAGCATCCTGCCGCTGCTCGCGCAGGGCCCCGCCGACCTCGGGCAGGTCGCCGACCGGCTCGGGGTGCACAAGTCCACCGCCCTGCGGCTGCTGCGTACCCTCCACGAGCACGGGCTCGTCTACCGCCAGCAGGACCAGCGCTACCGTCTCGGCGCCCGCCTCTTCGCCCTCGCCCAGGAAGCCGTCGAGAACCTCGACATCCGCGAGATCGCACACCCCCACCTCGCCGCGCTCAACGAGCAGATCGGGCACACCGTCCACCTCGCCGTGTACGAGGAGGGCGAAGTGCTCTACATCGACAAGGTCGAGAGCCGCTACCCGGTCCGGATGTACTCCCGTATCGGCAAGCCCGTCGCGATCACCGTCGCCGCCGTCGCCAAGCTGCTCCTCGCCGACCTCCCCGAACCCGAGCGGCGCGCCCTCGCCGCCAAGCTCGACTACCCCCCGTACACGTCCCGTTCGACCCCGAACGCCGCCGCCTTCCTCCAGGAGCTGGCGACCGTCCGCGAACAGGGCTGGGCCACCGACCTCGGTGGCCACGAGGAGTCCATCAACTGCGTCGGCGCGCCCGTCCGCGGCGCCGACGGCCGCGTCGTCGCCGCCATGTCGGTGTCGGCGCCCAATGTGGTCGTGACCGCCGAGGAACTCCTCGCCCTCCTCCCGCTGGTGCGCCGCACCGCCGACGCCATCAGCCGTGACTACTCAGGCAACACCGCTACGAAGGACCGGACATGACCGAGAAGACCGCGCTCGTCCCCGCCACCCACACCGCCCCGCCGGCCAAGTTCTCGCACGGCGTCAGGAAGGGCAACATCCTGCAGGTCGCCGGCCAGGTCGGCTTCCTGCCCGCCGTCGCCGGCCAGGCGCCGACCGTCGCCGGCCCGACGCTGCGCGAGCAGACCATCCAGACCTTCGCCAACGTCAAGGCGATCCTGGAGGAAGGCGGCGCGAGCTGGGACGACGTGATGATGATGCGCGTCTACCTCACCGACGTGGACCACTTCGCCGAGATGAACGAGATCTACAACGCGTACTTCGACGAGCAGGGCCTCAAGGCGCCAGCCGCGGCCCGTACGACGGTCTACGTCGGCCTCCCCCAGGGGCTCCTCATCGAGATCGACGCCCTCGCGGTCCTCGGCTGAGCCCGAGCCCTCTCGGCCGCACGTGAGCCTGAGCCGATTCCTCTGAAACCGCCGCTCCACGGCACGGCGTTCGTCCCCGGAACGCCGTGCCGCGCTCCCCCCTACCCAAAAACGAGGTACTCCCCATGCAGCCCCACACCGGTGGTCTCCTGCTCCTGATACCCGGCACCGCCGGTCTGCTGACCGTCGCGGCCCTCGGGATCGCCCTCCTCCTCGTCCTCATCATCAAGGTCCGGCTGCAGCCCTTCGTCGCCCTGCTCGCCGTATCGATCACCGTCGGCCTCGCCGCCGGGCTCTCCGTCACCGAGCTCTTCGGCACCGTCCAGAAGTCGGCCGCCACCTCCGTCATCGAGACCGGCATGGGCGGCATCCTCGGCCATGTCGCGATCATCATCGGCCTGGGCACCATGCTCGGCGCGATCCTCGAGGTCTCCGGCGGCGCCGAGGTGCTCAGCTCCCGCCTCCTCGGCCTCTTCGGAGAGAAGCGCGCCCCCCTCGCCATGGGCCTCACCGGGCTCATCTTCGGCATCCCGGTCTTCTTCGACGTCGGCATCTTCGTCCTCGCGCCGATCGTGTACGCGGCCGCCAAGCGGTCCGGCAGGTCGATCCTGCTGTACTGCATGCCGCTGCTCGCGGGCCTGTCCATGACCCACGCGTTCCTGCCACCGCACCCCGGGCCGGTCGCCGCCGCCGGGCTTCTGCACGTCTCGCTCGGCTGGGTCATCCTCATGGGCGTCGTCGTCGGCGTCCCCGCCGTCCTCGCCGCCTGGGCCTACGCGGCCTGGATCGGCAGGCGCGTCTTCGTCGCGGTCCCGCAGGACATGGTCGAGGCCGCCGAGGAGGCCAGGGCGAAGGTCGCCGCCGCGCGCAAGGACGGCGCCTCGGAGGCTCCCGTCTCCCTCGTCACGGTCCTGCTCATCATCGGCACCCCGCTGGTGCTCATCCTCGCGGCGACGTTCTCCTCCATCGCCCTGGACCCGTCCACCCTCCGCTCCGTGATCGAGTTCTTCGGCAACCCGTTCGTCGCGCTGACGATCGCGCTGGTCCTCGCGTACTACCTGCTGGGCATCCGGCGCGGCTGGTCGCGCACCTCCCTGGAGCAGGTGTCCACCTCCTCGCTGAAGCCGGTCGGCAACATCCTGCTCGTCGTCGGCGCCGGCGGTGTCTTCGGCGCCGTCCTCAAGGCCAGCGGCGTGGCCCAGGCGCTCTCCGACACGTTCAACGAGGTGGGGCTGCCGGTGATCGTGCTCGCCTACCTGATCTCGCTCGTCCTGCGGGTCGCGCAGGGTTCGGCGACCGTGGCCATCGTCACCACGGCGGGGATCGTCCTGCCGCTGGTCGAGGGCGGCGACCACTCACAGGCGTTCCTCGCCCTGGTCATCATGGCGATCTCGGCCGGCTCGATCTTCGCCTCGCACGTCAACGACGGTGGCTTCTGGATCGTGTCCAAGTACTTCGGCATCTCGGAGCGGGACACCCTGAAGTCCTGGACGGTCCTGGAATCGGTGCTGTCCCTGGCCGGCTTCGCGGTGGCGGCGGTGCTGAGCCTGGTGGTCTGAGGTCGGGCGCCCCTCTCGCCGATGTCTCCCTGGTGGGCCGGGGCGACATGGGCGAGAGGGGCGCCCCGGATCACCGGAGCGCCCCTCTCCCCTAGCAGGAGGCGCGGCCTTCAGGAGGCGCGGTCCTCAGGAGGTGCAGTACTGCGAGGCCTTGCCGATGGAGCGGTACATGCAGTCGGAGTTCTCCAGAAGCTGGAGCACCGCGTCCTTGTTGCGGCTCGTCTCGCGCTCGATCACCTCGTCGGGCGGGTAGAAGCCGCCGTTCCAGGACGAGGCCGGATACATCTCGAACGTGTATCCGAAGATCTTCTGCGAGCCCCAGAGGTAGTCGTCGATCGAGCCGTCCGTGACATAGAGGTCGCTGGACTGCTCGGGCGTGTACCCGTTGCTCGCCGCCATCTTCCTGCCGACGGCCGCGAACGCGTCCCGGTCGTCCTGGGTCATGCCCGGGGCGGTGTCGGCCGTCGTGTACCCGAAGGGCCACAGCACCAGTTCGCTGTACGTGTGGAAGTCGATGCCGGCCTTGATCTGCTGCTTGCCACCGACCACCCGGGAGCGGACGAAGTCGGCGACGACCTTGACCTCGGGGGCGGACTCGGGCGCCGTGCCCCGGTACGTCTCGGAGCTGAAGGAGCCGGAGGAACCGCCGCAGCAGCCCCACTTGAAGTTCCAGTTGCGGTTCATGTCCGTGCCGACGTAGCTGGAGCCGGCGTTGGGCTGCCGGTTCTTGCGCCAGCTGCGGTAGGAGCCGGTGGCGATGTCGTACTCGCCGCCGTCCGGGTTGAGGTCCGGCACGATCCAGATCTCGCGGCTGTTGACCACGTTCGTGATCCGGGAGTCCGTGCCGTAGCCCGCCCCCAGCTCGCGCAGCAGGTAGAGCGCCATCTCGACGGTCAGGTGCTCGCGGGCGTGCTGGTGGTGGGTGAAGAGGACCTCGGGCTCGGCCTCGTCGGTGCCCACATTGTCGCTGATCTTGATGGCGACGATGTCCCGGCCCTGGTAGGTCTTGCCGATGACCCGCTTGTTCATGATGCCCGGGTACTGCGTGAGGCGCTGGTTGATCTCCGCGTTCATCTCGGCGTAGTTGTGGTACTTCGAGTCGGCGGAGGGGAAGTCGAAGGGCTCGACGGCCCGGCCCGCGATCGACCGGTCGGGCGGGGCCGGCAGGGCCTCGGGGCGGTGGCCCAGTGCGCGGAGCTTGCGTAGCTGGGCGGAGTTGGCGCTGACGACGACGCTGTGGTCGTCGACCTCGTCGATCGAGACTCCGGTCGACGCGAGCGCGGTGCGCTCGGCGACGGTGGACGGGCCGTGGATCTCGTACTGACGGATGACTTCCTCGGTGGCGGCGGTCGGTTCCGCGTCGGCTCCGGCCTGGAACGCGCCTGCGGAGAGCGGCGCCGCGAGGGCGAGCGCCAGAAGGGCCGCGAGTGTGGCGGACCTTCTTCCGCGGGTTCGAAGTCGCATGCTGTCTCCTGGGTGGGGAGTGTGGGGGTGTGCGACAGGCTGTGCGGGTGTCCCGGCACATCGTGCGACCGTGACATGAACTGGTCAAGGTCGCGAACCGGTCAGGTACGGACTTCGGCCATGCCCTCTTGCGCTGCCGCGCCGCAGCCGCTTTGGTGACCGGGGCCACACAGCAGATCACATCGGACGGGTGAAAGGCGGTCGGACATGGCGGAGACAGCTCAGGAGGAGGGCACCGGCGGCTCCGACACCCGCCCGCGCAAGGCCACCTGGCGCGCCATCGGCCCCGGCATCGTGGTCGCCGCCACCGGCGTCGGCGCCGGGGACCTGGTCGCGACCCTGATCGCGGGCTCGAAGTTCGGCTACACCCTTCTGTGGGCCGCCGTCATCGGCTGCCTCGTCAAGATCTCCCTCGCCGAGGCCGCCGGCCGCTGGCATCTGGCCACCGGACGCACCCTCTTCGACGGCTGGCGCAGCCTCGGCGCGTGGACCACCGTCTACTTCGTCGGCTACGTCGTCGTCTGGGGCTTCGTCTACGGAGCGGCGGCGATGTCCTCCAGCGCCCTGCCGCTCAGCGCGCTCTTCCCCGGCGTCATGGACCTGAAGGTCTGGGCGGTGCTGTGCGGCCTGGTCGGGCTGGTCTTCGTCTGGTTCAACCGGTACGCGGTCTTCGAGAAGGTCATGACCGTGCTGGTCGGCGTGATGTTCGTGGTCACCGTCTACCTGGCCATCCGGGTCACCCCCCACCTCGGCGACGCCTTCGCCGGGCTGGCCCCCGTCCTCCCCGACGGCTCCCTCGTCTACACGCTGGGCCTGATCGGCGGTGTCGGCGGCACCATCACCCTGGCCGCGTACGGCTACTGGATCAACGCCAAGGGCTGGCGGGACGCCGGGTGGATGAAGGTGATGCGGCTCGACAACCGGGTCGCGTACGTCACCACCGGCATCTTCGTCGTCGCGATGCTCTTCGTCGGCGCCGAGCTGCTGCACTCCTCGGGCATCGCCCTCGCCAAGGGCGACAAGGGGCTGCTCGACCTGAGCGGGGTCCTGGCCGAGCGGTACGGGGACGCCACCGCCAAGCTCTTCCTGATCGGCTTCTTCGCCACCTCCTTCACCTCGCTGATCGGCGTGTGGCACGGCGTCAGCCTGATGTTCGCCGACTTCGTCACGCACTACCGGCCCTCCCTCGTGCCCGCCGGCACGGCCCGCGACAAGTCGCTGCCGTTCCGCGCGTACCTCCTCTGGCTGACCTTCCCGCCGATAGCCCTGCTCTTCCTGGACCAGCCGTTCGGCCTGGTCATCGTGTACGGCGTGATCGGGGCGTTCTTCATGCCGTTCCTGGCGCTGACGCTGATCCGGCTCCTCAACTCGACCCGTACCCCCGCCGAATGGCGCAACGGGCCGCTCAGCAACCTCATGCTGGGGGCGGCCGGGCTGCTCTTCGTCGTCCTGTGCGTCCAGCAGGTGCGCGAGCTGCCCTGGTAGGTGCGGCGGGCCGCACCGCTTCGGAGATACTGTCCCGCGTGGGGATGCTGATCGGCACGTACGAGATCGAACGCAAGCTCGGCGAAGGGGGCATGGGGACCGTCTGGCTGGCGCGCTCGCGCGGCGGTCGCGCGGTCGCCGTCAAGATCGCCCGGCCGGAGCTCGCCGCGGACCCGGGTTTCCGCGAGCGCTTCCGTGCCGAGATCGCCGCCGCCCGCAGGGTCGGCGGCTTCCACACGGCGCAGGTCGTCGACGCCGATCCCGACGCCGAGGCGCCCTGGCTCGCCACCGCCTACGTCCCCGGGCCCACACTCGCCGGACTCGTCACCGCCGAGGGCCCGATGGACGAGAGGCGGCTCCGGATGCTGGGCGCCGCGCTCGCCGAGGCCCTGGCGGCCATCCACGCCTGCGGGCTGGTCCACCGCGACCTCAAGCCCGGCAACATCGTCATGGCGCCCGACGGCCCCCGCGTCCTGGACTTCGGGATCGCCCGTGCCCTGGAGTCGACCCGGCTCACCGCCACCGGCGCGGCCTTCGGCACCCCCGGCTACCTCGCGCCCGAACAGGCCCTCGGCGAGGAGGTGACGGGCGCCGCCGACGTGTTCGCGCTCGGCGGGGTCCTCGTCGCGGCCGCCGGCGGACGGGCCTTCGGGGACGGAACGCCGATGGGCCTGATGTACCGCACGGTCCACGAGGCGCCGGACCTGGCCTCCGTACCGGAGGGCCTGCGCGGCATCGTGGGACGCTGCCTCGCCAAGAACCCGGCCGAGCGGCCCACACCGGAGGAGCTTCTCGACGCGCTGGCGGGAGGCGGGGACAGCGCGGTGGCGCCGGTGGTGCCGGTGCCGACCCTGGTGTCGGCCCCGGCCGTGGCTCCGACGCCGACCCCGATCCCGAATCCGACCCCCACTCCCACTCCCACCCCGACGCCGACCCCGACGCCGAATCCGCTTGCCGGGGCGGGGGCCGAGGGCACGGGCCGCGGGGCCCAGGACGCCGTGCCCCTCCCTGGGCACGCGGTGCCCCTACCGGTCCACGCCCGGCCCACTGTCGTCGTACCGCCGCCGCCCGCCGTGCCGCCCGGACCCGCGCCCGAGTTCCACGCCGCGGACAAGACCTCGGGGATCGTCGTCGACGCCGGCGGGATCGTCTTCATCGTCGGTGACGCCGAGGCCGATTTCACCTGGGCCGAGATCGCGTCCGTCGTGCACGGGCCGACCCGGGGCGGCCGCGGCATGGGCGTCACCCTCACCCTCCACGACGGCTCCGCCTACACCTGCGAGCTCGACGGCCGCCGCCCCGCCCGGGCCGAGGCGTGGGGGCGGGAGCTGGGCGTGGTCCTGCACCGGTACCGGCGCGGGTGAGAAAACGGCGCGGCGCCGCCGGGGGAGCGGCGGCGCGGCGCGTGTGCGGACCCGTCGTCACGGGAGGTTGTGCACGTGGGGGCCGACCGCGTTGGACCAGGCGTTGCCGGCCGTCGCGTCCCAGTTGGTCGACCAGGTCATGGCGCCGCGCAGGTTCGGCCAGGTCTGCGAGGGCTTGAAGGAGCCGCAGTTGGTGCCGCGGGTCAGGCAGTCCAGCGCGTTCCGCACGATCGACGGGTCGACGTAACCGCTGCCCGCGCCCCGGGTCGAGGCGGGCACGCCCAGGCCGACCTGGGAGGCATCGAGGCCGCCCTGGAGCTGGATGCAGGCGAGCGCGGTGAGGAAGTCCACCGAGCCCTGGCTGTACACCTTGCCGTCACAGCCGAGCATCGAGCCGCTGTTGTAGTACTGCATGTTGACCACCGTGAGGATGTCCTTCACGGCGAGCGCCGTCTTGAAGTACTCGGTCCCGGTGTTCTGCATGTCGATGGTCTGCGGGGCCATCGTCAGCACCATCGACGAGCCCGCCTTGGCGGAGAGCTGGCGCAGCGCCTTCGTCAGGTACGTCGAGTTGATGCCGTGCTCCAGGTCGATGTCGACCCCGTTGAAGCCGTACTCCTGCATCAGGGCGTACGCGCTGTTCGCGAAGGCGGTCGCGGAGGCGTCACTGTTGATCGTGACGTTCCCCTTCTCCCCGCCGACCGAGATGATCACCGACTTGCCGGCGGCCTTCTTGGCCGCGATGTCGGCCTTGAAGTCGGCGACCGAGGCGTAGCCCACGGCCGGGTCGAGGTTGAAGACGATCTGGCCCGGTGTGGCCGTGGAGTCGGCGAAGGAGACGGCGATGATGTCGTACTGCGCCTGGACGTCCCGGAGCTTCTGGACGGTCGCGCCGTTGTCGAAGTTCTGCCAGTAGCCGGTCAGCGCGTGCTTGGGGACGGCGGGCCCGGGCCCGGGGTTCGTCACCGTGCTCGTCCGCGCCGGGACGGCGGCCGACCTGGCCGACTCGCCCGCCGCGTTCGTCGCGGAGACCTGGAACTGGTACGTCGTCGCGGCGGCGAGGCCCGTGACGGTGGCCGAGGTGCCGGAGACGGTCTGCGCGAGGGCGCCGTCGCGGTACACCTTGTAGCCGGTGGCCCCGGAGACGGCGTTCCAGCTCAGGGCGACGGATGACGAGGTGACCGTGCCCGCGGCGAAGCCCGCCGGAGTGGCCGGGACGACCGGGTCGGGGTCGGTGCCGCCGCCCCCGTCGGGGCCGAAGACGGAGACGTCGTCGACGTGGTAGGCGGCCTGTCCGTACCAGCCGTGGGTGTAGACGGTCACCGAGGTGGTGTTGGCGCCGGTCGTGAAGGTGGTGGTGAGCTGCTTCCAGGAGGAGCTGTCGGGCGTCCAGGTGGAGACGTCCGTGGTCCCGGTGCCGCTCGCGCCCAGGTAGGCGTATCCGCCCCGCACCCAGGCGCTCAGCGTGTACGTCGCGTTGGGCCTGACCGTCACGACCTGGGTGCACTTGGCGTGGTCCTGGCCGGCGGGGGCCGCCCTGAGGGCGCCGGCTCCGGTCCGTACGGGCGAGGAGACCGCGGCGCCGCTGCCCGCGGAGCAGGTCCAGTTGGCGATCCCGGACTCGAAGCCCGCGTTCCTGGCCACGTTGACGTCCGCGGCCTGGGCGGTGCCGGCGCCGCCGACGAGGACGAGTCCGGAGCCGACGGCCAGCGCCAGGGCGCCGCCGATCCATCTGCGGGAGCGTGTGGTGGTGCGGTCCACTTGCTGCCTCCGGTGGGGGAGTTGGGGGTGTGGAGGGTACGGAACGGTGGCCACCGCTGAGGGAACAAGCTGGTCCAGACCAATCCGCTTGTCAAGACCTCTGGCGGGACGGGGCAGTTGGACCGTGGGCCCGGGGACCCACCCCCGGACCCACGGCAAGGCCCAGCGCAAGGGTCGCGCGGGCCCAGAAAACTCGTCGCGCTTGGCGGATTGTGTGTTCACCAGCCCGTAGGTCGTGGATAAGGTGCAGAAGCACCGCGCTGTGCAGTAACGCAGTGAACGCAGTGAGTCATGGGGACATGGGGACGGGGAGCCCGACGTGCCGACAGCGATCGCGGTCACCAGTGCCGACCTGGTGCTGCCACCGACCGACCAGCAGACGCCCACCGCCGCCGTCCTGCCCGCGCCCGGGACCCAGCCCCTCGCCTCCACGGTCGCCGACCTGCAGCTCCTCCTCGACCGGTACGGCCACGTCGTCGTGGTCTGCCCCACCTCCCTGCCGACCGCCACCGAACAGCGGTTGCACGCCGTCCGGTCCCTCCTGGAGAGCGACCGGATCGCTCTGGTCAAGACCGACCTGCCGCCGCTCGGCACCGCCGTGCTCGCCCGTCAGCTGCGCCAGCTGTCCGTCTGCGACTTCAGCCCCGGCGTCGTCGCCTCGGCCGCCCGGCTGCTCGCCCACTACATCTACGCAGGGGCCGTCCTCGGCTCCGTCGCCAGGCTCGACCGCGTACCGGTCAGCCTCAAGTCCCACCTCAAGGGCTGGATGCCGGGAGCGCAGTTCGCCGTGCTCGCCGGACCCGTCCCGCAGCTCGTCCGGATCACACCGGGCGCCGAGCCGCCCACCGGGCCCGGGTTCGCCACCCAGCTCCTCCTCGCCAGGGGGCAGCTGCAGACCGACTGGCCCACCGGCACCCTCGCCCCCCGATGGCAGGTCCAGGGCGTCCAGGAGGCCCCGCTGCCCGCCGACTCCCCGCGCTGGTGGGGCACGGGCCGGCTGGTCGAGTTCGCGGCCCACCTGCCCGACATCGCGGTCCTGCACCACCTGGTCTCCTCCGTACGGCGGGAGACCTGCCACTGGTGCCGGATGGAACTCATCGGCGACCGCTGCGGATTCTGCTCCGCCCCCCTGCCTTCCACCGCACCGCCCGCCACCGCGCGGTCCAGCGGCGCGCCGCCCACCGCACCGGCCGCCGCCCCGTCCGGACCCCGCGCATCCCGGACACCCCGGGCGCTCACCTCCCGCGCCCGCTGAACAACCGCCCCGCCGAACCACCGCCCCCCGCCCGCCGAGTCACACGGAACCGATCGAGGTCGTACGGCATGAACTCCCGCCAGCGCCGTGGCGTCATCCTGCTGCTGCTGTCCGTCCTGTGCGCCCTGGGCGCGTTCGCCGGAGTCCTGTCGGTGATCGGTGACGTCAACTCCAAGGTCGGGCCCGAGGTGAAGGCGTACCGCGTCAAGAGCAAGGTGGAGCCGTACGCCCCCCTGACCCGCGGGCAGTTCGAGGAGATCTCGATGCCCGAGCGATGGCTCTCGAAGAACGCCGTCACCGACCTCGCCCAGATCGAGGGCAAGATCGCCGTCACCACCCTCCAGGCCGGGTCCCTGCTGCAGACCGACATGATCGTCAAGCGTCCGGCGCTCCAGCCGGGCCAGCAGGAGATCGCCATCATGATCGACGCCGCCACCGGCGTCGCCGGCAAGATCACCGCCGGCGCCACGGTCAACATCTACGCCACCTTCGAGGGCGAGAAGGACGGGCAGCCGGCCCAGTCCAAGATGATCGTCAGCAACGCCCGGGTCCTGGACGTCGGCCGGCTCACCCCCATCCGCGACCAGGACGACCGCGGCGGCCGCGCCACCGACGCCGTCCCGATCAGCTTCGCGCTCTCCACGCTCGACACCCAGCGCGTCGCGTACGCCGAGTCCTTCGCCCAGCACGTACGCCTCGCCCTCGTCGCCCCCGGCGGCGAGCCCACCGTCGACCCGCGCGACCGCACCTACACGCTCGACAAGGACAAGTGAGACCCGGTATGACCACCAGGATCCTGCCGGCCGTCGCGGACCCCGACGCGGCCCGCGCCGTCACCACGCTGCTCAGCCAGCTCCCCGACGCCGAGCCCGCCGCCCCCGTCCCCGACTCCACCCACCTGGTCGACACCCTCGCCCGGCTGGCCGCCGTGTCCCTCGACGAGCTGCCCGAAGTCGTCCTCGTCCACGAGCGGATCGGCCCGGTCCCGGCCCTGGAGCTGGTCCGCGAGGTCGCGCTCCGCTTCCCCGCCGTCGGCGTCGTCCTCATCACCGCCGACGCGAGCCCCGTCCTCTTCTCGGCCGCCATGGACGCCGGCGCCCGCGGTCTGGTCACGCTGCCCCTCGGCTACGAGGAGCTGGCCAGCCGCGTCCAGGCCGCCGCCCAGTGGTCCGTCGGTGTCCGCCGCCACCTCGGCGGGGGCGCCGACGCCCTCGCCGGACCGGGCGGAACGGTCGTCACCGTCAGCGGCGCCAAAGGCGGTGTCGGAACCACCGTCACCGCCGTCCAGCTCGCCCTCGCCGCCCGGGCCTCGGGACGCACCGTCGCCCTCGTCGACATGGACCTCCAGGGCGGCGACATCGCCTCCTACCTCGACGTCCAATTCCGCCGCTCGGTCGCCGACCTCGCCGCCGTCGACGACATCTCGCCCCGCGTCCTCCAGGACGCCGTCTACACCCACGAGACCGGCATCGCCCTGCTCCTCGCCCCCGGCGAGGGCGAACGCGGCGAGGAGGTCGCCGACCGCTCCGCCCGCCAGATCGTCAGCGCGCTCCGCTCCCGCCACGACGTCGTGGTCATCGACTGCGGAACCCATCTCACCGGGGCGAGCGCCGTCGCCGTCGAGATGGCCGACACGGCGCTCCTGGTCACCACCCCCGACGTGGTCGCGGTACGGGCCGCGAAGCGCACCGTACGGATGTGGGACCGCCTCCAGATCCGCAAGGCGGAGGAGAGCACGGTACTGGTGAACCGGTACACGCGCTCCACCGAGATCCAGCCCGCCCTCATCCAGAAGATCACCGGGACACGGATGGCGGATGTCGTCGTCCCCGCCAACTTCAAGGAACTCCAAGGCGTCGTCGACGCCGGCCGGATGCACGAGCTCGACGCCCGCTCGACCGTGAAGCAGGCGCTGTGGTCGCTCGCCGGCGAACTGGGCCTGGTCCAGGCGCCGGACGGCGGCGCTCCGCGAGGAGGCGCCCCGCGCGGCCCGGGCAGGCAGCTCGCCCTCACCCGCGGTGACGACCGGGGATCGGTCGGCCTGCGACGCGGGAAGGGGCGCTGAACCATGCCGGCGTACCGGGACGACAAGGGGCAGGTGGCGATCGAGTTCCTCGGCATGGTGCCGCTCATCGTGCTGACCCTGGTGCTGCTGTGGCAGTGCGTCCTGGTCGGGTACACCTTCACGCTCGCGGGGAACGCGGCCGACGAGGCCGTGCGGGCCGGAGCGGTGGAGGGCGACTGCCACGCGGCGGGGACCCGACACCTGGAGGGGGCATGGGCGGCGGGCGCCTCCGTGACCTGTGCGCCGTCCGGGGAGATGGTGCGGGCGACGGTACGGCTCAAGGTGCCCGTGCTGTTCCCCGGGGCCATCAGCTTCCCCTTCACCGTGACCGGTGAGGCCGGAGCCGTACGAGAAGAGGGGACGCGGCCGTGAAGGCACGAGACCGGGGCCAGGTCGCCGTCGAGTACCTCGGGTTCCTGCCCGTGCTGCTGCTCGTCGCCCTGGCCGGCATCCAGCTCGGGATCGCCGCGTACGCCGCCCAGCAGGCGGGGACGGGGGCGCGCGCGGCCGCCCGGGCCGCCACGCACGACGAGACGACGCTCGACCCGGGAGCGGCGGGGCGGGCCGCGATGAGCGGCTGGATCGCCGAACGCTCCGGCGTCGACGTCGACGCCGGGGGCGACGAGGCCGTGGCGACCGTCACCGTACAGATCCCGTCCGTCGTCCCCTTCTGGGACTTCGGACAGGTGAGGAAGAGCGCCACCCTGCCCCTGTCCGAGGAGGACGCGTCATGAGTCTCGGGAAAGGCCGGGAGCCGGGCAGCAGCCAGGAGCCGCTGACGAGTCGGCCGGGGACGTGCCATGAGCCGGGGACGAGCCATCAGGCCGGAGGGCGAGTCGTGAGTGCGGAGGACGCGTCATGAGCCTGCGGGCCCGTATCAGCACCCCTGAGGAGAACGGCCCGGGAGGCCGCGAGGACGGCCACCTCGTGGCGTCCTTCCGCGCCAAGCTCCTGGAGGAGATCGACCTCACGGAGATGTCGGCCCTCGCCGCCGCCGAGCGGCGCGCCCGCCTCGAACGCGTCCTCGGGCACATCATCAGCCGCGAGGGCCCCGTCCTCTCCACCGTCGAACGCGCCCAGCTGATCCGTCGCGTCGTCGACGAGGCGCTCGGCCTCGGCGTCCTGGAACCCCTCCTCGAAGACGCCTCCATCACCGAGATCATGGTCAACGGCCCCGACCAGATCTTCATCGAACGGGCGGGCCGGGTCGAGCTGCTGCCGCTCCGCTTCGCCTCCCACGAACAGCTCATGCAAACCATCGAGCGGATCGTGTCCACCGTCAACCGGCGGGTGGACGAGTCGAACCCGATGGTCGACGCCCGCCTGCCGTCCGGCGAGCGCGTCAACGTGATCATCCCGCCGCTCTCGCTGACCGGGGCGACCCTGACGATCCGCCGCTTCCCCCGCGCGTACACCCTGCGGGAGATGATCGGCCTCGGCTCGCTCGACGAGCACATGCTGTTCCTCCTCGCCGGCCTCGTCCAGGCGAAGTTCAACGTGATCGTCTCCGGCGCCACCGGCACCGGGAAGACCACGCTCCTCAACGCGCTGTCCGGGCTGATCCCGGAGGGCGAGCGGGTCATCACCATCGAGGACTCGGCCGAACTCCAGCTCCAGCAGTCCCATGTCATCCGCCTGGAGAGCCGGCCCCCGAACATCGAGGGCCGCGGCCAGGTCACCATCCGCGACCTCGTCCGCAACTCCCTGCGCATGCGCCCCGACCGCATCATCGTCGGCGAGGTCCGCGGCGGCGAGACCCTCGACATGCTCCAGGCCATGTCCACCGGACACGACGGCTCGCTCGCCACCGTCCACGCCAACTCGGCAGAGGACGCGCTCACACGCCTGCAGACCCTGGCCTCCATGTCCGAGGTCAAGGTCCCCTTCGAGGCGCTCAGGGACCAGATCAACAGCGCCGTCGACGTCCTCGTCCAGCTGACCCGGCACGCCGACGGCACCCGCCGCATCACCGAGATCGCCATCCTGGCGTCGAACGGCCGCGAACGCTTCACCCTCGCCACCGTCTGCCGCTTCCGCGCCCAGCCGCTCGCGGCCGACGGACGGGTGTACGGCGTCTACGAGTATTACCCGCTGCCCCGACGGGTCGCCGACCGGCTGTACATGGCGGGCCAGCCGATCCCCCAGGCCTTCGGCGTCGCCACGACCGACGAGCAGCTCGCCGTCCGAGAAGCGAAGTAGGGGGACGACGTCCATGAACGACTTGACCTGGCTGGTGGTCGGCGTCGCGCTGCTCTGCTGCGTCCTCGGCGTGCTCGGCGTCCACACGTACGCGAGCGGGGCGGCCCAGCGCGCCGCCCTGGTCGCCCGGCTCACCCAGACCGGCGGACCGGAGGGGACGGGCCGCCGCAGGCGCCGCTTCCGGGGCATCGACCGGCGCGTCCGGCGCACCGCCTTCGGCCGCAAGCTGGAACTGCGGATCTCCGCCACCGGCCTCGACCTGACCCCCGGAGAGTTCGTCGTCGCCATGGCGGCCACCGTGGCCGCGCTCTGGGCCGTCGGGCAGGCCGCCCTGTCGCCGTTCTTCGGCCCGATCTGCGGCTTCCTCGGTGTGTGGGCCGCCCTGGGCTTCCTCAACTGGCAGCGGCAGAAGCGCATCGAGAGGTTCATCAACCAGCTTCCCGAGCTCTCCCGCATCCTCGCCAACGCCACCCAGGCCGGACTCGCGCTCCGGATGGCGCTCAGCATGGCCGCGGACGAGATGGAGGCACCGGCCGGCGACGAACTGGAGAAGGTCGCCCAGCAGCTCGCCGTCGGCACCTCCATCGACGACGCCCTCGGCGAACTCGCCGAACGTCTCCCCTCCCGCGAACTGGTCGTCCTCGTCACCACCCTCGTCCTCGCCAACAAGGCGGGCGGCACGGTCGTCAGCTCCCTGCGCAACCTCACGGAGACGCTGGAGGAGCGGAAGGAGACCCGCAGGGAGGTCCGCACACAGCTGTCGCAGGTCAGCATGACGGCGTACGCGGTCCCGGTCATCGGCATCGGCTCGCTGCTCCTGATCGACAACATGCAGCCCGGCGCCCTGGACCGGATGACCGGCTCGGGCCTCGGCCAGTTCGCCGTCGTCGCCGCGTTCGCGCTGTACGTGGTCGGCTTCACCGTCATCCGCCGCTTCTCGAAGATCGACGTCTGAGGGGCCGACATGGATCTTCTCCTCGCCTTGTGCGCCGGCCTCTCCGTCGCCGGAATGCTCTACGGCATCCGCCTCTACCGCGCCGACGCCAAACTCCCCGGCGACCTCCAGCTCGCCCTGGAGGTCGGCTCCACCCGCACCGGAGCCGTCGACTCCGTCGTGGACCGGCTCGGCATGCGCTACTCCGCCGCCGTTCTGCGCCTGATGGGACCCAAGCGGGTCAACGCCGTCCGGCGCCGGATCGACCTGGCGGGCAACCCCGGTGGCCTGACCATCGACCGGTACGGAGCCCGGCGCGCGGTCTACGGATTCCTCGGGGGCCTCGGCGGTCTCGTCATGCTCTCCAACGGCGATGTGGTCGTCGCGCTGTTGCTGTTCGCCTTCGGTGCCTTCTGGACCGAGGTCGGCATCTGGTCCGCGATCCGCATCCGCAAGGACCAGATCGAGCGGACCCTGCCGGACTTCCTCGACGTGCTGGCGGTGGTGGTGTCGGCCGGACTCGGCTTCCGGCAGGCGCTCGACCGGGTGGCCGACAAGTACGAGGGGCCCTGGTCCGACGAACTGCGGATCACCCTGCGCCAGATGGACATGGGGGTGAGCCGCCGGCAGGCGTTCGACGAACTGCGCCGGCGGAACGACAGCGAGCAGGTGGCCCAGTTCGTCACGGCGCTGCAGCAGGGCGAGGAGCTCGGCGCCCCGATCGTCGAGACGCTGATCCAGATCGCCAACGACATGCGGCGGACGGACGCCCAGAACGCCCGAAGGAAGGCGGCGAAGGCGGTCCCCAAGGCGACGATGGTGATCACGACGCTGATGGTCCCGGCGACGATGATCCTGCTGGGTGCGGGGCTGTTCCTGGGCACGGGGACGGACTTCGGCTCGATCACGGGGGAGTGATCCCCGTGCCCGTGCCGTCGTCGGTGTCCATCGAGGTGAACGCCCTGCAGGCGGTGTGCCGGCAGGTCTTCGGTTTCCGCCTCGCGATGATCGCCCTCGCGAGCCCGGCGGCCCTGCTCGGGGCGGCGGACGGCCTCGCGACCTGGCTCGTCGGCGCCGCCGTCCTCGTCACCTTCATGGGCTCGTACGTCATGTTCAGGGACTGGGAACGGTTCGGCCCGCTGCTGCTCCGCCACCCGGCGCTGCTCGCCGGTGACACTCTCTTCGGCTCGCTGCTCCTCGTCACGGCCGGCCCGCAGAGCACCCTCGGGTACGTCAGCGTCTGCACCCCCCTTCTCGCGGGCCTCGCCTACAGCTGGCGCGGCGCGGCGTTCTTCGCCTGCCTCCAGTCGCTGATCCTGCTGGCGATCTACACGGCGGGCATGGGCGAGGCGACGCTGCTCCCCGGCCTGTGCGTGATCACCGGCGCACTCGGGGTCACGCTTAGGAACCTGCTGCTCCGCTTCGGCGCGGCGACCCGGGCCCTCGCCACCGCCCAGGCGGTGGAGGAGGAACGGGCCCGTCTCGCCCGCGACATGCACGACTCGGTGGCGAAGACCCTGCACGGCCTGGCGCTGGCGGCGGACGCCCTGGCCGTGTCCCCGGACCCGCGCCGACAGGCGCGGGTGGTGGCGCGCTCGGCGCGGAGGGCGGCGGCGGAGTCACGCGAGCTGCTGGCGGACCTGCGGAGACAGACGTACGCCACGACCGAGGTCGACCTGGCCTCGGAACTGACGGACCGGGTACGCGACTTCTCCCGCCGCTCGGGCATCGAGGCCCGCTATCGCGGTGTCGGTCCCGGCTCCGTACCCCCGGTTCCGTACGCGGTGGCGCGGCAACTGCTGACGATCGCCTCGGAAGCCATGGAGAACGCGGGCCGGCACGCCCGGCCGACGCGTGTCGACGTCTCGGCCGGCGTCGTCGCGGGCCTGCTCCGCATCAGCGTGTACGACGACGGCCGCGGCCTGCCCCCGGACACGACGCTGGACGGCCTGCGCAGGACGGGCCATTTCGGCCTGGTCGGCATGGTGGAACGGGCGGCGGGGGTCGGAGCGCGGCTCCGGATCGGGCGGGGCGGGGCGGCGAAGGGCACGGAAGTCCGCCTGGAACTGCCGGTCGAGGGGGTGCGGCGATGACGGTCACGGTGGTCGTCGCGGACGACAACCCGGTGGTCCGGGCGGGCCTGCGGTCCCTGTTCGGCGGCACCGACACGGGCCTCCGGGTCGTCGCCGAGGCCCCTGACGGCCGCACGGCGGTGACCCTGACGGAACACCACCGCCCGGACGTGGTCCTGCTGGACGTCCGCATGCCGGTGGTCGACGGCCTGACGGCCCTGCCGCACCTGGTGCGCCTGGCTCCGGTGCTGATGCTGACGTACAGCGAGGAGAGTGAGACCGTCCGGGAGGCGCTGAGGCTGGGGGCGGGCGGATACCTGGTGCACGGCGAGTTCACGGCGGAGGAACTGCTGACGGCGGTCCACGACGTCGCCTCGGGCCGGGCCCGCTTCACACCGACGGCGGCGAACGCGGTGCTGGGGGTGGTGCGGGGTGCGACTGCACATGGTGGGGCGAGGCCAATCGTCTCGAGTTCAGCGAGATTTCGAGGAATGGCTTCGCAGGTGCAACCGGATGTGACACGGTTTGGACTGAGTGTGAGGGAGGGGGAGGTGATGGACTTGATCGCGTCGGGCCTGAGCAACCGACAGATCGCGGACGCCTGCTTCATCAGCGAGAAGACGGTCAAGAACCACATCAACCGCATCTTCGCGAAACTCCACAGCACAACACGCAGCGAGGCGATAGCGGTCTGGCTCGGCACGAGGACGACGACATGAAATGGGCCCGGGTTTGGGCCTACGGGCCCTTGGGTGAGGGTAAGGGGGAGGCGTACCGTGCGCGGGCCGAGAGCGGCATGGGCACGGGGACGCACGAATCCGGAGGGGACCACCATGGGCGACGTCATGCTGAGGGCCGTGACGAAGGCGAAGGTGCGCTTCGGCGGCTGGGTCCGGGGGAGGTCGGGGGACCGGGGGCAGACCGCGGTGGAGTACCTGGGGATCATCGTGGTGGTGGTGGCGATCGTGATCGCGATCACCGGCACGAGCATCGGCCAGGACATCATGAACGCGATCAGGACCAAGATCTCCAGCCTGACAGGCGGCGGCGGAGGCGAGTGATCGGGCGGCGCCGAGCCGGCGATTCGGGGCAAGCCTTTCCGGTCTACATCACTGTAGTGGGAGGTCTGCTCTTCCTCGCCTTCGCGTACTTCGCGGTGGGGCAGGCTGCTGCCACCCGTAACGGGGCTCAGACGGCAGCCGATGCCGCCGCGTTGGCGGCGGCGCAGGATGCCCGGGAACAGCTGCGTGACGGCTGGCTTGAGGTCATCCTCGACCCCGATGCCTGGGAGCGGTTCCTCAATGGCGAGAGCTATCTGACGTCTCGGGCCTGCGAGCGCGCCGCGTCCTTCGCGGCGAGGAACGAAGCGGAGCTCTGGGGGGATGGCTGCGCGCGCCTGCCCGGTGCGGAAGAGGGTTTCCGCGTGCAGGTGCGTACGCGTTACACGGTGGGCGAATCCATCATCCCAGGCACGAGCGGACAGCACGCCATGGCCGATGCCACCGCCGTACTCGAGTCACGGTGCACCTTCGATGCCCCCGAACCTACCCCTGAGCCGACGCCTGACCCGACACCGGAACCTGATCCTCGGCCCACGCCGACGGAACCAAGCCCGATTCTCGGCTTGTCATGCGACGGTGATCCCTGGGAGATCGACCCGGAGCGGCCACAATTGCCCAGCGCCGCCGATCTCTTCGCCGTCCGACTGACCGACTGACATGAAGGAAGCCCAACCAATGAGTGTTCGCTACGCGACGAAGACCCGTAGGGGGATGGTCGCTGTCGTCATCGCGGCTGGTCTGGTCCTCGGCGCTGGCGGCTGCGGCAGTGACGACGAGCCCCCGCAGAAGAACAGCTCGGCGAGTTCTCAGGCTCCCCAGACGTCGGAAGGCAACAAGGGAGCACAAACCGAGGAGCCCACCGAAATCTTGGCAGTCCTCAAAGGGCAGAAGGGGCTCGAGTTCACCGTTGAGTCGGCGAAGCGCGATGTCGGGGGGTTTCTGACGGTCAGTGGAAAGCTGGAGAACACCTCGGACTCGACTCAGATCATCCCCACCCAACTCGCCGGAGACGAGACCGAGATCATCCAGCATGGGATCTCGCTGGGCGGTGCGACCATCGTGGATTCCGTGGGCAAGAAGCGCTACTACGTCCTGCGTGACACCGACGGGCGACCGCTGACCACGACCGGCCTCTCGGACCTGGGAGCGGGCCGCTCGACGAACGTCTTCATGCAGTTCCCCGCCCCGCCCGCCAATACCGCCGAGGTGACGCTCCAGCTGCCGACCTTCCGCCCCGGCACCATCAAACTCTCCTGAGGCCGTCATGACGACATCGAGCCGCATCGCCGTCCTCGCCGCAGTCCTTCTCCTCGCCACCGCCACCGCCACCCCCGCCCTCGCCGACGATCCCCCCAACTCCACGTCCAGCTCCTCCCCGCAGCCCCCCATCGACGCGAACTCCCCCGAGCTCATGCTTCCCGACGGCGCCACCCTCGCGCCCGCCAAGGTGCTCGACATCAAGCAGGTCGTCGAGGAGGAAGGCGGGGAACAGCGCCGTGAGGACACGAACGTCGACGTGACGTTCGCGCTCCAGGCCGAGGTGCTGTTCGGCAAGGACAGCGCCAAGCTCGGGCCCGCCGCCACCGCCCGTATCGCCGCCATCGCCGTGGAGATCAACAAGCAGAACTCCAGCAAGGTCCGCGTCTTCGGGTTCACCGACAACCTCGGTTCCTACGAGCACGGCCTCAAGCTGTCCAAGCAGCGCGCCGACGCCGTGCAGCAGGAGTTGGCCAAGAGCCTCGACCCCGGGAAGACGTTCGACATCCGTGGGTACAGCGAGGACTACCCCATCGCCGACAACAGCACCGAGGAAGGCCGCACCAAGAACCGACGCGTCGAGATCTCGTTCCCCCGGACCACGGGCGGTTAGGGGCGACACACCTGCGGCGCGTACGCGCTACTCGCCTCCCGGTCCGGGCACCTCCGCGCCGCCCGTCAGGACCACGTGATCGAAGTCGACGGCACACCCCTGCCCCACCGGGGACTGGACTTCGATCCCGACCCGCACCGCGTCACCCGGCGACCCCAGGGCGAACTGGCGGACCAGGCGCCACGTCCGGCCGTCCTCCGAGGCGTGGAACGTGAAGGCGCCGTCGACACGGCTGATGCGGAGCCACAGCCGGTCGCCCCCGACCTCCCGGCCGACGGCGTCGTCCGAGCGGCCGCGGGTCACCACCGAGAAGACTGCCGGCGGGCCGTCGGGGGCCTGCTCGAAGGTGAGCTTCGCCCAGTGGTCCGCGTCCCTCCAGACGAGCAGGGCCCCGGCGTCCCACGGTGCCCGGAAGCCGGGGCGAAGGCGGGCCGAGAACCGCCAGTCGCCGGCCGGCGGTTCGAACAGCCCCCGGGGAGCGTTCTCCTTCGCCTCTCCCGTGAGCGGATCGACGAAGATGTCGGTTTCCGCGCCGGCCGTGACGGTCAGGACGTCATCGGTCAGCGACCAGGAGGCGGGCGGAACGTCCCAGTCGTCCGGGGTGGGCAGTGCGGCAGCGTGATGGTCCATCCCGACACTCTGGCCGGACATCCCCAGCAGGTGCCAGGGAAGGGAGCGAAGATCCATGTATCCGCCGCTCAGTCCAAGTGCTGCCATCGGCCCGCGCGGTCTCCCTTCCCGTCTCCCAGACTCGCCAACGCCGCCCGGACCGTGCCGACCACGTCGTGCGGTCGCTGGAAGACGTCCGCCGCCGTGAAGCGGAGCACGCGGTGCACACCCGGGCAATCCGCGAGGTCGTTGAAGCGGCGGACGTCGCGGTCGTGGGCGTGGCGCGTCCCGTGGAAGGCGTAGCCCTCGATCTCGATGGCCAGGCCCGCCGCGCGGAAGAAGAAGTCCGGGCGGAGGGAGCGGCCCGAGCGGGAGCACAGAAGGGGCTGGCACTCCGGGTGGAGCCCGGCGTCGTGCATGCGGAGGCGGGCGACCGTCTCCGCCGGGGAGCCGGAGGCCGCGTCCGTCAGGCGCAGCCAACGGCGCGCCCGGGCCGCGCCCGGGCGACGCGGGGCCGGCCCGGCGGCCAGTTCGGCGGCCAGGTCGTCGTGCCGGACGAGCGGCTCGCGGCGTATGCCCCGGACCGTACGACGGGACAGCGCCGAGTCCGCCGCCACCACGGCCTCCTCCCGCGTGCCGGAACTCCGTATGAGGTCGCCGACCGTCCGGGCGGGGCTCGTGACCCGCAGCCCCGCCCGGACGCAGGTGTCGTTCGCGGTCAGGCGACCCGTCGTGTGCACCCGCAGGCCCGCCCGCCCGGAGCGCCCCCCGCTCCGCCGCGACGCCGTGAACTCCAGTACCCCCTCCCGCTGTCCGCCCAGGACCTCGACCCGGTGCAGCGCCGCCGCCGTCCCATGGCTGCACACCAGCTCCGGACGCAGCAGCTGGACCGCTCTCGCCCTGACCTTCCAGTCCACCTCCTTCCCCGGGACGGCCCAGGCCCCCCGGCAGATCCGCTGCCACCCCTCCTCGCGCAGCCGCCTTCCCGGCAGGCCCCCTCGCCGGCCCGCCGCGTACACCCACTCGGTCAGGAGCACCCCGCCGCGAGCCAGTCTCGCCAAGTCGTGCATGGAGCCAACGATCCACGGACGAGGGACAATTCGCATCCCCTGTGGATAACTCCCGCCCTCATACCGCATCCTGGTGCGAACGGGCGCCGGGACTGCTCCGAGGTGGACTGCTGATGACGACGACAACACCGAGCGTGCAGCTGGTCAGCGACCTCGTGGCCCGGATTCCGGCCTTCCGGGTCGCCCTCGACGCGCATGTCTTCAGCCAGGGCGGCGTGCTGCCGCACGTGTTCTTCTGGGACGTCGTCCAGAACACCGTGCGCTCCTACCTCGGTGAGGATCCGACGGCGGCCGACTGGCGCCACACGCTCGACTTCCTGGAGGAGCAGAGCGCCCGCGGAGTCCTCGCCGTCGACGAGGTGATCGTCACCTCGTTCCTCAACGACCTTCCGTCCCCCCAAGAGCCCGGCCACGCGATCGTCCGTGAACTCGGTCCCATCATGGCGGCCCGATTCGGCAGGATCCGGCCCGGCGGCTGAGGACAGCTCCTGGGCCGTGACCCCGGACGGCCCGGTGACCTCCGCGCCGACCCGGCCGACCGGGCACACCCCCCGTCGGCGGACCGGGCACACTCCTCATCGGCGGACCGGGTGCACCCCTCATCGCCGGATGGAGCGCATTCCCCATCGGCGGACCGGGTGCACCCCTCATCGGCGGACCGGGCGCATCCCTCGGAGGGCGCCGGTCGCATCCCCCGGGAGCGACGAGGAACGACACCGACATAATCGACCGCATGTGCCCAGACCGCCCCCGGCCCCAGCCCCGACCGCGCCTCCGTCCCCCGGAATCCGTCGCCGCCGCCCTCTGCGGCTACGCGGCCACCCGCGTCGTCGGCCTCGTGGTCCTCGCCGTCGCCGCCGCCGTGACGGGCAAGGACGGGCTGCACCGGCTGACGGGCCGCTGGGACGCCGTCTGGTACGTCCGCATCGCGGAGAACGGATACGGCTACCAGGTCACGCTCCCGAACGGGAGCGTCCACTCCGACCTCGCCTTCTTCCCCCTCTTCCCGGTGCTCGAGCGGGCCCTGTCCACCGTGCTTCCCGTCGACGCCGCCACCGCCGGCCTGCTCGTCTCCTGGGCCGCCTCGCTCGCCGCCGCCTGGGGCATCTACGCGGTGGGAAGCCACGCGGCCGGCCGGCAGGCCGGCGTCGCGCTCGCCGTCCTGTGGGGCGTGTACCCGACCGCGTTCGTGCAGTCGATGGCGTACACGGAGACGCTCTTCACCGCGCTCGCCGCCTGGTCGGTCCTGGCCGTGCTGCGCGACCGCTGGCTCCTGGCCGGTGCGCTCTGCGTGCTCGCCGGGCTCACCCGGCCGACCGCCGCCGCGCTCGTCGCCGCCCTCGGCATCACCGCGCTCGTCACCGTCCTCCGCGAACGGAAGCTGCCCGCCCGCATGGTGGCCGGGGTGCTGATCGCCCCGCTGGGCTGGCTCGCGTACATCGTCTACGTCGGTGTACGGGAGGGCAGCCCTACCGCGTACTTCGACGTCCAGGCCGCCTGGGGCAACTCCATCGACGGCGGGGTCGCCCTCGCCCGTTTCATCTGGGGCCTGCCGCCCCTCGCGGCCCTCGGACTGTGCGCGGCCCTCGGCCTGCTCGCGTGGCTCGTGGTCCTCTGCGTACGGCAGAAGCAACCCCTACCGCTGCTCGTGTACACGATCGCGGTCGTGGTCGTCTCGCTGATCGGCGCCGCGTACTTCGGCTCCCGCCCGCGCCTGATGATGCCCGCGTTCGGCCTGCTGCTGCCCGCCGCGGTGGCGCTCGTACGGCTCCGGGTGCGCGACCGCGTCCTGGTCCTCGCCGGGCTCGCCCTCGCCTCCGCCGCCTACGGCGCCTTCACCCTGCTCGGTCCGGGACCGCCGTGACCCGTACGCCGGGCCGCAGCCCCCATCCCGCCATCGCGCCGCCCGCCGCCTCCAGCACGTGCCGGCCCCGAAGGCGGATCATGCCGAGCCGGCCCGGCCTCATCGTGACCACGTCGAGGACGGTGAAGGACCGGTCCAGGTAGGCGACGTCGATGACGAAGCGCATGCCGAAGGTGTGGACGCTGTTCGTGGGGGTGATGAGCAAGGCGCCTTCGATGCCGTCGCGGCCGAGCAGGCCCCGGCGCCGCGCCCGGTAGGAGGCCGCGATCTCCAGCTCCACCGACCCCCCGGGAAGCGTCAGTGTGCCCGTACCGTCGCGCCAACTCCCCGGTCTCCACATGGGGGAGACGGTAGCGGCAGGGCTCGGTAGGGTGCGGCGGGTGTTCGCCACGCTGATCGCCGTCGCCGCCCTGTGGGGCGCCGCCGCCGGGCTGCTCGTGCCGCGCGCCGCGTACCGGCTCTCGGTCGAGCCGGAGGAACCGTGGCGGTCCGGCTGCCGGGCCGGGCACGCCCTGGTGGGCCCCGCGCGCGGCTGGCTCGGCGGCCCCGGCTGCCCCGCCTGCGCCGGCACCACGCAGCGCCGGCTCGCCCGTCGCCCGCTCGCTCCCGGCCCGCCCGCCTCGAGCGCCCGCGCCACCCCCGCCCCCGCCTCCCACTCCTCCACCCCCACCCCCGCCCCCGCCTCCCCCTCCTCCACCCCCGCTCCCACCTCCCCGCCTCGCGGCGCCTCCCTCGCCCCCTCCTCCCTCGCCGTCCTCGTCCCGTCCCTCGTCACCGCGCTCGCCTGCGCCGGACTCGCCGCCGCCACCGGTCCCCGTCCCGAACTCGCCGTCTGGCTCCTGTACGCGCCCTTCGCCGTGCTTTTGGCGACCGTCGACATTCGCGTCCGCCGACTGCCCGACCAGCTCACCCTTCCGCTCGCCGCCGCCACCCCGCTGCTCCTCCTCGGCGCCGAACTGCTGCCGTACGACGCCGGTTCCTGGCTCCACGCCCTGCTCGGCGGGCTCGCCCTCGGTGGCGGCTACCTCCTGCTGTTCCGTATCCATCCGAAGGGCATGGGCTTGGGGGACGTCAAGCTCGCCCTCTCCCTCGGGGCGGCCCTTGGCTGGTACGGCCGGGGCATCCTCTTCGCCGGTACGTTCGCGGCATTCCTCGCCGGTTCGCTGTACGGGCTCTGCCTCGTCCTCGCGCGGCGCGGAAGCCGGAAGTCCACGATCCCCTTCGGCCCCTTCATGATCGGCGGGGCGCTGCTCGGGCTGCTTCTCGGCGCGCTCTCCGCGACCCCCTGAGTCCGGCGACCTAGCATCCAGGCACATGCGGACAATGCCTGACAAAAAGCCCAAGCGACCTGACGAGCGACCTGACGAGCGGCCCGCCGAACTGCCCGCCGAACTGCCCGAGCTGCCGGTCGCGTCCCCCGAGGAACCCGCCCCGCCGCCCACCCCGTGGTTCCGGCGGCCCGGTCTCCTCCCCTGGGCATGGGCCGCGGCCCTCTGCCTCCTCTACGCGACGGTCGCCGTGCGCCGCCACCAGCTCCTGCGCACCACCGGCTACGACCTGGGCATCTTCGAACAGGCACTCCGCGCCTACGCCGAGTTCCGCGCCCCCGTCGTCCCCCTGCGCGGCCCGGACTTCAACCTGCTCGGCGACCACTTTCACCCCCTCCTCGCGGTCCTCGCCCCCCTCTACCGCCTCTGGCCATCCCCCCTCTGCCTCCTGATCGCCCAGTCCGCCCTCCTCGCCCTGGCCGTCGTCCCCCTCGCCCGCTGGGCCCTGCGCGCGCTCGGCCGCCGGGCCGCCCACGCGGTCGCCGCCGCGTACGGACTCAGCTGGGGCATCGCCTCCGCCGCCGCCTTCGACTTCCACGAGGTCGCGCTCGCCGTACCGCTGCTCGCCTTCGCCCTCGAAGCGCTCGGCCGCCGGCGCTGGGGCAGCGCCGTCGCCTGGGCCGCCCCCCTCCTCCTCGTCAAGGAGGACCTGGGGCTGACCCTGGCCGCCGTCGGCGTGTACATCGCCGTCAAAGGACCGCGCCGGCTCGGCATCACCACCGCCGCGGCCGGTCTGCTCGGCTCCCTGATCGAGATCAAGCTGCTGCTCCCCGCGTTCAACCCGGGCGGGGACTACGCCCACGGCGGCAACCTCGCCGACGGGCACGGCTCGCTGCTCTCCACGCTCGCGCACGCCCCGCTCGACGCCCTGCGCCCGGACATCAAGGCGATGACCCTGATCCTGGTCTTCGCCCCCTCCGCGCTGCTCGCCCTGCGCTCACCGCTCGCGATGATCGCCGTGCCCACCCTCGCCTGGCGCATGGTCTCCGAGAACGGCTTCCACTGGGGCACGGCCTTCCACTACAGCGCGATCCTCATGCCGGTCGTGTGCGCGGGGCTGATCGACGCCCTGAGCCGCGAGACCTCCGCCCGGAACGTGCGGGCCTCGCTCGCCACCGTGCTCGCCGTGACCGCCGTGATGATCCCGTCCTTCCCCCTGGCGCAGCTGGCCCAGCGGGCCACCTGGCGGACCACCCCGCACATCGAGGCCGCCCGTGCGCTGCTCGCCCGGATCCCGGACGGCACGACGGTCGCCGCGTCCAACCGGTTGGCCCCGCAGCTCACGTCGCGCTGCGAGGTCGTGATCTTCCCGACCTTCCCGGTGGACAGCGAGCTGTACGAGTACGACCGCGAGCACCTGCCGCCGCCGACCGCCGAGTGGATCGTGTACGACAACCGGGCGCCGGAGGCATGGCCCTACAAGCCCGGCCACTGGCCCTACCCGCTCGACCGGCAGGAGGCCGAGCTGCGAGCGGCCCGGGAGCGCCACGGCTACGAAATCGTCGCGGCACGGGACGGCGTGACGCTCCTGCGCGCCGGCCGCCCCGGCCGCGCCGATGCGCCGGGACCTGGGCGGGGTGAGGAATAGGTCCGGGGCTCTTCGCCTTGACCGAACAGTCGGGACGATACGAGGAGTTGGCGATGGCCAAGGGGAAGACCGGTTACGACTGCGGGCTCGACGCCGCCGTCGACGTCGTCGGCGGCAAGTGGAAGCCGCTGATCCTGTGGGCGCTGCACGCACACGGCACGACCCGTTTCGGGGAGCTGAAGCGGCAGATCACCGGCGTGAGCGAGAAGGTGCTGATCCAGCAGCTGCGCGAGCTGGAGGCGGACGGCATCGTCCACCGCGAGATCTACCGGGAGGTCCCGCCCCGCGTGGAGTACTCCCTGACGGAGCTCGGCGAGGCGCTGAACACGGCGCTGCTGCCGCTGGGCGAGTGGGGCGACCGTTTCATGGCCGAGATCCTCGCCCGTAAGGCCGCCCAGGCCGCCTGACCCTGCCTGCACTGATCGGCCTGCTGGGACCGCCCGGCCCGGCCTCCCCACCGACCCGGTCCGTCAACCGGGAGCCCGTCCCCGGGGGTCCCTCTTGGGAGGTACGGAACCCGCCGCCACGCCGGGGCGCAAACCCGCCAAAGGGCTCCGCAGCCCTTGTCCCGACTGGGCTCCGGCGATTCCGGGGCGGGCCATTGGCGACGTGTGGCACGCGACACCAGTAATGAAGGGTTATGGTGGAAACCCCCCCTCGGGCCGGTCCGTATCCCCCCCCACGGACCGGCCCGTTTTTTCTGCCCCCGCGACCGGCGCCGTGACCGGGGGCGAGAGCCGGGCCACAGCGCCCCGGCCCGGAGGTCAGTTCCGTCCGGCCCAGATGTTGGTGCCCGCGGTGTCCACGGCGAAGGAATCGATCTCCTTCAGCTCCTCCTCCGTCAGCGGCGGCCCGGCCAGCGCGGCGACGTTCTCCTCCAGCTGTCCCACGCTGGAGGCGCCGATCAGCGCCGAGGTCATCCGCTCGTCGCGCAGCACCCACGACAGCGCGAGCTGCGCCAGCGACTGACCGCGCCGCTCGGCGATGTCCGCGAGACCGCGCAGGCGCCGCAGCACCTCGTCGGAGAGCAGGTTCGGGTCGAGGGACTTGCCCTGCGTGGCCCGCGAACCCTCCGGGATGCCCTTCAGGTACTTGTTGGTGAGAAGCCCCTGGGCGAGCGGCACGAAGGAGATGCAGCCCATGCCGGCGGCCTCCAGCGTGTCCAGGAGGCCGTCCTCCTCGGTCCAGCGGTTGATCATCGAGTACGACGGCTGGTGGATGAGCGCGGGGACGCCCATGTCCTTGAGGATGCCGGCGGCCTCGGCGGTCTGCTCGCTGGTGTACGAGGAGACGCCGACGTACAGCGCCTTGCCCTGCTGGACGGCGGAGGCGAGCGCCCCCATCGTCTCCTCCAGCGGGGTGTGCGGGTCGAAGCGGTGCGAGTAGAAGATGTCGACGTGGTCCAGGCCCATCCGCTTCAGCGAGGCGTTCAGCGACGACATCAGATACTTGCGGGACCCCCACTCGCCGTAGGGGCCGGGGTGCATCAGATAGCCGGCCTTCGTCGAGATGATCAGCTCGTCCCGGTAGGGCGCGAAGTCCTGCGCGAAGATCTTGCCGAAGTTCAGCTCGGCCGAGCCGGGCGGCGGCCCGTAGTTGTTCGCCAGGTCGAAGTGGGTCACACCGAGGTCGAAGGCGCGGCGCAGGATCGCGCGCTGCGAGTCGAGCGCGCGGTCGTCGCCGAAGTTGTGCCAGAGGCCGAGCGAGACGGCCGGAAGCTTGAGCCCGCTGCGACCCGTGCGGCGGTACTCCATGTGCTCGTAGCGGTCCGCGGAGGCGCGGTACAGGGGGGAATCAGTCACGTATCTCTGCTTATCACGGACTTGTGACAGTCCCGGGCTGGGAGCCATTGACCCGTGCGCAGTAATGTGGCGGCTTCGGGGACCGCCGCTGCATGGAGGGGTTAAGAACAGTGAACCTGCGCGACCTGGTGTACGGGCTCTACGCACGCCGGGTGGAAGGCCGCCTCGACCATGCCCAGGTGCCCAAGCACATCGGCGTGATCCTCGACGGCAACCGGCGCTGGGCCAAGGCTTCCGGAGGAACCCCCGAGCAGGGCCACAAGGCGGGCGCCGACAAGATCCAGGAGCTGCTCGGCTGGTGCGCCGAGACGGACGTCGAGGTCGTCACGCTCTGGATGCTCTCCACGGACAACCTGAACCGGCCCGAGGAGCAGCTCCGCCCGCTGCTCGCCATCATCGAGGACGCGGTGCGCGCCCTGGCCGCCGACGGCCGCTGGCGGGTCCACCACGTCGGCACGCTGGACCTGCTCCCGGACCGGACCCAGTCCGTGTTGAAGGAGGCCGAGCAGGTCACCCACGACAACACCGGGATACTCGTGAACGTCGCCGTCGGGTACGGCGGGCGCCAGGAGATCGCGGACGCGGTCCGCTCGCTGCTCCTGGAGCACGCGGAGAAGGGGACGAGCTTCGAGGAGCTCGCCGAGATCGTCGACGTCGAACACATCTCCGAGCACCTCTACACGCGCGGCCAGCCCGACCCCGACCTGGTGATCCGTACGAGCGGCGAGCAGCGCCTCTCCGGATTCATGCTGTGGCAGAGCGCGCACTCGGAGTACTACTTCTGCGAGGTCCACTGGCCGGCCTTCCGGAAGGTCGACTTCCTGCGGGCGCTGCGCGACTACGCGGCCCGCCACCGGCGTTACGGCACCTGAGCTCCGCCTCCCCTCACCGCGCGGCTGCGGGTCACCCCCCGTTCATGAACGCGTCGTCATATGCCCGCGCATGGTAATGGGTGTTCGAGGGCATATCCCTTGCAGAGTGAGCGGCACGGAGACCGCCACCCGGGAGGCCCGTTGCACCAGGACGACCGTGCAGGACATGTACGGACGAAGCGGAGGGCCGGAGCTCGGCCCGCGTTTCGTGGCCAGAGCCCGGTCCCATCCCGCAGCGACACCGTTTCCGTCGCGCCCCGACCTCACAGGGGTCTTCAGAGGGGGTCTGTCCTTCCGTGGTGACCAGCACTAAGCGCCGCTTGTCCGACAGGCGCACCTATGTTCTCGACACCAGCGTCCTGCTGGCCGACCCCAACGCCGTGTCCCGCTTCGACGAGCACGAGGTCGTGCTCCCGATCGTCGTGGTCACCGAGTTGGAGGCCAAGCGGCACCACCCCGAGCTCGGCTACTTCGCCCGGGCGGCCCTGCGCCTCCTGGACGACTTCCGGGTCCGGTACGGACGACTGGACGCTCCGCTCCCCATCGGGGACCTGGGCGGCACGCTGCGTGTCGAACTCAACCATTCCGACCCCGGCGTGCTCCCGGCCGGCTACCGGTTGGGGGACAACGACTCACGGATTCTGGCGGTCGCGCGCAATCTCCAGGCCGAGGGGTACGACGTCACGGTCGTCTCCAAGGACCTGCCGCTGCGCATCAAGGCGTCCTCGGTCGGTCTCCTCGCCGAGGAGTACCGCGCCGAACTGGCCATCACGGACTCCGGCTGGACCGGAATGTCCGAACTGGCCCTCGGCGCCGACCAGGTGGACATCCTCTTCGACCAGGAGTCCCTGTACGTCCCGGAGGCCGCCGAGCTGCCCGTCCACACGGGTCTGGTCCTGCAGTCCGAGCGGGGCAAGGCGCTGGGCCGGATCACGGCGGAGGGAAACGTCCGGCTGGTGCGGGGCGACCGGGAGGCGTTCGGCATCCGCGGCCGCAGCGCCGAGCAGCGGATCGCGCTCGATCTGCTCCTCGACCCGGACGTCGGCATCATCTCGATGGGAGGCCGGGCCGGCACGGGCAAGTCGGCGCTGGCGCTCTGCGCGGGCCTGGAGGCCGTCCTGGAGCGACGGCAGCACCAGAAGGTGATGGTGTTCCGTCCGCTGTACGCGGTCGGCGGCCAGGAGCTCGGCTATCTGCCGGGCAGCGAGGCCGAGAAGATGAGCCCCTGGGCGCAGGCGGTCTTCGACACCCTGTCGGCCGTGGCGAGCCGGGAGGTCATCGAGGAGGTGCTCGGCCGCGGGATGCTGGAGGTCCTGCCGCTCACCCACATCCGGGGCCGCTCCCTCCACGACGCGTTCGTCATCGTGGACGAGGCCCAGTCCCTGGAGCGGAACGTCCTGTTGACCGTTCTGTCCCGGATCGGGGCGAACTCCCGAGTCGTCCTGACCCACGACGTCGCCCAGCGTGACAACCTCCGGGTCGGCCGGTACGACGGAGTCGTCGCCGTGGTCGAGAAGCTGAAGGGTCATCCGCTCTTCGCCCATGTCACGCTCACCCGCTCCGAGCGCTCCCAGATCGCCGCGCTCGTGACCGAAATGCTGGAGGACGGCCAGATCTGACCCGTTACGGCAGGGGGCGCCGCCCGGCAAAGCGCAGGAGCTTAGCCGGGCGGCGCTCTGCTGTCCGCCGAATCCCGCAAAACTCCTGAGACTTACGAGGTGTGAGCTTTCACACGCAACGCAGAATTGCCTTGCGGCGTCGGCGTCCGGCAGAGTCTTGCTTCCGTCAGGCCCCGCATACGGCACACGTGCACCCTCAGGGGTGCGGCACCACACAACTCAACAGCCGTTCGCCGTATGCCGCCCACAGCACCACGGGCCCGTGTCTTCTGTGACCCATTACGTCGGAGACCAGCGCCAGGGGCACGATTTCGCCCGCTTGGTCACCTGCGTGGGCGATGCTGGAAGGAAACCGTGTGAGCCGGATCTCGGTCCGGGGATTCGCGGTGGCTTCGGCCACTGCGGTCACCACCGTCGGCGCCGTCGTGGGCGTTGCCTCGGGCAACACCCAGCCCTCGGGCGACAACTTCGAGGCCACCGCGGCCGACACCACGCTGCTCGCGGACATCCCCGTCGGCGAACAGGCCCAGGTACAGGTCTCCTCGCTCTCGGAGCAGGCGGCCGCCCAGGCCGCCGCGGCCGACTCGGCCGTGAAGAAGTCCGCGGAGGAAGCGGCCCGCATCCAGGCCGCCAAGGACGCCGAGGCGAAGAAGAAGGCCGCGGACAAGGCGGAGCAGGAGCGCAAGGAGGCCGCCGCGCGCGCCGAGCGTTCCTCGGTCCGTGACGCGTCGAGCTTCTCCGCCCAGGGTTCGTACTCCATCGCGGAGGTCAAGGCGATCGCCCGCCAGATGATCCCGGCCTCGCAGTTCCAGTGCTTCAGCAACATCGTGGACCACGAGTCCGGCTGGAACTACCGCGCGACCAACCCGTCCTCGGGCGCGTACGGCCTCGTCCAGGCTCTCCCGGGTTCGAAGATGTCGACGGCCGGCGCCGACTGGCAGACGAACCCCGCCACCCAGATCAAGTGGGGCCTGAGCTACATGAACAACCGCTACGACAGCCCCTGCGGCGCGTGGCAGTTCTGGCAGGCCAACCGCTGGTACTAGACCGGCGAGCTCAACCTCGGGGAGCCCCTCACCGTCCTACGGTGAGGGGCTTCATGCGTGTAGGTTCTGGTCCACGGCTCCCGGGGGGAGTGAGCGGGGGAAGAGAGAAGATCATGTCAAGACTGCCAGGATGGCTGAACAGCCTCGGCGACGGCCTGCGCCGCATGGGTGACCGCCTGGACGAGCGCCGCGCACGGGCCGAGGGTGAGGACGAACCGGACGCGCCGCGGGGCCATCTGACGCCTCCGGCCGGCGACGGCGACGCACAGGGGTTCGCGCGGACCCCCGGGCAGCCGCCCGCCACCGGACCGGCCGCGGAACAGGACTCGGGGGACACGGCCGGGCAGCCGTCCGGCGGACGCTCGGGTTCCAAGGGCGCGTTCGAGTCCGCGCGGTGGCCCGGGCGGCGCGCGCCGTGGACCGGGAGCACCGCCGTCTCCGTGCCCGCGCCTCCGCACTACGCCCCCGCCGTCGCCGCACGGCCCGACCCGGTCGCCGCGATCCCGTGGGGGATGAGGGTCGCGGCCGAGGCCGGCTGGCGGCTGCTCGTGCTCGCCGGCACCGTCTGGGTGCTGATGAAGGTGATCAGCTCGGTGCAGCTGGTCGTCCTCGCCTTCGTCGCCGCGCTGCTCATCACCGCCCTGCTCCAGCCCACCGTGAAGTGGCTGCGCCGTTCCGGGCTGCCGCGTGGCGTCGCCACCGCCGTCACCGCCGTCTCCGGATTCGTGATCATGGGCCTGGTCGGCTGGTTCGTGGTCTGGCAGGTCATGGACAACATCGACAACCTGTCCGACCGGGTCCGGGACGGCATCGAAGAGCTCAAACAGTGGCTGCTCGACAGTCCGTTCCACGTGACCGAGAAGCAGATCAACGACATCGCCAAGAACCTCAGCGACACCGTCGGCGCCAACACCGAACAGATCACCTCCGCCGGGCTCCAGGGCGTGACCGTGATCGTGGAGGCGCTGACCGGCATACTCCTCGCGATGTTCTGCACGCTCTTCCTGCTGTACGACGGCAAGAAGGTCTGGCAGTGGACGCTGAAGCTGGTGCCCGCCCAGGCCCGCCCGGGCGTCGCGGGCGCGGGGCCCCGGGCCTGGCGGACCCTGACCGCCTACGTCCGCGGCACGGTGCTCGTCGCGCTGATCGACGCGGTCTTCATCGGCCTCGGGCTGTACTTCCTCGATGTCCCGATGGCCGTCCCGCTCGCCGTGTTCATCTTCCTCTTCGCCTTCATCCCGCTGGTCGGTGCCGTCATCTCCGGCGCCCTCGCGGTCGTGGTCGCCCTGGTCACCAACGGGGTGTTCACCGCCCTGATGGTCCTCGTCGTCGTCCTCGCCGTCCAACAGATCGAGGGGCACGTGCTCCAGCCGTTCATCCTCGGCCGGGCGGTCCGGGTCCACCCGCTCGCCGTCGTCCTCGCGGTCGCGGCCGGCGGACTGACCGCCGGCATCGGCGGCGCGGTGGTGGCCGTGCCGCTGGTCGCGGTGACCAACACCGTGGTCGCCTACCTCCGCGCGTACAGCCAGGAACGGGCCCTGCTCGGCGCCCCGGAGCCGCGCGGCGCGACCGCGTACGAGATCGCGCCGACCCCGGCGCCCGGTTCCACGGAGCGGGGTGACGCATGATCTCCGAACCGGAGCTGATGGGTGAGGCCGACTTCCCGGCGGGGCAGCTGCTCGCCCACGAGCCGAAGGCCCCGCGCCCGCCGCGTCCCCGGCGCCCGTGGCTGTGGGCGCTCGGCGGTGCCGTCGTGGCGTCGGCGGTGTGGGCCGGCGGACTGTACGCGTACGAGCGGAGCCAGGAACGGGGCGTCGATCTCGGCGGGTACGGGCGTGTCGACAACCTGTGCCAGAAGGCGAAGCTGGAGTCGCTCACGAGGGCGCTCGGCACGCGGTCGCTGGACGCGCCCGGCAGCGTGGAGCGCAACGACGTGCTGGACAGGTCGTACTGCTACCTGCAACTCGGCAGCGAGGGCTCCGGCTACGCGGTCGAGGTCGTGTACCAGCTGCACAGGGTGACCGACCCGGAGCCGGAGTTCGGGGTGCGGGTCAGGGAGTTCGCGGGGGAGGGGATCAGGGACCTGCCGGGCATCGCGGAGCAGGCGCTCTTCGACCGCGACGAGGACAACAGCCGCGCCGTGCTCCACGTCCTGGACGGGCAGGCGGAGATCTCGATCAGCCTCACCGTCAACGACGCGTACGACGAGGACGGCGAGCCGGTCCAGGGGGCGAAGCGGCGGAACCTGTCCACGATCGACGCCCAGCTCACCGACGACATGAACGCGCTGATCGCCGTGCTCAAGAAGTGACACGGCGCGCGTGACGAAGAAGGGCCCCGGGGTGCGTACCCCGGGGCCCTTCCTTCAGTTCACACGCCTCACTCGGCGATGAGCGCTTCCGCGTCCAGCGTCACGCCGACCGCCTGGATCACCGAGGCGATCTTGACGGCCTCCTGGATCGTCTCGCGCTCCACGCCGGCCTTGCGCAGGACCTGCTCGTGCGAGTCCAGGCACTGGCCGCAGCCGTTGATCGCCGAGACGGCCAGCGACCACAGCTCGAAGTCGACCTTCTCGACACCCGGGTTGCCGATGACGTTCATCCGCAGACCGGCGCGCATCGTCCCGTACTCCGGGTCCGACAGCAGGTGCCGGGTCCGGTAGAAGACGTTGTTCATCGCCATGATCGCGGCGGCGGACTTGGCCGCCGTGTACGCCTCGGGCTTGAGGTTGGCCTTGGCCTCCGGCTCCAGCTCGGCCAGGACCTTCGGCGAGCGCGAGGCGATCGCGCAGGCCAGGACCGTGCCCCAGAGCTGCTGCTGCGGGAGCTCGCTGTTGCCGATCACCGAACCGAGGTTCAGCTTCAGGTCCTTGGCGAAGTCCGGTACGGCTGCCTTGAGTTCGTCGAGAGCCATGTCAGATCACTCGCCCGAGAGCAGCGCGGCCGCGTCGAGGGTGGTCTCGCCCTTGTTCCAGTTGCAGGGGCACAGCTCGTCGGTCTGCAGGGCGTCCAGGACCCGCAGGACCTCCTTGGGGTTACGGCCGACGGAGCCCGCGGTCACCATGGTGAACTGGATCTCGTTGTTCGGGTCGACGATGAAGACGGCGCGCTGGGCGAAGCCGTCCTCGCCCTCGACGCCGCAGTCGCGCATGAGCTCGTGCTTCGAGTCGGCGAGCATCGGGAAGGGCAGGTCACGCAGGTCGGCGTGGTCCTTGCGCCAGGCGTGGTGCACGAACTCCGAGTCGCCGGAGACGCCGAGGATCTGGGCATCACGGTCCGCGAACTCGTCGTTCAGCTTGCCGAAGGCGGCGATCTCGGTCGGGCAGACGAAGGTGAAGTCCTTGGGCCAGAAGAACACCACGCGCCACTTGCCCTCGTAGGACTTGTGGTTGATCTGCTCGAACTCCTTGCCGCTCTCCAGCGACACGCAGGCGGTCAGGTCATAGGTGGGGAACTGGTCACCGACAGTGAGCACGCGCTCTCCTTGCAGAATGGAAGGGTCCTTTTTGGGGTCTTCCGTGGAGGTTGGACGGATCCACAGCATGGCACGGGGTGCATTGATCAGTGAAATAGCTACACTCGGTCGGGTTGATCGAAGGTGGTTATCAGTGATTCCTGCACGACGTGTGAAGCAGCCCAGCTTGTCCCAGCTCAGAGCCTTCGCGGCGGTCGCGGAGCATCTGCACTTCCGGGACGCGGCGGCGTCGATCGGGATGAGCCAGCCGGCCCTTTCGGGCGCGGTTTCGGCTCTCGAAGAGGCACTCGGTGTCCAGCTCCTCGAGCGTACGACGCGCAAGGTGCTGCTCTCGCCCGCCGGGGAGCGGCTGGCGGTCCGGGCGAGGGCCGTCCTGGACGCCGTCGTGGAGCTGATGGACGAGGCGGAGGCGGCCCAGGCGCCGTTCACCGGGGTGCTGCGACTCGGCGTGATCCCGACCGTTGCCCCGTATCTGCTGCCCACCGTCCTCGGCCTGGTCCACCGGCGCTATCCCGAACTCGACCTCCAGGTCCATGAGGAGCAGACCTCCTCCCTCCTGGAGGGTCTCGCGGGCGGGCGGCTCGACCTGCTGCTCCTGGCCGTGCCGCTCGGCGTCCCCGGCGTGACCGAACTGCCGCTCTTCGACGAGGACTTCGTGCTCGTCGCACCCGAGGGCCATCCACTGGCCGGCCGGGACGGCATCCCGCGCGAGGCGCTGAAGGAGCTCGACCTGCTGCTCCTGGACGAGGGGCACTGTCTGCGCGACCAGGCCCTCGACATCTGCCGGGAGGCCGGCCGCACCGAAGGGGCGCCGGTCACCACGACCGCGGCGGGCCTTGCCACGCTGGTCCAACTGGTGGCGGGCGGGCTCGGCGTCACCCTGCTGCCGCGCACGGCCGTCAAGGTCGAGACCGCCCGCAACACGGCCCTGATCACCGGCCGTTTCGCCGATCCGGCTCCCTCGCGGCGGGTCGCCCTCGCCATGCGCACGGGCGCGGCGCGGCAGGCCGAGTTCGCGGAACTGGCCGAGGCCCTGCGGGGCGAGATGAAGCGGCTGCCGGTACGGGTGTTGAGCGCCGGTTCCTGAACAGGCGCCGGCGCCCACCCCTGTACACCCCCTACTCGGTCCTGAGCCCGTTCGCCCGCATCAGCCGCCACAGCGGCGGCAGACTCATCAGCGTCACGGCCACGATGAGCCCCGCGCCGACACCGGTCACCGGCAGGAAGACCCACCAGTCCTCGACCTGCGCGCCGATCATCCTCAGGAGGACGAATCCGAGCCCGAGCCCGCCGATCACCGCGAGTGCGAGGCCCAGGAGGATCGGGATCGCCGTCTGCCACAGCACCGAGCAGCCCAGCGTGGTCCGCCGGGTCCCGAAGGCGACGAGCGAGGACAGCAGCCGCTTGCGGTCCCGTAGTTGCTCCAGGGTCGTGACCAGCAGGGAGGCGGCCACGAGCAGCATCGTCGCCGTCGCGCCGAGGAGGATTCCGGTGCGGACGCTGCTGAACTGCGCGTCCCGCTCGGTGTCCTGCAGGGCCCGCACCCAGCTCAGCGGATCGATCCCGGCCGCCGTGTTCCGTACGTGCTCGGCGGCGTCGGGCACCGTGGGATCGAGACGGACCAGCGCGGAGGCGTCCGGTGAGTCCAGGCGGTCGACCTCGATCGCCGACGGGGTGGCGAGGATTCCGAAGCGGTACCCACCGATGGGGTCCGGGCGCGAGTCGACCGTCCGCGCCGTCTTCGGAAGGCGCCAGGTCGGCACGGGCTTGCCCCGGTGGAGCTCGACGTCCCGCAGGGCGACCTCGGCGCCCGGCCGGGCCGTCTCCAGGACCCGGGCGTCCCCCGGGCCGGCCTGCGCGCCGTGTGCCAGGGCGATGAAGACGTCTCCGTCCTCGCACGAGGGCAACGTCGCCACCTCCCTGAGAGAGGCGCAGTCGCCGACACCGATCGGGAGGGTCGGGGCGTACTCCTCGCCCTGCTTCAGCGGCCCGGGCCGCCACACATGCGCATCGATCGTGCCGATCACACCGGTGACGCCCGGAGTCTTCGAGAACCTCTCGATCATCTCCCGGGCCTCCCCGCCGTCCCTCGCGTCGATCCGGGCCTCCAGCTGGGCCCGTGCGGTGTCCTGTCCGGTCACGCTCACGAAGTCGTTCTGCATCGCGTGGAAGAGCATCTGGAGCGCGATCGCCCCGGCCGCCGCGACCACGATGCCGCTGACCGCCCTGGCGGCCGTACCACTGCTCAACTGCAGGCGACGGACCGCCAGCTGCCACGCCACCGGACCGCCGCGCAACCGCCGGACGACGGCCTCCACCAGCCAGGGGAGGAGCGTGGTCAGACCGACGAGGGCCAGCACCGAGCCCACGGCGACCCCGACGGTGTCGATCGCGGTGTCGCCCATGCCGATGTCGCCCGCCATCGGGACGAGCAGGGCCGCCCCGGCCCCGACGAGCAGCAGCCGCCACCAGAGCCGACGGGGGCGCGGTGTCACGGTCCGGACCACCCCGAGCGGCTCGATCGCGACCCCGCGCAGCGCGAAGAGGGACACCGCGACCGCCGAGACCGGCACGATCACGAGGATCAGCGCGGCGAGCGGGGCCAGTGGCACCACGTCGGAGGAGAAGGCGTTGACGTCCCACACCGTGACCGTGCCGACGAACCGCCGCGCCACGGCGAAGACCCCGGCGCCGAGCGCGAGGCCGAGCAGCGCCCCGGCGAGGGACTCGCCGGCCGCGATCCGCCGGGTCATGGCGGTGTCCGCGCCCACCAGGCGGAGGGCGGCGAGCCGCCGGTCGCGCTGTTCGCCGCCGAAGCGGACGGCGGTCGCGATGAAGACGAGCACCGGCAGGAGCAGCACGACGCAGGCGATGAGGACGAGCAGGAGCAGGAAGGCGTTCAGCGGCTGGTTCGGCACCGACCAGCCGTAGCGCTTGCCCCGGCCGTCGTAGTTGTCGGTGGTGAGGATGTCGCTCCCGGCGACGTACCGCAGTTCGGTCGGGCCGATCAGTCCGGCCTGTCCGATCGTGCCGGTGATCCGGTACGGGATCCGCTCGCGCAGCAGCGCTCCGGCCGGGGAGGCGAGCAGTTCGCCGAGGGCGGGGGAGACCAGCATCTCGCCCGCCGCGGGCACACGCCCCGCGCCCGGGGGGACCGCGGTCCGCGGGCCCTCGGGTCGCAGCAGCATGCCGGTGACGCCCTGCCCGCGGTAGAGGGTCCGCTGCCGGAGGAAGAGGAAGGTGTCGGGCCCCGGCTCGGTGAGGGTCTCGCCCGCGTGCACGTCCCGGGCGGCCTCCCGCACCTCCCGCTGGAACATCATGTTCGGGATCGACGCGGCCAGCAGCAGCAAGGCGACGCCGAGGCCGATGCCGGTGGCCGTCAGGGCCGTCCGGAGCCGGCTGCCACGCCCACCGGTGACCGCGAAGCGGGCGCCCAGCGCCAGGTCGCGGGACCAGGTGCGTACGCTCATGCCGCCCACTCCGTGTCCCGTACCGAGCCGTCCCGTACGACGACCTCACGGTCGGAGTAGGCGGCGACCCGGGCCTCGTGGGTGACGAGGACGACGGCGGCTCCGGTGTCCCGGGCCGCGTCCGTGAGCAGCCGCATCACCCGCTCGCCGTTGAGCGAGTCGAGCGCGCCGGTCGGCTCGTCGGCGAAGAGCACCCGCGGGGCGCTCACGAGCGCGCGGGCGACCGCGACCCGCTGGCCCTGGCCGCCGGATATCTCCCCGGGCCGCTTGGCGCCGACCTCGTCGACCTCCAGGCGCGTCAGCCACTCGTGCGCCCGGGACTCGGCACTCTTGCGGCGCTCGCCGTTCAGCCGCAGCGGCAGGGCGACGTTCTCGACGCAGGTCAGCTCCGGGACCAGCTGGCCGAACTGGAAGACGAAGCCGAAGTCGGAGCGGCGCAGCGCGCTGCGCTCGCCGTCCGAGAGGGCGGTGAGCTCCCGTCCGTCGTAGGTGACGGTTCCGGCGTCGGGCCGGACGATTCCGGCGAGACAGTGCAGCAGGGTGGATTTTCCGGAGCCGGAGGGGCCCATCACGGCGACGACCTCGCCGGCCCGGATGGCGAACTCGGCGCCGGAGAGCGCCGGGGTCGGTCCGTACGCCTTGTCCAGACCGCTCGCCCGGAGCAAGGGGGTGGTGGTCATCGGCGGATCTCCTCGGCGAGCCGGTCGAGACGGGCGGCGGTCAGTTCCAGCCAGCGCAGATCGGCCTCCAGGTGGAAGAGGGCGTGGTCGCAGATCAGCTGGTCGGCGAGGTCGCCGTCCTTCTTCCGCCGGGTCAGCTCGCGCATCAGCCGCAGGTGCTCCGCGCGCTGCACGTCGAGCAGCTCGGCCGCCCCGCGTCCGGTGAGAAGAGCCAGGACGACCTTGGTGTAGAGGGTGGACTGGAGGTACGGCTCCGGCTTCTCGGGGCGGCGCAGCCACTGCTCGACGTCGGTGACGCCCGCCTCGGTGATGGCGTACCGCTTCCGCTCGGGGCCACCGCCGGCCTCGATGCCGTCCACCTCGACCAGACCGTTCTTCAGCAGCCGGGACATCGTCGAGTAGACCTGTCCGTAGTGCAGCGGCCGGTCGTGGCCGAATCTCTCGTCGAAGGCGCGCTTGAGGTCGTAGCCGTGGCGCGGGCCGGACTCCAGGAGCCCGAGAAGGGTGTGGGCGATTGACATGGCGTCACTCTACACCCGGTGTATACGCACGGTGTATAGATCTCGGGTTCGGCGGTTCACCCCTCGTACGGACGGACTGTGACCGGTCTCGCACAACCATCACGCGCCGGGGAGCGTCGGTTCCATGGGAGCGGGTGCTGATTCTCACGTCCGGAAAAGGCGGATCGATCGCCCTTTGTCTACATGGGCGGTGTTAGCTTGCTGAGCTGATTCGACGACGAGTGGAGCGACGGAAGACATGGGCCGAACGGAACGACAGGGGAAGAAGGGCGGGCGGATACGCCGTCTCTTCACCTGGAAGAAACTCCTGGGCACGTTCTTCGTCGGCTGCCTGCTCGCCATGGGCGCCTTCTACGCCGTGTACCTGATGGTCCCGGTGCCGGTCGCCAACGCCCAGGCGACCATGCAGAGCAACGTCTACAAGTACGCGAACGGCAAGGTCCTCGCCCGCACCGGCGAGATCAACCGCGAGATCGTCGGCCTGGAGAAGATCCCGCTCGGTGTGCAGCGTGCCTTCGTCGCCGCGGAGAACAAGACCTTCTACAAGGACAACGGCGTCGACATCAAGGGCACCACCCGGGCCGCGTGGAGCACCGTCAGCGGCAAGGGCAAGCAGGGCGGCTCGACGATCACCCAGCAGTACGTCAAGAACTACTACCTGAGCCAGGACCAGACGGCGACCCGCAAGCTCAAGGAGATCGTCATCGCGCTGAAGGTCGACCAGCGCATGAAGAAGTCCGAGATCCTCGCCGGGTACATGAACACCAGCTACTACGGCCGCAGCGCGTACGGCATCCAGGCCGCGGCCCAGTCGTACTACGGCGTCGACGCCTCCAGGCTGGACGTGGCCCAGGGCGCCTACCTCGCCTCCCTGCTCCAGGCCCCCAACCAGTACGACTGGACCTCCGCCACCCCGACCGGCCGCAAGCTGGTCGAGGAGCGCTGGAACTACACCCTCGACAACATGGTCGAGGAGGGCTGGCTCGACGCGACCACGCGCGCCACGCTGAAGTTCCCCGTGCCGCAGAAGGCCAAGGCGGCCCCCGGCATGGAGGGCCAGCGGGGCTACCTGGTCGAGGCCGCCAACCAGGAGCTGATGCGCCAGGGCATCCGCGAGGAGGACATCAAGGCCGGCGGCTGGACGATCACCCTCAACATCGACGAGAAGAAGCAGAAAGCCCTGGTCAAGGCCGTCGAGCGGCAGCTGGAGGCCAAGCTCGACCGCAAGGGCGACAAGAAGGACGCCACCGTCCAGGCGGGCGCCACCTCCGTGGACCCGAAGACCGGCAGGGTCGTCGCGATGTACGGAGGCGTCGGCGCCACGGAGCACTGGACGTCGAACGCCACCCGCCGCGACTACCAGCCCGCCTCGACCTTCAAGCCGCTCGTGCTCGCCTCCGCGCTGGAGAACGACGCCAAGACCCAGGACGGCCGCCGGATCGGCCTCGGCACCGTCTACGACGGCGACAGCCGGCGGCCGGTCGTCGGCAGCGACGTGCCCTTCGCCCCGGAGAACGAGGACGACCGGAGCCACGGCCCCGTCACCGTCCAGAAGGCCACCGACAAGTCGATCAACTCGGTCTACGCCCAGATGATCGTGGACGTCGGCCCGGGCAACGTGAAGAAGACCGCCCTCGACCTCGGCATGAAGGACGGCGTGGACTTCGGGGAGAGCCCCGCGATGTCGCTCGGCACCATGGGCGCCTCCACCTGGGACATGGCCGGCGTCTACGCCTCGCTCGACAACCACGGTGTGAAGGTCACCCCGACCATCGTGAAGTCCGCCGAGCACAAGGACCGCAAGGCCGATCCGGTGAAGCCGATCGGCGAGCAGGTCGTCAGCCGCGAGACCGCCGACACGGTCACCACGGCCATGATCGGTGTCGTCAGGAACGGCTCCGGCTTCCGCGCGGCAGGCGACTACGACGCGGCGGGCAAGACCGGCACCTCGGAGAACAACCGCTCCGCCTGGTTCGTCGGCTACACCCCCGAACTCGTCACCGCCGTCGGACTGTTCGGCGAGGACACCAAGGGCAACCAGGTCACCCTCACCGACACGATCAACGAGGGCCGCGCCAACGGCGGCAGGACCCCCGCCCAGATCTGGGGCGACTACACCACCGCCGCGCTCGGCGGCGGCTCCGACGCCCGCTTCGACCTGGAGACCGACGACTCCTCGGTCGTCGAGCCGGACCCGACCCCGAGCGCGACCACCGAGGCCCCGACCTCGACCCCGCCGCCCACCACCGGGTCGCCCGACCCGACCCCGCCGCCGAGCTCGACGGAGACCACACCGCCGCAGCCGACGGACACGATCACGATCCCGCCGCAGCCGACGGAGACCACCGACCCGAGGCCGCCGACGATCGAACCGCCGGTCGACGGCGACGACGAACAACGTCCCCCGCTGTGACACGACGAAGGCCGGGCCCACCAGGGCCCGGCCTTCGTCGTACGGCTCGCCTCTCCCGCCAGGATCCGCGGGAACCCGTCAGCGGGTCGGAAGCTCGAACCAGACCACCTTGCCGCCCGAGAGCCGGGTCGCTCCCCAGCGCCTGGCCAGCCTGTTCACCAGGAAGAGCCCGCGCCCGCCCTCGTCGGTGTCCCGCGCCCGCCGCTGGCGCGGCAGCTGCGGGGAGTCGTCCCCGACCTCGCAGCGCAGCACGTCCGTCTTCAGGAGCCGCAGGGTCACCGGCCTCTCCGCGTACCGCACGGCGTTCGTCACGACCTCGCTGATCAGCAGCTCGACCGAGTCCGAGAGCTCCTCCAGGTCCCAGCGGGCGAGCGCCCGCCGCGCGAGCCGCCGGGCCCGCCCCGGGGCGGCGTCCTCCGGTTCGAGGAACCAGTACGCCACGTCACTGGGGGCGATCCCGTCGAAACGGGCCGCCAGCAGCGCGATGTCGTCGTCCCGGTCGCCCGGGCCCAGCATGTCCAGGACGTCGTCGCACAGCGCCTCCAGCGGCGGCGAGTGATCCGGACCGGTGAGCTGGGCGGTCGCCGCCAGGCGCTCGCGCAGCTGCTCGATCCCGGTCCACACGTCGCGCAGCCGGGACTCCACCAGACCGTCCGTGTAGAGGAGCAGCGTGGCGCCGGCCGGGGCGTCCAGCTCGACCGCCTCGAAGTCGACCCCGCCCACGCCGATCGGCGCCCCCGGCGGCACGCGCAGGACCTCCGCCCGGCCGCCGAGGTGGAGCAGTATCGGCGGCGGATGGCCGGCGTTGGCGATGGTGATCCGGTGCGAGACCGGGTCGTACACCGCGTACATGCAGGTCGCCATCCGGTCCTGGCCCAGCCGCTGGGCCTGCTCGTCCAGGTGGTGCAGCACCTCCTGCGGCGGCAGGTCGAGCCCGGCCAGCGTCTGCGCCGTGGTCCGCAGCTGCCCCATGATCGCGGCGGAGGTCATGGAGTGGCCCATGACATCACCGACGACGAGGGCGACCCGGCTCCCGGGCAGCGGGATCGCGTCGTACCAGTCACCGCCGACCCGGGCCGTCTCGGCGGCCGGCAGATAGCGGGAGGCGAGCCGGACACCGGTCGGCTGCGGCAGCGAGTCCGGCAGCATCGTGCGCTGCAGCTCGTCCGCGATGTACGCCTCGCGGCCGTACAGCACCGCCTTGTCGATGCCGAGCGCGGTGTGCGTCGCCAGCTGCGCCGCGACCAGCAGGTCGTTGGGTTCAAAACCGGGCCGCTCGGGGCGGCGCAGGAAGACGGCGGCGCCGATGACCCGCCGCCGTCCGCGCAGCGGGGCCAGTATCGCCCGGTGCCCGCCGGGCACCGGATGGTCCCCGCCCAGCAGCTCGGGCAGCGCGGCGCGGGCGGCGGCGGAGTCGCCGAAGACCGGCCGCACGCCGCGCAGGACCTCGGCGAGCGCGCTGCCGGAGCGGACCTCGCACAGCTCGGCGGCCGGCGTCGGGTCGGGATCGGGGACGAGCATCAGCTCCTCGCCCTCCCCATCCGTTAAGCGCAGCCGGTCGGTACGGCGCAGCCGCAGCACGAACGGCGCGACCGGCCGCTCGTCGCCCACCGGAAGGGGGTCGCGCAGATAGACCAGGATCGCGTCGGAGAAGGTCGGCACGGTCGCCCGGCACAGACCGAGCACGATCTCGTCGAGGTCTATGCCGCGCGCGATCCGCCGCGTCGCCGCGCCCACGAACCGCAGCCGGTCGCCCTCTCGTCGCGTCGCGGCGAGATCCTGCGGGGCACCGCCGCCGGGCCCCGACACGGCCACCACCGCGGCGCCCTGGCCGGGCGCGGGACGGCCGTTCTCGCCGTCCGCGTCGACGGCGGTGTGTTCGGCCGCGGTGCCCGCGACGGCCGTCTCGCCCCCGGCCGGGGGCGTCGCGGAGGGCGGCGTCGCCTGCCCGGGCACAGGGACACCCGCACCGGAGCGACCGGGGCCGAGCGCGTCGCCGGCCCGGGGACCGGGCTGCGCGGGCAGCGGCGCCTCGGCCGCTTCCTGGCGGGGGCGGGTGCGCTCGTGCGACCGGGCAGCCAGCGGCTGCCGGCCTTCGTGGGAGGTGGGATGCTCCGTCACGCGTGGGATTCCGTCCGTCCGGGCCGGTGGTGCGATGCACTCGCTCTTCTCGCCGATGCCGCGCCTTCACCGGGGATAAACCCCTGGCACGCGGTGGATGTGAATGCCCCGCGAGCAGCGGCAACGACAGGGGTGGGAACACCCGGGCAGACGTCCGGCACTGCTCTCCCCCTCAGAATGACTTACGGTCAGGTCCTGCGCTGTGCTCTGTGGTTGACGCCTCGTCCGGTTGATCACCGCCTTGCGGAGGACGATCCTACGTTTGCACCCCGGGGGCGCATCAAGGGTCTCACGGTGCCGTGTGCGCCGGAGTGCGGTCCCAGTCCGCCGGAAGCTCGGGCACGGTCCAGCCGGGATCGGGCCGCCAGTCCTCCCAGCCGTCGGAGAACGGCGTGCCCCACGCCCGGATCACCTCGACCGCGGCGCGGCCCGCGGCCCGCACCCGCCCGGCCTGGGCCCCGTCCATCAGACCGGCCCGCTGGGCCTGAGCGAACTCGTCCTCGTCCCGCCACAGCCAGCTGCGGTCGGGGTAGACGGAGATGTCGAGGAAGTGGTCCTCGGAGTCGACGCCGCCGGACCACCTGGTGCGCGGCTCCTCGAGGTTCACGTACCAGCTGCGGAAGCGCCAGCCGCGCTCCCAGAACAGCCAGACCGACCAGGGGTCCTGGGGCCGGGCCAGCTTCAGGACGCCCGTACCGAACCAGCGCGAGCGTTCGGTGGTCCGCGGGGCGGTGTAACGGGTGGCGAGCGGCTCCTCGTGGACGGGGGTCCCGTCGGCGAGCACCGGCCTGACGCACTCGGTCTCCGGCGCCATCCAGACGGCGAGCAGCTCGGAGGTGTCCTGGACGACGGTCACCGGCCGGCAGATGTGCACCGCGCCGGAGCCGTTGCCGCGGTAGCGCCAGAGGATGTGCTCCCCCGGCGCCCAGTGCTGAGGGCCGCCCGATCCTGTCATGCGCAGATCTTAGGGGCGGGCCCCCTGCCGCGCTGCGGCACAGGTCACGGATGAGTCATACGCAGCACGTCGAGCGCTTCGTCGAGTTGTTCGACGGTGAGGTCGCCCTTCTCCACGTATCCGGACTCGAGCACCACCTGACGGATCGTCTTCCGCTCCGCCAGCGACTTCTTGGCCACCTTCGCGGCCTCCTCGTAGCCGATGTACCTGTTGAGCGGAGTGACGACGGACGGCGAGGACTCGGCGTACTCCCTGGCCCGCTCGACATTGGCCGTGATGCCGTCGACCGTCCGGTCCGCCAGCAGGCGGGAGGCGTTCGCCAGCAGGCGTACGGACTCCAGGAGGTTCTTGGCGATCACCGGGAGCATCACGTTGAGCTCGAAGTTCCCGGCCGCGCCGGCGACCGCCACCGTGGTGTCGTTGCCCGTCACCTGCGCCGCCACCATCGTGACCGCCTCCGGGACGACGGGGTTCACCTTGCCCGGCATGATCGACGAACCGGGCTGGAGGTCGGGGAGGTTGATCTCGGCCAGGCCGGTGCGCGGGCCGCTCGCCATCCAGCGCAGATCGTTGGAGATCTTCGTGAGGCCGACCGCGATGGTCCTGAGCTGGCCGGACGTCTCCACCAGGCCGTCCCGGGCGCCCTGCGCCTCGAAGTGGTCGCGGGCCTCGGTGAGCGGCAGACCGGTCGCGTCGGCGATCTCGGCGATGACCGCGGCGGAGAAGCCGGGCGGGGTGTTGATGCCGGTGCCCACCGCCGTGCCGCCGAGGGGGAGTTCGGCGAGCCGGGGCAGCGAGGAGCGCAGCCGCTCGACCCCGTACCGGACCTGGGCCGCGTAGCCGCCGAACTCCTGGCCGAGCGTCACCGGCGTCGCGTCCATCAGATGCGTACGGCCGGACTTCACCACGTCCGCGAATTCGGCCGATTTCCGCTCCAGCGAAGCGGCCAGATGCTCCAGCGCGGGGATCAGGTCATGGGTGACGGCGGCCGTCGCGGCGATGTGGATCGAGGAGGGGAAGACGTCGTTGGACGACTGGGAGGCGTTCACATGGTCGTTGGGGTGGACGTCCCGGCCCTCGGGGAGCCGTTCGCCGGCCAGCGTGGCGATGACCTCGTTGGTGTTCATGTTGGAGGAGGTGCCCGAGCCGGTCTGGAAGACGTCGACCGGGAAGTGCTCGTCCCAGCGGCCTTCGGCGACCTCGGCCGCGGCGTCCCGGATCGCGTCGGCGAGGTCCCGGTCGATCACCCCGAGGTCGGCGTTGACCTTGGCGGCCGCGGCCTTGATCCGGGCCAGGGCCTCGATGTGGGCCCGTTCGAGCCGCTGCCCCGAGACGGGGAAGTTCTCCACCGCCCGCTGGGTCTGCGCCCGCCACTTGGCGTGTGCGGGGACCCGCACCTCACCCATCGAGTCGTGCTCGATCCGGTACGCCGTGCTGTCGTCGCTGCTCTTGTCGGCCATGTCGTCAACCTCCATGCAAAGTTGAGCACTTGTCTTGTTCTGCCTATTCCCATTGCGCTTACCGGCCAGTAAAAACCGTGGGTAACCCCACTTCCAGGAGGCGCAATGAGGCGCACCAGGCACAGACTCCGTTGGGTGATCGCGGCCACGGCCGCCGCCGCGGCGTTCGGATCCATGGCCGCCGCCGTACCCGCCGGCGCGGCCGAGACCACACCCCGCACCGCTTCCTCCGTACCGCTCAGCCCCGAGCTCGAGGCCATCCGGGCCGCCGAGGCCACCACAATCTACGGAAGCCCGGAGGAACGGCCGCTCGCGCAGCGCAGGACCGGTCTGATCTCGCTCGGCGACAGCGAGATCTCCGGCGAGGGCGTCGGCACCTACGAACCGCCGACCAACGGACCGGCCAACTGGTGCCACCGCTCGCCCGAAGCCGCCGTCCACCGCACCGGGATCCCCGCGGACCTCACGTTCAACGTGTCCTGCTCCGGCGCCTACAGCGGCAACATCAAAATCGGCGGCTCGAAGCAGTACGCCGACGAACTCGTGCAGAGCGACAACCTCGCCATCAAGGCCCGCAACACCCGGATCAAGATGGTGCTGCTCGTCGCCGGCGCCAACGACGACCTCCAGTTCGGCCCGGTGATGACGGACTGCGTCACCCGCTACCTGACCCTCCAGGGCCCCTGCGAGCCCAAGTACGCCCCCGGCTGGCAGGCCCGCGTCGACGCCCTCGTCCCCAAGGTCGAGCAGACCGTACGCGACCTGAAGACCGTGATGCGCGACGCCGGATACGCCGACGGCGACTACAAGCTCGTCCTCATGGGCTACCCGAGCCCCATCGGCCCCGACTTCCACGACAACCCCGACTTCCCGGGCAAGCTTTCCTGCGGCGGGCTCGGCTACGACTCCGACACCGTCTGGGGCCGCAACACCGCCGTGCCCGCCTTCGAACGCGGGATGCGCAAGGCCGCCGCGAACACCGGCGCGACCTACCTCGACAACTCGCGACTCTTCCACGGCCACGAGGTCTGCATGGAGGACCCCTGGGCCCGCGGCCTGTACATCGACCTCTCCAAGCCCGGCACCCCGGACGAGAACTCCGTCCGCCAGTCCTTCCACCCCAACGCGCGCGGCCACGCCGCCTTCGCGTCCTGCCTCACCCAGATCTACGACTCCGGCCTGCGCGAGGCCGGCTGCGCGGACGTCGACTCCAGCGGTACGCCGACCCTCGTGCCGTACGCCTGGGACGACGTCTACAAGCCGCTGAAGAACCAGGCCACCGGGAACTGCGTCGACGTGGACGCGGCCTCCTCCAAGAACGGCACCGCCGTGCTCGGCTGGGACTGTCACGGCGGCCGCAACCAGGGCTGGTGGTACGACTCCGCGCGGCGGACCGTCCACACCGAACTCACCCAGGACCGGTGCCTGGACGTGCCGGCCGCGAAGTACCAGGCCGGCACCGCACTGATCATCTGGAACTGCTCGGGCGCGGCGAACCAGAAGTTCGTACGGGACGGGGCCACGATCCGTCCTGCCGCCGCGACGGGGCTCTGCCTGACGCAGGCGGCGGCGAAGGAGCCGCTGCGGCTCCAGAGCTGCAACGGCTCGGCGAACCAGAAGTTCGCCTAGGCGGAACCGGAACGAACCGTGGCCCCCGCCCCTCGGTGAGGGACGGGGGCCACGGCGTGCGCGCACCGTCCGGTCAGTTCGCGGTGAGCGTCGTGCGGGCCAGTTCGTACGCCGGGAGCATCTCCCGGTGCTCCTCGGAGTCCAGCCCGCCGAGGTGGACGATCACGGTGCCCTTCGGGACGGAGACGGCGAACGCCCGCTCCTCCTTGGACTCCTCCATCAGCTCGTTGTAGACCGTGTACGTCGCCTCGACCGCGGGGAGCGTGCCCGCCTTCGTCTCCTTGTAGGAGACCTTGGAGGCGCCCTTCTCGGCCTTCACGAACCCTTCGAGCGCCGTACGGGCCGTGCCCTCGTCCGCGCTCCAGACCCGCAGGAAACCGATGTTGCCGGCCGGCTTCGCGTCGATCTCGCAGACCATCGTCGCCGGGCCCTGCCTGCCGAGCGCGGCGGAGAGCTCGTCGTCGCCGACCTTGACGGCCTTCGGCTTCCAGTCGGCCGCGAGCCCGAAGGTGACGGGCAGCGCGCAGGCGGTGCCGGCCCCGCCCAGGGTCGCCTTGGCGGCGGGCGCCGCGGATGTCGCCGTGGCCTGGGGCTTGCCGGCCGTCCTGTCGGGCTTCGCCTCGGTGCCCAGGCAGCCGGTCAGCAGCCCGGCCGCCGCCAGCGCGGCGGCGGCCGGAGCCACGATCCGTAGGGGATGTCTCATGCGCGCAGAGTATCCGGGCGGTCCTCACGCGCCTGCCGGGCCCCGGGCGAGCCCGGCAGGACGTCCCTAGGAGAGCTTGCCGTCGTAGTCCGGCAGCTTGAAGGTCCGCTCGGCGTGGCCGCCGACGAGGTCGGTGGTGTTGTTGCCGATGTTGGCGATGATCGTGTAGCCCTTGGCCTCGATCTCCGCGCGCTTCTCCGTCTTGTACGCGCTGACCTCGGCGAACAGGTCGGGCAAGGAACGCACGTAGAGCCCGTCGACGGGGTAGCCGGCCTTCTTCAGGTTCCAGTCGGTGAGCGAGTGGATGATCCCGGGCCGCGCGGTGACGAAGAAGACCGCCACGCCGCGTTCGTGGGCGTCACGGACCAGGTCGCGTACATCGGCGATGGCCGGGGTCGGCAGCTCCCAGAAGGGATGGAAGTCCGTCTCCAGCGACGAGTTGTCGATGTCGAGGACGATCGCCTGCTTCTCGCGGCCGGCGTCTTCGGAGCGCTCCGCGATGTACGGCCGCGCCTCGGTGACGACGGCCGCCACGTCACGGCGCCAGGTGGCGTAGTCGATGTCGTGGACGGCGGCGGTGGACGTCGCGTGGGTGTCCGGATCGGCCGCGGAGGCCACGGGCGCGGGGGCGACGACGAGAAGGGCGGTCAGCGCGAGGGTGGCCGTGGTTCCGGCGGTGGCGCGGCTGAGGAGAGGGGCGGAGGGCATGGGGGGCTCCCGAGTGGTCGACCGGCTCAGTGGTTGACATGCTCGCGGCCCATACTGACCAGTAGGCGACCAGAAGGCTACCGGTTGGTAGCGAGATTCTGAGCGGAGACCGCCGACGCCCCCCGGTCTGCAAGGACCGGGAGGCGTCGGGGAGTTGGCGTGCGCAGGGCGGGGTCAGCCGAGACCGGGGCCTCGCACCGGGATGTGGGTGAAGGTCGGCTCCGGGGCCGGGTTCTGGAAGAAGTCGTTGCCCTTGTCGTCCACGACGATGAACGCCGGGAAGTCCTCGACCTCGATCTTCCAGACCGCCTCCATGCCGAGCTCCTCGTACTCGACGACCTCGACCTTCTTGATGCAGTCCTGCGCCAGGCGCGCCGCCGGGCCGCCGATCGAGCCCAGGTAGAAGCCGCCGTGGCTGCCGCAGGCGTCCGTGACCTGCTTGCTCCGGTTGCCCTTGGCCAGCATGACCTTCGAGCCGCCCGCCGCCTGGAACTGCTCGACGTACGAGTCCATCCGGCCGGCCGTCGTCGGGCCGAAGGACCCGGAGGCGTAACCCTCGGGCGTCTTGGCCGGACCGGCGTAGTACACCGGGTGGTCCTTGAGGTACTGCGGCATCTCCTCGCCGGCGTCCAGGCGCTCCTTGATCTTGGCGTGCGCGATGTCGCGGGCCACGACCAGCGGACCGGTCAGCGAGAGACGGGTCTTGACGGGGTACTTCGTCAGCTCGGCGAGGATGTCGTCCATCGGCTGGTTCAGGTCGATCGTGACGACGTCCCCGTCCGTGGAGAGGTGCTCGTCGGTGGTCTCCGGCAGGAAGCGCGCCGGGTCGGTCTCCAGCTGCTCCAGGAAGACGCCCTCGGCGGTGATCTTCGCGACGGCCTGGCGGTCGGCCGAGCAGGACACGGCGATCGCGACGGGCAGCGAGGCGCCGTGGCGCGGCAGACGCACCACGCGCACGTCGTGGCAGAAGTACTTGCCGCCGAACTGCGCGCCGATGCCGATCTTCTGCGTGAGCTCGAAGACCTTCTCCTCCAGCTCCTTGTCCCGGAAGCCGTGACCGAGCTCGGAGCCCTCGGCGGGCAGCTCGTCCAGGTAGTGCGCGGAGGCGTACTTCGCGGTCTTCAGCGCGAACTCGGCCGAGGTGCCGCCGACGACGATCGCCAGGTGATACGGCGGGCAGGCGGCCGTGCCGAGCGAGCGGATCTTCTCCTCCAGGAACTTCATCATGCTCGCCTCGTTGAGGACGGCCTTCGTCTCCTGGTAGAGGAAGGACTTGTTGGCGGAGCCGCCGCCCTTGGCCATGAAGAGGAACTTGTACGCGCCGCCGTCGGTCGCGTAGAGCTCGATCTGCGCGGGCAGGTTCGAGCCGGTGTTCTTCTCCTCCCACATGGTCAGCGGGGCCATCTGCGAGTACCGCAGGTTGAGCTTGGTGTACGCGTCGTAGATGCCGCGCGACAGGGCTTCCTCGTCGCCGCCCCGGGTCAGCACGTTCTGGCCGCGCTTGCCCATGACGATCGCGGTGCCGGTGTCCTGGCACATCGGGAGGACGCCCGCGGCGGCGATGTTCGCGTTCTTGAGCAGGTCGAGCGCGACGAACTTGTCGTTGCTCGACGCCTCCGGGTCGTCGATGATCCGGCGCAGCTGGGCCAGGTGGGCCGGGCGCAGGTAGTGCTGGATGTCGTGGATCGCCTCGGCGGCCAGCTGACGCAGGGCCTCCGGCTCGACCTTGAGGAACGTACGGCCGTCGGCCTCGAAGGTGGAGACGCCTTCGGCGGTCACCAGGCGGTAGGGCGTGGTGTCCTCTCCCAGGGGGAGCAGTTCGGAGTAGGCGAACGCAGGGCCGGGGGGGCGGGAAACAGGGGGCATGACGGCAGCCATTCCTCACTCGGCAGACAGCAACGCCACCTCCATTGGCGGCGCGCCCTCCAGCGTAGAACGCGGGCGCGGCCCCGATCCTGTGAGGTAAGGCTCACTGAGGACCGGGACTGCTCCGGTGTGGAGTGTTCGCCGGGGACTGTGACCGGTCCGGGCGGCGACGGGGTCTGCGGGAGTGGCGACTTACGGCCCCGCCCCCTGGTCGCGATCTATCGCGTTTCGCTACGCTGGCGCCGTGGACCTCGAAAAGCAGCCCCAGAAGCCGGTCGCCCCCGCCGAGCCCGCTCCCGCTCCGCCGGCTCCCGCCGCTCCGGGGGACTCCCTGCGCGCCTCGGACGCCGACCGGGACCGCATCGCGGACATCCTGCGGGACGCGCTGGCCGAGGGGCGGATCGACGCCGAGGAGCACTCGGAGCGGATCGACGCGGTCTACCGCGCCAAGACCGTCGGCGAGCTGGAGCCGATCGTCCGCGACCTCCCCGCCGGGGCCGGCGCCCGCCGGGAGCCCGAGCAGGCGTACGCGTACGGTCCCGAGGACGACTCGGGCCCCGCCGACAACCTGGTCGCCGTCTTCTCCAGCACCACCCGCAAGGGCCGCTGGCGGGTGGGCCGCAGGACCAACGCCTTCGCGCTCTTCGGCAACATCGAGATCGACCTGACCGAGGCGCTGTTCGCCCAGCGGCTGACCACCGTCAACGCCACGTCGATCTTCGGCAATGTCGAGGTGCGCGTCCCGGAGAACATCAGTCTGCGCGGGAACGGCTCGGGGGTCTTCGGCAACTTCGAGGTCGTGACCCTGGAGGCCGCGGACCCGCAGGCCCCGGTCGTCGTGATCAACGGCTACTCGATCTTCGGCAACGTCGAGGCGAAGCCCAAGCGCGGCAAGTGGATCACCGACCTGCAGAACCAGCTGCGCAAGCACCTCGGCCACTGACCGCGCGCCGACCGCCCGTCGGCCCCGGGCGGACCGGACGCGCGGGCGGCGGGTGACCGGAATCCGCCCCTGAGGTTCCGCACTCCGGAACTCGGCGGCACGCGGTGCATAGGCGCACGCACAGCGGGTAAGGCTGGTGCATCGTCTCTCGCTCGCGAAGCCGTCGTCAGGAGTAGACCGTGCTGCATCCGCCGCATCAGCCCCTCCAGGTCGCTGCCGTGCCGTCCCCGCGTGCCCCCGCGCGGGAGGACGAAGCCGGCCCCTGGCACACGGAGGCGGTGTGCCGCCGGGACGAGGCCGGGCTGTTCTTCGCCCCCTCCAAGGAGCCGACGGCCGCCCGGCTGTCGCGGGAGGAGGCCGCCAAGCGGGTCTGTGCCCGCTGCCCGGTCATGGTCGAGTGCCGGGAGCACGCACTGCTCCAGCCCGAGCCGTACGGCGTGTGGGGCGGGCTCACCGCCGCCGAGCGCCGTGTCGTGCTCGCCCGGAGGCGGCGGCGTGAGGTGGAGCTCAAGAAGGCGGCGGCGGACCGGGTCGCCGCGGCGGGCTGACGGCTCCGGTTGCCGGCCGTACGGGAAGGGGCGCCCCCACCGCACATGGGGGCGCCCCTCTTCGTACCACCGCCGGTACCGCTTCCGTACCGGCTTCGGGGCTACTTCGCCCGATCGAAGTCGATCTTGCTGTACGCGCGCAGCTTCGACAGCCGGTGCGTGGAGTCGATCTGCCGGATCGTGCCGGACTTGGACCGCATCACCAGCGACGACGTGGTCGCGGTCTCCGAGCGGTAGCGCACGCCGCGCAGCAGCTCGCCGTCCGTGATGCCGGTGGCGACGAAGAACACGTTCTCGCCGCTGACCAGGTCGTTCGTGGAGAGCACGCGGTCCAGGTCGTGGCCCGCGTCGAGCGCCTTCTGCCGCTCGGCGTCGTCCTTCGGCCACAGCTTGCCCTGGATGACACCGCCGAGGCACTTGATGGCACAGGCCGAGATGATGCCCTCGGGCGTGCCGCCGATGCCGAGGAGCAGGTCGACGCCGGTGCCCTCGCGGACGGCCATGATCGAACCGGCGACGTCGCCGTCCGAGATGAACTTGATCCGGGCGCCGGTCTCGCGGATCTCCTTGACGATGCCCTCGTGGCGCGGGCGGTCCAGGATCACGACCGTGACGTCCTCGGGGGACATGTTCTTCGCCTTGGCGACCCGGCGGATGTTGACCGAGACGGGGGCGTTGATGTCGACGAAGTCGGCGGCCTCGGGACCGGTGACGAGCTTGTCCATGTAGAAGACCGCGGAGGGGTCGAACATGGTGCCGCGGTCGGCGGCGGCCAGGACGGCGATCGCGTTCGGCATGCCCTTGGCGTTGAGGGTGGTGCCGTCGATCGGGTCGACGGCGATGTCCACCTCGGCGCCCGTCCCGTCGCCGATGCGCTCCCCGTTGTAGAGCATGGGGGCTTCGTCCTTCTCGCCCTCGCCGATGACGACGACGCCGTTCATCGAGACGGTGGAGACCAGGGTCCGCATGGCGTTGACCGCCGCGCCGTCCGCGCCGATCTTGTCGCCGCGGCCGACCCAGCGGCCGGCGGCCATGGCGGCGGCCTCGGTGACGCGCACCAGCTCCAGGGCGAGGTTGCGGTCGGGGGCCTCGGGGGAGACCTCGAGCTCGGACGGCAGATGATGCTCGGTCATCGGAGCGCACCTTTCTGTACGGCGACGGCCGGAATAAAGAGGGTGGGGCGACTCTATCGGTACGTCGACAAATTGAGCAGAGGGGCCCACGTATGAGCACAACACCATGATGCGACCATGGGTGCGTGGCAGGTATGCGAGGCAGGCAGACGGTACGCGGGATGGTCCAGTCCCTCGCGGTGATCATGGTCGCCGCGGGCGTGATGTATCTCTTCATCCCGCACGACGAGGACGCGAACCCGGTCCGGACGAAGGACTACCGGGTCGAGCTCCTCACGGCACAGCGGGCGGCGCCGTATCCGGTGCTGGCCCCCGAGGGGCTCGGCGAGGGCTGGCGGGCGACCGTCGTCTCGTACAAGCGCGAGCAGGGCGACGCCTGGCAGCTGGGTTTCCTCGACCCGGACACCCAGTACGTGTCGCTCCACCAGTCGACGGCGGAGCCGAAGCACTTCGTTCCCAAGGTCACCCAGCAGGCCGAGAACTCCGGGAAGACCCAGACGGTCGCCGGTCAGGTCTGGCAGCGCTGGGAGGGGCCGAAGTACGACGCCCTGGTCCGCACGGAGGGCGGTGCCACCACGGTGGTGACCGGGACGGCCTCCTTCGAGCGGCTGGCCGAGATGGCCGGCGCGCTGCGGTCGAAGCAGGCGTGACGAGCGAGCGAAGAACCCCCGGACTCATGGAGTCCGGGGGTTCTCGCGTGTCCGACGCGGGCGGACGGCGGGCTCAGACGGTGGTGACGACCTCGTCGTAGGCCAGGCGCGGGGAGCGGGGGAACCAGGCGTCCTCGCCCGGCTTGCCGATGTTGACGACCATGATCGGCGTGTGGTCGTCGTCCAGGAACTCCTTCTGGACTCCGGCGAAGTCGACACCGGTCATCGGGCCGGCGGCGAGGCCGGCGGCGCGGACGCCGACGATGAAGTAGGCGGCCTGGAGGGCGGCGTTCAGCAGGGCGGAGCCCTCGCGGACCGGGCGCTCGGCGAAGAACATGTCCTTGGCCTGCGGGAAGTGCGGCAGCAGGGCCGGGAGCTCGTCGTGGAACTCGTTGTCGGCGGAGAGGATCGCGACCAGCGGGGCGGCGGCGGTCTTCGGCTGGTTGCCCTCGGCCATGTGCTTCACCAGGCGCTCGCGCGCCTCGGGGGAGCGGACCAGGGTGATCCGCAGGGGGGACTGGTTGAACGCGGTCGGCCCGTACTTGACCAGGTCGTAGATCGCCTGGACCTGCTCGTCGGTCACCGGCTCGTCGGTGAAGGTGTTGGCGGTGCGGGCCTCGCGGAAGAGGAGGTCCTGGGCGGTGGGGTCAAGAGCGAGGGACATGCTGCGTACCTTCCGGACTGCAAAGGGGGTCAAGCGATGCCCTCACCGTACGACGAAGATTGATTAACTTTCAACAATCCTATGCGGATAGTGATCCGCTTCACATCGTGGGTTCGTCGCGAAGCCCCGACCGGACGCCGGGCGTGGGCGCTACCGCATGGCCCCTACTCGGCCTCCGCGCCCGCGGCCTCGTCGGCCTCCGAAGCGGAGACCGCGGCGTCGAGCCGGGCCCGTGCGCCCTCCAGCCAACGCCGGCAGACCTTGGCCAATTCCTCGCCACGCTCCCAGAGCGCGAGCGACTCCTCCAGGGTCGTCCCGCCCGTCTCCAGACGCCGAACGACCTCGATCAGCTCGTCGCGTGCCTGCTCGTACCCGAGCGCCTCTTCCGTGGTGGCTGCCATGGGAACCACCCTATGCGCCGGGTCCGACAACACGCCGCACCGCGAACTCGCCCGCGGCGACCCTGGCCCGCAACTCCTCGTCCACCGCGACCTCCTCGGGAGAGCGCACGACCGATCCGTCCGCCCGCTGGAGCACCGCGTACCCCCGCTCCATCGTCGCCGCGGGCGACAGCGCCCTGACCCGCGCCCGGGTGTGCGACAGCTCCGAGTCCGCCCGGTCGAGCAGATGCCCCAGCGTCCGCCGGCTGCGCGCGAGCAGCGCGTCCAGCTCGTCCTCGCGCTGCTCGACCATCCGCTGCGGATGCTCCATCACCGGCCGGGCCAGCGCGTGCGCCAACCCGCGCTCCTCGCGGTCCAGCAGCCCCCGCACCGTCCGCAGCGCCCGGTCCCGCAGGCCCTGCACCCGGTCCAGCTCCTCACCGACGTCCGGCACGACCTTCTTGGCGGCGTCGGTCGGCGTGGAGGCGCGCAGGTCGGCCACGAGATCGAGCAGCGGGGAGTCCGGCTCGTGGCCGATCGCGGAGACCACCGGCGTACGGCAGTCGGCGACCGCCCGGATCAGCTGCTCGTCCGAGAACGGCAACAGGTCCTCCACACTGCCGCCGCCGCGCGCCACGATGATCACGTCCACCCCGTCGTGGGCGTCGAGCTCCTTCACCGCCTGGACCACCTGCGGCACCGCCTTCACGCCCTGCACGGCGACATTGCGCACCTCGAAGCGGACGGCGGGCCAGCGCCGCCGCGCGTTCTCCAGCACGTCCCGCTCGGCGGCGGAGGCCCGGCCGACGACGAGGCCGACGAGCTGCGGCAGGAACGGCAGGGGCTTCTTGCGGTCGAGGGCGAACAGGCCCTCGGCGCCCAGGCTCCGCTTCAGCTGCTCCAGACGGGCCAGCAGCTCCCCGATGCCGACCGGCTTGATCTCCACCGCCCGCAGCGACAGCTGCCCACGCGGCGCGTACCACTCGGGCCTGGCGTGCACGACGACCCGGGCGCCCTCGGAGACGACGTCGGCCACGGCGTCGAAGACCTGGCGGAAGCAGGTCACGCCGATGGAGATGTCGTACGAGGGATCCCGCAGCGTCAGAAAGACGACCCCGGCCCCCGGCCGTCGCGACAGCTGTGTGATCTGCCCCTCGACCCATACGGCACCCAGGCGGTCGATCCAGCCCCCGATCAGCCGGGAGACCTCCCCGACGGGCAGCGGCGCTTCGGCGGACGTAGTGAGACCCATGCGCCGAGCGTAGTGGCGGGGTAGGACAGCGGAGGAGGGGGCGTCACGCGCCTGTCCGCCGCTCACACCGGACGGCTCGCTCCCTGCACCGCGAGAACCACCAGGCCCACCCCCAGCCAGACCACACCCACCACCTGCGCCGACACCGCCGCCTCCACCATCACCGCCACCAGGATCAACGCCCCCGCCACCGGCATCACCACGTGCCGCAGCCAGTGCGGTGGCCCCTCCATCCGGCGTACCGCGAACCACCCCACCACGCTCGCGTGCAGCAGGACGAAGGCCGACAGCGCCCCGATGTCGACCACCGACACCAGGTGGTCGAGTCCGTCGTCGCGCTGCGCCGCCCACACCGCCGCCACCATCGTCACCGCCGCCGCGCTCAGCAGCGCCACCCGTGGAACCCCCGAGTCCGTCCGGGCCAGCGCACGGGGCAGCCGCCGCTCCCGGGCCATGGCGAAGAGCAGCCGCCCCGCGGCCGCCTGCCCCGCCAGCGCCGCGAACGCCGCGCCGATCGCCTTCGACACCGCCACCAGATCGTGCAGCCAGGTCCCCACGGACGCGTCCACCGCGTCGTAGAAGGCCGAGCCCTGCTTCGCCGGATCGGCCGCCAGCTCCGCCGAGGAGAGCGGTTCGAGAAGCGCCACCAGATACGTCTGCGTCACGAACAGCACGCCCGCGAGCGCCAGGCAGAACAGCACCGCCCGCGCGACCTTCTCCGAGCCCCCGGTCACCTCCTCCGCGAAGGAGGCGATGGCGTCGAAGCCCAGGTACGAGAGCACGGCCACCGACACCGCGCCCACCACGGCCGTCGCCGAGAACGTCGTGTCCCCGGTCAGCGGCGACCACCAGTCGCGCCGGGCCCCGTCCCGTACGAGAACGACCACCGCCGACACCACGAAGACCAGCAGCACCACGATCTCCAGGGCGAGCACCGCGAAGCCGACCCGCGCCGCCGCCCGTACCCCCCAGAGGTTGAGCAGCGTCGTGAGGACCACCGCGATCGCCGTCCACACCCAGCGGTCGACCTCCGGGACCAGCGCCTCCATGGCGATGCCCGCGAAGAGGTAGGCCACGGCCGGGATCAGCAGATAGTCGAGCATCGCCATCCACCCGGCGACGAACCCCGGCCCCTCGCCCAGACCCTTGCGCGCGTACGTGAAGACCGAACCCGCCAGCGGGGCGACCCGCACCATCTGGGCATAGCTGAAGGCGGTGAACGCCATCGCGACGGTGGCGATCACGTACACGAGCGCCACCGCGCCGTGCGACTTCGCGTCGAGGGTGCCGAAGACGCCGACGGGGGCCATCGGCGCGATGAAGAGCAGCCCGTAGACGACAAGGTCGCGGAACCCGAGCGTCCGCCGCAGTCCGGTGTGCGCAGCCACCTGTGCTTCCTCGGCCATGCGCCCAGTCTCGGCCACGACGTCGATCACCCGGCGCACCGACGCGGCCGTAGCCCGCCGCCCGATCACGCGGCCTTACGATGGGACGCATGACTGCTACGCCCGCGTCGACGCCCGAGACCGCGACCACGACGAACCGCCCGAAGCGTGTCCTGCTCGCCGCTCCCCGCGGCTACTGCGCGGGCGTGGACCGTGCCGTGATCGCCGTGGAGAAGGCCCTGGAGCAGTACGGGGCGCCGATCTACGTACGCCACGAGATCGTCCACAACAAGTACGTCGTCCAGACCCTGGAGCGGAAGGGCGCCATCTTCGTCGACCAGGCGACCGAGGTGCCGCCGGGCAACATCGTGATGTTCTCCGCCCACGGCGTGGCCCCCACCGTGCACGAGGAGGCCCGCGAGGGCCGTCTCAAGACCATCGACGCGACCTGCCCGCTGGTCACGAAGGTGCACAAGGAGGCCGTCCGGTTCGCCAATGAGGACTTCGACATCCTCCTGATCGGCCACGAGGGCCACGAAGAGGTCATCGGCACCTCCGGCGAGGCCCCCGACCACATCCAGCTCGTCGACGGACCCGAGGACGTGGCCAAGGTCGAGGTCCGCGACCCGTCCAGGGTCGTCTGGCTCTCCCAGACCACACTCTCGGTCGACGAGACGATGGAGACGGTGGACGCGCTGAAGGAGAAGTTCCCGCAGCTGATCTCCCCGCCCTCCGACGACATCTGCTACGCCACCCAGAACCGGCAGCTGGCCATCAAGGAGCTCGCCGGCCAGGCCGAGCTCGTGATCGTCGTCGGCTCGAAGAACTCCTCCAACTCGATCCGCATGGTCGAGGTCGCCAAGCAGGCCGGCGTACCCGCCGCGTACCTCGTCGACTTCGCGAGCGAGATCGACGAGGCATGGCTGGAGGGCGTCACCTCCGTCGGCCTGTCCTCGGGCGCCTCGGTCCCGGAGGTCCTCGTCCAGGAGGTCCTGGAGTGGCTCTCCGAGCGGGGCTACGCGGACGTGGAGATCGTCAAGACGGCCGACGAGTCGCTCACCTTCTCGCTCCCCAAGGAGCTCCGGAACAAGGACCTGCGCGCCGAGGCCGCGAAGCTCGCCGAGTAACGGCCGAGGAGGAGCGGTCGAGGCGTGACCGTCGGCGTCTCCCCGTAACGTTGTGTTCATGAACGTCTTCGGAGTGGACATCGGCGGCTCGGGCATCAAGGGCGCTCCCGTCGACCTGGAGCGCGGAGAGCTGACCGAGCCCCGCCACAAAGTACTGACCCCGCAGCCCGCCGCACCCGACGATGTGGCGGGCTGCGTCGTGGAGGTCGTGGAGAACTTCGGCTGGTCCGGCCCCGTCGGGGTGACCTTCCCCGGTGTGGTCACCGGCTCGACGATCCGTACCGCGGCGAACGTCGAGAAGGCATGGATCGGCGTCGACGCCGGCAGACTGCTCGGCGAACGCCTCGGCGGGCTCCCCGTGACCGTCCTGAACGACGCGGACGCGGCCGGCGTCGCCGAGATGACCTTCGGCGCTGGCCGGGGCCGCAAGGGGACGGTCATCATGCTGACGCTCGGCACGGGCATCGGCTCGGCGCTCTTCGTGGACGGCCGGCTCGTGCCGAACACGGAGCTGGGCCACCTGGAGCTGAAGGGTTACGACGCGGAGAAGCGGGCCTCGTCGAAGGCCAAGGAGGACGAGGACCTCAGCTGGGAGCACTGGGCGACACGGCGGGTGCAGAAGTACCTGGCCCATGTGGAGATGCTGTTCTCGCCCGAGCTCTTCATCATCGGCGGGGGAGTGAGCCGCAAGGCGGACAAGTTCCTGCCGCTGATCGAGGGCATCAGGGCGGAGATCGTCCCGGCGGAGCTGCAGAACAACGCGGGGATCGTGGGCGCGGCGATGGCGGCGCGGCCGGCGACGACGGTCTGAGCCGCCCACGCCCCCGTGACCGGGGGCGGCGGGTCAGGGGCGGCGGACCCTCTGGGGGGCGCGGGCGACGACGCGCTGGCGCCGCCCCATGTCCCGCACCTTCCGGACGCTGGTGATCAGACCGGCGACGAGGGTCCCGCCGTAGAGCCACCCGGCGTGCACGGCGAGGGCGGTGACGACGGCCATCGCCTGCCCGCCGAAGCCGCCGCTGCCGCCCGAGATCGGCACCACACCCACCGCGAAGGCGATGGGCACGCTGATCGGGGCGGTGACCAGGTCGGCGGTCCGTACCCAGAGCGCGGTCAGCGCGCTGACCGGCAGGAACAGCAGGCCGAACGCGAGCGGCGAGCCGTCGAGGATCAGCTGGTCGAGGACGCCGAGCACCAGCATGGTGGCGGAGGCGAAGAGCCCGGCGCCGAGGCCGGTGAGCCTCGGGTTGGGCAGCCGCCGCAGGGCGAGGACGACGGGGGGCACGGGCCGCCGTTCGGGTACGGCCCGCTCGACCCGGCCGCTGCCGGGGCGGCCCGGACGCGGGGCGACCCGGTAGACGGCGGCGCCCTCCACGAGCGCGCCGGGCGGCGTGAGGGGCGTTTGCGGCCGTCGGCGGCCTTGAGGCTGACTTGTCCTGTGCTGCTCCACTACACCAACGTAGGTCGGGAAGGGGCCGGGGACCGGGCCAGGACACGCCCTTTGGGTGACCTTGCCGTCGAGAACGGCCGAAGGTCGGCGTCGCAGGCCGGTTCGGACCGCCCGTAAACTGGGGGATCGGCCCACCCACCGCACCCCCATCCGTACTCCAGGAAGTCGCCACCGTGTCGCTCACGATCGGAATCGTCGGTCTGCCGAATGTCGGCAAGTCGACCCTGTTCAACGCCCTGACCAAGAACGACGTCCTGGCGGCCAACTACCCGTTCGCCACGATCGAGCCGAACGTCGGCGTCGTCGGTGTTCCCGACGCCCGCCTGACGAAGCTGGCGGAGATCTTCAACTCGCAGCGGATCCTGCCGGCGACGGTCGACTTCGTGGACATCGCGGGCATCGTCCGCGGCGCGAGCGAGGGTGAGGGCCTGGGCAACAAGTTCCTGGCGAACATCCGTGAGTCGGACGCGATCTGCCAGGTCATCCGCGCCTTCAAGGACGAGAACGTCGTGCACGTCGACGGCAAGGTCTCGCCGAAGGACGACATCGAGACGATCAACACCGAGCTGATCCTCGCCGACCTGCAGACGATCGAGAAGGTCCTGCCGCGGCTGGCGAAGGAAGCCCGCATCAAGAAGGACGTGGCCCCCAAGGTCGCGGTGGTCGAGGCGGCCAAGGAGATCCTGGAGCGGGGCGACACGCTCTTCTCCCAGGGCTACCTCCAGGGCTCGGAGAAGGCCGAGCTCCTGCACGACCTGCACCTGCTGACCACGAAGCCGTTCCTCTACGTCTTCAACGTGGACGAGGACGAGCTGACGGACGACTCCTTCAAGGACGAGCAGCGCGCGCTGGTGGCCCCGGCGGAGGCGATCTTCCTCAACGCGAAGCTGGAGCAGGACCTCGCCGAGCTGGACGAGGAGGACGCCATGGAGCTCCTCCAGTCGGTGGGCGCGGAGGAGCCGGGCCTCGCGACCCTGGCGCGCGTCGGCTTCGACACCCTGGGCCTCCAGACGTACCTGACGGCCGGCCCGAAGGAATCCCGCGCCTGGACGATCAAGAAGGGCGCGACGGCCCCGGAGGCGGCCGGTGTGATCCACACCGACTTCCAGAAGGGCTTCATCAAGGCCGAGGTCATCTCCTTCGCCGACCTCGTCGAAACGGGCTCGGTCGCGGACGCCCGCGCGGCGGGCAAGGCCCGCATGGAGGGCAAGGAGTACGTGATGCAGGACGGCGACGTGGTGGAGTTCCGCTTCAATGTGTAGGGGGTCGTACATCACCACGTCGCTGATCTGACAAACATGCAGTTCAGGAGGGGTTCGACTCTCTGGAGTCGGACCCCTTGGTTTTTTCCGTGCCGGGATGGCGGTCACAGGGCTCTGGTGCACTTCGCAGTCTCGAACGACCTGGCGGCGATGACCACGAAGCTGGAGGGGGCGAAGACTCACTTCTTGCCCTTCAACGTTGGCTTCGACAGCGGTGCCGGAGCACAACAAGGCGATCGCGGTGGACATCTCACTCGTGGGCGACGGGCAACTGAAGGGCATCAGTGCCGCTGGCACGGGAGCGAAGAAGGATCCGAAGTACGTTGCGCTCCAGGTCGTCATAGACAAGATGAACGACCTCTTCGGCGCCGAATCGTTCGCCGAGTCCCAGGTCAGGGAGTTCGTACAGGGGCTCGTCCAGCGGTTGCTTGCCGACCCGAACCTGATCAAGCAGACCAAGGTGAACTCCAAAAAGCAGTTCGTGGAGTCGCAGGACTTCCAAGCAGCCGTTACGGAGGCGGTTGCAGACAACCAGGATGCCCACAACACGATGGCTGACTACTTCTTCACCGATGGGCCGGCCATCAACGCGATCATCGTTGCCCTTGCGGATGCTTTCTACGAAGCAGCAGTCGATCAGCAGGTGGATTCCACCTGAGTGGACGCCGAGGTCAGACGTCCTTGATCTGTACTTGGTCGCCGCACAGCTTCGACCAGTCGTCGTGATCCGAGGTCAGTACGAGGACGGGTGCCGGGGAGCGAAGTGCCATCGCGGCGACGAGGGCGTCAACGGCGTACTTGTGGCCGTGCAGGCCACCGGCGTCGCTCAGCAGCTGCACCGCGGTGAGACTGTCCGTCTGGGTGACGTCCTGGACCTGAAGGCGGGAGAGCACCCAGTGCAGCCGGGCGGTATCCGTCTTCCCGTGGACCGCCTCCACCACCGTCAGGGCCGACACGAGGACGGGCACGCCTACGCGTCGAGCAGCCTCGATCCGGGTGATCATCTGGCGGTCGTTGCGCAGCAGTAGCGACAGCGCCTGGGAGTCGAGCACCAGGGATCTGGCCGCGGGCTCCTTCATGCGGCGCTGTCGTTCGACGCGTAGGGCGCCGGTGCGTCTCCGAACAGTTCGCTCTGCGCGGCCTGGACTTCGGCTTCGCTCAGCGGCTCGTGCTCGGCTTCGTAGGCGGCCACGATCTCGGCGAGACCGTCCATGGCGAGCTGATGCCGGACCGCCGCCGTCACGTACGCGGACACGCCGCGCTTACCGGTACGGGTGCGCAGAGCACCGAGGAGTTCGGAAGGCATCGACACGGAGATGTTCTCCGTGCCGCCGGGACGGGGTGACTTCATGGCTGCAAGTCTAGTACAGAAACTATTACAGCGTCTGGAGCGCTGCGCGGCCTGTATCCGGGGCGGGCGGTGCGCGTAGTCTTAGCACTTCTGGATCTTCTTGTACTTTGCAGTGAATCCCGTGCTGGGATGGTGCTGGGACGCGCCCACATAACCGCAGGTCAGGGCTATTGTGGTGGAGTTCCGCTTCAACGTGTAGTCCCGCGCGCGCCGTGGACCTGAAGGGGTCGGACTCCCACGTGTCCGGCCCCTTCCGCTTTCCGATGCTGCTTCGGACGCAGGCTCTTCAGCTGGTACGGGAGGGTGGCGTCAGTTTGTCGAGATCGAGACTGATCTCGAAAGGCACCGGGCGCTCGAGGGTGCGGCGGAAGATACCGGCGGGCGCGTAGGCGTTGGCGAGTACGTCGAGTTCGTAGACGTGGACGACGGGTGCCCCGTCCTCGTCCTCGATGCACCGGTAATGGGGGATGCCGGCCTTCGCGTACTTGCGGAGTTTGACCGTACGGTCGCGGTGGGCGGACTCGGGCGAGACGACCTCCACGACGAGGCGAACCTCGTCCGGTGCGAACCAGGTTCTGTCACTGTCGAAGTCGGCCGTGGTCACAGCAGATCCGGTTCGGGCCGGTTGCGCGGATCGAGCTTGATGGTCATCTCCCGGCCGACTCGTGTGTCGGCGGGTGCCTGCTCCATGAGAGCGACGGTGAGCATGGTGACGAGGTGGCCGTGCCACCACCGCTGCGGCGACAGCATGAAGACGAGGGCTCCGTCGATCAGCTCGGTATGGCGCGGCGCCTCGGGGAGGTGGTCGAGGTCCTCCGCGAACCAGCCTTCCGGGCGCGGCGGGCGCATCCAGTCGGGCAGTGCGGTCATGGGCCAACTCGAGCGAGAAGGGCGGTCAGGAGAGGGGGACCGGTGCGGGCATACTGCATCCACGGATCGCGATGGAGGTACGGACCTTGAAGCTTGCCGAGGCGCTGGCGCTGCGGGCGGACGCGACGCGCAGGGTGGAGCAGTTGCGTGCGCGGGTGGTCGGCAACGCGCGGTACCAGGAGGGCGAGGCGCCCGCGGAGGACGCGGCGGCTCTGCTGGGCGAGGCCGGGGAGGTGCTGGACGAGCTCGAGTCGTTGATCCGGCGGATCAACCGGACCAACGCCCAGGCCGTCGTCGACGGCGGCGGGACCCTCACGGACGCCCTCGCGCGGCGGGACGTCCTGCGGCTGCGGCACGCGGTGATCACCGCGGCGGCCGACGCCGCGGCCGGCCGGGATCAGCGCGGTGGGGTCCGGCAGCTCCGGTCCGAGCTCAAGATGCTCTCGGCTCTCCCGGTGGCGGAGCTGCGCGCTCGCGCGGACGTCCTGGCCCGGGAGATCCGTGAGGTCGACGTACTGATCCAGCGGTCGAACTGGGAGGTCGACCTGCTGGACTGAACGAGGCGCTCGATGTGGAGCAGGTAGTCGTCGCGGAGGCGTGCACAGGCCGCGGGCCGGCGGTTCATCCGGTCCCTCCTGGTGCGTGGAGAGCAGCGCTGGGGTTCGATTCCCCGAATCACACGGCAGCTCAGCACGGCGCACAGGTGATCGTGCACAGCGCACAGTTCATCACCATGTGCAGATCCGCGACGGTGAGGGCGGGATCGGCGATCTCCACATCATGGTGCCGACGGCCGGCCGAGGGACGGCCCCTCACGCCTCCGGGAGCAGGCCGAGCTGGTCCATGAACTCCATCTGGTCGAAGTACAGCCGGTAGCTCACGATCCGGCCGTTCTCGACCGTCGCGAAGTCCACCCCGCGGATGCTGATGTCCTTGCCCGTCGGCGGCAGCGTCTCCCCGGTGGGCATCAGGATCGGGCCGGTGTTCGTACCGCTGAAGTAACCCTCGTCGATCGCCGTGTCACCGACCTCGTAGGTGCGCTCGGAGGTGAACGTGGCCTCCGGTATCGCCTCGGTCATCGTGCGCCAGTACTCGACGATCGCGTCGCGTCCCCGCACCTCGCCCGCGTCCGGGGTGATCGCGACGGCGTCCTCGGCGTAGAGGTCGGCCACCTTCTTCAGATCCAGGTTCTTGGTCAGCGCTTCGGTGAGCCGGTCCATGACCGTACGGGCCTCTCCCATGATCCACCTCCGTGGTTCGGATCCGGGCGATGTCTGGTTCTCCTATTTTCTCACCGATGGATCATGATCGACTGTCGGCGACGCCGGGGGCGCCGGCGAGACCCGTCTTCGCGCCCGCCCCGCACAGCGGTACGACCGTCAGCCCCGGGCGCGGAGCGGCGGCGCGGACGGCGGCCCAGCAGGCCACTCCCGTCGACTCCACGAAGAGCCCCCGGCGCGCCAGGTCCAGCTGCGCCGCGTGGATCTGTTGTTCCGTCACCGTGAGGAACGTCCCTCCCGTGCCGCGGACCGCCCGCAGGATCTGGCGGGCCCGCGGCGGGTTCGGGATCGCGATGCCCTCCGCCAGGGTGGGGCGTACGGGCGCCGGCTCCGTCAGCTCCTCCGCGCCGGCGTGGAACGCGGCGGCCAGCGGGGACACCGCCTCGGCCTGTACGGCGACCAGGGCGGGGCGCGTGCCGACGAGCCCGTGGCCGTACAGCTCGTCGACGGCCAGGGCCGCTCCCAGCAGCAGGGTGCCGTTGCCGACCGGGACCACGAGGGTGTCCGGGAGCCGGCCGCCGAGCTCCTCCCAGAGCTCGTACACGTACGTCTTGGTGCCGTGCAGGAAGTGCGGGTTGTACACGTGCGAGGCGTAGAACGTGCCGGGCTCGTCGGCGGCCGCGCGCGCCGCCCGCGCCGTGGCCTCCCGGTCGCCGGGGACGACGGTCAGCCGCGCGCCGTGCGCGCGGATCTGTTCCAGCTTCTTCGGGGACGTGCCGTCCGGTACGTAGACCACGCAGTCGAGGCCCGCCCGCGCGCAGTAGGCCGCGACGGCCGTCCCCGCGTTGCCGCTGCTGTCGGCGAGGACGCGGCGCAGGCCGCCGCCGCCCTCCGCGAGGCGGCGGGCGAGTTCGGCGAGCATGACCGCGCCGCGGTCCTTGAAGGACAACGTCGGCATGAGGAAGTCGAGTTTGGCCGAAATCGCATCCGTGAGCGGGACCAGGGGTGTGCGGCCCTCGCCGAGGGTCACATGCGGGATCTCGGTCGCCAGCGGCAGCGCTTCCTCGTAACGCCACAATGAATTCACGCGTGACGCAAGGGACTTGAGTGACACCGGCGCGCTGGTGAACTCCAGGTCCCACGGGCCTCGGCACTGCGGACAACACCAGGTGAGGGCGTCGGCGGGGGCGTGCGCCCGGCATCGGGGGCAGACGTAGGCGGTCATGACGGTCAGCATGGCAGCGGTGTGTCGGGCGTGTGTCGGGGCGCTCGGAGGCCTTGTGTGATTCCTATGGATCCGTCAATCTTTCGCTCGGCAGCCGGACGTTCGAAACGGCGTGGACACTTCACGTCCTTTTGACATGTCCCTGCCGTCCCCCACAGCAACGCACCACCTATGAGGAGGATCCCTCACATGTCAGTGATGCGTGACTCGCGGCGCAGACTCGTCGCCGCCAGCGCCATAGCCGTCGCCGCCCTCGCTCTCGGCACCGTCTCCGCCCTCCCGGCCACCGCGGCCGAGGCCGCCGCGGAAGGCGTCATCCAGAACGCCGGAGCCCCCGGGACGATCGCGGGCAGCTACATCGTCACCCTGAAGGAGTCCGCGCCGGCGGAGACCTCGAAGGGCCGGGCGGTCGCGGCCAAGCACGGCGCGGCGATCAAGAAGACGTACACCTCCGCGCTCAACGGCTACAACGTCGAGCTCTCGGAGGCGCAGGCGAAGAAGCTCGCCGCCGACCCCGCGGTCGAGTCCGTCGTGCAGAACCGCGTCTTCACGGTCAGCGGCACGCAGCCCTCCCCGCCGTCCTGGGGCCTGGACCGGGTCGACCAGCGGGCCCTCCCGCTGAACCAGAGCTACAGCTACCCGGACACCGCGGGCCAGGGCGTGACGGCGTACATCATCGACACCGGCGTCCGCATCAGCCACAGCGACTTCGGCGGCCGCGCCTTCAACGGCTTCGACGCCATCGACAACGACAACGTCGCCCAGGACGGCCACGGCCACGGCACGCACGTCGCGGGCACCGTCGCCGGCTCCGCCTACGGCGTGGCCAAGAAGGCCAAGATCGTCGGCGTCCGCGTGCTCAACAACCAGGGCTCGGGCACGACCGCGCAGGTCGTCGCCGGCATCGACTGGGTCACCCGCAACGCCGTGAAGCCGGCCGTCGCCAACATGAGCCTCGGCGGCGGCATCGACTCGGCCCTCGACACGGCGGTGCGCAACTCGATCGCCTCGGGCGTCACCTACGCCGTGGCCGCGGGCAACGACAACTCCAACGCCTCCAACTACTCGCCCGCGCGGGTCTCCGAGGCCATCACCGTCGGCTCCACGACCAGCACCGACGCCCGCTCCAGCTTCTCCAACTACGGCAGCGCGCTGGACCTCTTCGCCCCGGGCTCCTCCATCACCTCGGCGTGGAACAGCGGCGACAGCGCCACCAACACCATCTCGGGTACGTCGATGGCCACCCCGCACGTCGCGGGCGCGGCCGCGGTCTACCTCGCCGACAACCCGACGGCCACCCCGGCCCAGGTGTCGACGGCGCTGACCACCGCCGCCACCCCGAACGTGGTGACCAGCCCCGGTACCGGCTCCCCGAACAAGCTGCTCTTCGTCGGTGGCGGCGGCACCCCCCCGCCGCCCGGCAAGCGGTTCGAGAACACCGCCGACTACGCGATCGCCGACAACGCGACCGTCGAGTCCCCGGTCACCGTGAGCGGCGTCACCGGCAACGCGCCGTCCGCCCTCCAGGTGCCTGTGAACATCGTTCACACCTACATCGGTGACCTCCAGGTCCAGCTCATCGCCCCCGACGGCACGGCGTACACGCTGAAGGGCTACGGCACCGGCGGCAGCGCGGACAACATCAACACCACGTACACGGTCAACGCCTCCTCCGAGGTCGCGAACGGCACGTGGAAGCTGCGGGTCAGCGACAACGCGAACTACGACACCGGCAAGATCGACAGCTGGGCCCTCCAGTTCTGAGGCCCTGCGGCTCTGACGCCCGGCGGTTCTGAGACCACCGGGTCCGAGCACTGATACGCGGGTGAGGGGCGGTCGCCGACGGGCGGCCGCCCCTCACTGCCGCACGTCGCCTCGGTACGATGCGCGCGCCCGTTCGCACGTTCGTACCAGCTGTCGCAGCTCGCCCGCACAGGAGCACCGTTACTCGTGGAGCCCTCCCAGCCTCCCCAGGACCCTCAGCCGCCCCGGCGGGAGTGGCCCGCCCCCGGACCGTCCGGCCCGCTGGGGCCCCAGGCGGGATCCCCGTACAACCCCGGCCCCTACGGTCCCTACGCGCCCTACGGCCCCGGTGCGGGCGTCGGTCCCGGCCCCGGCCCGTACGGCGCCCCGGCGCCCACCACCAACGGTCTGGCCATCGGCTCGCTGGTGTCCGGCGTCGTGTGCTGCCTCCCGCCCCTCGGTCTGGTCCTGGGCCTGATGGCCCTCCCCCGGATCAAGAAGAAGAACCAGACCGGCAAGGGACTCGCCGTCGCGGGCATCGTCCTGTCCTCGGTCAGCACCCTTCTGCTGGTCCTGGGGCTGGTCACCGGTGGATTCGGCGAGGCGTGGAAGGGCTTCGAGGAGGGCATGGACGAAGCGGCCCGCTCGGAGTCCGCGTTCTCCCTGCGCAAGGGCGAGTGCTTCGAGGTCGACGGCAAGCTGGAGGCGTACACCACGGACGTCGAGATCGTCGACTGCGCGCAGCCGCACGACGGCGAGGTCGTCGGCGGCTTCAAGATCACCGGTTTCGACAGGTGGCCGGGAGAGGGCCCGGTCGACCGGCTCGCGGAGGAGCGCTGCGCGGAGATCAGCAGTGCGTACGCGATGGACAACTGGGCCCTGCCCGAGAACGTGTGGGACTACTACTACATCCCCAGCCGGCAGAGCTGGCGCACCGGCGACCGCACCGTGACCTGCACCCTCGCCGTCGAGGACGGCGAGCCGCTCAAGGGCTCCCTGCGGGCGGACGAGACCACCCTGGACGCCGACCAGCTGCACTACCTGCAGCACCTCAACCGCGTCGAGAACGCCGTCTTCGAGGAGCCGGACGAGGACGCGGACGCGGACTTCGCGGCCAACAAGCAGTGGGCGGCGCGGGTCCACACGTCGGTCGTGCGGGCGAGCGAGGGGCTCAAGAACCACCGCTGGCCCGGTGCGTCGGCGCGGCCGGTCGCCGAACTGGCCAAGGAACTCGACGCGGCCGCCGGGAAGTGGAACAAGCTGGCCACGTCCGCGGACGCGGACGCCTACTGGGAGAGGTACGACCCGGCCTTCGACGCCCTCCCCGAGGATCTCGGCGCGGACGCCCGGGCGGCCCTGGGACTCGCACCGCCCCCGGAGGGGGAGGGCGCGTCCGCCTGACCGACGGCCGGGCGACGCACCGCGCGTGGGTACGGCGACGGGGCCGGGTCTCCTCGGGGGAGACCCGGCCCCGCCGCGTGCGGCAGATGGACCACAGGGCCGGATGGACCACGGGGTCGGGCCGGCTACCGGTGGCCGAGGACCCCGTCGACCGCCGTGATCAGCTCACCGTCGGGCGTGTCCCCGTCCAGGGACCAGAACATCGCGCCGCCGAGCCCCTTGGCCCGTACGTACGCCGACTTGGTGCGCAGCACCTGCGGGTCGTCGTACGTCCACAGGGTCGTCCCGTCGAACAGCCAGGCGTGGCCGTTCCTCCGGTCGCGGTGGACGGTGTACGCCCCCGATTCCGCGAGCTTCCTGAGCGCCTTGTAGTCCTCGTAACCGTTCGCCCAGGTGGCGGGGGCGGGGCCGGTCGCGGGGTTGCCGAGGCCGTCGCCGCCGCCCGTGACGCCCGTCCAGCCCTGGCCGTAGAACGGCATGCCCACCACGAGCTTGCGGGCGGGCGCGCCGCGCCGCAGCCAGTCGTTCACGGTCTGGTCGACGCTGAAGTCGTTCTTGGCGAAGAGCGCGGACTGCTGGGCGGTGGTGGACTCCCAGGAGCCGTGGAAGTCGTACCCCTGGAGAGTGACGAAGTCCAGGTCCCGCATGATCGTGCGGACCTCGAAGCCCGCGTCGATCTTGGCGGGTGCGGTGGGGACGAAGGCGGTCAGTTCGTAGTGCTTGCGCTTGCCCACGCCGTGGCGCTGCTGGGACTTCGCGTACGCGTCGAGCTGGCTGCGGAACTCCCGTACGAGGGCGGTGAAGTTCCGCTTGTCCTCCGGGCGGAAGACCGTGTCGGCGTCGCCGGCCGATCCGGGCCACTCCCAGTCGAGGTCGATGCCGTCGAAGAGACCCGCGGCGGCTCCCGCGCCGCCGCGGGCGCCGTCGGCGGGCAGGTTGCCCTTGATGTAGAGATCGATGCAGGAGGAGACGAACGCCTTGCGCGAGGCGGGGGTGCGGGCCGCGTCGGAGAAGTGCGTGGACCAGCTCCAACCGCCCAGCGAGATCATGACCTTGAGGCCGGGGTGCTTGGCCTTGAGCTCACGCAGCTGGTTGAAGTTGCCGGCGAGGGGCTGGTCGGCGGTGTCGGCGACGCCGTCCACCGAGCCGGCCGCGTCGAGCGGGCGGACGTAGTCGGCCCAGGCGTCGGCCTCGCCGGGGACGTTGCCCGTGAAGCATCTGCCCTCAGGACTCACGTTGCCGAAGGCGTAGTTGACGTGGCTGAGCTTGGCCGCCGTCCCGCTGGTCTCCAGATCCTTTACCTGGAAGTCGCGTCCGTAGACGCCCCATTGGGTGAAGTAACCGACGCGCTTGTAGGACGGGCGGCTCTCGGCGTGGGCGACGGGGTCGGCGCCCGCCGAGGGCGCGAGGCCGGCCACGAGACCGAGGGAGAGGGCGGCGATCGCCAGCCGGGAAAGGGTTGTTCGACGCATGAGGCTCGTTTCCTGTGCGTGTGCCGGAAGGGAGCTGTGCTCACAGGAAAGTATTGGTCTGGACCATTGAGGTCAATACTTCGCGGACGATCGCCCGCTATACCTGCGGTAAACGCAGGCGTAAAGGCAAATCATCACTTCGAGTGAAACTCTGGCCCATGCTTGCGGCCGGTACCCAGGGTTGTCACTCTGTAGCTGTCCGTCAACCTGAGGGGAGTGTCCAGTGACGTTCGGTGAGCAGCCCGCCTATCTGCGTGTGGCGAGCGATCTCCGGGAGAAGATCGCCAACGGCTCGCTGCCGCCGCACACCCGGCTCCCCTCGCAGGCGCGCATCCGCGAGGAGTACGGGGTCTCGGACACCGTGGCGCTGGAGGCCCGCAAGGTGCTCATGGCCGAGGGGCTCGTCGAGGGCCGCTCGGGTTCGGGGACGTACGTGCGGGAGCGTCCGGTGCCGCGCCGGATCGCCCGCTCCGGGTATCGGCCGCCGTCCGGCGCCAACCCCTTCCGGCAGGAGCAGGCGGCCGACGGCGCGCGGGGCACCTGGGAGTCCAGCAGCGAGCAGGAGCAGGCGAGCGCCGTCGTGGCCGCGCGGCTCGGCATCGAGCCGGGGGAGCGGGTGATGCGCACGCGGTACGTCTACCGGGACGGCGGCGAGCCGATGATGCTCTCCACCTCCTGGGAGCCCCTCGCGGTGACCGGCCGGACGCCCGTGATGCTCCCCGAGGAGGGGCCGCTGGGCGGTTGCGGGGTCGTCGAGCGGATGGCGGCGATCGACGTGGTCGTCGACAACGTGGTGGAGGAGGTCGGCGCCCGCCCGGGGCTCGCGGAGGAGCTCCTGGCGCTCGGCGGGGTGCCGGGCCACGTGGTGATGGTGGTCGAGCGCACCTACTACGCCTCGGGGCGTGCGGTGGAGACGGCCGACGTCGTCGTCCCGGCCGACCGCTACCGGATCGCGTACCACCTCCCGGTCCGGTGACGACGCCGGTGGGCCCGCCCGGGGTGGTGTCCACGGACTGATCTTCGGCCTCCCTTCGTCGGTTCCCGGCCGGATCCGTACCTCTTTGTGAAAACCCGTATCCGCTGTGTAAAGGTCAGGCGTAAGGTCGGGCATATGCGGATTGCCATTTCAGGGAGATCCTTAGAGACGACCGGACCGGCGGAGGGAAGAGCCCGATGACCGACAGTGGCCCTGTGCTGCCCTGGCTCGTCATACGCCAGGACGACAACGGCAACCGCTATCGCGTCGGGCGGTACGCCACGAAGGACGAGGCGCAGAAGGTCGCCGACAGCCTCGACGACCGAGGACACAGGCAGCTCTACTGGGTGGAGCGCATCAGCCAGGCCGCGGTCTGACCCCCGAGGCCCAGCCCCTAAGCTCCGGACCATGACAGATCGCCGTGACGACCACGTGGCCGACCACGTGGTCGTGGTCGCCGGAGCCGTGTACGACCGGGGGCGTCTGCTGGCCGCGCGCCGCAGCGCCCCCGCCGATCTCGCGGGCCGTTGGGAGCTGCCCGGCGGCAAGCTGGAGCCGGGGGAGAGCCCCGAGCAGGCCCTGGTCCGGGAACTGCGCGAGGAACTCGGGGTCGAGACCGAGCCCGGGGAGCGCATCCCCGGCGAGTGGCCGCTGAAGCCCGGTTACGTACTCCAGGTGTGGACCGCCCGGCTGCTCTCCGGTGAACCGCGCCCCCTGCAGGACCATGACGAGCTCCGCTGGCTCGCCCGCCAGGAGCTGGACTCCGTCGACTGGCTCGACCAGGACCGGCCCGCCGTCGCGGAGGCCGCGCTGCGCCTGCCGGCCGTCCCGGCGGACGGAGTGCGCGGCTGAGGTCCTACGCCGTTCGTGCCACCGTGCGCCCCCTGGTCCCTCCACAGCGATATCTCGCCCCGAATATCGGGTATGTGCTGATTAACCCCCCGAAATAGGACGTGGGCCTTCCTTCTGGTGATGGGCTGGGGAAGTGATCGGGCGTGATCGACACCGAAGGCGCCTGCGCCGAATGGAACTTCCCGGCGGAGGCCAATGCCGTGCGGGCCGCGCGTCACGTGGTGCGCGACACGCTCCGTGCCTGGCGGATCGATTCGGCGGTCGGTGACGTCACGGTCCTGCTGGTGAGCGAGCTGGTGACCAATTCCCTGCGCTACGCCTCCGGCCCCATCGGCGTCCGCCTCGTCCACCTCCTGCCGGACGGGGACGAGGGCGCCCACCGCCCCGCCCTGCTCGTGGAAGTCTCCGATCCGCTTCCGGACCCGCCCACCGAACGCGCCGCCGGCCCCGACGACGAGGGCGGTCGCGGGCTCCAGCTCGTGGCCTGTTCCGCTCGCCGCTGGGGCACCCGCAAGGGCAGGTCGGGCAAGACAGTGTGGTTCGAGCTGGCTCTGCCTGGTTAGAAGACGGGGAGGGACGACGATCACGGGGGCTCGGCCGGAAATGAACGAGACCACCCTGTGATCGTGAACGTCGTGCCGTCGGGGGCCGTAGTGCTGAATACTGCGGGCATGGCCGGTCCGGTGCGGTGAGCTGGAGGGGACGGTCGCGTGAGCGAGATACCTGAGTCGGCGAGCGGCGTCGTGTGGCAGAGCAGCCCGCCCGGCTCGATCTATGACTACATCCGGGTCGCCTCCTTCTCGATAGGGCCCGACGGGCTCGTCGACCAGTGGAGCCGCCGGGCCGTGGACCTCTTCGGCGTGCCCGCCCAGGAGGCGATGGGCAAGGACCCTGTCGAGGCGTTCATGCCGCCCGACCTGCGGGAGCGTGGTCGGCGCCGGGTCGCGGAGATCCTCGACGGCAAGGAATGGACGGGCCTCGTCCCCTTCCGGATCCCCGGGCAGAAGCGCCGTGACGGGATCGCCGAGATGTACGTCATGCCGAGCGAGACGCCCTCCGGAGAGCGGGCCGCGCTGTGCATCGTCGTCGACGTCCGGGCCCTGCGGCACATCGAGACCGACCTCGCCGCCTCGCAGGCTATTTTCGGCCAATCGCCCTTCGGTTTCCTGCTCTTCGACACCGACCTCACCGTGAAGCGGGCCAACCAGCGCTTCGCCGCCGTCTTCGGCGGCCACGCCGACGACCACCGGGGCCGTACCGTCCACGACTACCTCGCGCGCCCCGAGGCCGAGCGCATGACCGCCGCGCTCCAGCGGGTCCTGGAGACCGGCGAGGCCGTCACCGAACTCCAGATCGTCGGAGCGCCCCCGGGCTCCAACGACCGCCGCCACTGGTCGATCAACCTCTACCGGGTGCACGGCGGCTCCGGGCGACCCGTCGGCGTGGCCGGGCTCGGCATCGACGTGACCCGCCGCCACAACGCCGCCCGCGAGGCGGCGAACGCACGCCGCAACCTGGCCCTCCTCAACGAGGCGGGCGCCCGCATCGGCAACTCCCTCGACCTGGAGGCCACCGCCCGCGAACTCCTCGGCGTCGCCGTCCCCGGGTTCTGCGACCTCGCCTCCGTCGACCTCTACCAGGGCCTGCTCACCGGGGACGAGGCCCCGCCCGGACGCTGGGGCAACTCCCACGACGTCGGGTACGGAGCGGGCAGCGCCGAACTGCGCCGGGTCGCCTTCGCCAGCGCCGTCTCGAACACCCCCCTCAGGACCTCGGGGACGACCGCCGACGACGGGGGCTGCGGTACCGGACCCGTCGAGGTCGGCTCCGTCCACCGCTACCCCTTCAACTCGCCCTGCGCGGGCGCCCTGCGCACCCGAAGGGTGCGGACGGTACCGGGCGGCGACGGCAGCCTCGTCCACTCCACGCTCGTGGTGCCGATGGTCGCCCACGACACCGTCGTCGGCCTGGTGCAGTTCTCCCGCGCCAAGGGCAGCGAGCCCTTCGGCGAACGGGACCGCGCCCTCGCCGTCGAACTGGCCGCCCGCGCGGCGGTCTGCATCGACAACGCCCGCCTCTACCGCCGCGAGCACGAGCGGGCCCTGATCCTGCAGCGCAGCCTGCTCCCGCCCGGCGACCCCGAGGCCGCCGGACTGGACATCGCCTGTCGCTACCTTCCCGGCACCACCGCCACCGAGGTCGGCGGCGACTGGTTCGACGTCATCGAACTGCCCGGTCACCGCACCGCGCTGGTCATCGGGGACGTCATGGGACGCGGCCTGCGCGCCGCCGTGGCCATGGGCGAGCTGCGCACCGCCGTCCGTACCCTGGCCCAGCTCGACCTCGAACCCGCCGAGGTCCTCTCCCACCTCGACGAGATCGCCCGCGGCCTCGGCGCCCCCGCCGGAGCCCAGCAGAGCGCCCGCGCCCACATGGCACGCGGACCCGAACTCTCCGAGGTCTACCTCGCCACCTGCGTGTACGCCGTCTACGACCCGGTCACCCGGCGCTGCACCTTCGCCAACGCCGGCCATCTGCCGCCGGTCCTCGTCGAACCCGGCGAGAAGGCCCTGCTGCTCGACGTGCCCCCGGGGATGCCCCTCGGCGTCGGCGGCGAGCCCTTCGAGGAGGTGGAGGTCGAACTGCCCGAGGGTTCGCTGCTCGCCCTCTACACCGACGGACTGGTCGAGTCCCGCGACCATCCCCTCGACGAGGGGCTGAGCGCCTTCCGCACCGCGCTCACCGACGCGTCGCGCCCTCTCGAGGATGTCTGCGACGGTGTCCTGACCACCCTCGACACCGGGCACGGCGAGGACGACATCGCCCTCCTCATGGCCCGCATCCAGGGACTGCCCTGCGACGCGGTGGGGGACTGGCGGCTGCCGAGAGAGCCTCGCTCGGTCGGCCGGGCGCGTGAACTGGCCCGGGCCCAGCTCACCGCCTGGAACCTCGAAGCGCTCGTGGACACCGTCGAACTGCTCGTCAGCGAGCTCGTCACCAACGCGCTGCGCTACGGCGAGGGCGAGATCCGGCTGCGGCTGCTGCGCGACCGCACCCTGGTCTGCGAGGTCTGGGACGCCGGCCTGGTCCAGCCGAGGCGCCGCCGGGCCAAGGACACCGACGAGGGCGGGCGCGGTCTGCAGCTGGTCGGACTCCTCAGCGCCGCCTGGGGCTCGCGCCGCACGCCCCGCGGCAAGACCGTCTGGTTCGAACTGCCCCTGCCGGACGGCGACGAGGCCGCGGAGCCGACCGTGGAGCAACTCCTGAGCATGTTCTGACCAGCACCGCAGCACCAAAGCACCGCAGCACCGCAGCACCCCCGCGCACCGCGCGCCCAGCCGGCGCTCGCGGACCCGGCTCGCGGGCGGCTCGAGGGCGGCTCGCGGAGGGCTCGCGGAGGGCTCGCGGAGGGCGCGCTATCCCTTGAGCGCCGCGAGCCGGGCCTCGATCTCCGCGTTGTCGCCGAGGGCGTCCAGCTCCTCGAACTGGGCGTCCAGCGAGGACGCGGCCAGCTCCTGCTTGCCCATAGCCCTGGCCTCCTCGCGCCGCACCTTGTCCTCGAACCGGCTCAGCTCGCTCGTCGGGTCCAGGACATCGATGTTCTTCACCGCGTCCATCATCCGGTTCTGCGCCCGCGCGGACGCGGCCCGCGCGACCAGCTCGTCCCGCTTCGTCCGGAGCTCGCTCAGCTTGGTCCTCATCTGCGTGAGGCCGCTCTTGAGCTTCTCCACCACCTCGGTCTGCGAGGCGATCGTCGGCTCCGCCGTCCTCGCCTCCTTCTCCGACTGGAGCTGGCGTGACAGCGCGACCTTCGCCAGGTTGTCGAACCTGTCCGCGTCCGCCGTCCGGCCGTCCGCCCGCAGCGCGTCCGCCTTCCTGCTCGCGGCCAGGGCCTTCTCGCCCCACTCCTTCGCCGCGGTGACGTCCTCCTGGTGGTCCTGCTCCATCAACCGCAGATTGCCGATCGTCGCCGCCACCGCCTCCTCGGCCTCCGCGATGTTGCCCGTGTAGTCGCGGATCAGCTGGTCCAGCATCTTCTGCGGGTCCTCGGCCTGGTCGAGCAGGGCGTTGATGTTGGCCTTCGCGAGCTGGGCGACACGGCCCAGGATCGTCTGCTTGGTCATGCCTGTTCTCCTTGAGCGCGATGAGCGTGCCACGGTCGGCACGGTCAGAAACGGCCGCCGCCACCCAGCCGGCCGCGGGTGCCCCCGCCACCGAACCTGCCTGGCCCGCCACCGAAGCCTCCGCCCCCGAAACCGCCACCACCGAAACCCCCTCCGCCTCTGCCGGAGCCTCCGAAGCCGCCTCCGAAGCCGCCTCCGGAACCTCCGCCGAACAGTCCGCCGAGGATGATGCCGCCGAGCACCGCACCGCCGAGCCCGCCGCCACCTCCCACCCCCGTCGCACCGCCCAGGCCGTCGGGGTTCCCGTACGTCCGGACGTCCTGCTCCGCGAGGTCCTGTGCCCGCCGGGCCAGAACGTCCGCCTGCCGCGCCTCGGCGAGAGCGGCCTGCGGATCCTCGGCGGCCGCCAGCGCCTCGGCCTTCCCCAGTCGGCGCTGGGCCTCGGCCAGTCGCGTACGGGCCTCGGAGGCGACCGCCCCGCGGTGCGTCGTGATGTAGTCGGCGGCCGCCCCGATCGCGGAACGGGCGGTCAGCATCGTCTGACCGAGGAGCGCGCGGGCGCGCCGCGTCCCCGACTCGCGCTCCCGAGCGCCCTCCAGCGCCTCGTCGAGCGCCGCGTCGGCCTGCTCGATGCGGCGCAGCGCGTCGATCGGGTCGTGGCGGCCCGCCTCCACCGACCGCCGGACATCGGCGACGACGGTCTCCGCCCTGGCGATACGGCCCTGGAGGTCTGCGGTCGGCACTCCCTCGGCCGTGCCTCGGAGCAGCCCCCGGGCGTCGGCGAGGTCGGCCTCGGTCTCGGCCAGCGCGTTCGGCAGCCTGCCCACGGCCTCCGCGAGCTCCCGCGCCCGCCGGTCCACCGCCTCGGTGAGCCGCGCCGCCTGGTCGACGGCTCCCTCGGCGGCCCGGACATGGACGGCCGCCACTCCGTTGTCGCCCGCGTCGACCGCCTGCCGGGCCTGGTTCAGGTGCGTCGTCGCGAAGACCAGCCGGTCCTTGGCCTGCTCGGCGTCGCCCGCGACGGGGGAGAGCGCCGACTCGGCGTACCGCTCCCGCAGCGCGACCAGCGTCGCCTCCGCCGTACCGACCCGTCCGGTCTGCTCGCGGAACGCGGCCTCCGCGGTGGCCAGTGCCTCCGGGGCATTGCGCTCCAGGGCCCGCAGCCGGTCGAAGGCCTCGGACTCCGCGTCGAGGCGCGCGTTCGCCTCCTCGCAGCGCCGGAGGATCTCCTCCAGCATCGAACGCCGGGTCGCGTCGTCCTCCGGAAACGCGTCGTCGAGCTTCTGGCGCAGCCGGAACGCGGCCGTCAGCTCCTCCTTCGCGAACGCCACCACCGCCGTGAACGGCTTCACCGCCTCGTCGCCGAACTGGGCGGTCGCGAATCCCAGTTCCTCCTGGCTGGTGCGGACGGCGTCATCGGTGGCCACCAACGCCTGTCGGGCCTGTCCGTCCATCTCGTCCAGCGGGACCTGCGCGGGCTTCCTCGGCGCGCCCCAGCCGGACCCGCCGGGCGGCGTGGGGGCGCTCCGGGCCCCGGTCCGCCGCCGGCGCTTGGTCCAGGCGTACGCGGCGACGGCCCCCGCCCCGCCGACGAGGACGACCGGAAGGACCAGGTCCGTCCCCGAACCGCCCTCGTCCGACGCGCCGCCGGGGTCGGCGGCGCCGGGGGTGAGGGAGGGGACGGGCACCGGCTGTCCGGCGAGTACGGCACCGAAGCCGTTCGCCGCGCCGATCGCGGCTCCGGCCCAGTCGTTCTGGCGCAGCGCCGGTTCGATCGCGGTCCGCGCCACGTCGTCGAGCTGGGCCTGGGTGAAGCGGGAGTCGGGGTCCGCCGAGTACCCGTACTGCCGGTCGTGCGTGGCGACCGCGAGCAGGACGTCGTCGATGCCGAGACCGTTGCGGTCGGCCGTCGCGTCGGCCCAGCTCTGGGCCGGACTCCCGGAGAAGTCCCGTACGTACACGACGAAGAGCTGGACCCGCCGGTCGTCGTAGAGCCGGTCCAGGGCCTGCGTGACCGCGCCGCGGCGGTCGCCCAGCGCCCCGACCCTGTCGGTGATCTGTCCTTCGCGGGACAGGACGACGGGGTCGTCGGCGCGGGCGTCGGACACGGCGGGCACGACCGGCCACCACGCCGCCACCAGCACCGCGAGGAGGATTCGGGTGGCTCTTCGCATCACATGGGGAGGCTATGTCCCGTTCTGTACGGCCGCGACCGGGCGGAAACCGTTTAGCCGCCCCGAGCGTCACTGTCAGTAGCCGCTCCTAGGGTGGTGATCACGACATCGACGATCTGGGGAGTTCGGGTGGACGGACGCGTGCGCGGCTGGTGGCGACGGGGGCGGTGGGTCGTCCTCGGCCTCGTCCTGCTCCTGGTGGTACCGGCGGCCGGCAGCGCGCTCGCCCTGCGGTTCAACTACGCGGGCGACCTGCGCGAGGGGACCCAGTCCCGCGGCAAGGACGCCATCTGGCTGGGCCACGCCTGGGTGGACGGACGGAAGAAGGACGCCGACCTCGCCGCGTTCGCCGCGCGTGTCAAGGGGACGGGCATACGCGACCTCTACGTCCACGCCGGTCCGCTGGAGCATGACGGGACCCTGCCCGCGGCCCGCTACCCGCGCGCGGCCTGGCTGATCGAGAGCGTGCACCGGACGATGCCCGGCATACGGGTGCACGCGTGGCTGGGGGACATCCTGGCCAGTGAGGGCCCCGAGGGCCTGCGCCTGGAGAACGCCGCCTCGCGCGCGGCCGTGGTCGGATCGGCCCGGCAGATCCTGGACGCCGGCTTCGACGGCGTCCACTTCGACCTGGAGCCCCTGCTCTCGGACGACGCGCACTACCTCTCCCTGCTCGACGACCTGGGCGAGCTGACCAGGGCTCGCAAGGCGCCGCTCTCCGTCGCCGCCCACCAGATCGACCCGCTGCCGGCCGCGCACTCGGTGAACCGTGCCGTCACGGGCCGCGGGAAGTGGTGGTCGCAGGAGTTCTTCGGACAGGTCGCCCGCCGCGTCGACCAGATCGCCGTCATGTCGTACGACACCTGGATGCCGCTGGAGAGTCTGTACGGCGGATACGTCGCCCAGCAGACCAGCCTCGCCCTGGAGGTCACGCCCGAGGACACCGACCTGCTCATGGGCCTGCCGTTCTTCCACGAGGACGACCTCGGCCACCACGACTCGGCGGAGACGGTGGCGGCCGCGGTCCGCGGCGTCCGGCTGGGCCTGGGGCGCACGGACCACGACCGCGAACGGTTCGGCGTCGCGCTGTACGTCGACTTCGCCGCGAAGGAGGGGGACTGGGCGTCCTATCGCGAGGACTGGCACTGACACGCGCGCCGGCCCCGGCACCCGCCGCCGACCGCCGGGGGTCACCTGGTGCCCGGGCACGGTGCCACGGCCCGGTTCTACGCCCCCGGCCGCCTGCGGATCTTGTTCCCCAGCCACACCAGCGGATCGTACTTACGGTCCACGGCCCGCTCCTTCAGCGGGATCAGCGCGTTGTCGGTGATCTTGATGTTCTCCGGGCACACCTCCGTACAGCACTTGGTGATGTTGCAGTACCCGAGCCCGTGGTCCTCCTGAGCGGTCCGCTTCCGGTCGAGGCCCGCCTCCGCCGCGGCGTCCAGCGGGTGCATGTCCAGCTCCGCCACCCGCATGAGAAAGCGCGGGCCGGCGAACGCCGTCTTGTTCTCCTCGTGGTCCCGCACCACATGGCAGGTGTCCTGGCACAGGAAGCACTCGATGCACTTGCGGAACTCCTGCGAACGCTCCACGTCCATCTGCCGCATCCGGTACTCGCCCGGAGCGACCCCTTCCGGCGGGACGAAGGCCGGGATCTCCCGCGCCTTCTCGTAGTTGAAGGACACGTCCGTCACCAGGTCACGTACGACGGGGAAGGCCCGCAGCGGAGTCACCGTGACGATCTCCGACCGCTCGAAGATCGACATCCGGGTCATGCACAGCAGGCGCGGGCGACCGTTGATCTCGGCCGAGCACGATCCGCACTTGCCCGCCTTGCAGTTCCACCGCACGGCGAGATCGGGGGCCTGCGTGGCCTGCAGCCGGTGGATGATGTCGAGGACCACCTCGCCGTCGTTCACCTCGACCGTGAAGTCCGTCAAGGCCCCGCCGTCGGTGTCGCCCCGCCACACCCTGAAGTGCGCGTCATAGGTACTCACTCGTACAGCTCCTCCTCGGCGAGGTACTTGGCCAGTTCCTCCTTCTCGAACAGCGCGAGCAGATCCGGGCGGATCGGTTCCGTGGTGGTCCGCTCCAGCGCGATCCCGCCGTCCTCCGCCGGGTGACAGAGCAGGTTCACCGGTCGCCACTCCCGCGCCATCGACGGGTGGTCCTCCCGTGTGTGCCCGCCCCGGCTCTCGGTCCGCTCCAGTGCCGCCCGGGCCACGCACTCGCTCACCAGCAGCATGTTCCGCAGGTCGAGGGCGAGGTGCCAGCCGGGGTTGAACTGCCGGTGCCCCTCCACCCCGGCCCGCCGCGCCCGCGCCCGCAGCGCGGCGATGCGCTCCAGGGCCTCGGCCATCTCCCCCTCGCGCCGGATGATGCCGACGAGGTCGTTCATCGTCTGCTGGAGCTCCTGGTGGAGGGTGTACGGGTTCTCGGGGGACGCCTCCTGCGCCGCGCCGAACGGAGCCAGCGCCTCCGCGGCCGCCGCCTCGATCCCGGCCTCGATCCCGGCCTGGATCCCGGCCTCGATCCCCGCTTCGGTCACCGAGGAAGCGCTGGCGGACGCCGCGTACTCCGCCGCGTGCCACCCCGCCCGCCGCCCGAAGACGAGCAGGTCGGAGAGCGAGTTGCCGCCCAGCCGGTTGGAGCCGTGCATGCCGCCCGCGACCTCACCGGCCGCGAACAGACCCGGGACCCCCACCGTCGCCGCCGTGTCCGAGTCGACCGCGACGCCACCCATCACGTAGTGACAGGTCGGCCCGACCTCCATCGCCTCCGCCGTGATGTCGACGTCCGCCAGCTCCTTGAACTGGTGATACATGGAAGGAAGGCGTCGGCGGATCACCTCGGCCGGCATCCGCGTCGACACGTCCAGAAACACCCCGCCGTGCGGCGAGCCCCGCCCCGCCTTCACCTCCGCGTTGATGGCCCGCGCCACCTCGTCGCGCGGCAGCAGTTCGGGCGGGCGCCGGTTGTTGTCCGGGTCCTCGTACCAGCGGTCGCCCTCCTCCTCCGTCTGCGCGTACTTCTCCTTGAAGACGTCGGGCACGTAGTCGAACATGAACCGCTTGCCGTCGGCGTTGCGCAGCACGCCCCCGTCGCCGCGCACGGACTCCGTGACCAGGATCCCCTTCACGGACGGCGGCCAGACCATCCCGGTCGGATGGAACTGCACGAACTCCATGTTCACCAGCGGCGCGCCCGCGAGCAGCGCCAGCGCGTGCCCGTCACCGGTGTACTCCCACGAGTTCGACGTCACCTTGAAGGACTTGCCGATGCCGCCGGTGGCCAGGACCACGGCCGGTGCCTCCAGGACGAAGAAGCGCCCGGTCTCCCGCTCGTAGCAGAAGACCCCGCTCACCCGCCCGGACTCGTCCTTCAGGATCCGGGTGACCGTGCACTCCTGGAAGACCTTGAGCCGCGACTCGTGGTCCCCGGTCTCCCGGAAGTCCTCCTGCTGGAGCGCGACGGTCTTCTGCTGGAGGGTGCGGATCAGCTCCAGGCCCGTCCGGTCGCCCACGTGCGCGAGCCGTGGGTACTCGTGCCCGCCGAAGTTGCGCTGGGAGATGCGGCCGTCGGCCGTACGGTCGAACAGGGCGCCCCAGGTCTCCAGCTCCCAGACCCGGTCCGGCGCCTCGCGCGCGTGCAGCTCGGCCATCCGCCACTGGTTGAGGAACTTGCCGCCGCGCATGGTGTCGCGGAAGTGGATCTGCCAGGTGTCGTGCGGGTTGGCGTTGGCCATGGAGGCGGCGATGCCGCCCTCGGCCATCACCGTGTGCGCCTTGCCGAAGAGCGACTTGCAGATCACGGCCGTACGGGCGCCCCGCTCACGCGCCTCGATCGCGGCCCGCAGCCCGGCACCCCCGGCGCCGACCACGACCACGTCCCACTGCCCGCGTTCGACTTGAGCCATGTCAGAAGATCCTCGGGTCGTCGAAGGTTCCGGTGGCGAGCAGGTACACGTACAGATCGCAGAGCGCGACCGAGACCAACGAGGCCCACGCCAGCAGCATGTGACGGGCGTTCAGCCTGCCCACCAGGGTCCACAGCCGGTAGCGCACCGGATGGCGGGAGAAGTGCCGCAGCCGTCCGCCGACGATGTGCCGGCAGGAGTGGCACGAGAGGGTGTACGCCCAGATCAGCACGATGTTGACCAGGAAAATCACGGTCCCGAGACCCGCGTGGCCCCAGGCGTACGAGGCGTCCCGGAAGGTCAGCACGGTGTCGTACGTGAGGATCGCGGCGACCGGGATCGCGGCGTAGAAGAAGTACCGGTGGAGGTTCTGCAGGATCAGCGGGAAGCGGGTCTCGCCGGTGTACGCCGTGTGCGGTTCGGCGACCGCGCAGGCCGGGGGAGAGGCCCAGAAGCCGCGATAGTACGCCTTCCGGTAGTAGTAGCAGGTCAGCCGGAAGCCGAGCGGCAAGACCAGGATCAGCAGGGCGGGGGAGAGCCCCCACCAGCTGCCGACGATCTCCCAGTTGGGCCCGGCCTTCATCGGGACGCAGTTCTCCGCCAGACAGGGCGAGTAGAACGGCGAGACGTAGGGAGCGGCGTAGTAGTCGCTGTTGGCGAAGGCGCGCCAGGTGGAGTAGACGATGAAGGCGAGCAGTCCGGCCGCGGTGGCTGCGGGCGCCAGCCACCAGCGGTCGGTCCGTAGGTGGCGGGGGGCGATGGCCGCACGGGAGGGGGAGTGCACCCCGGTGGCGGGCACTCCCCTTCCGGCTCCGGTGGAGGGCGGTTCGGTTCCTGTGGCCAACGAGGTCTCCTAGGGCGCGTGCCGGTCGCGTGCTCCCAGGCCCTCGTCGTCCGTGTCGGAGCCCCACAGCCCGCCTTCGTACGGCGTGTCGGGGATCGTCACGACGTTCTCGGGCGGGGCCGGCCTGGCGGGCCGGTCGGGGGAGGGCGGCGAGGGGGTGCCCCGCTCCGCCGCGATGCTGCGTTCCAGCTGTCCGACCGTGCGGACCAGGTCGTCGAGGCAGCGCCTGACTGCCGCCAGATCCTCCTGAAGGGACATGAATTGCCCTCACTTCCGCGATTGCGGGTGGCGAACACGCGCCTGAGAGTGTCGCGCGTCACATCCCGCTTGTGAAGCCATGTGTACGGGATTCCACTCGTCCGGAGAGCCGCGCCGCCCGGCGGTTGGGCCGCACGGGTGGGGTTTCTCCGCCCCACCGCCGTGTCGCCGCCGCCGGATCCGCTCCCTCCTTTTCAGTGTATGAGCAATAGGTGTGATCATCTCCAAATGCCATAAAACTGGACGAAGGGGTACAAGTCATGGCCCAGGTCGGCGCCCCTCGCGGGAGGACATGCTCACGGAGCCCCCGCTCCCGCACGCTCCGCTCCGTCGCCACCCTCACCAGCGCGGTGCTCGCGGTCTCGGTCCTGGTCGGCTGCAGCTCCGGCGACGGCGCCGACGAGACCCCGGCCGCCGCCCCGGACCACGCGCCCGCCGCGCGCGACCGGGTGGCCGACGGCGGCACCCTGAGCTGGGCCGTGGACACGATGCCCACCACGCTCAACGCCTTCCAGGCGGACGCCGACAACAGCACCTCGCGCATCGCCGGGGCCGTGCTCCCCGCCCTCTACACCCTCGACGAGCGGGGCCGGCCCCGGCGCAACGCGGACTACCTGGAGTCCGCGCAGGTGGTCGAGACGGAGCCGAAGCAGGTCGTCCTCTACAAGCTCAACCAGCAGGCGGTGTGGAGCGACGGCCGGGAGATCGGCGCCCCCGACTTCGTCGCGCAGTGGCGGGCCCTGAGCGGCCGGGACACCGCGTACTGGACCGCCCGCAACTCCGGCTACGAGCGGATCGAGAAGATCGAGCGCGGCAAGGACGACCTGGAGGTCCGGGTCACCTTCGGCAAGCCGTACGCCGACTGGCAGTCCCTCTTCACCCCCCTCTACCCGAAGGAGGTGATGGGGTCCCCGGCCGGCTTCAACGACGGCGCGCGCACCGCCCTGAAGGCGACCGCCGGTCCGTTCCAGCTCAAGGCGACCGACCGGGAGGCGGGCACCGTCACGCTCGTCCGCAACCCCCGCTGGTGGGGTCAGCCCGCCAAGCTCGATCAGCTCGTCCTGAGGGCCGTGCCCCGCGCCGAGCGCGTCGCCGCGCTGGCCGCCGGCAAGCTCGATCTGGCCGAGATCGATCGGGCCGCGGCGGACCGCATCGCCCGCGCGGTACGGGACGCCCGCGCCGGGAAGAGCGGCGCTCAGGCGCTCGCGCACGGCCCCGGCGCCGCGATCACCCCCTCGGCGGCCCTGAAGTCCTGGGCGCTGGCCTACGGCTCCGACGAGGAGAAGGCGCAGGCCGTTCAGACCGCCCGCACGAAGAACCAGCAGGCCATCGAGCGGTACGCCGCCGAACAGCGGGCGCTCGGGAAGTTCGTGGTGCGCAAGTCGCTGGAGCCCGCGTACACGCAGCTCTCCCTGAACGGCGAGTCCGGACCGCTCGCCGACGAGCGGGTGCGCCGGGCGGTGGCCCGGGCGCTCGACCGCCGAGAACTGGCCGAAGCCGTACTCAAGCCGCTGGGGCTGCCCGCCCACCCGCCCGGCAGCCATCTGGCCCTGGCCGGCCAGTCGGCGTACGCCGACAGCAGCGACGCGCTGGGCGAGCAGGACGCCGAGGAGGCGCGGGCGCTGCTCGCCGACGCGGGCTGGGTGCCGGGCGGCGCGGCGAGGAAGCCTGCCGGTACGAAGGCGGGCAGCGAGGCGGAGACGAAGGAGGAGAAGGCCGAGAACCCGGGGAGCGGGCGGAAGGACTCCACCGACGAGCAGGACTCCGCCGAGAAGAAGGACAGCAGCGAGAAGCCGGGCGAGCGGAGGAAGCCCGCCGACGCGGCCGCCACCGGCTCCGACGCCGCCTCCGACGACGGCCTCTACATCGTCGGCGACGACAAGCCCGGGGGGACCGCCGCCCGGGACGGCGCCAAGGCGGCCGAGCCCGTGATCGGCGCCGCCGGACCCGAGAACGGCACCAATGTCCTCGCCCCCGCCTCCGGGGCGGCCCTGCAGACGGTGGCGGTGCTCCGCCAGGCCGCGCTGCTGGACGCGGCCCCCGCCGCCGGCGCCACCACCACCGACGCCGGCACCACCGAGGCCAAGGCACAGAACCCGGCCAGGCCCGACCAGGGCGTCGCGGGTGCCTACGCCCCGCGCGGCACGGCCGCCCCCGCCGGGCCCGCGGCCGCCGACCAGGCCCTGGGCAAGGACGGCAAGGCGCTCAGCCTGCGCTTCGTCCTCCCCTCGGGCCCCGGCTCCGAACCCCTGCGGACCGTCGGCGACAAGATCGTGCAGATGCTCGACGCGGTCGGCATCCGCACCGAGGTCACCAAGGTCGCGGACGAGAGCTTCTTCAAGGACCACATCGCCTCCGGCGACTACGACCTGGCCCTCTACTCCTGGCCCGCGACGGCCTTCCCCGCGACCGACGCCCGGCCGATCTTCGCCAAGCCCGAGCCGGCCTCCGACGGCTCCCTCCTGGTCGAGCAGAACTATGCCCGGGTCGGCACCGACCGCATCGACCAGCTCTTCGACCAGGCGGTCGCGACGCTCGACGAGAAGGAGGCCCGCGACCTCGTCCGCCAGGCCGACGCCAGGATCTGGGCCGCTGCCGGATCGATTCCTCTCTATCAGCGCCCGCAGCTGGTCGCGGCGAAGCCCACGGTGGTCAACGCGGGCGCCTGGGGCTTCGTGACCCCGCGCTACCAGGACATCGGGTTCAAGAAGCCCGAATCCACCAAGGGCGCGGAGCGCAACACCAGCAAATAGCTGAAAGTGCAGGTCACAACCTCAGATGCAGCTCAAGTGCCTTGCCCGCCGGCGACCCCGGCGGGCAGGATCACGTCCGGCCCCTTGACCCGGCCCGTTCCGCACGCTCAGTGCTCCTCCTCACCCCAGTGCACCGCAGCACCACCGAGGCCCCCAAACCTCCTAGCAGTCCCACTCGAATTGGGCGGGGAAGCCCCTTGCGCGGCGGCCCCGTACCATAGGACATAGCCGTGGCGCGTCCGCCCGGCGGGCGTAAGAGGAACTGACGCCGCATCCCACGATCCGAGAGAAGCGCAAGCACCCATGCCCACGCGCCACGACATCCGTAACGTCGCCATCGTCGCCCACGTCGACCATGGCAAGACGACCATCGTCGACGCCATGCTCAAGCAGGCCGGTGCCTTCGCCGCCCACCAGCAGCTCGACGACCGCATGATGGACTCGAACGACCTGGAGCGTGAGAAGGGCATCACGATCCTCGCCAAGAACACGGCGGTGAAGTATCACCCCAAGGACGGCGGGGCCCCGATCACGATCAACATCATCGACACCCCCGGCCACGCCGACTTCGGTGGCGAGGTCGAGCGCGGTCTGTCGATGGTCGACGCGGTCGTCCTCCTCGTGGACGCCTCCGAGGGCCCGCTGCCGCAGACCCGGTTCGTGCTGCGCAAGGCCCTCCAGCAGCGCCTGCCCGTCATCCTCTGCATCAACAAGACCGACCGTCCGGACTCCCGGATCGACGAGGTCGTCAACGAGACCTACGACCTGTTCCTCGACCTGGACGCGGACGAGGACCAGATCGAGTTCCCGATCGTCTACGCCTGCGGTCGTGACGGCGTCGCCTCGCTGACCAAGCCGGAGGACGGCACCGTCCCGGCCGACTCCACCAACCTGGAGCCGTTCTTCTCCACCATCCTCGAGCACGTCCCCGCGCCGGTGTACGACGAGGAGGCGCCGCTCCAGGCCCACGTCACCAACCTCGACGCCGACAACTTCCTCGGCCGCATCGCGCTGCTCCGCGTCGAGCAGGGCGAGCTGCGCAAGGGCCAGACGGTCGCGTGGATCAAGCGGGACGGTTCGATCTCCAACGTCCGCATCACCGAGCTGATGATGACCGAGGCGCTCACCCGCAAGCCCGCCGAGGTCGCCGGCCCCGGTGACATCTGCGCCGTCGCCGGTATCCCCGACATCATGATCGGCGAGACCCTGGCCGACCCGGAGAACCCGATCGCGCTGCCGCTGATCACGGTCGACCAGCCCGCCATCTCGATGACCATCGGTACGAACACCTCGCCGCTCGTCGGCCGCGGTGGTACCGGCAAGGGCGCGGACGCCAAGGCCGCGGTCAAGGACCGCAAGGTCACCGCCCGCCAGGTGAAGGACCGCCTGGACCGCGAGCTCATCGGTAACGTCTCGCTGCGCGTCCTCGACACCGAGCGTCCGGACACTTGGGAGGTCCAGGGCCGTGGTGAGCTCGCGCTCGCCATCCTGGTCGAGCAGATGCGCCGTGAGGGCTTCGAGCTCACCATCGGCAAGCCCCAGGTCGTCACCAAGGAGGTCGACGGCAAGATCCACGAGCCGGTCGAGCGCCTGACGGTCGACGTCCCCGAGGAGCACATGGGCGCGGTCACGCAGCTCATGGGTGTCCGCAAGGGCCGCATGGACAACATGTCCAACCACGGCTCCGGCTGGGTCCGCATGGAGTTCGTCGTCCCGTCCCGTGGCCTCATCGGCTTCCGTACGGAGTTCCTGACCAACACCCGCGGTACGGGCATCGCCCACTCGATCCACGAGGGTCACGAGCCGTGGTTCGGCACCCTGACGACCCGTAACAACGGTTCGCTGGTCGCCGACCGTGCCGGCGCGGTCACCGCCTTCGCCATGACGAACCTGCAGGAGCGCGGTGTGCTGTTCACCGAGCCCGGCACCGAGGTGTACGAGGGCATGATCGTCGGCGAGAACTCGCGCTCCGACGACATGGACGTGAACATCACCAAGGAGAAGAAGCTCACCAACATGCGCTCCTCCTCCGCCGACTCCTTCGAGGCGATCGTCCCGCCGCGCAAGCTGTCCCTGGAGCAGTCCCTGGAGTTCTGCCGCGACGACGAGTGCGTCGAGGTGACCCCGGAGGCCGTGCGCATCCGTAAGGTCGTCCTGGACCAGAAGGAGCGCGGCCGCTCGGCCTCGCGCGCCAAGAACGGCTGACATACGCTCAGACACGAGGCCCGGACCCCCGCGATCACTGCGGGGGTCCGGGCCTTTCGTCAAATCCATTTCATGACCCCGGTGTCCGCATATCGAGCGTCGCTCTCCGGAACGTGTGTTAACGGTCCGTTTCGCGGGTGTCTGTCTGTGATCGCTTTGTCCGGATTTCGGTCTCAAGGCCCCGAGTGATGTTGTCAAACCGAGACCACTTAAGTGTGGTTTACAGCCCTGACGTACTTAATAGTTGGCTCCATTGAGCTCGGGTCAATGGGTCACGCACTGTGGGGAGTGCCGACTCACGAGCACACTCGGGGCACTTGAGTGCACAGCCGTCAGGGGTGTCGGCGAACTCGAAGTGCCCTTCTTGTAGTGACAAGTGGACTCATGAGGAGGAACCCATGCGCGGTGCCAAGAGCGCCAAGTGGGTAGTGGGCGCGATCGTCGTCGCCCTGGCAGCAACCGCCTGTGGCGGGGGTAAGGGCGACGGCGGCAACGACGCCAAGGGCCAAGTTGACCCGAACGGGATCTTCTCGATCGAGGTGGGCGAGCCGGAGAAGCTTCTGCACCCGGCCGACACGATGGAGTCCAACGGCTCGATCGTTCTCTCGGGCCTGTTCTCGCAGCTGGTGGACTACACCGCTGACGGCAAGCTGACGATGGTGAACGCCGAGTCGGTCGAGAGCGCGGACAGCAAGCTCTGGACGGTCAAGCTCAAGAAGGGCTGGACCTTCCACGACGGCACCCCGGTGACCGCCAAGTCCTACGTGGACGCGTGGAACTGGGCCGCCAACGTCGACAACAAGCAGGGCAACGCGTCCTGGTTCTCCGACATCAAGGGCTCCGAGGCCCTGCTGCCGGAGAAGGAGGGCGCCAAGCCCACCGCCGACAAGCTCACCGGCCTGAAGGTCGTCGACGACTCGACCTTCACGATCGAGCTCAAGAGCGCGGTCCCGTACTTCGCCTACAAGCTCGGCTACGAGGTCTTCTCGCCGCTGCCGGAGTCCTTCTACAAGGACCCCGCCGCCGCGGGCCTGAAGCCGGTCGGCAACGGTCCCTACAAGTTCGAGTCGTGGGACCGCAAGAAGCAGATCAAGATCGTCCGCTACGACGCGTACAAGGGCGAGAACAAGGCGAAGAACGGCGGTGTGATCTTCAAGAACTACACCGGCCTCGAGCCCGCCTACGAGGACCTGAAGTCCGGCAACCTCGACGTCATCCGTCAGGTCGGCCCGAAGGACCTCCCGGTCTACCACCAGGACCTCGGTGACCGCGCCGTGGACGCCGACCAGTCGGCGATCCAGTCCATCGCGGTCGCGTTCTACGCGGACCAGTGGAAGAAGCCCAAGAAGGTCGACCCGAAGGTCATCCAGGGCCTCTCGATGGCGATCGACCGCGCCACCATCACCAAGACGGTGCTGCAGGGTACGCGTGAGCCGGCGACCGGCTGGGTCGCCAAGGGCGTCCTCGGCTTCCAGCCGAACGCCGCGGGCGACGTCACCAAGTTCGACCCCGCCAAGGCCAAGCAGCTGATCGCGGAGGGTGGCGGCGTTCCCGGCAACGCCATCACCATCCAGTTCAACGCGGACGGCGGCCACAAGGAGTGGGTCGACGCGGTCTGCAACAGCATCACCCAGGCGACGCAGATCAAGTGCGTCGGCGACAGCAAGGCGGACTTCCAGGCGGACCTCGCGGCCCGCAAGGCGAAGCAGGTCAAGTCGATGTACCGCTCGGCCTGGTCGCTCGACTACCCGGTGAACGCCAACTTCCTCCGTGACCTGTTCCAGACGGGCGCGTCCGGCAACCAGGGTGACTTCTCCAACCCGGCGCTCGACGCGAAGATCAAGGCGGCCGACTCCGCGGCCACCCTCGAGGAGTCGGTGAAGGCCTACCAGGAGGTGGAGAAGGAGCTCGTCAACCTGATGCCCTCCATCCCGCTCTGGTACTACAAGGTCAACGCGGGCTACTCCGAGAACGTGAACGGCGTTCGCTACCTGCAGGACGGCGACCCGGTTCTCGAAGAGATCACGGTCAACAAGAAGTAATCACCCAAGCGTAGTCCGCAAGCCGTAAGGCGAGGGGCCGACGGGCACACACCGTCCGCCGGCCCCTCGCACCGGCGATACGCAGTGGCTGGGGGGCCCTTCCACGACATCCGCGCACCCACAGGGGCGCGGTTGCCGGGGGAGGGCTCGTAGCGCTGCGGCTGTCACATCTCAACGGAGGCATGATGGGGCGCTATGTCGTACGACGACTGCTCCAGATGATCCCGGTTTTCATCGGGACAACCCTGCTGATCTTCCTCATGGTCTACAGCCTGCCCGGCGACCCCGTGGCGGGTCTGTTCGGCGACAAGGCCGCCAACCCGGCGACCGTGGCCAAGATCAGACAAGACCTCGGACTGGATCAGCCGATCCTGCAGCAGTACGCCAATTACATGTGGAACATCATCGCGCACTTCGACTTCGGCACCCAGATCCGTAACGGGCGTCCGGTCACCGAGGTCCTGGGCGATGCGTTCCCGGTCACGCTGCAACTCGCGGCGCTGGCCTTCGCGTTCGAGCTGATCTTCGGCGTCGCGCTCGGCGTCATCGCCGGTCTGCGCGCGGGCCGCCTGGCCGACAACGCGATTCTGATCTTCACGCTGCTGATCATCTCGGTGCCGGTCTTCGTCCTCGCCTTCATCATCAAGATGGTCTTCGCCTTCGAGCTGGAGTGGATCGCTCCGAACGTCAGCAACGACCAGCTGCTGTCGGAGATGATCGCCCCCGCCATCGTGCTCGGTGGTCTCTCGCTGGCCTACGTGGCCCGGCTCACCCGTACGTCGATGGCCGAGAACCTGCGCGCCGACTACATGCGTACGGCCGTCGCCAAGGGCCTGCCGAGGCGCCGCGTCATCGGTGTCCACCTGATGCGGAACTCGATGATCCCGGTCGTCACCTTCCTGGGCACCGACATCGGCGCGCTCATGGGCGGCGCGGTCGTCACCGAAGGCATCTTCAACATCAAGGGCGTCGGTGGCCTGATCTACGAGTCGATCATCCGTCGCGAGGGCACCACGCTGGTCGGCCTCGTGACCGTCCTGGTGCTCGTCTACCTCGCCACCAGCCTGCTCATCGACCTGCTGTACGCGGTCCTGGACCCGAGGATCCGTTATGCCTGACGTGACCAAGACCGCAGCCGCCGCCGTCGAGGACGCCATCGCGCCGCCCTCCGCGGCGGCCCCGACCCCGCAGAAGCAGAAGTCGGACAAGGCGCGCAGCCTCTGGGGCGACGCCTGGGTGGACCTGCGCCGCAACCCGTACTTCGTCGTCTCGGCGGTGCTGATCTTCGCCCTGCTGGTCATCACCGCGTTCCCCACCTGGTTCACGGGGGCCTCTCCCACGGCGGGCGACCTGGTCAACCACTACCTGGGCAAGCCCGAGCTGGGGAAGATCGGCTCCGAGGGGTGGCTGGGCTACGACGGCCAGGGCCGCTCCGTGTACGCCCGCCTGATCCACGGCACCCGCGCCTCGGTCATCGTCGGTATCTGCGTCACCCTGATCGTCACCGTCATCGGCGGCATCATGGGCATGCTCGCCGGCTACTTCGGCGGCGTCATGGACGCGATCCTGTCCAGGATCACCGACATCTTCTTCGGTATCCCGTTCCTGCTCGGCGCGATGGTCGTCCTGCAGTCCTTCACCGAGCGCACCGTCTGGGTCGTCGTCTTCGCCCTCGCGTTCCTCGGCTGGACCCAGATCACCCGCGTCATGCGCGGTGCCGTGATCACCGTCAAGCAGTCGGACTACGTCCACGCGGCGAAGGCTCTCGGCGCCGGCACCACGCGGATCCTGTTCCGGCACATCCTGCCGAACGCCATGGCTCCGGTGATCGTCGTCGCGACCATCGCGCTCGGCGGCTACATCTCGGCCGAGGCGACCCTGTCCTACCTGGGTCTAGGTCTGTCCGCACCGACCATCTCGTGGGGTGTCGACGTCTCCGCCGGCGTTCAGCAGATCCGTACGGCGCAGCACATCCTGCTGTACCCCTCGATCATGCTGAGCATCACCGTTCTGGCGTTCATCATGCTCGGCGAAGCCGTACGCAACGCCCTCGACCCCAAGCTGCGCTGAGGAGGGCGTAAAACGTGAGCATCATCGACAACACAGGCAAGACCGCGAGCGTTCCCGCCCCGCGCGGGGGCGACGACTACAACGGCCCGCTGCTCGAAGTCCGCGACCTGCACGTGGAGTTCCACACCCGTGACGGTGTGGCCAAGGCGGTCAACGGAGTCAACTACAACGTGAACGCCGGCGAGACGCTCGCCGTGCTCGGCGAGTCCGGGTCCGGCAAGTCCGTCACCGCCCAGGCGATCATGGGCATCCTCGACATGCCGCCCGGCAAGATCCCGCAGGGCGAGATCTTCTTCCGCGGCCAGGACATGCTCAAGATGTCCTACGAGGAGCGCCGGAAGATCCGCGGCCGCAAGATCGCGATGATCTTCCAGGACGCGCTGTCCTCCCTCAACCCGGTCCTCACCGTCGGCTACCAGCTCGGCGAGATGTTCCGGGTGCACCACGGCCTCTCCAAGAAGGAGGCCAAGGCCAAGGCCATCGAGCTGATGGACAGGGTCAAGATCCCCGCCGCCGCGGCGCGGGTGAACGACTATCCCCACCAGTTCTCCGGCGGTATGCGCCAGCGCATCATGATCGCCATGGCCCTCGCCCTCGAGCCGGACCTGATCATCGCGGACGAGCCCACCACGGCGCTCGACGTGACGGTCCAGGCCCAGGTCATGGACCTCCTCGCGGAGCTCCAGCGGGAATACAACATGGGCCTGATCCTGATCACCCACGACCTCGGCGTCGTCGCCGACGTCGCGGACAAGATCGCGGTCATGTACGCGGGCCGGATCGTCGAGACCGCCCCCGTGCACGAGCTGTACAAGCGCCCCGCCCACCCGTACACCCGGGGTCTGCTCGACTCGATCCCGCGCCTGGACCAGAAGGGCCAGGAGCTGTACGCGATCAAGGGCCTGCCGCCCAACCTGCTCAAGGTCCCGTCGGGCTGCGCCTTCAACCCGCGCTGCCCGAAGGCCGACGACATCTGCCGCACGGAGATCCCGGCGCTCGCGCCGGTCGCCGAGCAGGACGGCACGGAGCTGCCCGGCCGCGGCAGCGCCTGCCACTTCTGGAAGGAGACGATCCATGGCTGAGCTCAGCAAGAACGGTGAGGCCGCGGACGCGACTCCGAACGTCACCGCCGTCGAGACGGTCGAGGCCGCCACCGAGGCGGAGGCCGTAGCCGCCATCGAGGCTCCGGTCGAGCGTGGCGAGCCGATCCTTCAGGTGCGCAACCTGGTCAAGCACTTCCCGCTGACCCAGGGCATCCTGTTCAAGAAGCAGGTCGGCGCGGTCAAGGCCGTGGACGGGGTCTCCTTCGACCTCTACCAGGGCGAGACCCTCGGCATCGTCGGCGAGTCCGGCTGCGGCAAGTCCACGGTCGCCAAGCTGCTGATGAACCTGGAGCGGGCCACCGCGGGCGAGGTCTTCTACAAGGGCCAGGACATCACCCGGCTGTCCGGCCGGGCGCTGAAGGCCGTCCGCCGGAACATCCAGATGGTGTTCCAGGACCCGTACACCTCGCTCAACCCGCGCATGACGGTGGGCGACATCATCGGCGAGCCCTTCGACATCCACCCCGAGGTGGCCCCGAAGGGCGACCGGCGCCGCAAGGTGCAGGAGCTGCTCGATGTGGTCGGTCTGAACCCCGAGTACATCAACCGGTACCCGCACCAGTTCTCCGGCGGTCAGCGCCAGCGCATCGGCATCGCCCGCGGCCTCGCGCTCAACCCGGAGATCATCATCTGCGACGAGCCGGTCTCGGCCCTGGACGTCTCCGTCCAGGCGCAGGTCATCAACCTGATGGAGAAGCTGCAGGACGAGTTCAACCTCTCCTACGTCTTCATCGCGCACGACCTGTCGATCGTCCGGCACATCTCCGACCGGGTCGGCGTCATGTACCTCGGCAAGATGGCCGAGATCGGTACGGACACGCAGATCTACGACCACCCGACGCACCCCTACACCCAGGCGCTGCTGTCGGCGGTCCCGGTTCCGGACCCGGAGGCCCGTGAGGGCCGCGAGCGGATCATCCTCACCGGTGACGTCCCCTCGCCGGCCAACCCGCCGTCGGGCTGCCGCTTCCGCACCCGGTGCTGGAAGGCCGAGGAGAAGTGCTCCACGGAGGTCCCGCTCCTGGCGATCCCCGAGCGCTTCCAGGGTCAGGACACCCCGGCCGCGCACGAGTCGGCGTGCCACTTCGCCGAGGAGAAGGACGTCATCCACGCGGCGTAGTCCCGCCGCTGTTCTTCCGCCGTACGCGCGAGGGCGCCCCGACCGGTTCGGTCGGGGCGCCCTCGTCGTGTTCTCCGTATGGGCGTGGAGAACGTGCATAGCGCCCGTAATCGGGTGATATTGGGTCTCTCAGTGACACTTAGGACACTCGGGAGGCACTTCATGCGCGGAGCCACGCACGCCAAGTGGGCCGCACTGGCCGCCGCCGTCGCCCTCATGGCGACCGCCTGCGGCGGTGGCGACGACGGTGGCGGTAGTGGCGCCGACGGGATCGTGAGCTCCTCGTGGGGTGACCCGCAGAACCCCCTGGAGCCCGCGAACACCAACGAGGTGCAGGGCGGCAAGGTCCTGTCCATGATCTTCCGGGGACTCAAGCAGTACGACCCGAAGACCGGCGAGGCCAAGGACATGCTCGCCGAGAAGATCGAGACGACGGACTCGACCAACTTCACCATCACCCTCAAGGACGGCTGGACCTTCTCCAACGGCGAGAAGGTCACCGCGAAGTCCTTCGTGGACGCCTGGAACTACGGCGCCCATCTGAAGAACAACCAGAAGAACGCCTCCTTCTTCGGCCAGATCGAGGGGTACGAGCAGGTCCACCCCGAGAAGGGCGAGCCGACCGCCGAGACGATGTCCGGCCTCAAGGTCGTCGACGACAAGACCTTCACGGTCAAGCTCAGCCAGAAGTTCTCGACCTGGCCGGACACCCTGGGCTACGCCGCCTTCGCCCCGCTGCCCCGGGCGTTCTTCGACGACCACGCCGGCTGGCTGGCCAAGCCCGTCGGCAACGGCCCGTACACCGTCGGCTCGTACGCCAAGGGCTCGCAGATGGAGCTGCTGCGCTGGGACGGCTACCCCGGGAACGACAAGGCGCAGAACGGCGGTGTGACCCTCAAGGTCTACACCGACAACAACACCGCCTACACCGACCTGACGGCCGGGAACCTCGACCTCGTCGACGACGTTCCCGCCTCCCAGCTCAAGAACGTCTCGGCGGACCTGGGCGACCGGTACATCAACGTCCCCGCCGGCATCATCCAGACCCTCTCCTTCCCGTTCTACGACCCCGCGTGGAACAAGCCGGGCCAGGAGAAGCTCCGCCAGGGCATCTCCCGCGCCATCAACCGTGAGCAGATCACCGAGACGATCTTCCAGAAGACCCGCACCCCGGCCAAGGACTGGACCTCCCCGGTGCTCGGCGAGGAGGGCGGCTACAAGGACGTCTGCGGAGACTTCTGCGTGTACGACGCCGCAGCGGCCAAGAAGCTGGTGGCCGAGGGCGGCGGCATCCCCGGCGGCACGATGAAGATCTCGTACAACGCCGACACCGGCTCCCACAAGGAGTGGGTGGACGCCGTCTGCAACTCCATCAACAACGCGCTCGGCAACAACAGGGCCTGCGTCGGCAACCCGATCGGCACCTTCGCCGACTACCGCAACCAGGTCACCACGCAGAAGATGACGGGCCCGTTCCGCGCCGGCTGGCAGATGGACTACCCGCTCATCCAGAACTTCCTCCAGCCGCTCTACTACACCAACGCCTCGTCCAACGACGGCAAGTGGACCGACCCGGAGTTCGACAAGCTCGTCGACCAGGCCAACGCGGAGTCCGACATCACCAAGGCCGTCGAGACCTTCCAGAAGGCCGAGGAAGTCCTCCGCGACGACATGGGCGCGATCCCGCTCTGGTACCAGAACGGCAGTGCGGGCTACTCCGAGCGCGTCTCCAACGTGGCGCTCAACCCGTTCAGCGTCCCGGTCTACAACGAGATCAAGGTCGGCTGACGCAGCTCGTCGGCGTACGGCCCGGCCCCGCGTTCCCCCGCGTGCCGGGCCGTACGACTTCCCCACACCCCCGGAGCCCCTCATGGGACGTTATGTGATCCGGCGCCTGCTGCAGATGATCCCGGTCTTCATCGGCGCCACCCTGCTGATCTTCCTCATGGTGAACGTGATGGGCGACCCCATCGCCGGCCTCTGCGGCGACCGCGCCTGCGACCCGGCGACCGCCGCCCAGCTGGAGAAGGAGTTCGGCCTCGACAAGCCGGTCTGGCAGCAATACCTGATCTACATGGGCAATCTCTTCACCGGCGACTTCGGCACGGCCTTCAACGGCCAGCCGGTCACCGAGCTGATGGCGAGCGCCTTCCCGGTCACCATCCGGCTCACCATCGTCGCGATCCTCTTCGAGATCGTCATCGGCATCACCCTCGGCGTCCTGACCGGCCTGCGCCGCGGCCGGCCCGTCGACACCTCCGTACTGCTGCTCACGCTGGTCGTCATCTCGATCCCGACCTTCGTCACCGGTCTGCTGCTCCAGCTGCTGCTCGGCGTGAAGTGGGGCTGGATCAAGCCCGCCGTCTCGCCCGAGGCCACCTTCGACGAGCTCATCGTCCCCGGGCTCGTCCTCGCCTCCGTCTCCCTCGCGTACGTCACCCGGCTCACCCGCACCTCCATCGCGGAGAACAAGCGCGCCGACTACGTCCGCACCGCCGTCGCCAAGGGCCTGCCGCGCCGCCGGGTCATCACCCGCCACCTCCTGCGCAACTCCCTCATCCCGGTGGTCACCTTCATCGGCGCCGACGTCGGCGCGCTCATGGGCGGCGCCATCGTCACCGAGCGGATCTTCAACATCCATGGCGTCGGCTACCAGCTCTACCAAGGGATCGTGCGCCAGAACACGCAGACCGTCGTCGGCTTCGTGACCGTCCTCGTCCTGGTCTTCCTGGTCGCCAACCTGCTCGTCGACCTCCTGTACGCCGTCCTTGACCCGAGGATCCGCTATGCCTGAGCCTCTCGAGCCCTTCGACGACGGGCGCGCCATCGATCACACGGGGGCGGGCGGGGCCGTGGACCTCGCCATGGAGGAGGGCGAGTCCCTGGAGAAGACCCCGGGCGGGCCCCTGGGCACCGGCCCCGCCGGCAAGCCGCGCTCCCTGTGGTCCGACGCCTGGCACGATCTGCGCCGCAACCCGGTCTTCATCGTCTCGGGCCTGATCATCCTCTTCCTGGTGGTCATCTCCCTCTGGCCCTCGCTGATCGCGAGCGGGGACCCGCTCGACTGCGACCTCGCCAGGGCCCAGGAGGGCTCCCAGCCCGGCCACCCCTTCGGCTTCAACGGCCAGGGCTGCGACGTCTACACCCGTACGGTCTACGGCGCCCGGACCTCCGTCGCGGTCGGCGTCCTCGCCACCCTCGGCGTCGCCGTCCTCGGCTCCGTCCTCGGCGGACTCGCCGGCTTCTTCGGCGGCGGCTGGGACGGGTTCCTCTCCCGGATCACCGACGTCTTCTTCGCCATCCCGGTCGTCCTCGGCGGTCTGGTCCTGCTGTCGGTCGTCACCAGCAACACCGTCTGGCCCGTGATCGGCTTCATGGTGCTGCTCGGCTGGCCCCAGATCTCCCGCATCGCCCGCGGCTCGGTCATCACCGCCAAGCAGAACGACTACGTGCAGGCGGCCCGCGCGCTCGGCGCCTCCAACTCCCGCATGCTGCTCCGCCACATCGCACCCAACGCCCTGGCCCCGGTCATCGTCGTCGCGACCATCGCGCTGGGCACGTACATCTCCCTGGAGGCGACCCTCTCCTTCCTCGGAGTCGGGCTCAAGCCGCCCACCGTCTCCTGGGGCATCGACATCTCCTCGGCCTCCCAGTACATCCGCAACGCCCCGCACATGCTGCTCTGGCCGGCGGGCGCGCTCGCCGTCACCGTGCTCGCGTTCATCATGCTCGGCGACGCGGTGCGCGACGCCCTCGACCCGAAGCTGAGGTAGGCGCCCATGCTGCTCGAAGTGAGCGATCTGCACGTGGAGTTCCACACCCGGGACGGGGTGGCCAAGGCGGTCAACGGCGTCAGCTACTCGGTCGACGCCGGCGAGACGCTCGCCGTGCTCGGCGAGTCCGGCTCCGGCAAGTCCGTCACCGCCCAGGCCGTCATGGGCATCCTCGACATCCCGCCCGGCAAGATCACCGGCGGCGAGATCCTCTTCCAGGGCCAGGACCTGCTGAAGCTCAAGGAGGAGGAACGGCGCAAGGTCCGCGGCGCGAAGATGGCGATGATCTTCCAGGACGCGCTCTCCTCCCTCAACCCCGTCATCAGCGTCGGCGACCAGCTCGGCGAGATGTTTCAGGTGCACCGGGGGATGTCCCGCAAGGACGCGCGGACCAAGGCGATCGAGCTGATGGACCGGGTCCGCATCCCGGCCGCCAAGGAACGCGTGGGGCAGTATCCGCACCAGTTCTCCGGCGGCATGCGGCAGCGCATCATGATCGCGATGGCGCTCGCCCTGGAGCCCGAGCTGATCATCGCGGACGAGCCGACGACCGCCCTCGACGTGACGGTCCAGGCGCAGGTCATGGACCTCCTCGCCGAGCTCCAGCGCGAACTCGCCATGGGCCTCATCCTCATCACCCACGACCTCGGTGTCGTCGCCGACGTCGCCGACAAGATCGCCGTGATGTACGCCGGCCGGATCGTCGAGCACGCCCCCGTCCACGAGATCTACAAGGCGCCCGCCCACCCCTACACCAAGGGCCTGCTCGAATCGATTCCCCGCCTGGACCAGAAGGGCTCGCAGCTGTACGCGATCAAGGGGCTCCCCCCGAACCTCCTCGCCATCCCGCCCGGCTGTGCCTTCAACCCCCGCTGTCCCCTCGCCCAGGACCGGTGCCGCACCGACGTGCCGCCGCTCTACGAGGTGACCGAGTCCCCCGTCCCGCGCGGGAGCGCCTGCCACTACTGGAAGGAGTGCCTCCATGGTTGAGGCTCGCGGCGAGGCCAGCCTCCAGCGCGAGGGGATTCTCCAGGTCCGGGACCTGTACAAGCACTACCCCCTGACCCAGGGCGTCCTGTTCAAGAAGCAGGTCGGCGCCGTCAAGGCGGTCGACGGCGTCTCCTTCGATCTCGCGCCGGGCGAGACCCTCGGCATCGTGGGCGAGTCGGGCTGCGGCAAGTCGACCGTGGCGAAGATGCTGGTCAACCTGGAGCGCCCGACGGCCGGCACCATCTCGTACAAGGGCGAGGACATCACGAAGATGTCCCCGAAAGCGCTGCGCGCGGTCCGGCGCAACATCCAGATGGTGTTCCAGGACCCCTACACCTCGCTCAACCCCCGGATGACCGTCGGCGACATCATCGGAGAGCCGTACGAGATCCACCCCGAGGTCGCCCCCAAGGGCTCGCGCCGCAGGAAGGTCCAGGACCTGCTCGACGTGGTGGGACTCAACCCCGAGTACATCAACCGCTATCCGCACCAGTTCTCCGGCGGTCAGCGCCAGCGCATCGGCATCGCCCGCGGCCTGGCCCTCCAGCCGGAGATCATCGTCGCCGACGAGCCGGTCTCGGCGCTCGACGTCTCCGTCCAGGCCCAGGTCGTGAACCTTCTGGAGAACCTCCAGAAGGAGTTCTCCCTGTCGTACGTCTTCATCGCCCACGACCTGTCGATCGTGCGGCACATCTCCGACCGGGTCGGTGTGATGTACCTCGGCCGGATCGTCGAGATCGGCACCGACACCGAGATCTACGACCACCCCACGCACCCCTACACCCAGGCGCTGCTCTCCGCGGTCCCCGTGCCCGACCCGGAGGCCCGCGCCCGCCGCGAACGCATCATCCTCGCCGGGGACGTGCCCTCCCCGGCCAACATCCCCTCCGGCTGCCGCTTCCGCACCCGCTGCTGGAAGGCCCAGGAGCGCTGCGCCCTGGAGGTGCCCGCCCTGGCCGTCCCCGCGGCGTTCCGGCTCGCCGACACTCCGGCGAGGCACGACTCCGCCTGCCACTTCGCCGAGGAGAAGCACGTGGTCCCGACGGAGGGCGAGCCGGAGTAGCAGCCCACCCCGCAGGGGCGGACAAACCACCGTCAAATCCGTTAACGCACCAGCAACTTGACCGACCCCGCTCCGATATACGGACGCGTCAGGCTCGACAGCGTACGGCCGTGCGGGTGCCGTAGGCCGGCCGGGACGCGCCATGTCGTCCCGGCCGGCCGCCGTGCCCGCCGAATATGCGGAACCGCTTGTTTCGCCGCGCGGTAGCGGTGAGTATCGGCCCCGTGACAGTGACTCGACCGGCACGTCTCACCGGCGCCGCGCTCTGTGGCGCGCTCGCACTCGTCATCGCCGTCTGGCTCCTGCGCGACCTCGCGACCTTCGGCTCCCCGGCCGAACTCGCCTGGCTCTGGGCGGGGGAGCACACCCTCCTGCCGCGCAGCAGGGCCGCCACCTCGCTGGTCGACCCCCTCCTGCTCATCGCCTGCGTCGCCACCGCCGTCGCCGCGCTGCGCTCCTCCCGCGTCGCTCCGGCGCTCGCCGTCACCGGTGCCGTCACGCTCGCGCTGCGGCTGCCCGGCCTGTGGGCCACCGGTGCCGACGCCCTGGTCACGACCCTCGTCACACTCGCCCTCGCCGCCGGGCTCGTCCTGACCGCGGCCGCCGGACGCCGCCCCGCCGACTTCCCGGAGGACGCGCCGACCCGCCCCCGCACGGGGCCGGCCGTGGCGGCGGGGGTGCTGTGCCAGGTGGCCGGCCTCGCCGGGGCCGCCTGGGAGGTGCACTGGGCCACCACGCTGCCCGTCGAGTTCACGGTCGACCGCTTCACCGGCGGGCGCTCCCTCCTCCTGCCCGCACTCGCGGTCCCACCGGCCTGGCTCAGCGTGGTCCTCGCCGCGCTGCTCCTGCTGGCCGCCACGGGCGCCTTCGCCCGCCTCCCCTTCGCGCGGCCCCTCGGGCTGCTCGCCGGCCTCTTCCTGACCGGGTGGGGCGCCGCCGGAGTGGCCCTCGCGGCAGAACACGGCCAGTTCGAGCACTTCGGCGCGCTGGAGCCCGTCGGCCGGCTCATCCTCGCCACCTCGGTCTACGACCTGCTCGCCGGGGTCGCCGTGCTCGTCCTGCTCGCCGTCCCCGGTGCCCCCGCGAGGCCCCTGCGCCACCAGCCGGTCGCGGCCCTGCCCCCGGCCCCGCCCCACCCGCGCCCGCCCGGCTGGTGACCTGCCGGGCCGTGTCGATGCCGGGCTAGCCCCGGGGCAGCGAGCGCTTCAGGAAGTCGACCTGGAGCAGGAGGAGATTCTCCGCGACCTGCTCCTGCGGCGTCATATGGGTCACGCCCGTCAGCGGCAGCACCTCATGGGGCCGCCCCGCCGCCAGCAACGCCGAGGACAGCCGCAGCGTATGGGCCATCACCACATTGTCGTCGGCCAGCCCATGGATGATCATCATCGGCCGCGCCGGGTTCTCCGGCGCCGACAGACCGTCCTCGGTGACCAGCGAGTTCGCCGCGTACACCTCCGGGCGCTCCTGCGGCATCCCCAGATACCGCTCCGTGTAGTGGGTGTCGTAGAGCCGCATGTCGGACAGGGGCGCCCCCGCGATCGCCGCATGGAACACATCGGGCCGCCGCAGCACCCCGAGCGCCGCGAGATAACCGCCGTACGACCAGCCCCGGATCGCCACTCGCCCCAGATCCAGCGGGAAGTCCTTCGCCAGCGCTCCCAACGCCTCGACCTGGTCGTCGAGCGTGGGCGTCAGATCGTGCGCGATCGCCTTCTCCCAGGCGGGGGACCGGCCCGGAGCACCCCGGCCGTCCGCCACGATCACCGCGAAGCCCTGGTCCGCGAACCACTGGGACGTCAGATGCGGGTTGTGCGCGGCCAGCACGCGCTGACCGTGCGGACCCCCGTACGGATCCATGAGCACGGGCAGGAGTCCGTCACCTTCCCGATACCCCGACGGGAGCAGGACGGCGCACGGGATCCGCCGTGCGCCCCCCTCCAGCAGGCGCACCCGCGCCGACAGCACCGGTGTCTCCGCGTACGAGGCGATCACCGCCACCTGTTCGCCGTCGCGCAGCACCCGCGCCACGCTCCCCGGTGCGTCCGGCCGCGCGGAGACCAGGACCGTCACCGCGCCGCAACGCACCGCCGAGTGAATTCCGGTTCCCTCCGAGACCCGCTCCGCGCCGCGCTCGTCGACCCGGTAGACATGGATCTCCCCGGTCTCCGGAACCGCCGCCTCCTCGCCCGCCGACGCCGACACCAGGACGTCGTCCTCCCCGATGTCCAGGACGTTGCGCAGGTGGAGCACCGCACTCGTCAGCGCACGGTCCCCGACCGCGAGCACCCGCGCACCCCCTTCGTCGGCGATCCTGACGAGCCGCCCGTCCGGAGCCCAGGCGGGCACCCCCGGCAGCAGCTCCAGCCACACCGGGTCCTCGTCCGCGTGCACCGTGCGGGTCGCCCCGGTCGTCGCGTCCACCGCCAGATGGAGCTGGGTGCGCTGGTCACGCGCCTGTACGAGGATCAGCGGAGGCCCGCCCGACGACCAGTGCACCCGGGCCAGATACGGATACCGGTCACGGTCCCACTCGACCTCCCTGCGCTCCCCGGCCAGATCCACCAGGTACAGCCGGACCTCCGCGTTCGGCGTCCCCGCCGCCGGATACGGCACCACCCGCGGCTCCCGGTCCGGGTGGGCCGGGTCCGCGATCCACCACCGGCGCACCGGTCGGTCGTCCGCCCGCGCCACCAGCAGCCGGTCCGATTCCGGCGACCACCAGAAGCCGCGCGAGCGCCCCATCTCCTCGGCCGCCACGAACTCCGCCAGACCGTACGTCGTGTGCGCGTCCTCCGGCTCCGCCAGCGCCCGGTCGCCCTCCCCGTCCGCCGCCGCCAGCCGCAGCGCGCCCCGCGTGACGTAGGCGATGTGCCGGCCGTCCGGCGACGGCCGCGGATCGATCACCGGTCCGGGCACCGGCAGTTCCCGAGCCGTCCCCGCCCTGAGTTCCGCCGCGAACAGCCCCCCCGACAGCGCGAACGCCGCCAACTCCACCGCCGCGTCCACCGCGTAGCCCACGATGCCGCCCGAGCCCTCACGGCTCCGCTCCCGCCGGTCGCGCTCCTCGGCGGACAACTCCTCGTCCGCGCCCCCGAGCAGAGCCTCCGGATCCGCCGCGACCCGCTCCCGGGCCCCGCCCGCCGGTCCGTCGAGGTCGAGCACCCACAGCGCGTGCGAGCGGTCCGTACCCGACGACGAGCGCACGAACACCACCCGCTCACCGTCCGGGGAGACCGTGAACGCCCGCGGGACGCCCAGGGTGAAGCGCTGCGTCCGGGCGTACTGACGAGGGAACGAGAGCGGGAACGACCGCGGTTGCCTGGAGGTCATGCGACCGAACCTAGCGCTGTGCGCCCCCTTGTGCCCCCGTACACCATCAATGCGGAGCCACACATAGTTATGATCCGTAGCGCTAGGTGGGTAAGGGACACCTGGCACATGCTCGCCGAACTGACCGTCCGAATATCCGACCGAAGAAGTATGGAGGTGAACCGCCGTGGCACTCTCGATTTCGGCGGTGGTGCTGCTGGCGATCGTCGTCTTCCTGCTGATCCGGAAATCCGGGCTGAAGGCTGGACATGCGGCGGTCTGCGCGCTCCTGGGTTTCTACCTGGCGAGCTCGTCCATCGCCCCGTCCATCAGCACGCTCACCACGAACGTGGCGGGCATGATCGGCGGCCTCAAGTTCTGACCTGCGGTTCTCCGGCCTGCCGTCACGGTCCGGGCCCCGCCTCGTAGGGTGGGGCCATGACGGTTCTCCCAGCCCGTCGTCTGCTCCTGGTGCACGCGCACCCCGACGACGAGTCGATCAACAACGGCGCCACCATGGCCAGGTACGCGGCGCAGGGCGCGCTGGTCACCCTGGTGACCTGCACCCTCGGCGAGGAGGGCGAGGTCATCCCGCCCGGGCTCGCCCACCTGGCTCCCGACCGGGAGGACCGGCTCGGCGCCCACCGCGTCGGCGAACTCGCCGCCGCCATGAAGGAGCTGGGCGTCACCGACCACCGCTTCCTCGGGGGCCCCGGCCGCTTCCGCGACTCCGGGATGATGGGCGTCGAGCAGAACCGGCGCGAGAACGCCTTCTGGAACACCGACGTCGACACCGCCGCCGCGTACCTCGTCGACATCGTCCGCGAGACCCGCCCGCAGGTGCTGATCACCTACGACCCCGACGGCGGCTACGGCCACCCGGACCACATCCAGGCCCACCGCGTCGCCATGCGCGCCGCGGACCTGGCGGCGGACGCCTCGTACCGCCCCGACCTCGGCCCGGCCCACTCCGTCGCGAAGATCTACTGGAACCGGGTCCCGCGCCCCGTCGCGGAGGCCGCCTTCGACCGGCTGCGCGCCGCCGGCACCGACTTCCCCGGCATCGCCGCGATCGGCGACGTCCCCGGAGTCGTCGACGAGGCCCTGATCACCGCCGAGATCGACGGCGGCCCGGACGGTGCGGCACGGAAGGTCGCCGCGATGCGGGCCCACGCCACCCAAATCGCCGTGGACGGACCCTTCTTCGCCCTCTCCAACGACCTGGGCCAGCCGATCTTCACCACGGAGTACTACCAGTTGGTGAAGGGCACGCCGGGCGCACCGGCGGGCGTGCGCGAGACCGACCTCTTCGCGGGGGTGGTGACGCCGTGAGCATCCGTGTCGTCTGGTACGTCCTCCTGCTCGTCCTCGGCGCCCTCGTCGGCGCGGCGGGCTCCCTCGCCCAAGCCGCCTGGCTGCCCGGCGGATTGATCGTGGCGCTGCTCGCCACCGCGGGCGTCTTCTACGGAGGTCTGCGGGCCACCGACACCCAACTGGGCCTGCTGGCGCCCGGGGCGGGCTGGCTCGGCGCCATCGTGCTGCTCGGCCTCGGACGGCCGGAGGGCGACGGCGTCTTCGCGGGCGGTGTCGCGGAGATGGTCTACCTCCTCGGCGGCATGGCCATCGCTGTGATGTGTGCCACCCTGTCGCGGCTTCCCCGACCTGCCCCGTGAACAGGCCGACATGAGCGGAGCTTCTGTGAAGGGCTGCCCGGACTTCGGCCGGAATGCCCCGTGCTCGATCCCCCGTCGTCGGGTGCCTGGCGGCGACGGCCAGTATGGTGGTGCGCGCCGCCGAGCCGCCCGGGTACACGAGCACCAGCAAGAGCGGGCGGTGGAGCCAACCGGGAGAACCTGCTTTGAGTCGTGAAACTGGTCGAGAGACTGACAGTTCGTCCTCCGGCGCCCAGGGGCGCGGTGGAGCCGCGTACCCGTCGGGTACACCGCCGTACGGATCCCGTCAGTATCCGTCGCTCCACCCCACGCAGGACGGGTCCGACAACACGCCCGGCGCCGCTGCCGCGCCCGCACCGCCGCAGCCGGAGGAGCCGAAGACCGAGACCACGCTGACCACCCGGATCCGGATCAACATTCCGGGTTCGCGGCCCATCCCGCCCGTGGTGGTCCGCAAGCCGGTCGGGGAGGCGGAGCCCGAGGCACCCGAGCGCGAGCCGGCCGCGGAGGCGCCCGCGGCACCCGCTCCCGCCCCGGCCCCGGCGCCCGAGGCTCCGGCCGCCGCGGAGCCGAGGCCCACGGCGGAGGACAAGCCCGCCAGCGACTGGTTCGCCCCGCGCAAGCCGGCCGCTCCCTCGGCCTCGGCGCCGGCCGCCACCCCGGCCGCGCCCCCCACGCCGTCGGCGCCGCCCGCGTCCCCCGGGTCCTCCGGCAGGGGCGCCGGCCCCGGCGGCGGTCCCGGCCCCGGCGCGCCCCGCCGTACCCCGGCCCCCGGCGGCCCGGCCCGCGGTTCCGGGTTCGCCGGCCCCGCGACCGGCGGCATCCCGACGGTCGGCGGCGCCTCGATCTCGGCGACGCCCGCGGGCGGTACGCCGATGTACCTCACGACGCCGCCGCAGGACGAGGCCACGTACGGCCCCGACGGCGCCCCGTACCCCCCGTCCGCCCCGCAGCAGCCGACCGGCCCGACCACCGGGCCCGTCACCGGCAGCAGCCCGATGGGCGCCGGTCCTTTGGGCGCCGGTCCGGTGGCCGGCGGTCCGGTGGGTGGCGGTCCCGTGGGCGGCGGTCCCTTCCCGGGGACGCCGCGCATGTCGGAGGACACCGCCGTCCTGACCCCGCAGAGCCCGGCCACCGTCGCCCCGCCCGCTGCGGGCCCCGGCGGCGGCCATGTCTCCGGAGACACGCTCACCAGCGGTATCCCCGTCGTGCCTGCCGGTCCCTCCGGCCCCTCGGGCGCGGACCGGGGCTTCTCGGCCCCCGAGGTCGTCGGTGGCGCACCGGCGGCGCCCGCCGCTCCCCGGACGGCGTCGCCCGCCGCCTCCGCCCCGGCGAAGAAGGGCCGCTCGAAGCTCGTCCTGGTCTTCGCCGGTCTCTTCGGCATCGTCGGCGTCGCCTACGGCGCCGGCCTGCTCCTCAACCACTCCGACGTCCCCAAGGGCACGACCGTCCTCGGTGTCGACATCGGCGGCGGTACGAAGGACGAGGCGGTCGACAAGCTGGAAGCCACCCTCGGCAAGCGCGCCCTCGTGCCCCTCAAGCTCAGCGTCGACGGGAAGACGGTCGAGCTGGCCCCGGACAAGGCCGGTCTCACCCTCGACAGCCAGGAGACCGTCCGCGCCGCCGCGGGCAGCGACTACAACCCGGTCTCCGTGATCGGCTCCCTCTTCGGCGGCGAGCGCGTCGCCGAGCCGATGATCCCGGTCGACGAGGAGAAGCTGGCGGTCGCCCTCAGGGACGTGTCCGGCACGTCCGGCTCGGTCACCGAGGGCACGATCAGGTTCTCCCCGAACAAGGTCACCGCCGTGCCGGGCAAGCCGGGCAAGGGCCTGGACGTCGCCCGATCGATGATCTTCGTCAGGGACGCGTTCCGGGCCCAGGTCCAGACGGGCACGTCGAAGGCCGTCGAACTGCCCGTCGTCACCCGCGAGCCCACGATCACCCAGGCCGAGCTGGACCGGGCGATGAAGGAGTTCGCCCAGCCCGCCATGTCCGGCGTGATCACGATCAAGGCCGGCTCGAAGCAGATCGACTTCGGCCCGGCGCGGTCGCTGCCGCAGATCCTCTCCATGAAGCCCGTCGACGGCCGCCTGGTGGAGGTCTACGACAAGCAGGCGATCGAGAAGCTCCTGGACGGTGTCTTCGACGGCATCATGATCACCAAGGGTGACGGCAAGAAGCACCAGGTCTCCGCCGACGACGTCGCCTTCGTGATGCGCGACGCCCTGATGGGCAAGACCAAGGCCGAGCGGACGAAGGTCATCGACCTCACCGGCCAGGGCTGACGTTCCGCACGCGTCGACCGAGGAGCCCCACCCGGAGGACAGGCCGGGTGGGGCTCCCGTCTTCCGCCCGTCACCAGTTCCCGCCGTACCGCTGCTTCTTCGCCCGCAGCCAGTCCTGGATCTCCCTGGTCTCGCGGGGCGAGGCGGGGCGCAGGTCGTCGGCGCGGACGGTGGCGGCGAAGCGCACGAACCGCACGCGCCGGTGGACTCCGTCCACACCGATGACCTTGCCGGGGCCGTAGACGTCGGTGCCGGTATGGGCGACGAAGGTGCCGGGGCCGTAGGGGGTCTGCATCGTGAGCCTTTCGCTCCGCGTAGTCGTCCGGTCGCACAGGGCGTGGATCACGTTACGCTCAGTGAGGCCCCCCTCGCGCCAACGCGACCAGCACGTCGAGAACGGCGCGGCCGCTCCCCGAGGCTCAGGGACCCGGGGCGAGGCCCCCGTCGGCGCCGTGCGGTTCAATCGGCCCATGACCGACACCCTCGGGACCTCACGGACCTTCGTCGACCTCGGCGCGGTGACGGCCCCTTCCGGAGTCCTGGCGGACCATCCCGCCCTGGACCGGCCAGGACGACGAGGCGCAGTGAGCGAGACCCCTAGGGCGGGCCAGGCGTCGCGGGACAGGCGGGACTTTCGCCACGCGCCCTAGTTCAACAGCGCCCGCGCCGCCTGCGCCCTGTGGCGGATCGAGGCCGCCGCGCTCGGCTCGACCGCGTCCACGACCGAGGCGTACGCCTCCATCTCCGCCGCTCCCGCGAGGAACTCGCCGCGCTGCACCAGCAGTTCCGCGTGCTCGTAGCGCAGCCGCGCCGGGTGCGAGGGGAGCAGCAGGGACAGCTCGACCGCCCACAGCGCCACCCCCGAGCGCTCCGGCCGCGGGGAGGCCCAGGCCCTGATGTTGTTGAGGATGCGCAGCACGATGTCCAGCGGGTCCGCGGGGCGCAGCATGGAGGGCTCCAGGGCCTCCCCCGTCGCGCCCGCCACCAGCAGCTCCGCGTCCACGCCCGTCATCCTGCGGCCGCCCGCGAAGGGGTCCGCCAGGACCTGGGTCGCCGGGTCGCCGAAGCCGACGACGAAGTGCCCGGGCAGGCCCAGCCCGTAGACCGCCGCTCCGGCCCGCCGGGCGACCTCCATCCAGACGACCGACAGCAGGATCGGCAGCCCCCGCCTCCGCCGCAGGACCTCGTGCAGCAGCGAGGACTCCAGACGCTGGTAGTCGGCCGGGGTGCCCTGGAAGCCGTACCGGCCGCCGAGCAGCCGGCCCAGCGCCGCCACCCACTCCTCGGGGTTCCGCACGCCGTAGGGCAGCTCACCGGCCAGCCGGTCCAGTTCGATCTCCGCCGCGTCGAGGTCGGCCTCCGTCACCGTCTCGTCCGCCACCGCCCCGATCAGCAGGCACAACCGGGCCAGGTCCGGGCGCTCCGCCCGGACCTCCTCGGCGAACTCCGCCCGCCAGTCGGTCATGCCTCCGCCGCTCGGTAGTGGTGGTAGTGGTGATGCACCCCGAAACCCATGCCCTCGTACAGCGACCGTGCCCCGCCGTTCTCCGTCTCCACCTGGAGCCAGGCCGCCGACGCGCCCTCGTCGAGGGCCCGGCGGGCGAGCGCCGCCATGACGGCCGTGCCCAGCCCCCGGCGCCGGAGCGCCGGATCGACCTCCACCGCCATGAAGCCGGCCCACCGGCCGTCCACCACACAGCGGCCGATCGCCGCCGGTATGTCTCCCGTGCCCGGTACGGATGCGAACCACACACTCGGACCGCTGGAGAGGACGCTCAGCACATGGGGGCCGGGCACACCGAACCGCTGGTACCGCCGGAGCCAGGAGTCGTCCACCGAGCGGGCCAGCCGGACGGACGAGACGTCCGCGTCCAGGTCACCGATCGGCGCGAGCCCAGCGATCCGTACCTCCGCCGAGACCTCCGGCCGCCAGCCGCGCTCCTCCAGCTCCGCGCAGAGCAGCTCCTGCGTGCCCTCCGCACCCGTCGCCGTCTGGACGTACGCCGGGAGGTCCCGCCGCGCGTACCAGCCACGCACCCGCTCCAGCGCGGCGTCCAGCGCGAGCCCGGGATCCCCGAGGGGAAGCACGGAGTTGGCCCGGCGGGTGAATCCCGCCGCGGCGCGCAGCGTCCACTCGCCGAGCCGCTCGCTCTCCACCGGCTCCCACGCGCGCGCCGTCACCCGCGCGAGCTCCTCGAACGAGGCGGCGGGCCCCCGCCTGCGGGCCGGGGCGGCGGGCACGACCTTGCCCGCGACCAGGGCGGATTCCGCGATCCGGACACTCTCGCCGGTCCTGCGTGTGATCAGCAGCACACCCGCGTCCCATGATGTGAGAACGCCGACCGCGTCGGTGAACCGCTCGCCCGGGGCACCGGAGTCCGTCACGTACCGAACTGAGACACGTTTTCCCACGTCAACCGGGGTAATACGCACCTCAAGGCGCCCTCCAGCGGTGAATTCCACGGCTTCTCCGCCCCTCCTGTTCGGATCGACCCCAAGAACGGAGATACTAGGGGCGGGCATCGACGACGCCGCGCTCCCGCGCAGACCAGCCCTACCGAGGAGGAACGACAGCGTGACCTACGTCATCGCGCAGCCTTGTGTCGACGTCAAGGACAAGGCTTGCATCGAGGAGTGCCCCGTCGACTGCATCTACGAGGGCTCCCGGTCCTTGTACATCCACCCGGACGAATGCGTCGACTGTGGTGCTTGTGAGCCGGTCTGCCCGGTCGAGGCCATCTTCTACGAGGACGACACCCCGGAGGAGTGGAAGGACTACTACAAGGCGAACGTCGAGTTCTTCGACGAGCTCGGTTCGCCCGGTGGTGCCTCCAAGCTCGGCCTGATCGAGCGCGACCACCCCTTCATCGCCGCTCTGCCGCCGCAGAACGGCTGAGCCACCCCGCCCCCGGTCCCGTACGGCCTCGCCCGCTGTACGGGACCGACGCGTTTCGCCGACGCGTTTCCCCCACGCGTCACCCCGTACGTACGAGGAAGTGAGCCAACTCGTGAGCGCAGTCTCGGGCGCAGTCTCTTCGCGCCTGCCCGTCTTCCCCTGGGACAAGCTGGAGCCGTACAAGAAGACGGCGGCCGCCCACCCGGACGGCATCGTGGACCTGTCCGTGGGCACGCCGGTCGACCCGGTTCCCGAGCTGATCCAGCGGGCGCTGGTGGCGGCGGCGGACTCGCCGGGCTATCCCACGGTGTGGGGCACCACCGAGCTGCGGGACGCGCTGACGGGCTGGTGCGGGCGGCGTCTGGGCGCGGTCGGGCTCACCCACGGGAACGTGCTGCCGGTCGTCGGCTCCAAGGAGCTGGTGGCGTGGCTGCCGACCCAGCTGGGGCTCGGCGCCGGGGACCAGGTCGCGTACCCGCGCCTCGCCTACCCGACGTACGAGGTCGGCGCGCGGCTCTGCGGGGCGGAGCCCGTCGTCTACGACGACCCGGTCGCCGACCTCGACCCGGCCGCGGTCAGGCTGCTCTGGCTCAACTCGCCCTCGAACCCCACGGGCAAGGTCCTGGGCAAGGACGAGCTGACCCGGATCGTGGCCTGGGCGCGCGAGCACGGCATCCTCGTCTTCTCAGACGAGTGCTACCTGGAGCTGGGCTGGGAGGCCGACCCGGTCTCGGTGCTGCACCCGGACGTCTGCGGCGGTACGTACGAGGGCATCGTCGCCGTCCACTCGCTGTCCAAGCGCTCCAACCTGGCCGGTTACCGCGCCGCGTTCGTCGCGGGCGACGCCGGCGTGCTCGCCGAGCTGCTGCTGATCCGCAAGCACGGCGGCATGATGACTCCCGCCCCGGTCCAGGCCGCGACGGTCGCCGCCCTGGGGGACGACGCGCACGTGGCCGCGCAGCGCGAGCGGTACGCGGCCCGGCGGACGGCCCTGCGGACGGCCCTGGAGACGCACGGCTTCCGGATCGAGCACAGCGAGGCGAGCCTCTACCTGTGGGCGACCCGCGACGAGCCGTGCTGGCAGACGGTGGCGTACCTGGCCGAGAAGGGCATCCTGGTCGCGCCCGGCGACTTCTACGGGGCGGCGGGGGAGCGGTTCGTCCGCGTGGCCTTCACCGCGACCGACGAGCGCGTCGAGGCGGCCGTCAAGCGCCTGGGCTGACGTCGTACGGACGCGGGAGGGCCCGGGGAGCGTGATGCTCCCCGGGCCCTCGCGTGTGCCGGGACGCGCCGGGACGCCCCGGCTGCGCCGGACGTACCCGGAGAGGTCAGCCGCCGAGCGGCAGGCCGCCCAGCGACGGCGCGCCACCGGCCGGAAGGCTCTCGCCGAGGGCGCCGGTCGACGGGGCGCTCTCGGTGGCCGCGCCGGCGGTCTCGCCGACGACCTCGCCCGCGGTGCCCGTGGTGTCGCCCGCGGCCTTCTGCGCGGCCGGGGTGGCGGTCTTGCCCGCCGTGCCCACGGTCTTGCCGGCGGCCGGGACGGCCTTGCCGACGGCCTTGCTGCCGGTGTCGCCGACCGTGTCGGTGGCGGTCTGCGAGGCACCGTCGACGGTGTTGCCGACCCCGGCGCCGTCCAGGCTGGAGATGCCGGAGAGTGCCCCGGTGGGCGCGACGCTGTGGTCCATGGCGCTCGCGGAGCCGGCCGCACCGACCACGGGGGCTGCTCCGGCCGCCACGAGAAGTGCGGCGCGGGCGATCCGACGGGTCAGGGGGAGGGACATGGTGCTCCTTCGACGGAGAGGACGTTCTGACGCCGTGACAACCGAGACGGGGGAGGGAGAGGTTGCGGAGGCCGAAGGTAAAGGCTCTGTAATGCATCGCATTATCAGGCGGGGAGGAAAGCGGACGAAGGCGCTGAAGATCGAACCCTGCTGAACCGTCACTTCCCTTGTGCCGCAAGGGGAGTCATGTCGGTGTGCGGGGCAGGGACCGAGAACATGGCGAATGACTCGGCCGAGTGAACCCGCGTACGTGTGCTCGACTACTGCGCGAGCCGTATGCGCACCGTGCCGTCACCCGGGGTGGTGGCCTTCGTCCACGACCCCGAGACGTCGCTCGCACGCCAGACCTTGTCCGCGTACGAGACCTCCACGATCCGCAGCTCGTCCGCCCGCGCCACGGCCCAGTGCGCCAGCTCCCAGCCGCGCTGCGCGTCCGTGCCGGTGGTCGCGAGAACGGGCACGGAGAGCACCGCGGGGGCTCCGCTCCCGTTCGCCCCGGCGCCGCCCGCGCCCTCGGCGTCACCACCGGCCGTCGTCCTCGGGGCGGCCTTCCCGCCGAAGTCCCGCGCCAGCTCCGCCCGCACCTTCGCCGGGTCCCCTGGCCGCCCCTCCGGCACCGCGCTCGTCGTGCAGCGGAGGGACGCGGCCGAGCGGCCCGTCAGCGCGGCCGCCAGCAGCGCCGCGTCCGGCTCGTGCTTCGCGTACGCCTGCGGGAAACCGCTGCGCTGCACCTTCTGCGCCGCCACGGTCAGCGGCAGCCGCGAATACCCCGGAACCTTCGCGAGACCCTCGTAGAACTTCCCCGAGGAGTACACGGGGTCCAGGATCTGCCGCGGGGTGCCCCAGCCCTGCGAGGGGCGCTGCTGGAAGAGGCCGAGCGAGTCACGGTCGCCGTGCTCGATGTTGCGCAGCGCCGACTCCTGGAGCGCCGTCGCCAGCGCGATGGTGACCGCGCGCTCGGGCATCCGGCGGGTGGTGCCCACGGCGGAGATGGTGGCCGCGTTCGACGCCTGCTCCGGCGAGAACTCGTACGTGTTCTCGCCACTGCCCACACTGCACCGCGGCGCGCCCTTGGAGCCCGTGACGTAGTGCACGGCCACATAGGCGGCCAGACCGAGAAGCACGACGAAGGCGGCCGTGAACCTCGCGAGGCGGCCGTGGCGGGAGCTGCGGGAGGGGCGGATGGGCTCGGACACGGGGCCCACCGTACTGGAGGCCGGGTTAGGGTCGGCACATGGCTGACAACGCTCCCCTCGACCTCACGCTGGACGGTCCGGCGCTCACCGCCGCGCTCGTCGACTTCCCCTCCGTCAGCGGGACAGAGGAGCCGCTCGCCGACGCGATCGAGCAGGCCCTGCGGACCCTGCCGCATCTCACCGTCGACCGGTACGGCAACAACGTCGTGGCCCGCACCCGGCTCGGCCGCGCGGAGCGGGTCGTCCTCGCCGGACACATCGACACCGTCCCGATCGCCGGCAACGTGCCCTCGCGCCTCGACGAGAACGGCGTCCTGTGGGGCTGCGGCACCTCCGACATGAAGTCGGGCGTCGCCGTCCAGCTCCGGATCGCCGCCACCGTCCCCGAGCCCAACCGCGACCTCACCTTCGTCTTCTACGACCAGGAGGAGGTCGCCGCGCACCTCAACGGCCTCGGGAAGGTCGCCGAGGCGCATCCCGACTGGCTGGAGGGTGACTTCGCGGTCCTCCTGGAGGGCTCGAACGCCGAGGTCGAGGGCGGCTGCCAGGGCACCCTGCGCGTCCTCCTGCGGACGGAGGGCGAGCGTGCCCACTCCGCACGCTCCTGGATGGGCTCCAACGCCATCCACGCGGCGGCCCCCATCCTCGCCCGGCTCGCCGCGTACGAGCCCCGCAGGCCGGTCATCGACGGCCTGGAGTACCACGAGGGCCTGAACGCCGTACGGATCGAGGGCGGCGTCGCCAACAACGTGATCCCCGACGCCTGCACGGTCGTCGTCAACTACCGCTACGCCCCCGACCTCACGCAGGCCGAGGCCGAGGCGCACGTCCGCGAGGTCTTCGCGGACTGCGGGGTCGCCGAGTTCGTGGTCGACGACCACAGCGGCGGCGCCCTGCCGGGCCTCTCGCACCCGGCCGCGGCGGAGTTCATGAAGGCGGTCGGCGGCACCGCCCACCCCAAGTTCGGCTGGACCGACGTCGCCCGCTTCAGCGCCCTCGGCGTCCCGGCCGTCAACTACGGCCCCGGCGACCCCATCTACGCCCACAAGGTGGACGAGCACGTCATCGTGGACCGGATCGTCCACTGCGAGGCCCGGCTCCGGGACTGGCTCACCGCCTGACTGCCGTAATTTCGCATTTCGTCACCTCTGTGGACCTACCCTGACCGAACCAGAAGATCAGTGGATCGGTGGAGGGAGCAGGCCATGGGTATCCCAGAGGGAGCGTCGAAGCCCGAGGAGCAGAGGCTGGGACCGGTGCTCAGGCGCAGGGACCAGATCCAGCCGGGAACCACGGATCAGCGTCTGCTGGACACCGAGGGCGACTCGGAGTGGGTGCACACCGACCCCTGGCGGGTCATGCGCATCCAGTCCGAGTTCGTCGAGGGCTTCGGCGCCCTCGCCGAACTGCCGAGCGCGATCAGCGTCTTCGGTTCGGCCCGCACGAAGCCGGACTCGCCCGAGTACGAGGCCGGCGTGCGGCTCGGCCGGGCGCTGGTCGAGGCGGGCTTCGCGGTGATCACGGGCGGCGGCCCGGGCGCCATGGAGGCGGCGAACAAGGGCGCGCGGGAGGCCAAGGGCATCTCGGTGGGCCTGGGCATCGAGCTGCCCTTCGAGCAGGGGCTCAACCCGCACGTCGACATCGGCGTGAACTTCCGTTACTTCTTCGTCCGCAAGACGATGTTCGTGAAGTACGCGCAGGGCTTCGTGGTCCTCCCGGGCGGCCTCGGCACCCTGGACGAGCTCTTCGAGGCCCTCACGCTGGTCCAGACGCGCAAGGTGACCCGCTTCCCGATCGTGCTCTTCGGCACGGAGTACTGGGGCGGCCTGGTCGACTGGCTGCGCGACACGGTGGTGGCGGGCGGCAAGGCGTCCGAGCGCGACCTGCTGCTGTTCCACGTGACGGACGACGTGGACGAGGCGGTCGGACTGGTGTCGAAGGAGACGGGCCGGTAACCCTCGGGGGACCGCTCCACGGGACCGGGTGCCCCACGGGCGGCCCGGCCCCGCGGCCCCCCGGCTCCGCGGCCCCCCGGCCCCCTGGTCCCGCCATACCGCCTCAGGCGAGCCCGCGCCGGGCCACCGCGGGCGGCCGGTGCCCCGCGATGGACGCCACCATGTCCAGCACCTGCCTGGTCTCCGCCACCTCGTGCACCCGGTACACCCGCGCCCCCAGCCACGCGGACACCGCCGTCGTCGCCAGCGTCCCCAGGACCCGCTCCTTGACCGGGCGGTCGAGGGTCTCCCCGACGAAGTCCTTGTTCGACAGGGAGACCAGCACCGGCCACCCCGTCTCCGTCATCTCGCCCAGCCGCCGGGTCGCCTCCAGGCTGTGGCGGGTGTTCTTCCCGAAGTCGTGACCCGGATCGATCATGATCCCGTCCCGCCGCACGCCCAGCTCGACCGCCCGCTCGGCCAGGCCCACGGTCACCCGCAGGATGTCGGCCATCACGTCCTCGTACGCGATCCGGTGCGGCCGGGTCCGCGGCTCCGCGCCGCCCGCGTGGGTGCAGACCAGACCGGCGCCGTACCGGGCGGCGACCTCCGCGAGCCGCGGATCCACCCCGCCCCAGGCGTCGTTCAGGACGTCGGCGCCGGCCTCGCAGACCGCCTCGCCGACATCGGCCCGCCAGGTGTCGACGCTGATGACGACGTCCGGATGCCGACGCCGCACCTCCGCGACGAAACCGACCGTGCGGCGCGCCTCCTCCTCCGCCGTGACCTCCTCGCCGGGACCCGCCTTCACCCCGCCGATGTCGATGATCGCGGCCCCCTCGGCGACCGCCTGTTCGACGCGGGCCAGGGCCGGCTCGTCGCGGAAGGTGGCGCCCCGGTCGTAGAAGGAATCGGGGGTCCGGTTGACGATCGCCATGATCACCGGCTCGTGCGGCCCGAATTCACGCCGTCCCAAGCGCAGCATCCCTTTTGTCCTCCCTCGCGTCCGTTCGCCTGCGACCCTAACTGTCGGTGGCGCATGGCACGATCGGCACCGGACGGTTTCCACTCCGGGGAGAGGCGCGCTGGTGTTCTGGTTCTTGCTGATCGCGATGGTCGTGGTCGTGGCGGCGGTCACCCTCGCGGTGGTCGGCGGAGGCGACAGCGAGGTGCTGCCCGAGGTGGCACCGGAGCAACTGGTGGACCCCCTGCCGGCGACCCGGCCGGTCGGCCGCGCCGACATCGAGGCGCTCCGGCTGCCGGTGACCGCGCGGGGTTACCGCATGGCGGACGTGGACGACGTCCTGTCGCGGCTGGCCGCGGAGCTCGCCGAGCGGGACGCGCGGATCGCCGAGCTGCAGGCCGTACTGGCCGGGGGGAACGACGGGCCGGGCCCGTCGCTCCGGAAGGACGAGGACCGATGAGCGGCGGGGCGATCCCCGGGCCGGACGGCGCGCCGCGCTGCCCCTGGGGCCTGTCGACCGAGGACTATGTCGCGTACCACGACGAGGAGTGGGGCCGCCCGGTCCACGGCGACGACGCGCTGTTCGAGCGGCTGTGTCTGGAGGCGTTCCAGTCGGGCCTCTCGTGGATCACGATCCTGCGCCGCCGCGAGGGCTTCCGGCGGGCCTTCGCCGATTTCAAGATCGCCTCGGTGGCGGAGTTCGGCGAGGCCGACCGCGAGCGGCTCCTCGCGGACGAGGGCATCATCCGCAACCGCGCGAAGATCGACGCGACCCTGGCGAACGCCAAGGCGCTGGCGGCGTGGACCCCCGGCGAGCTCGACGCCCTGATCTGGTCGTACGCCCCGGACGCGGCGAACCGCCCGGCGCCGCTGACCCTCGCCGACGTCCCGGCCGTCACGGACGAGTCGACGGCCCTGTCCAAGGCCCTTAAGCAGCGCGGCCTGCGGTTCATCGGCCCCACGACGGCGTACGCCCTGATGCAGGCCTGCGGCCTCGTCGACGATCACCTGCGGGACTGCGTGGCCCGGGGCGGCCGCTGACGCCGACCCCGGCCACCGCCGGTGTCACCGGCCGACGTACCGCGGCTTCTCCTTGGCCAGGAACGCCCGGACCGCGATCGTGTGGTCCTCGGAGGCGCCCGCCGCCGTCTGGAGCTCGTCCTCCTTCTCCAGCGCCTCGGCGAGCGAGTGGTCCGCCCCGTACGCCACCGACTCCTTCAGCGCCGCGTAGGACACCGTCGGGCCCGCGGCAAGGGTGCGGGCGACCTTCAGGGCCTCCTGCGCCAGGTCGGCGGCCGGGACCAGTTTGTTCACGATGCCGAGCTCGTACGCCTCCTGGGCACTGATCGAGCGCGGGAAGAGCAGCAGGTCGGAGGCGCGGCTCGCGCCGATCAGCCGGGGCAGCGTCCAGGACACGCCGGAGTCGGCGGTGAGGGCGACACCGGCGAAGGACGTGTTGAACGCGGCGGTGTCGGCGACCACCCGGTAGTCCGCCGCCAGCGCGAAACCGAAGCCGGCCCCCGCCGCGACCCCGTTCACGCCCGCCACCACCGGCTTCTTCATGCCGGTCAGCGCCCTGACGATCGGGTTGTAGTGGTCCCGGACCGTGTTCATCGTGTGCCGCGTCCCGGACTCCTGGTCGGACATCAGCAGACCCACGTGTTCCTTGAGGTCCTGACCCACGCAGAAGGCCCGGTCGCCCGCCGCCGTCAGCAGAACCGCCCGTACGGCGGTGTCCGCCGCGGCCGCCTCCACCGCGTCCCGCAGGGCGACCTTCGCCTCGACGTTCATCGCGTTCATGGCCTCGGGCCGGTTGAGCGTGATCGTGGCGAGTCCGTCGCTCACTTCGTACAGCACGGTGTCGGCCATCGCGGCTTCCCTTCGCGTTCTTGAGACTCTGACCGGCTCAGCATGGCGGAGATCACGCACCCCGTGCATGTGACCTGCGTCAAAGACCGAAGGCGCGCGGGGGGCGAAGAGGCGGCGCAGTATCGCAGGCCGATCGCCGAAATGGACGGTTTTGCGGAAGCGCGTTGCGGAAGCGATGCAACCCGATGTTGGTCATCGGGTCCTGTGATGCGGGATAATGACCTGGAAGCAATGTGTTCGATGCCGGTGACGTGTGCTCCCGATCAGGGGCCGTCGGCTGACGAAGAGCTGGTTTCAGGAAGGGGAACAAGCATGGCGGCCATGAAGCCGCGGACGGGCGACGGCCCGCTCGAGGTGACCAAGGAGGGGCGGGGCATCGTCATGCGCGTTCCGCTCGAAGGCGGCGGTCGGCTTGTCGTCGAGCTGACCCCGGACGAGGCCGAAGCCCTCGGCGACGCCCTGAAGCAGGTAGTCGGCTGACACGACAAGCCAGGATTGTCCGCTCCTGCCCCGGCACGGTACACACCGTGCCGGGGCAGGAGTGTGTAGGGGGTCTCCCGCCCCGCGGGCCACGGGCCCCGGTTCCCCGGGGTGCGCGCGGGGCTCAGCCGCGCCGCACCGCGCACAGCAGGCCGTCGCCCACCGGCAGGAGCGTCGGCAGCAGCTCCTGGCTCTCACGCACGGTCCGCAGCAGCTCGCGCACCCGCAGGACCTCCGCCGGCTGGGCCGCCCCGTCGACCGTGCGGCCGTCCGAGAAGACGCCCTCGAAGCAGACAAGACCCCCCGGTCGCAGCAGGCGCAACGATTCAGCGAGATAGTCCAGGGACTCCAGCCGGTCGCCGTCGCAGAAGACGAGGTCGTACCCGCCGTCCGCGAGCCGCGGCAGGACGTCCAGGGCCCGGCCCGGGATGAAGCGCGCCCGGTTCCCGGCGAAGCCCGCCGCGCGGAAGGCCGTCTTCGCGAACTGCTGACGCTCGGGCTCCAGGTCCACCGTCGTCAGGACCCCGTCCGGGCGCATCCCGTGCAGCAGGTAGATCCCGGACACGCCCGTGCCGGTACCGATCTCGGCCACCGCTTTCGCGTCCGCCGTGGCGGCCAGCAGGCGCAGGGCGGCGCCGGTGCCCGGAGACACCGAGGGCAGCCCTGCCTCCCGGGCCCGGTCACGGGCCCAGCGCAGCGCTTCGTCCTCGGCGACAAAGGCGTCGGCGAACGCCCAGCTCGTCTGCCGGTTGGCGGTAATGGCCCTCTCCTGTCCCCGTAGTTGGCGCAACGGTGACTGTATCCGCTGCGCGCGGGAACCCGCAGATGGGACCGCGCGTTCAGAGAAGGCGGGACGCGATGCGGAGCACTGGGCGAGCCGGTCCCAAATTCTCGTAAAGATTCTTATCCGGAGCTAACGGGCGGGGTGGCTATGGTAGGGGCTCCACTGGACACCACCAGAGCCGACAGGGGAGGTGCGGCTGCGCCTGTGGATCGGGGAGGAGTGCTTCGGCGTCTTCTCAGGTCGGCGGGTGAGCCGAAATCCGTGACCGACACCGCTGACCGAATCCACACCGCCGACTCCGCTCCCACCACCGCGACCTTCGCATCGGATGCGGAATCGCAGGCGTGGACTCCGCCCACCTGGGAGGAGATCGTCAGCACGCACAGTGGCCGGGTCTATCGCCTCGCCTACCGGCTGACCGGCAACCAGCACGACGCCGAGGACCTCACCCAGGAGGTCTTCGTCCGCGTCTTCCGCTCGCTGTCGACGTACACGCCGGGCACCTTCGAGGGCTGGCTCCACCGCATCACCACCAACCTCTTCCTCGACATGGTCCGCCGCAAGCAGCGGATCCGTTTCGACGCGCTCGCCGACGACGCGGCCGAGCGGCTGCCCAGCCGCGAGCCCTCGCCGCAGCAGGCGTTCAACGACACGCACTTCGACGCCGACGTCCAGCAGGCCCTCGACACCCTCGCGCCCGAGTTCCGGGCCGCAGTCGTCCTCTGCGACATCGAAGGACTCTCGTACGAGGAGATCGCCGCCACGCTCGGCGTGAAGCTCGGCACCGTCCGCAGCCGGATCCACCGCGGGCGCTCGCACCTGCGCAAGGCGCTGAAGCACCGCTCTCCCGAGGCCCGGGCGGAGCGCGCGCTGGTCGCCGTCGGCTGGGAGGGCGGTACGGCGTGAACACACGTCCTGCCGGCCCGACCCCCGCGGAGCATCACCTCGGGGACCGCCTCGCCGCCCTGGTCGACGGAGAACTCGGCCACGACGCCCGCGAGCGGGTTCTCGCGCACCTCGCGACCTGCGCCCGATGCAAGGCCGAGGCCGACGCCCAGCGCAGACTGAAGAGCGTCTTCGCCTCCACCGCGCCCCCTCCGCCCTCGGCGGGGCTCCTGGCCCGTCTCCAGGGGCTGCCCGGGGGGCCCGGTGACCCGGGGGGTGACGACCGTCGGGGGGGACCCTTCGACGAGCTCTTCGGCCTGACCGGTCCCGGCGGAGCCGGGGGCGTGAAGTCCGACGGCTTCGCCACGGCCGCCGTCTCCTCCCCGCACTCCGGCTTCCGCATCCACGAGGTCGGCGGCCGGCCCGACCACGACCGGACGCCCTGGCGCGGTCGGCGCTTCGGGATCGCCGCGGCCAGCGCGGTCTCCTTCGCCGCCATCGCGCTCGGCGGCGCCCTGCCGCTGGAGTCCTCGCCGAACGTCGGGGCGCGCGGCGAGGGCACGGGCAGCACCGTCACTCCGCTGCGCGCCGCCGCCTCCGGCGGCCCCGGCACCAACCCGGGCTCCGGCGCCGGGACGAACGCGGGCACGCCCACCGGCCGGGGCGGGCGGTCGGGGGAGCGGTCCGTCACCGACTCCTCGGTGAGCCCGTTCGGCGCGGGCGCGGCGACCCCCGGGATCGTGGCCCCCGGGCCGCTGGTGCCCGGTGGGACGACCCCCGCCGTGGCGAGCCGGACGCAGCACCCGGCTCCGCCGTCGCTGCTCGCGCTCTCGCCGTTCGTACGTCCCACGGGACCGGCCCTGCACCTGGCGTTCGCGGCCGGGGCCGACGCGCTGGGCCGGCCGGGCGCCCACCCCGCGCCGACGAAGCTCACGGCCACGAGTTCGTCGACGATCCCGCTCACCTCCCAACGCTGACCCGGGACCTGGTTGAATCCAGGGCACGAGCGCCCGACGCAGGCGGGCGCGGCCAGGTCAGCTGTTGCGGGGAGAGCATGAACGACGGGAAGCCCACCGGCCAGAAGCCGAAGTGGTGGAGCCGGCCTACGAGTACGCCGCCGGCCGAAGGTCCCCCCGGACGAGGCCCGGGGACACCGGAGCCGCCGGCCGCGGACGAGGGGGACTTCACGCTCGCCGCCCCCGCGGCGCCGGAGGCCCCCTCGGCGTCCGAGCCGCCCGTCGGCCCCGAGGACACCGAGGCACAGAGACCCCGGCAGGCCGAGGAGGCCCCGGAGCCCCTGGCGGTCATGGCGGCGGGCGAGGCCCCCGCCGTACACGCGCGGACCGAGCACGCCCAGTCGGCGCAGCGGACCGGGACGACGCAGGCACCGCCGGAGCAGCAGCCGCGGCCGCTGCACGAGCCCGACGAGTACCGGACCCCGCCCTACGGCGGTCCCGGGCCGTGGGCCCCCGCCCCGCCCGTCCAGCGACCGGTGGCCACCCCGGCCCACGGCGTCCCCGTACCCCCGCAGACGCCTCACACGGCCCCCCACCCGGCGCCGCAGCCCCAGCCGGCCACCCACTCGGCGCCGCAGCCGCAGCCTGCCCCCCACCCCGCACCGCAGCCCCTGCCGGTCGCACCGCAGCCCGCGCAGCCCGCCCAGTGGGTGCAGTACGACCCCTGGGGCGCCCCCGGCGCACCTCTCCCGCTAGCCCCGCTGAGCATCGGCACGCAGCCACCCGGCAAGCGCCGCCGGTCCCGGCGCGGGCTCGCGCTCACGGGCGCGCTGATCTTCGCCATGATCACGGGCGTCCTCGGCGGCGCGGTCGGCGCCTACGTCGAGCGTCACGGCGGCATCACCACCGTCGAGCTGCCCCAGGCCGGCCCCGAGGGTTCCGACCGCGCGCCCGACAGCGTGGCCGGGATCGCGGCCAGCGCCCTGCCCAGCGTCGTCACCCTGCACGTCAGCGGGGGCGGGGCCGCCGGCACCGGGACCGGCTTCGTCCTGGACACCCAGGGCCACATCCTCACCAACAACCACGTGGTCGACGCGGCGGCCTCCTCCGGGGACATCTCGGTCACCTTCAGCAGCGGCGAGACCGCGAGCGCCAAGCTGGTCGGCAAGGACAGCGGTTACGACCTCGCCGTCGTCAAGGTCACCGGGGTCTCGGGCCTCAAGCCGCTGCCGCTCGGCAACTCCGACAACGTCCGGGTCGGTGACCCGGTCGTCGCCATCGGCGCCCCCTTCGATCTCCAGAACACCGTGACCTCCGGCATCATCAGCGCCAAGGAGCGGCCCATCACGGCGGGCGGCGAGAAGGGCGACGGCAGCGACGTCAGCTATGTCGACGCGCTGCAGACCGACGCCCCGATAAACCCCGGCAATTCGGGCGGCCCGCTGGTCGACTCCAAGGCCCGGGTCATCGGCATCAACAGCGCGATCCGCGCCGCCGGTGACGGTTCGGGCGGCGAGGGAGGGGCCCAGTCCGGGTCCATCGGCCTCGGCTTCGCCATCCCGATCAACCAGGGCAAGCGGGTCGCCGAGGAGCTCATCAACACCGGCAAGGCCACCCACCCCGTCATCGGAGTGAGCCTGGACATGCAGTTCAACGGCGACGGCGCCCGCGTCGGGGAGAAGGGCAAGGACGGCTCCCCCTCCGTCACGCCCGGCGGCCCCGCCGCCAAGGCCGGCGTCCGGCCCGGCGACGTCATCACCAAGGTGGACGGCCAGCGGGTCCACAGCGGTGAGGAGCTGATCGTCAAGATCCGCGCCCACCGTCCCGGGGACCGGCTGGAGCTGACGCTGCTGCGAGGAGGCAAGGAGCAGACCAAGACGTTGACGCTCGGTTCCTCACAGGGCGACTGAGCGCCATGTGGGGGACACCGCGAGGTACCCGCCCGGCTGTTTCGGCGGGTACCGTGGAGCGGGCCCCGGACCCGGTGTAAGGAGCAGCAAGGTGTTCAACGACCTAGGCATACTCGAGCTCGTCACGCTCGTGGTCCTCGCCGTGCTCATCTTCGGTCCGGAGAAGCTGCCGAAGGTCATCCAGGACGTCTCGCGCTTCGTCCGCAAGGTCCGCGACTTCTCGGAGAGCGCGAAGGCCGACATCCGCACCGAGCTGGGTCCGGAGTTCAAGGACTTCGAGTTCGAGGACCTCAACCCGAAGACGTTCCTGCGCAAGCAGCTCGACGGCAACGAGGACTTCAGGGAGCTGAAGGAGCTGCGGAGCAGCTTCGACCTGAAGAAGGAGATGAACGACGTCGCGGACGCGGTGCACGGCCGCGAGCCGGAGACTCCGTCGGTGCCGGCGGCCGTCGGGGGCGCCTCCCGCGCCGAGGGCGACGGGGCAGGGTCCCCCGACCTCCTCAAGAAGCAGGACAAGCCGGCCGCCGGCGAGCGGCCCCCGTACGACTCCGACGCGACCTGATGACCTGGGCTGACACGACCTGACGGGGGTCGGTGGCTATCCTCCATCTGTTGTCCGCCGACGCGGGCACGACGATCGAGGAGGCGGCCGAGATGGAGACGACGAGTCGGGTGGAGGGAGTGCCCGGAGCCCGGCGTACGGTCGACGGCTTTCTGAGCGCACCCTTCCCCTGGTACGGACTTGACGAGGCGTTCACCGGCCCGCGCTGGCTGATGCAGGTGGGCACGGCGGCGGACGGGACCGTCCAGCACGGCTCGATGGGCCACGGGGACGAGCCGTCCATAAAGTCGGATGCGAGCGCGGCCGAGAAGGAGCGCTTCGCGGTCGTCGTGACGGTGGCGGCGAACCCGGTTCGCCGCACGGGTGACGGCACGGGTGTTCTGGAAGCCACCACGGTCGCCTCCGCCGCCTGGCTGGCCGGCTCCGGACTGCTCGCGTACACCTGGCCCCCGCAGCTGGACCACGCGCTGCGGGACGACTGGCTGGACCAGCAGACGGAGACCGCGTTCGAGCTGGCGGACGACCTGGACGGCGCGGAGTGGTCGACGCTGTCGCTGCCGGTGGACGGGGTGCCGATGCCCTTCCACTACCGCGAGTCGGAGTTCGGGTGGGTGCTCGCCGGCTCGGCGGGCGAGGTGCACATCGGGGCGTACGGCAGGGGCATGAGCGCGTACGGGCTGGCGTTCTCCGCGGTGGAGGACCTGGAGGCGTACGCCTCCTAGGCGCGTGAAGACCTGGAGGTGTACGCCTCCTCAGCGCGCGAAAGGGCGCCGCTCTCGTGAGCGGCGCCCTTCACGCTGCGCGGACCGCGCGGGCCGGTGGTCGGGTGGTGCCCACCCGTTCCGCCCCAGCGGAACAGCTGCCCACCACCGACGTGGCGGCTAGAACTTGTTCCGGGGCGTGATGCCCAGGCTCATGCCCGACAGGCCGCGCGCGCGGCCGCCGAGCTTGCCGGCGATGGCGCGGAGCGCCGAGCCCGCGGGGGAGTCGGGGTCCGTCAGGACGACCGGCTTGCCCTCGTCGCCGCCCTCGCGCAGGCGGACGTCGATCGGAATGGACCCGAGGACCGGAACCGTCGCGCCGGTGGTCCGCGTCAGACCGTCCGCGACCCGCTGGCCGCCGCCCGAGCCGAAGACGTCCACCATCTCGTCGCAGTGCGGGCACGGCAGGCCCGACATGTTCTCGACGACACCGACGATCTTCTGGTGGGTCTGGACGGCGATCGAGCCGGCCCGCTCGGCGACCTCGGCCGCCGCCTGCTGCGGGGTGGTGACGACGAGGATCTCGGCGTTCGGCACCAGCTGCGCCACCGAGATCGCGATGTCGCCCGTGCCCGGGGGCAGGTCGAGCAGCAGCACGTCCAGGTCGCCCCAGTACACGTCCGCGAGGAACTGCTGGAGCGCGCGGTGGAGCATCGGGCCGCGCCACACGACCGGGGCGTTGCCGGGGGTGAACATGCCGATGGAGATGACCTTCACGCCGTTCGCGGACGGCGGCATGATCATGTTCTCGACCTGGGTGGGACGGCCGTCCGCGCCCAGCATCCTCGGTACGGAGTGGCCGTAGATGTCGGCGTCGACGACACCGACCTTCAGCCCGTCCGCGGCCATCGCCGCGGCGAGGTTCACGGTCACGGAGGACTTGCCGACGCCGCCCTTGCCGGAGGCGACCGCGTACACGCGGGTCAGCGAGCCGGGCTTGGCGAAGGGGACCTCGCGCTCGGCCGTCGTGCCGCGCAGCGCCGCGGCCAGCTCCTTGCGCTGCTCGTCGCTCATCACGTCCAGCGTCACGTCGACGCCGGAGACGCCCTCCACCCGGGAGACCGCGTCGGTCACGCGCTGGGTGATCGTGTCGCGCATCGGGCAGCCGGAGACGGTGAGGTAGACCGTGACGGCGACCCTGCCGTCGGATCCGATCTCCACCGACTTGACCATGCCCAGTTCGGTGATCGGTTTGTTGATCTCGGGGTCGTTCACCGTCGCCAGTGCTTCAAGCACCGCGTCTTCCGTAGCCATACGGACGATGGTACGGCGCCGACCACCGCCCCCGGAAAGCCCGTCAGCGGTCGGTTACGTCACTTCTGCGGTCGCCGCCCGGGGAGAAGGGATCCCGGTGGTCCCGGTGGCCGTCCCGGCGCTGCTCCTCCATCTCCTTGACCAGGTCCTGGAGCTCCGAGCGGATCCAGTCCCGGGTCGCCACCTCGCCGAGGCCCATCCGCAGCGCCGCGATCTCCCGGGTCAGGTACTCGGTGTCCGCGATCGACCGCTCGTTCTGCTTGCGGTCCTGTTCGAGATTGACCCGGTCCCGGTCGTCCTGCCGGTTCTGGGCGAGAAGGATCAGGGGGGCCGCGTACGAGGCCTGGAGCGACAGCGCGAGGGTCAGGAAGATGAACGGGTACTCGTCGAACTTCAGCGACGAGGGCGCGAAGACGTTCCACAGCACCCAGACGATGATCGTCAGCGTCATCCAGACGAGGAAGCGCCCGGTGCCCAGGAAGCGCGCGATCCGCTCCGAGAGCCGGCCGAAGGCCTCCGGGTCGTACTCCGGCAGCAGCCTGGCCCGTCGCTCACGCGGGAGGTCGAGCCGGATCCGGGGCATGGACCGCTCGCGCTCCCGGTCCCTCTCCCGCTCCTGACCGCGCTCAGCCGCCATGCGCAGCCCCCTCGTGGAACTCCGTCTCCCGCCAGTCCTCCGGCAGCAGGTGGTCGAGCACGTCGTCGACGGTCACCGCGCCGAGCAGCGACCCGCTCTCGTCCACGACCGGCGCCGCGACCATGTTGTAGGCGGCGAGATAGCTGGTGACGGCGGGCAGCGGGGTGCCCGGCGCGAGCGGCGGCAGATCGCTGTCCACCAGCGAGCTGACCAGCGTGAACGGCGGATCGCGCAGCAGCCGCTGGAAGTGGACCATGCCCAGGTACTTGCCCGTCGGCGTCTCGTCGGGCGGCCGGCACACGTACACCTGCGCCGCGAGCGCGGGAGACAGGTCCTGCTGTCGTACGCGAGCCAGCGCGTCCGCGACCGTGGCGTCGGGCCGCAGCACGATCGGCTCCGTCGTCATCAGACCGCCAGCGGTCCGCTCCTCGTACGCGAGCAGCCGGCGCACGTCCGCCGCGTCGTCCGGGCGCATCAGGGTGAGCAGCCGCTCCTTGTCCTCCTCCGGCAGCTCGGAGAGCAGGTCGGCCGCGTCGTCCGGGTCCATCGCCTCCAGGACGTCCGCGGCCCGCTCCTCCTTCAGCTTGCCGAGGATCTCGATCTGGTCGTCGTCCGGCAGCTCCTCCAGGACGTCGGCGAGCCGGTCGTCGTCGAGGGCGGCGGCGACCTCGGCCCGCCGTTTCGGCGAGAGGTGGTGCAGCACGTTGGCCAGGTCGGCGGGGCGCAGCCGCTCGAAGGTGGCGACCAGGTTCTCCGCCCCCTGCCCCTCCTCCTCCAGCGAGAAGCCGGTCACCGCCGACCACTCCACGGTCAGCGCCTCGCCCTTGCGGCGCAGCGCGCCGGGCTTGCCGCGCCGTACGAAGACCTTGTCGATCTCCCAGTCGCGGCGGGCCGGCAGCTGCTGGATGGCCACGTCCAGGACGGTGACCTCCTCGTCCGTCTCCACGAGCCGCACCCGGCGGTCGAGCAGCTCGCCGAGGACGAGCCGTTCCGTGGGGCGCTGCTCGAAGCGACGCATGTTCACCACACCCGTGGTGATGACCTGGCCGGACTCGACACCCGTGATGCGGGTCATCGGGACGAAGACCCGGCGGCGGCTGAGGACCTCCACGACCATGCCGAGCAGCCGGGGCGGGCGCCGGCCCACGCGGAGCATGGCGACGAGGTCGCTGACCCGGCCGACCTGGTCGCCGTTGGGGTCGAACACGGGGACACCGGCGAGATGCGAGACGAAGATCCGGGGGGCGCCTGCCGCCATGCCACGCGCCTCCTCGGTGTCGCACGATTCGGGTCATTGCTGAGGTATGCCTGATTCAGGCTAGCCCGTGCCCTTCCACGGCGCTCCGGCAGCGCGCCCGTACGGCTGCCTGCGACGACGCTCCCGGGCCCGGGTACGCTGCGGTCTGCCGTCCCCCCACCGACGACGTTCGAGAGGCAGCGCAGGTGACCGCACTCCCCACTGCATCGCGCATCCGCCGGGTTGTCCTGCCCGTGGTGCTCTGCGCCGGTCTGACGGCGGGTCTCACCGCCTGCGCGTCCGATCCGGACGAGGGGACGAACGGGGTGGGGAAGCTCGAGGCGACCGCCATCGAGCAGAAGGCCCAGTCCGCCGCCGACACGGCGAAGGCGGTGCGGCTGGCCGGGACGCTGGTCAGCAAGGGCGGCACGTACAAGCTGAACATGCGGCTCAAGCAGGACGGCGCGAGCGGTTCGGTGACGACGAAGAACAGCACCTTCGAGCTGCTGCGGATCGGCGAGGCGCTCTACCTGAAGGCCGACGCGGGCTTCTGGGCGCACGACGACAAGTCGTCCGGCGGCACGGCGTCCGGTGGGGGGTCCGGCGCGCCGAGCGAGTCGGACGACACGGACAGCGAGGCCGCCGACAAGCTCGACGACAAGTACGTGAAGGTGCCGCAGGACGACCCGTCGTACAAGCAGCTGCGCGGCTTCACCGACATGGACCTGCTCCTGGACGGGCTCATCGGGCTGCACGGCGAGGTCGTCAAGGGCGACCGCGACAAGATCGGCGGCATCCGCACGGTCAAGGTCAAGGGCGGCGCCGACGGCGAGGGCGGCACGCTGGACGTGGCGCTGGACGGGACTCCGTTCCCGCTCCGGTTCGCCCGCGGCGGCGGAGCGGGGGTGGTGGTGCTGTCCGAGTGGGACAAGGACTTCCCGCTGGAGGAGCCGTCGAAGGACCAGACGCTGGACTACGGCAAGCAGCTGCCGCGTACGTGAGCCGCCGGGCCTCGCGTCAGCGCTTGCGCCGCTTGAGCAGCAGGCGGGGCAGCGCGGCCGGTACGGGGCGTCGCGTCGTGGCCCCCGACGGCTGAGGGACCGCCGCCAGGGAGCCGTCCGGCAGATCGGTCGTGGAACGCACCGGCTCCAGCCGCAGCACCCGGCACTCGCGCGCCCAGCGCTCCGGCATGGCCTCGCCGTCCGTCGCGTTCAGGCGCTTGCCCTTCAGCTCGGCGACGGCGGCGTCCCACGCCTCCGACCCCGGCGCCAGCTCGCTCACGGCCGCCGTCCAGGCGATGATCCGACCGCCCTTGTCCTTGCTGCGGACCGTCACCTCGGCCGTCGCGCCCGCGAGGAGACCGGGCAGCGGCTGCTCACCCGGGCCGTCGCCCACGACGTGCGCCGCGCCCTCGTGCCAGGCATGCCACAGCGCCCGGGCGGAGGGGGCGTCGCCCCGGACCCAGATGAGCCCCGACTTCTTGGTGGCCTCCTCGACGAGGGCGAGGTCGAGCGGTGCGCTTGTCATGCCCCGCAGCCTATCGGGAGCCCGTTCAGAGCCAGCCGTTGCGCTTGAGGGTGCGGTGGATGGCGAAACAGATCACCGTGATGCCGACCAGCACCATGGGGTAGCCGTACTTCCACTCCAGCTCGGGCATGTGGTCGAAGTTCATGCCGTACACGCCGCAGACCGCCGTCGGCACGGCGATGATGGCCGCCCACGAGGTGATCTTGCGCATGTCCTCGTTCTGCGTGACGGTCGCCTGGGCCAGATTGGCCTGGAGGATCGAGTTGAGGAGTTCGTCGAAGCCGACGACCTGCTCCTGCACGCGCGCGAGGTGGTCCGCGACATCGCGGAAGTACTTCTGGATGTCCGGGTCCACCAGCCGCATGGGGCGCTCGCTCAGCAGCTGCATCGGGCGCAGCAGCGGGGTGACGGCCCGCTTGAACTCCAGTACCTCGCGCTTGAGCTGGTAGATCCGGCCGGTGTCCGTGCCGCGCGTGGAGCCCTTGGCCGGCGGGGAGAAGACGTCGATCTCGATCTGGTCGATGTCGAGTTCGACGGCGTCGGCGACCGCGATGTAACCGTCGACGACATGGTCGGCGATGGCGTGGAGGACGGCGGAAGGCCCTTTGGCGAGGAGTTCCGGCTCGCCCTGGAGGCGATGGCGCAGGTTGCGCAGCGAGCCCTGCCCGCCGTGCCGGACGGTGATGACGAAGTCGGGGCCGGTGAAACACATCACCTCGCCGGTCTCGACGACCTCGCTGGTGGCGGTGAGCTCGGCGTGCTCGACGTAGTGGATCGTCTTGAAGACGGTGAAGAGGGTGTCGTCGTACCGCTCCAGCTTGGGGCGCTGATGAGCGTGGACGGCGTCCTCGACGGCCAGCGGGTGGAGTCCGAACTCCGCGGCGATACCGGCGAATTCGGCCTCGGTCGGCTCGTGCAGACCGATCCAGGCGAAGCCGCCGCTCTCCCGCACCTGACGCATCGCGCCGCGCGGCGTCAGGCAGGCGTGGTCCTCCAGGCGGCGGCCGTCGCGGTAGACGGCGCAGTCGACGACGGCGCTGGAGGCGGACGGGTCACGCGTGGCGTCATAGGTGGCGTACGGCGAGGCGAGGCCGGAGCCGGCCTTGCGCAGCGAGGGGCGCAGGGTGGGACGGACCGCTGCGCGCAGGTCACGGATCATCGACATTTGGCATGCTCCTTCACGGAGAAGCCGCCGGCGAGGCGTGGCACAGCCCGGAATGGGGACGAGGAGCTACGTCGTCCACAAAGCGGGCGGCACCGCGGAAACGCGGTGACGGCGTTCGCTACAGACAGGCAAAGGCGAAGTGCTCTTCCGTCGTGCGAGATGCCGGGTGACGAGCGGACCGGGTACGGAAGGCTCAGATCACCGGGAGAAGCGCACCGGGCTCGGGTGCGGGGCGGAAGAGCGGTTGGTACTGCCCGACCGACTTCGATCCACGCAGCCCCACCTCCTCCAGCCGGTCCCCCTTGGGGGATGACGAGTAGTCGGGAGTCCCGACCAGCGGCCAAGACTATCAGCCGACAGAGGGTCAATCCCTTCCGTTGCCCGTTTCACACGCGCTTTATGCTCAGGTCATGGGAGAAGTTCTTGCTCTGGTCGAGGCCCGGCTGCGTACGGCGCTCGGTGAACCGGACGCGCGGGCCGCGGTGACGTTCCTCGGCACGGACCGGATCGAGGTGCTCCGATTCATCGACGGCGATGTCGTGCGGTACGCCACCCTCGGCATGTCCGCACATCCGATGACCGATCCGACGTCCGCGCTCGCCGACCCCGTGAAGGGCCCGCGCGCCGAACTGCTGTTGTCCGTACGGGCGGGACTCGCCGACACCGACAAGGTGCTGCGCCCGCTCGCCGTCCTCGCCTCGACCCCGCAGGTCGAGGGCGTCGTGGTGGCCGCGGGCGCCTCGCTCGACGTGGGTGAACCCCTATGGCCCGGCGCCCCGTTCAGCTCGGTCCTGGTCGCGGAGCCGGGCGGACTGGTGGAGGACCTGGAGCTCGACGAGCCGAGGGATCCGGTCCGCTTCCTGCCGCTGCTGCCGATGACGCCGAACGAGGCGGCGTGGAAGCGGGTGCACGGCGCGCAGGCCCTGGAGGAGCGCTGGCTCACGAACGGCACCGATCTGCGGGACCCGCTGCGCCGGTCCGTACCGCTCGACTAGACGGTGCCGCCGCGATGGGTGCACTCCGCACGAAAGCCGCGGGACGGGCGTATGGGTGCAGAGCACATCTATCGCTGCGGGTGAATCGGTCGGGCCGGACGGGTGATCGTCCTTGACGCGAGCGCGCAGGGGTAGGACCGTTGGGCTCTATGAGGGGCGAACCCAGTTGCCCGAAGTGCGGTGGCCGGGTCAGGGCGCCCGGTCTTTTTGCCGACTCCTGGCAGTGCGATGTGCACGGCTCGGTGCACCCGCTGCAACCCGTGATCCCGCCCAGCGTCGAGGCCCTCGGTGTGGTGGTGCACCGGGCCGACGTCCCCGTGTGGATGCCGTGGCCCCTGCCCGTCGGATGGCTCTTCACCGGTGTCGCGTACGCCGGTGACGACCGCAGCGGCGGACGCGCGACGGCCGTCGCCTGCTCCGGCCCCGGGCCGCTCGGCGGAATCGGTGAGCTGCTGCTCGTCGCCGAGGAGCTCGGCGTCGGACTCGGGGCGCGGTACGCGGGGATCGACGGGCCGGACCCCGGTCCGCACATGGCCATCGAGAAGCCCGCCCAGGCCAAGGTGCTCGCCGCCGGGCGACCGACGCCGCTGTGGCACGTGAACGGCGCGCCGCAGGACCGCGCGGTCTTCGCCGGGGAGGCGCGGGGGCTCTGGCTCTGGGCCATCGTGTGGCCCGAGCAGTCGGGGCTGCTGATGTACGACGAGCTGGTGCTGACCGACCTGCGGGACGCGGGTGCGGAGGTCGAGCTCCTGCCGTGCGGGGCGCTGACGCCGCGACTGCTGAAGTAGCCCGGGCCGCGTCCGCCGACGCACCCCGGGAGGGCTCCGGCCCACGGGGGCAGGGGGTGTTCGATTCCCCCGTTATGCTGGAGCGTCCCCTTCGTCCGCCCCGAGCCCTGGAGTACCGCGTCGTGCGCATCGATCTGCACACCCACTCCACGGCGTCGGACGGTACGGACACCCCGGCCGACCTGGTCCGCAACGCGGCGGCCGCCGGACTCGACGTCGTCGCCCTCACCGACCACGACACGACCCGTGGGTACGCCGAGGCGATCGCCGCGCTCCCCGAGGGAGTGACCCTCGTCACCGGAGCCGAGCTCTCCTGCCGCATCGACGGTGTCGGCCTGCACATGCTCGCGTACCTCTTCGACCCCGACGAGCCCGAACTTGCCGCCGAGCGCGAACTGGTCAGGGACGACCGGGTGCCCCGCGCCCGGGCGATGGTCGGCAAGCTCCAGGAACTCGGCGTGCCGGTCACCTGGGAGCAGGTCGCCCGGATCGCGGGAGACGGCTCGGTGGGCCGCCCGCACGTCGCCGAGGCGCTGGTCGAGCTCGGGGTCGTCCCGGACGTGTCCGGGGCGTTCACGCCGGAGTGGCTGGCGGACGGCGGACGCGCGTACGTGGACAAGCACGAGCTCGACCCGTTCGACGCGATCCGGCTCGTCAAGGCGGCCGGCGGCGTCACGGTCTTCGCGCACCCGCTCGCCGTCAAGCGCGGCGAGGTCGTGCCGGAGTCCGCGATAGCCCGGCTGGCGGAGGCCGGCCTCGACGGCATCGAGGTCGACCACATGGACCACGACGAGCCGACGCGGGCGCGGCTGCGCGGGCTGGCGAAGGAACTGGGGCTGCTCGCCACGGGCTCCAGCGACTACCACGGCAGCCGCAAGACGTGCCGCCTCGGAGACTTCACCACCGACCCCGAGATCTACGGCGAGATCACCCGCCGTGCCACGGGCGCCTTCCCGGTCCCCGGCACGGGCGGACCCACCTCGTCCTGACGGGACCCCACGCGCCCTGCGGGCGACGTGCCGAGCCGGCCTCCGGAGCGGCCCGCCGCCCCGGTGCGCCGGGCCGACGCCCGACGCCGCTCTCCCAGCGGAGGTCCGGCCGCCCCCGAGGCGTGGCACGGCCGGCTCATAGCGCGAGCATCGGCCTGCGGCGGGCCCGGCCCCCGGCCTCCTGACGGAAGCCTCCGTCACGCCGGGCTCCGGTCTCCCTGACGGAGGCACTCGGCCGGGTGCCGACGGGTCTGTCCGGCGGAGCCGGCCGGGCTCGCGCCTGCGGACGGAAGCCGGTCGCTGGCGCGGCGGGCTTCCGGCGGAGCCGGCGGCGCCCAGGTGTCCCGGCGGCGCCCCGGCAGGGACCCTCCGGCCGGAGGCGCTCGGGTTCGGGCGCGGCTTGCGGTCCGAGTCCTGCCGGGTGAGCCGCCCCGTGCTTCCGTCCGGCCCTGTCACGGTCCCGTACCGCTCGCTTCACCCACCGCGCCCCCCAGGGGCGCCCCCCACCCCCTCGTACACCCCTCATCGCAAGGCACACCGTGTTCGACGTCGCCGTCTTCGGCTCGCTGTTTCTGACCCTTTTTGTGATCATGGATCCCCCCGGGATCACCCCGATCTTCCTCGCCCTCACCTCCGGCCGGGCCACCAAGGTCCAGCGCCGGATGGCCTGGCAGGCCGTCGCCGTGGCCTTCGGGGTCATCACCGTCTTCGGCATCCTCGGCCAGCAGATCCTCGCCTATCTGCACGTCTCCGTCCCCGCGCTGATGATCGCGGGCGGTCTCCTCCTGCTGCTCATCGCGCTCGACCTGCTCACCGGCAAGACCGACGAACCCAAGCAGACCAAGGACGTCAACGTCGCTCTCGTCCCCCTCGGCATGCCGCTGCTCGCCGGGCCCGGTGCGATCGTGTCCGTGATCCTCGCCGTGCAGCACGCCGACGGTGTCGGCGCCCAGGTCTCGGTCTGGGCCGCCATCGTCGCCATGCACGTCGTCCTCTGGCTGACCATGCGCTACTCGCTGCTGATCATCCGCGTCATCAAGGACGGCGGCGTCGTGCTCGTGACCCGGCTCGCCGGCATGATGCTGTCGGCCATCGCCGTGCAGCAGATCATCAACGGCGTGACCCAGGTCATCCAGGGCGCCTGAGCCCTCGCCGTACGTACGACACCACTGCGCCCCCGTACGGATTCCGTTCCACGGAGTCCATGCGGGGGCGCGGTGCGTCTGAGCGGCTGCTTTGTTATGAGGCCGAGGTCTCGGCCGGGCGGATCCAGATGCGCTGGCCGATCGAGGCGGCCTGCTGCACGATCCGGTTGACGGAGGAGGCGTCCACGACGGTTCGGTCGACGGGGGTGCCGTCGATGTCGTCGAGTCGCAGGATTTCGAAGCGCATGGGCTTCTCCCTTCGTCTGAGTTGATCCTCCTGATGGAGAACTGTGGTGACGTAGTGGTCCAACGGCATGCACCCTGCAAACATTCCCTACGCTAAGGAAATTTTTTGAGTGCCTAACTACTGAGCGGTAAGGGACATTGGCGGCCGGGGCCGGAGCGGCGGAGAATGAGCCCCGTATGAACGACGCAGAGACACCCCAGACGACGCCCGGCACCCCGTCCCGTGACCCGGTCCGCGACCCGGTCCGTGATCTCGGCACCCGCCTGGAGCGCACCAATGAGCTCCTGCAGCGGATGCTGGCCGAGGTGGCCAAGACTCCTTCTACCCACGCCATCTTCGTCGACGCAGGTTACGTCTATGCTGCGGCGGGGTTGCTGGTCGCGGGCACCGAGGACCGGCGCTCCTTCGACCTCGACGCCGAGGGAATCATCGAGGCCTTCATCGACAAGGCCCGCACGATCTTCGCGGACAGCCGGCTGCTGCGCGTCTACTGGTACGACGGCGCCCGGCGCCGGATCCACACCCCCGAGCAGCAGGCGATCGCCGAACTGCCCGACGTCAAGGTCCGCCTCGGCAACCTCAACGCCAACAACCAGCAGAAGGGCGTCGACTCCCTCATCCGCTCCGACCTGGAGTCGCTCGCCCGGCACCGCGCCATCAGCGACGCGGCCCTCGTCGGCGGCGACGAGGACCTCGTCTCGGCCGTGGAGGCCGCCCAGGGGTACGGGGCCCGCGTCCACCTGTGGGGCATCGAGGCCGCCGACGGGCGCAACCAGGCCGAGCCCCTGCTCTGGGAGGTCGACAGCCAGCGCACCTTCGACCTCGACTTCTGCCGCCCCTACGTCACCCGGCGGCCCGTCACGACGTACGAGAACGAGGGCGAGCCCCCGCCCTCGCGCGACGAGGTCCGCTTCATCGGCGCCCAGATCGCCGCGACCTGGATCGGCGAGCGGGGCGGCGAGGCGATGGCCGGGCTGCTGCCCGGCCATCCGTACCTGCCGGGACCGGTCGACCAGGACCTGCTCATCGAGGCGGAGAAGCTGCTCAGCCGTTCCCTGCGCGGTCACGCGGCGCTCCGCAGGGCGCTGCGGGACGGGTTCTGGCAGCGACTCCAGGCCCAGTTCTAGGGCGAGCCGGCCCCGGCTACGGGCAGCGCTCCCAGAACGCGGTCAGCCGGTCGGCCAGTTCCTCCGGATGGGACACGTTGGGGGAGTGGCCCGCGCCCACGACCACCGTGTGATGCGCCCCGGTCCGCAGCGCCACCTCCGCCAGGCCCGCCGGGGGCCAGACCATCTCCTCGTCCCCGTACGCGATGTGCAGCGGGACGGTGAGCTGCGCCAGGTGTGCCGCTCCGTCCCGGTCGCGCCGCAACAGCCGCCCGGCCGCCGAGAGTTGGACGATCTGCGTGCTCATCCAGCGGCGCCGCAGGAACGTCACGATCTCCGGCGGGTCCGTGACGTCCGGCTCCTCGCCGCGGCTGTCCAGCCAGCGCGTGGCCCGCCACACCCGCTCCTTGGGCAGCACCGCGAGCGCGCCGCGCAGCACCCGGACGCGGATGCGCTGCGGGCGGGCGACCGGGCCGGGCCCGGACGACAGGAGCGTCAGCGAGCGGAACGCGTCCGGGGCCAGCAGAGCCGCCCCCCGGGCCACGACCCCGCCGAACGAGTGCCCCAGCAGATGGACGGGCCCGTCCCCGAGCGCCGCTGCCTGGGCGATGACGTCGAGGGCCAGTGCCCGTCGGCTGTACGCGGAGCGGTGGCGCGGACCCGGGCTCTCGTGCTGGCCCCGGCCGTCGACCGCGACGGCACGGTAACCGGCGTCGCTCAGCGGGCCGAGCAGCGCGAGGAAGTCCTCCTTGCTGCCGGTGTAGCCGGGCAGCAGCAGCGCCGTACCGAGGGCCTCGCCCTCCGGCGCGGTGTCCAGGACGGCGAAGCCGCCGCGCGCCGTCATCAGCCGGTAGGCACGCGTGCGCGGCGGCAGCGCCAGGAACCGGGGCTTGCTCATAGAGGGACTGTAACCGCTGATCGGAAGGGGTCCGGTCGGCGGTCCGGCGGAGGCCCGAAGGGGCGGCCGGACAGCACAGCGGCCCGGCCCCTGGGGAGGGGCCGGGCCGCTGAGGGCGGTGCGGGCGCGTCAGCTCTCGGGCTGGGCGGCCGCGGCCTTCTTCGTCGTGCGGCGGCGCGGGGCCTTGGGGGCCTCGGCCGTCTCGACGGCCTCCGCCGGAGCGGCGGCCGCCTTCTTCACCGTACGGCGGCGGGGGGCCGCCTTCGGCTCCGAGGCGTCGGGGGCCTCGGCGGCGACGGCCTTCTTGGTCGTCCGGCGACGAGGAGCCTTGGGAGCATCCTCGACGACCGCGGCGGCCTCGGTGACCTCGACGGCCGCGGGGGCCGTCTCGACGACCGGAGCCTCGGCGGCGACGGCCTTCTTCGCCGTGCGGCGGCGGGGAGCCTTCTTGGGCTCCTCGACCGTCTCGACCGCCTCGACGGCCGCGGGGGCCGTCTCGACGACCGGAGCCTCGGCGGCGACGGCCTTCTTCGCCGTGCGGCGGCGGGGTGCCTTCTTGGGCTCCTCGACCGTCTCGACGACCGGGGTCTCGACGACCGTCTCGGCGACCGGCGCGACCGACCGCACCGCCGCGAGGGCGGCGGCAGCGGTCTCGGGGGTCTGGAAGCCCACCGACTCGACCGCGGGCTTGATCACCCGGGTGCGACGGCGGCGCGCGGCCTTGGGAGCCTCGTCCACCGGCGCGGCCTGCGCGACCACGGAAGCCACCCGAGCGGCGGGGGCCGCGGGGGCGTTCTTCACCGGGGCGGCGGGGGCCTCGACGACGGGGGCCTCCTTCACCGGGGCGGCGGGGGCCTCGACGACGGGGGCGACAGCGGCCTCCACGACCGCGGTGCCCGCGGCGCCGCCCGTACGGGTACGGCGACGGCGACGCGGGGTGCGCGGCTCGGCGGGGGCGTCGTCCGCGACCGGGGTCGCGACGGCGGCCGTCTCCTCCGGAGCGGAACCACCACGCGTACGGCGACGCTGGCGCGGCGTGCGCGTACGGGCCGGGGCCTCCTCAACCACCGGAGCGGCCGGCTTGCGCCCACGGCCACCGCGGCCGCCGGGCTCGCCCAGGTCCTCCAGCTCCTCCGCGCCCAGACCCGCACGGGTCCGCTCGGCGCGGGGCAGGACACCCTTGGTGCCGACCGGGATGTCCAGCTCCTCGTACAGGTGCGGGGAGCTGGAGTACGTCTCGACCGGCTCGTGGAAGTCCAGTCCGAGCGCCTTGTTGATGAGCTGCCAGCGCGGGATGTCGTCCCAGTCGACCAGCGTCACGGCGGTGCCCTTGTTGCCCGCGCGGCCGGTCCGGCCCACGCGGTGGAGGAACGTCTTCTCGTCCTCCGGGGACTGGTAGTTGATGACGTGCGTGACACCCTCGACGTCGATGCCGCGGGCGGCGACGTCGGTGCAGACGAGCACGTCGACCTTGCCGTTGCGGAAGGCGCGCAGCGCCTGCTCACGGGCGCCCTGGCCGAGGTCGCCGTGGACCGCGCCGGAGGCGAAGCCGCGACGCTGCAGCTGCTCGGCGATGTCGGCCGCCGTGCGCTTCGTACGGCAGAAGATCATCGCGAGCCCGCGGCCGTTGGCCTGCAGGATGCGGGAGACCATCTCCGGCTTGTCCATCGAGTGCGCGCGGAAGACGTGCTGCTTGATGTTGGCGACGGTCACGCCCTCGCCGTCGGGCGAGGTGGCGCGGATGTGCGTCGGCTGCGACATGTAGCGGCGGGCGAGACCGATGACCGCGCCCGGCATGGTGGCCGAGAACAGCATCGTCTGACGCTTCGCCGGAAGCATGTTCATGATCTTCTCGACGTCGGGCAGGAAGCCGAGGTCGAGCATCTCGTCGGCCTCGTCGAGGACGAGGGCCTTCACGTGGGACAGGTCGAGCTTGCGCTGGCCGGCCAGGTCGAGCAGGCGGCCCGGGGTGCCGACGATGACATCGACGCCCTTCTTGAGCGCCTCGACCTGGGGCTCGTACGCCCGGCCGCCGTAGATGGCGAGCACGCGGACGTTACGCACCTTGCCGGCGGTCAGCAGGTCGTTGGTGACCTGGGTGCACAGCTCACGGGTCGGAACGACGACCAGGGCCTGCGGCGCGTCGGTCAGCTGCTCGGGCGTCGCCCGGCCGGCCTCGACGTCCGCGGGGACGGTGACGCGCTCCAGGAGCGGCAGACCGAAGCCGAGCGTCTTGCCGGTGCCGGTCTTGGCCTGGCCGATGACGTCGGAGCCGGAGAGCGCGACCGGAAGGGTCATCTCCTGGATGGGGAACGGGGTCACGATGCCGACGGCTTCGAGCGCCTCGGCCGTCTCGGGAAGGATTCCGAGCTCTCGGAAAGTCGTAGTCAGGGTGCTGCCTCTTCTGTGAGACGCGGCGCGAGGCGAACGCTGGGGGTCGTACCGTGCCGATTCGCTTCCGGCCGGATCGACGAATGGATCACAGCCGGGTGGCGCGGGACCACTGCCGTCGCTCGAGCGTCGTGCCGCTGAGGGTCCCTCCTGCGGGTGCGCGGGGAGGGCTGTCGGGTCGGAGCCAGTCGGGCCACCGACCGGGCATCCTCATTCATGAGTCGGCCCACCGTGTACGTCCGAACGTGCGAAAGCATGTCCGCATACTCAGCAGGCGCTTTACCACTGTACCCCGGATTCGCGCATGTGTGTCGGGAGAATTGGTGATGAGAGCGCCGTCACAGTGACTGACCAGGGCCTTACGCGGGTCGGGGAGCGGGCTATTGTGCGCTTCATGGAGACGCCTGACAACGCCACGCCCGCCGGAGAGAACGCCGCGGAGACCCCCGAAGAGCTCACCGGGATCGCCGCCCAGGACTGGGCCACGGCATCCGCCGAGCCGCAGTACCGCGCGGCGGTCGTCGACCTGCTCGGTGCGCTGGCCTACGGCGAGCTCGCGGCCTTCGAGCGGCTCGCCGAGGACGCCAAGCTCGCGCCGACGCTCGCCGACAAGGCGGAGCTGGCCAAGATGGCCTCCGCGGAGTTCCACCACTTCGAGCAGCTGCGGAACCGGCTGGCCGCCGTGGACGCGGAGCCGACGGCCGCGATGGAGCCGTTCGCGAAGGCGCTGGACGACTTCCACCGGCAGACCGCGCCGTCGGACTGGCTGGAGGGTCTGGTCAAGGCCTATGTCGGCGACTCGATCGCCAGCGACTTCTACCGGGAGGTGGCGGCCCGCCTCGACTCCGACACCCGTGGGCTGGTGCTCTCGGTGCTCGACGACACCGGGCACGGCAACTTCGCCGTCGAGAAGGTCCGCGCCGCCATCGAGGCCGACCCGCGCGTCGGCGGCCGGCTCGCCCTGTGGGCCCGCCGTCTGATGGGTGAGGCGCTCTCCCAGGCGCAGCGCGTGGTCGCCGAGCGCGACGCGCTCTCGACGATGCTCGTCGGCGGCGTCGCGGACGGATTCGACCTGGCGGAGGTCGGCCGGATGTTCTCCCGGATCACCGAGGCCCACACCAAGCGCATGGCCGCGCTGGGTCTCGCGGCCTGAGCGGCGCCGCCGCGGGCGGGGCCTGACGGCTTCGCGTCGGGCGGGGCGTAGCGGCCTCGCCCGCAGGGTGTACGTGACGACTTCGCCCGCGAACGGGGCCTGACGGCTTCGCATCGGGCGGGGCGTAGCGGCCTCGCCCGCAGGGTGTACGTGACGACTTCGCCCGCGAACGGGGTCTGACGGCTTCGCGCCGGAGCGGGTGTGACCGGGTCACCGCGCGCGACGCGGCCGCGGGTCCGGTGCGGTCGGGGCGGCGCTGCTCACGCCGCCGCTGATCGGCGCAGGCGCCGGGAGGCCGGCCGGATCAGCAGCGAGAGCAGGACCGCCGCGATCGCCACCGCGCCGAGCAGGGTGGCGAGGGCGTGGCCGGGACCCAGGGCCCCGTGGGTCACCAGGGCGCCGAACACGGCACCCGCCGAGCCCGTGGTGAGGACGACTCCCCGTGCGGGGAGGCGGTCGGGCAGCCGGTGCACGGCGGCCCAGGCCAGGGCGAGTCCGAGCAGGGCGGAGCCGAGGGCTTCCAGGAACACGGGATCACCTCGCGTGCGGGGCGGGGCGGGCAATTCGGTCGTAGGCGGTCCTACCCGAACCACTCCCTCCGCAATCCTGCCCGGCGCCCCTACCAGGACATTCGCCCAGGGCGCAGGCGCGCGGCGGCGCCCGGGCACACGGAAGGCCCGGCGGATCGGATCCGCCGGGCCTTCACCTGTTCGGTCGTACGTCTCAGAGCGCGCCGAAGCCCACCCGGCGGACCGCGGGCTCGCCGATCTCCACGTACGCGATCTTCTCGGCCGGGATCAGGACCTTGCGGCCCTTCTCGTCCTCGAGGCTGAGCAGCTGCGCCTTGCCGGCCAGCGCGTCGGCCACCGCGCGCTCGACCTCCTCGGCGGACTGCCCGCTCTCCAGAACGATCTCCCGGGGTGCGTGCTGCACGCCGATCTTGACCTCCACGGCTATGTCCCTCCGAACGGTCAGCAATGCGCGTCTCCCGCGCCGTACGCTGCACACATTAGCCCGGTGAGGGGATCCGCACGGCGCACCGGCGGAACGCCAGGAGCGAACAGCGGGAGCGGGGCCGGTCAGTGACCCTCGGCGATCGGCTGGCCGTCCGTCGGGTGCAGCGGGAAGCCCGCGATGCCGCGCCAGGCCAGCGAGGTCAGCAGCGCCACGGCCTTGTCGCGGGGGATGGCGGACTCGCTGGAGAGCCAGTAGCGCGCCACGACCTGCGAGACCCCGCCCAGGCCCACGGCCAGCAGCATCGACTCGTCCTTGGACAGGCCGGTGTCCTCGGCGATCACGTCCGAGATCGCCTCGGCACACTGCAGGCTGACCCGGTCCACCCGCTCGCGCACGGCCGGCTCGTTGGTCAGGTCGGACTCGAAGACCAGGCGGAACGCGCCGCCCTCGTCCTCGACGTACGCGAAGTACGCGTCCATCGTGGCCTCGACCCGGAGCTTGTTGTCCGTCGTGGACGCCAGCGCCGTGCGCACGGCCTGGAGAAGCGCCTCGCAGTGCTGGTCGAGCAGGGCCAGGTAGAGCTCCAGCTTGCCCGGGAAGTGCTGGTAGAGCACCGGCTTGCTGACGCCCGCCCGTTCGGCGATGTCGTCCATCGCGGCGGAGTGGTACCCCTGCGCGACGAACACCTCCTGGGCCGCACCCAGGAGCTGGTTCCGTCGGGCTCGGCGCGGAAGGCGCGTGCCCCGAGGGCGTGCTGCCTCTGTCTGCTCGATGGCTGTCACGCCGCCTCCCAAAAATCGATCCATGCGCGCTGTGGCGCCGCGCCGCCATCGTACTTTTGGGTAACCCGGCTGTGCGCGGTGCGGACGCAGAATTTCACGGACCGGACGCCCGGGGCGACAGGCGATTCAATATTAAACCGAAACAAATCAGCGGTAGTCGTCTTCATCGAGGGAGACGACCCGTGTCTGCTCGGACGCGTCCGCCGGGTTCGCGGAGTCCTGTTCCAGATGAGTGGGCTGCTCGTCCTCCTGCAGCAGCACTTCCGTGTGCTGCTCGGCGGCATCGGCCTCAGGGATTTCCTCGTCGAGCACAGCGTCCTCTTCCTCGGCGAATGTCTCCGGCTCGGTCGGATCGACAGTCATGCGGTTCCTTCCGGCATGCGGGTCCTCTCCGATGGCCCTCACTCCGAGAGTAGGAGCACACCCGGCGCGGCGCACCCCTGCCTGAGACACCACCTACCCTGTGACGCCACCCACACGCGCCGCCGCGTGATCGTCTCGTAATATTGCGGCCATGTCGTCGACCGAGCTGCCGGAAACCCGGACCGCCGCCGCACCGCCCACGGCGCCGGTCCGCGCCGTTCGGGTCGCGGACGGCGAGGTGTTGCGCTCCGTCGCCCTGCCCGGGCTCACGCTGACCGTACGGGCCCGGCCCGGCAACCGGCGGGGACTCGCGCCCGCGCTCTACGTGCACGGCCTCGGCGGATCCTCGCTGAACTGGTCGGCGATGATGCCGCTGCTCGCGGACCACGTCGACGGCGAGGCCGTCGACCTTCCCGGCTTCGGCGACTCCCCGCCGCCCGACGACGGCAACTACTCGGTCACCGGACACGCCCGGGCGGTCATCCGGCTGCTCGACGCCGGCGGCCGCGGACCGGTCCATCTGATCGGCAACTCGCTCGGCGGCGCCGTCGCCACCCGGGTCGCCGCCGTCCGCCCCGACCTGGTCCGCACCCTCAGCCTCATCTCCCCGGCCCTGCCCGAGCTGCGCGCCCAGCGCAACGCCTGGCCGACCGCGCTGCTCGCCCTCCCGGGCGTCGCGCCCCTGTTCTCGAGGCTGACCAGGGACTGGACACCGGAACAGCGGGTCCGCGGGGTCCTCTCCCTCTGTTACGGAGACCCCGGCCGGGTCACCGACGAGGGGCTGCGCCACGCGGTGGAGGAAATGGAACGGCGCATGGAGCTCCCGTACTTCTGGGACGCCATGGCCCGGTCCTCGCGCGGCATCGTCGACGCGTACACGCTGGGCGGTCAACACGGGTTGTGGCGGCAGGCGGAACGAGTGCTCGCGCCGACACTGCTCGTCTACGGCGGCCGTGACCAGCTCGTTTCGTATCGGATGGCACGCAGGGCGGCCGCCGCGTTCCGCGGCTCGCGCCTCCTGACCCTTCCCGACGCCGGACATGTGGCGATGATGGAGTACCCCGAGACGGTCGCCACGGCCGTCCGGGAGCTGATCGAAGCCTTCGAGAAACACCACACAGACAACAGCGGCGGGAGCTGATCCGGGGCGTGGGACGACATAGTCGGAAGGGCCACGCGCCCGCTCCCCCCGCCGATCCGGGCCGGGGGGAAGCGGCGCCGGGGACGGGACGCCGCAGGCGCGCGCAGGACCAGGACGAATACGCCGAGGAGGCGTACGGACAGCGCAGTCCCTACGGGCAGAGCGGCTACGGCCGCCCGGGCGGGGCCGGACCGCGGCACGGGGCAGCGCCCCGGGAAGGCGCCGGGCAGACGGGTTACACCCAGGGCCCCGGCACGCTGGGCGGGTACGCGCAGCGCGGACAGGGCTCCGGCACGCAGCCCGGGTACGGGCGGACTGCCGGCGGCCAGGGCCCCGGCGGGCAGCGGCCGGGCACGCAGGGCGGGTACGGGCAGGGTTCCGAGAGGCAGGGCCCCGGCAGGCCGGGTTCCGGCACGCAGGGCGGTGGGCGGCCGGTCTGGGACACACCGATGCACGGGACCCCGATGTACACCACGCCCGCTGAGGGGGCCGTACGGGGCGGGCATCCCGAGCACGTCGAGGCGCCGCGGCGGCCCGCAGGCCACGAGGCGCGCCAGGACCGCGAGGGGACGCGCGGGCCGGCGCGGGACGAGGCGGCCGAGCAGGCCCCGTTCATCCCGGGGCAGCGACGCGACACCGTACCCGACGAGCTTCCCGAGGAACCTCCGGCCAGGGCCGGAGGCAAGGGCCGGACCCTCACCGGCATCGCGGCCGCCGCCGTCACCACCGTCCTCGCGGTCGTCGTGGCCGGGCAGGTGGCCGAGCGGGGCTCCGGCAGCCCCTTGACGCACGCGGCCGACGGCTCCGCCGACCGGGCCGTCGAGGACAGCGGCGCCTCGCGCTCCGACACCCGTCCGACCCCCGCGCGGCCCGCGCCCGCGTTGCCGGTGGCCCCGCCCACGTACGAGCAGTTGATGACCCGGCAGTTCCCCATCGACCCGAAGCTCAAGGGCTCGGGCGAGTTCGAGGCCGTGGCCGGGTTCGAGAAGGCGCCCGGCAAGGGACGCAAGGTGCGCTACCGGGTCGACGTCGAGAAGGGGCTCGGACTCGACGCGGCGCTCTTCGCGCAGGCCGTGCAGAAGACCCTCAACGACCCGCGCAGCTGGGCCGGTCGGGGCGCGATGACCTTCGAGCGGATCTCCAGCGGGGAGCCCGAGTTCGTCATCACCCTCGCCAGCCCGGGCACCACCGGCGTCTGGTGTGCGAAGTCCGGTCTCGACACCACCATCGACAACGTCTCCTGCGACTCCGCGTCCACGTCCCGGGTGATGATCAACGCCTTCCGCTGGGCCCAGGGCTCGGAGACCTTCGGCGCCAAGGCGATGCTCGCCTATCGCCAGATGCTCATCAACCACGAGGTCGGGCACCGGCTCGGGTACAGCCACGTGACCTGCCGCACGCCCGGCGCCCTGGCGCCCGTGATGCAGCAGCAGACCAAGTCGCTGGAGATCGACGGCATCAGATGCCGTCCCAACCCCTGGGTGAACCCCGGGAACTGACGTCGTTCCGTCCGCTGGAGGGACGACCGCGTCACGAGACGTGCGCGCGTCTTTTCGCGGCGCGCGCCGCCGCGCGGCCCGTCCTCTCGCGATGCGGGCGATCTCGCGTCCGCGCATGCTGTCCTCCCGCATGCGCCGGAGCGCCTCTCCCCTCCACCACTGGAGGCCCCGGCCTGACTGTGCGTAGCCGGATGGGCTCGTAGCGCCACGGAACGCTACCGGGGTGGGAAAGTTACGTGCATTCACCCCTTCCGGTGGCGCGACGGACAACCGTCCGTCGCACCGGCGGCATATCCGCTTACGTTCTTCCCGCTGCGAGTCGCCGAGCCACGGCGTCCGCGAGGCAAGGGAGATCGGGGGTGTGCTCATGCGGATCGGACTGCTGACCGAGGGTGGTTACCCGTACGCGACGGGTGAGTCCAGGCTCTGGTGCGACCGGCTCGTGCGCGGGCTCGCGCCGCACGAGTTCGATCTGTACGCCCTCAGCCACAGCGCCCTTCAGGAGGACGCCGGCTGGGTCGACCTGCCCCCGCACGTCCAGCGCGTCCGCACCGCACCCCTCTGGGCGCCCGAGGACGACGGCTACACCTACGGGCGGCGCGAACGACGCTGGTTCGCGGGCCACTTCGGTGCCCTGGTGACCGGCATCTGCGCCGAGGACGAGGAATCCGGCGCGCGCTCCTTCGCCGACGGGCTCTACGGACTGGCCGAACTCGCCCGGGAGCGCGGCGGCCTCTACGCCGCCCTCCGCTCCGAACGCGCCGTCCGCGCCCTGGAGTCCGCCTGCCGCGCCCCCGGCGCACGCCGGGGCGTGGCGGACTCCACCGTGCCCGACTACCTCGCCTTCGTCGACCGGCTGGAGCGCGCCCTGCGCCCGCTGTCGCTCGACTGGTACGGCGAGGACTGGCTCGGCGCGGTCGACCTGTGCCACGCCGCCTCCGGCGGTTCGGCGGCGCTCCCCGGCCTTCTGGCCAAACGCTTCTTCGGCACTCCGCTGCTGGTCACCGAGTACGGCGTCCACCTGCGCGCGCAGTACCTCGCGGCCACCGACGCCGCGCGCTCCGGACCGGTGCGCGCCCTGCTCGCCGGCTTCCACGGCCGGCTCGCCGCCGAGGTCTACCGGCAGGCCGCGCTCCTCACCCCCGGCAACACGCACGCCCGCCGCTGGCAGGAGAGGTGCGGCGCCGACCGGGCCAAGCTGCGCACGGTCTACCCCGGCATGGAGTCCGACCGGTTCACCGAGATCGGCGAGGACGAGGAGAGCGGCGACCCGGCCACCCTCGTCTGGGTCGGCCGCGTCGAACCGGCCAAGGATCTGATCGCCCTGCTGCACGCCTTCGCGGAGGTACGCAAGGAGCAGCCCGAGGTCCGGCTGCGGATCATCGCGGCCCCGGTGCGCGAGCCCGCCGCCGAGGCGTACCTCGCCCACTGCACAGCGCTCGCGGCGCAGCTCTTCCCCGACGAGGCCGCCGGAGCGCACGCCGTCGGCGAGAACCCGGTCACCTTCGAGGAGATCGGCGGACCGGAGGCGCCGACGCTGGCGGAGGCGTACGCGGCCGGTGCGGTCGTCGTCCTCTCCAGCGTCGTCGAGGGCTTCCCGGTCAGCCTGGTCGAGGCGATGTTCTGCGCCCGGGCGACCGTCTCGACGGACGTGGGCGCCGTCGTCGAGGTCATCGGCGGGACCGGGCTCGTCGTGCCCCCGCGCAATCCGCGGGCGCTCGCGGACGCGTGCCTCGCGCTCCTGCGCGACCCCGAGCGCCGGTACCGCCTGGGCGCCGCGGCCCGTGCCCGCGCGCTCGAACTCTTCACGGTGGAGCAGAACCTCGCGGCATTTCGCGGCATCTACCTGGAACTCCTCTCCCGCTCGCCGGTACGCCGCCGAGCCGCCGAAGGCGTCCCCTTCGCTCATCCGGCCGAGGCGTACGTCCCCGGCACCTGGGCGGGCCGGCCGGTGAGCGCCGCCGCCGCCGGAGCGGGAGACCCCGATGCCTGAAGGAGGCACCCCCATGCGCGGCTCCGCCGCCCCCACGAGCCCCGGCCCCTGGGACTCCCACTCCGAGGCGCTCCTCGAGACGACGGCGCTGACCGTGGCCGTGACGGTCTCCGTCACGACCGACGGGCTGCCGCTGCCGTCCGCGCGGGCCGCGAAGCTCGTGACGCCGACGGAGTCCGCGAGGCCGGTGAGGTCCTCGGGGTCCGTGACGACTCCGGAGCCCGCGACGCCCGAGTCCGCCGAGCCCACGAAGTTCGCCGAGCCCACGAAGTCCGCCGAGCCCACGGAGCCCGCGACCGCGCCGGACGCGTGGCGCGCCGCGGCCGCCGCGGAGCCGGCGCCTCCCGCGCGGGACGAGGCGGCGCGGGGCGGGCCGGCCGCCCCCGGCGACTCGGTGGACACCGTCACCAAGCCGGCCCGGCGCGGGCCCGCCGATCCCGTCAAAGCGCTCATGCACCGGCACCGGGACCTGTGCGAGCGGGCCGTCGACCCCCTGGAGATCGCCGCCGGACTCGAGGCCCACGGCGTCACCGACCGGACCGCGGCACGGTTCCGGCACCGGGACGTCTTCTCGCTCGCCGAGGAGCTCTACGCGCGCGTGCCGCGGCGGAACGGGGCGCCCACGCGCCCCGCGGCCGGGGACGGCGCGGAGGCCGGATGGGCCGGGTGGACCTCGGCGGCCCTCGCCCCCGGGGCCGTCGCCGCCCTCACCGTCATCGGACTCACCCTCACCGAAGGGCCCGTGCGCCTCGCCGTCGGCGTGGCCGGGGCCCTCGGCCTGGCCGTCGCACTCGCCGTCGCCGTCCGGCGCGGCCCCCTGCGCGCCGCCGGCCGCACCGTCCCCGCCGCCCGCGTCTGGACCCTCTGGCTCCTCGCGTACGCGGTCGGCGGGGACGGTCTCCTCGCTCAGGTGCTCGCCGGCGGGCCCGACGGGGTCTGGGCCGTCACGCCGGAGCCCCTCCTGGGTCTCGCCCTCGCCGTCGCCCCCGCCGCCTGGTGCGCCCGCCTCTTCGCCGTCAGGGCCCGCCGCAAGCTGGCCGCCAGCCGCGGGCTGGAGGACTTCGCCGCCGGTACCCGCCCCCTGCTCCTCGCCACCGTCGCCCTCCATGTGGCCGTCCTCGCGGGCCTCCTGGGCCTGACGGGCTTCGCGCCGGGCGCCCTCGCCCTCGGCGCCCTCCTCCTGCTCGCCCGGCTCCTCGCGGTCCATGGATTCCCCGAGATCGCCGCGAGCGGCCTCGCCGCCGCCTGCGCCGGCGAGGGCCTCGCCCTCGCGAGCGTCCTGGCGGGCCGGCTCCCCGGCTGCGACCTGCTCGCCGTCCCCGTCCGGGCGCTCGTCGACAGCTGGGGCCCCGGCGCCGTACCCACCGTCGTCTGCGGCGTCGCGGCGCTCGGCCTGCTGGCCCACGCCACCGCCGCCCTCTCCCGGGCCTCGGCCCACGCCAGCCCCTAGGGGGTGCCATGCCGATCAGCCCGACCCGCGCGCCCCGGCGCCACCCCTTCCCCCGGCAGCCGCTGACGCCACCGCGGCCCGGCCGGAACGCCACCCCCCTGAACCCCGGCGCACCCGCGGAGCCGACGCCGCGGGCGCGCCCACCACGCAGGACCCCATTTCAAGGAGACGAGAGAGACATGACCTCCCTACCCCCAGCAACGGCCGGTCGGCACGAAGGGGCCGCACGATGAGGGTGCTGCTGCTCGGAGCCAACGGATTCCTCGGCCGCTTCGTCGCCGACCGGCTGCTCGCCGACCCGGCCGTGCACCTCACCGCCCTCGGGCGGGGCGACGACGCCGACGTACGGTTCGACCTCGCCGGCGGCAGCCCCGGCGCACTGACCCGGTTCCTGGACGCCGTCCACCCCGGAGTCGTCGTCAACTGCGCCGGCGCCACCCGCGGCGGGGCCCGCGAACTCACCCGGCACAACACCGTCGCCGTCGCCACCGTCTGCGAGGCCCTGCGCCGCAGCGGCTGTGGCGCGCGGCTCGTCCAGGTGGGCTGCGCCTCGGAGTACGGGCCCTCCCAGCCAGGCTCCTCCACCGCCGAGGATGCCGTGCCCCGCCCCGGCGGTCCGTACGGCGTCTCCAAGCTCGCCGCGACCGAACTGGTCCTCGGGTCCGGACTCGACGCGGTGGTCCTCCGGGTCTTCTCCCCGGTCGGCCCCGGCACCCCGGCCGGCTCCCCGCTCGGCCGCCTCGCCGAGGCCATGCGCCGCGCCATGCAGGCCGGCGACGGCGAGCTCAAGCTCAGCGGGCTCGGCGTGCAGCGGGACTTCGTCGACGTGCGCGACGTGGCCCGTGCCGTCCACGCGGCCTCGCTCTCCGCCGCCCAGGGCGTCGTCAACATCGGCACCGGCCGTGCGGTCAGGCTGCGCGACGCCGCCGCCGTCCTGGCCCGTGTCGCCGGTTACGCCGGGGCCCTGCACGAACTCGACGGACCGCACGGCCCGCCCCAGCGGCCCGGCATGATCGGCGCCCCGCGCACCGAGACCATCGCCGACCAGCTGGCCGCCGCGCCGTACCCGTACCCCGACGGCTGCGGCAGCTGGCAGCAGGCCGACGTCCGCACCGCCCGCGACCGGCTCGGCTGGCGCCCCCGGATCAATCTGGAGGAGTCGCTCGCCGACATCTGGATGGAGGCGGCATGTCGCATCTGACCGTGAGCACGACCGGGGCCGTCCAGGAGACGGAGATGGGTGTCGGGGTCCCCGGCTACGCCCACCCGCTGCTCGCCCCCGTCGAATGGGCCGAACTGACCCGTCCCGGCACCCCCCTGCACTGGGCCGTGCTCAATGTCGCCGACGGGCCGGGGGAGCGCCCCGATCCGCACTGCCTGGAGGCGGCGGGGAAACTGCGCAACGCCGGGGTCAGGGTGCTCGGGCATCTGGACATGTGCCACGGATCGCGCGAGTTCGGCGAACTCGTCTCGGACGCCCACCGCTTCCTCGACTGGTACCGGGTCGACGGCTTCTATCTGGACCGGTGCCCCACCGACCGGGCCGACCTGCCGGAGGTGAGGCGCGTCACGGCCACCCTGGAGGCGATCCTCGGCGGCGAGGCCCACCTCGTCCTCGCCCACGGCACGCATCCGTACCCCGGCTACGCCGAGACGGCGGACCAGCTGGTCACCTTCTCCGGTCCGTGGACGGACTACCGCTGGTCGCAGGTGGCCGAGTGGACCGCCGAGTACCCGCCGGAGAAGTTCGTCCACCTCGTCCACGGTGTGCCGCGCACCCATCTCGACGAGGCGATGCGGATCGCGCGCTGGCAGGGGGCGGGGACGATCTTCTTCACGGACCACGCGGACCGCACCGGACAAAACGACCCATTCCAAACTCTGCCCGGCTACTGGGACGAAATCGTCTCGCGCATTGGACCAGGTGTCTCGGAATGAGAAGGGCCGTGGCAGTGTTACGGGGAGAATAACCGTACTGACTTACCGACCAACGGAGCCCCCGTGTCGCTGCCACCCCTGGTCGAGCCGGCTGCCGAGCTCACCGTAGACGAGGTCCGCAGGTACTCCCGCCACCTGATCATCCCGGATGTCGGGATGGACGGGCAGAAGCGGCTGAAGAACGCCAAGGTGCTGTGTGTGGGCGCCGGTGGCCTCGGTTCGCCGGCCCTGATGTACCTGGCCGCGGCCGGTGTGGGCACGCTCGGCATCGTGGAGTTCGACGAGGTCGACGAGTCGAACCTGCAGCGCCAGATCATCCACAGCCAGGCGGACATCGGCCGCTCCAAGGCGGAGTCCGCCAAGGACTCGGTCCTCGGCATCAACCCGTACGTGAACGTGATCCTCCACGAAGAGCGGCTCGAGGCCGAGAACGTGATGGAGATCTTCAGCCAGTACGACCTGATCGTCGACGGCACGGACAACTTCGCCACGCGCTACCTCGTCAACGACGCGTGCGTGCTGCTGAACAAGCCGTACGTCTGGGGCTCGATCTACCGCTTCGACGGCCAGGCATCCGTCTTCTGGTCCGAGTACGGCCCCTGCTACCGCTGCCTCTACCCGGAGCCCCCGCCGCCGGGCATGGTCCCCTCCTGCGCCGAGGGCGGCGTCCTGGGCGTGCTCTGCGCGTCCATCGGCTCCATCCAGGTCACCGAGGCGATCAAGGTCCTCGCCGGTGTCGGCGACCCGCTGGTCGGCCGGCTGATGATCTACGACGCCCTGGAGATGCAGTACCGCCAGGTCAAGGTCCGCAAGGACCCGAACTGCGCGGTCTGCGGCGAGAACCCGACCGTCACCGAGCTCATCGACTACGAGGCCTTCTGCGGCGTCGTGTCCGAGGAGGCCCAGGAGGCGGCGCTCGGCTCGACGATCACTCCCAAGCAGCTCAAGGAGTGGATCGACGAGGGCGAGAGCATCGACATCATCGACGTCCGGGAGATCAACGAGTACGAGATCGTCTCGATCCCCGGCGCGCGGCTGATCCCGAAGAACGAGTTCCTGATGGGCAACGCCCTCCAGGACCTCCCGCAGGACAAGCGGATCGTCCTGCATTGCAAGACGGGTGTCCGCAGTGCGGAAGTCCTCGCCGTGCTGAAGTCCGCGGGCTTCGCGGACGCGGTGCACGTCGGCGGCGGCGTCATCGGCTGGGTGAACCAGATCGAGCCGGAGAAGCCCGTCTACTAGGCGTACGACGAAGGGCCGGACCTGGCATCAGGTCCGGCCCTTTCTCATGCCCCGCCGCGCGCCGCCCCGCTGGAGCAGGTCGTGCCGTACGCGGGGACCGTGCCCTCCAGGAGATAGGCGTCGACCGTCTTCGTCACGCAGGCCGACGTGCCGTACGCGCCGTGGCCCTCGCCCTCGTTGCTGACCAGGATGCCCACGCCCGTGCCGAGCTCCTTCGCCATCCGCTCGGCGCCCTCGTACGGGGTCGCCGGGTCCCCGGTCGTCCCGACGACCAGGATGGGGCCCGCGCCCGGCGCGCTCACGTCCGGATCGACCCGCTCGCCCTTCACGGGCCAGCGCGCGCACCAGCCGGCGGTGTCCCAGGCCAGGAAGGCGCCGAAGACCGGCGAGAGCCTGCGGAACTCGGGCAGCAGGGCCTTCGCCTGCGCGAGGGTGGGCCGTTCGCTGGAGTCGGCGCAGGAGATCGCCCGCTGGGAGTGGGACTGGGTCGAGTAGTGCCCCGATGCGTCCCGGTCGTTGTACCAGTCGGCGAGCCGCAGCAGCTCCGCGCCGTTGCCCCGCTCGGCCTGCTCCAGGGCCGACGTCAGCAGCGGCCAGTTGCTCTGCGAGTAGAGCGTGACCGCGATGCCGGTGAGCGCCAGGCCGTCGGTCAGCTTCCGCTCTCCGACCCGCAGCGGTTCCCGGTCCAGCTTCTCGAGGAGGCGGACGATCCCGGCCGTCCCCTTCGGGCCCTCGCCGGTGCTCTTCAGGTAGTTGTCCAGGGCCCGCTGGAAGCCGATCGTCTGGTTGCGGGCGTGACCGGTGCCGTCGGCGGTCGGGTCGACGACCGCGTCGAGGACGGTCCGGCCGACGCGTGAAGGGAACAGGTGGGCGTAGGCGGCGCCGAGCTGGGTGCCGTAGGAGATGCCGAAGTAGTTCAGCTTGTCGTCGCCGAGGACGTGCCGGACCAGATCGAGGTCGCGGGCGGTGTTGCTGGTCGTGGTGTGCGGGATGACCTTGCCCGAGCGGCGTGCGCACCCCGCGCCGAAATCGGCGCCGTCCTCGAAGAACGCGGCCTCCTCGGCCGCCGTGTCAGGAGTCTGGTCGGTGCCGACTTCGGCTTCGGCCAGCTCCTTGTCGTCCCGGCACACGACGCCGGCGCTCCGCCGCACGCCGCGCGGGTCGAAGCCGACCAGGTCGTAGCGGCGGTTCAGCCCGGCGTACTCCTGGGCCGCGCGGGGGAGGATGTCGACCCCGGAGGCGCCCGGCCCGCCGAAGTTGAAGAGGAGTGAGCCGATCCGGCCGTTCTTGTCGCGGGCCTCCTTGCGGATCAGCGCGACGGGGATCGTCTCGCCGTCGGGCTTCGCGTGGTCGAGCGGGACCAAGACGCTCGCACACCGCCAGTCGGCCCCGGGCTTCTCGCCGCCCTCGGGCGCCTCGCAGGGCTTCCACTCCGGTCGCTGCGAGGTGAGCGCCTTGGGCAGACCGGCCGTCTCGGGGGCCTCGGGCCCACCGCCCGGCGCGTTCGTCCGAGGGGTGTCGGTGGCGGTTCCGGCGCTCGTGCAGCCGGCGACCAGCAGTCCCGCGACGGCCAGGACCGCCGCCCGTATCCGTATGGACATGTGTGAGTGACCCCCCGGTTGCGGACCGAACCGCCATCCTAGGCAGGAGCTCCGCGGCTACGTGCACACGGTCCCGGACGCCGGGACCTTGCCGTCCAGGAAGTACGCGTCGACCAGCTTCTGCACACAGGTGTTGCCGGTGTTGTACGCGCCATGGCCCTCGCCCCGGTACGTCAGCTCGACGCCGACGTTCTTGCCCAGCGCCTTCACCATCGCGCTCGTCCCCTCGTACGGGGTCGCCGGGTCGCCCGTCGTGCCGAGCACCAGGATCGGGGCCGAGCCGGGCGCGGAGACGTCGGGGTGGTCCCAGGCGCCCGGGACCGGCCACTGGGAGCAGCCGGCCAGAGGCCAGGCCATGTAGGTCCCGAAGACCGGGGAGGCCTTCCGGAACTCCGGGATGCGTTCCCTGGCCTGGCCGAGGGTGTAGCGCTCCTTGAAGTCCACGCAGTTGATGGCGGTGTTCGCCGCCTGGATGTTGCTGTAACTGCCGTTCTGGTCACGGCCGTTCATGGAGTCGGAGAGGGCCAGCAGCAGTGCGCCGTCGCCGCCCTCGGCCGAGTCCAGACCCTGCTCCAGGTACTGCCAGAACTCCTTGGAGTACAGGGCCTGCGCGATGCCGTTGGTGGCCTGGGTCTGGGTGAGCTTGCGGTCCCCGATCCCGGCGATCGGCTTCTTGTCGAGCTTGTCGAGGAGGCCGATGATGAACGACTCGATCTCGGCGACCGTCGATCCGGGCAGCGTGCAGGCGTCGCCGCGCGCCACACAGTCCTTCGCGAAGTTGTCGAGGGCGAGCTGGAACCCCTTGGCCTGGCCGAGCGCGCCGGCCTCCGTGCCGGAGTTCGGGTCGACGACCGCGTCGAAGAGGGCGCGCCCGACCTTGGACGGGAACAGGTGGGCGTAGACCCCGCCCAGCTGGGTGCCGTAGGAGATGCCGAAGTAGTGCAGCTTGTCGTCGCCGAGGACCTGGCGCATCAGGTCGAGGTCACGGGCGGCGTTCTCGGTGCCGACGTGGGGGAGCACGGCGCCGGACTCCTTCTCGCAGCCGGCGGCGTACTTCTTCTGCGCGTCGGAGAGCGTCCGCTCCTCCGCCGTGTCGTCCGGAGAGAAGTCCAGGGCGTAGTACGCGTCCAGTTCCTTGTCGCTCAGGCACTGGACGTCCTCGCTGCGGCCGACGCCCCGCGGGTCGAAGGAGACGAGGTCGTAGCGGGACCTGAGCTTCTCGTAGTCCGGGGCGAAGGAGGGCAGGCCGGTGATGCCGGAGCCGCCGGGCCCGCCGAAGTTGTAGATCAGGGAGCCGATCCGCCTGCTCTGGTCGCGGGCCCGGGCGCGGATCAGGGCCAGCTCGATGGTCTCCCCGTCCGGCTTCTCGTAGTCGAGGGGCGCGTCCATGAAGGAGCACTCCCAGACGGCCCCGCCGGGCAGCGGGGAGGGCGCGGCTCCGCCGCCCTCCGCGGCGGACGGAGGCGGGCAGGCCGCCCACTCCAGCCGCTGAGCGGCGAGCCCGGCGAGGTCGGTGGGCGCGTCGGAGCCCTCGCCCTTGTCGCCGCTGTCCGAACATCCGGCGGTGAGCAGCACGGTGGTCGCGGCGAGCAGAACGGCGCGCTGAGCAGCGGAGATCGGCATAGAGCCATCCTCGGCCGCGCGGGGCGGTCGCGCGCGGGCGGTGCGTCCGACCGGGTGTCGGGTGCGCCGCGCGGGGCGCGAGGGCACTGCGGGCCCCCGCGCGGCCCGAGCCCTGCGCACCGACGACCCCGGCCGCGGCGACCTGCCGAGTGCGGCAACCGCGCCGGCCGGCGGCGAACCGCGGCGACCGCACCGACCGTGATGCACCGGACCGACCGCCATGCACCGCGCCGGTCGTGGCTGCACCGACCACGCCGGCCGGCGGCGAACCGTGGCGACCGCACCGACCGCCATGCACCGCACCGACCGCCATGCACCGCGCCGGTCGTGGCGTGCTCCGCCGGAGGTTAGAGAGCCTCCCGCTTCGTCAGCCAGTTGAAGCAGATCCAGCCCGGCAGCACCGGCAACCACAGGGTCAGGAGCCGGTACAGCAGCACCGCCGGGGTCGCGACCTCGATGGGGAGGCCGACCGCCACCAGACCGAGGGTCAGCGCGGTCTCGACCGCGCCCACACCGCCGGGCGTCGGCGCCGCCGAGCCGAGCGCGTTGCCCGCGAGGAAGACGACCGCCACGCTCGCGTAACTGATGCCCTGGCTGTCGTGTCCGAAGGCACGGATGGAGGCGTCCAGGCAGAGCACGAAGAAACCGGTCAGGAGCAGCATGCCGCCGATGCCCGTGAGCAGTTTCATCGGGCGCTGGAGCACGTCCAGCATGCGCGGCACGACCCCCGCGAAGAGCGAGCGCAGACGGGTCGAGACGAACTTCCGTACGAAGGGGATCGCGGTGACCACGAGGATCAACACCGCCACCGTGAGAAGACCCGCGATCACCGTCCTCGAAGGGGTGAACGACTGCGACTTCTCCGTACCGGTCAGATAGCCGAAGGCGAGCAGCAGCAGGATGTGCGCCCCCAGGCCGAAGAGCTGCGATGCGCCCACGCTCGCCACCGCGAGCCCCGGACGCACACCCGAGCGCTGGAGGAACCGGGTGTTCAGCGCGACACCGCCGACCGCCGCCGGCGCCACGATCTTCACGAACGAGCCGGCGACCTGCGCCACCACGGTCCGCCAGAACCCCACCCGCTCCGGTACAAAACCGAGGAGGCTCATCGCGGCCGCCACATAGCTCAGCGCCGAGAAGAGCACCGCCGCCGCCACCCATCGCCAGTCGGCCTGGCTGATGGTGGACAGCGGCGTCCTGGCGATCTGGGAGAGCAGGAAGTACGCGGCGATGGCGCCGGCGATCAGACTGACGAGCGTGCGCGGCTTGATCCGCTCGAGGCGGACCGGCTCGACCGGCGCCTGGGGCCGGATCAGCAGCACCTGCTGCCGGATCTGCGCCAGCAGGTCCTCCTCGCGGGCCTCGTCGAGCGCCACGTCGATGGCGCGCTTCTCGGCCTGCTTCTCCGCCTTCTCGATCTTCCGGTCGGACTTGCGGTCGGGCTTGAGGTCCATGGCGCCCGCGGCGTCCTCGGCCCGCGCCCGCTTCGCCGCCTCCGACGCCTCGAGGACGGCCTCGCGCTCCCGCTTCGACCGCTCCCGCGCCAGTCTCCGCAGCGTCGCGCGCGTGGAGCGGCTCAGGGCGATCGGCTGGAGGAGCGGAAGGCAGTCGGCGATCGTGTCCGGGCCGAGTACGTCCAGGGCCCCGGCCACCGCCCGCTCGGCGCCCACCCGCAGACCGAGCGTGGTGAGCAGCTGCGCGATGTCCATCCGCAGGACGAGGTCGCCCGCGGCGATCTCACCGCCCCGCAGGTCGGTCAGGATCACCTTGCCGGAACGATCCACCAGAATCGCGTCTCCCGCGAGCCTGCGGTGCGCGATCCGGCGTGACTGCAGCGCCCGCACCTGTTGCCAGGCGCTGCGCATCAGCTCGTCGGTGATCTCCTCGTCGTCCAGCGAGTCCAGGGTCCGGCCGCCCAGGTGCTCGTACACGAGCATCACAGCGTCCGGGCCGAGTTCGGAGGTGGCGATCAACTTCGGCGCGTTGGCGCCGGCGGCGATCGCCGCGTACGCGAGCAGGGCTTCCTGCTCCAGCGCCTGCCGCAGCGAGACGATCGAGCGGCGGGTGGTGATCGCGCGCAGGGTGATCCTGCGCCACACACGGTAGAAGAAGCCGTGCGCCTGCTGCTCCCGGTCCACCACCGTGACGTCGAGCGGCGGCCCGTCCTCCAGCGTGACGATGTAACGGCGGCCCCGGTCGCCGCTGTCGGCCGAGTCCGGCACCCCGGCGCCCTCGGCGCGCAGCGCCGTGACCGGTCTGAAGCCGACCCGGCGCAGGCCCGCCAGGAGTGTCTGCCCGGTCGGGCGGACGTTGGGGGAGCCGACCGCGTACAGCGTTCCGTACGCGACGGTCCAGCCGATCAGCACGGTCAGGACCACCGAGAACGCCGTGGTGTACCCGGCGACCAGCATCGTGAACGCGTCGAGCAGCAGCACCGCCCAGAGGCTCACCCGCCAGCGCGGCCGGCGGGCCATGCCGACGGCCGTCATGTACGCGATGACGGGCGCGAGGTAGTTGTGGACCGGGTCGGTGAGACCGCCCCCGGTCTGCGGCTGGGTCAGCGCGTCCTGGATGGTGCCCGGCGCGGCCTTGGCGACCCACAGGTCGGTGGCGAGGGTGACGCCGTGGGCGAGCACCGCGGCGAGCACGCCGTCGGCGATCCGCAGGCCGTCGCGTTTGATCAGCCGCTCGATGGCGAAGGCGACCGGGACGAGCAGCACGGCGATGCTGGAGACCAGCCCGGCGATCTTGACGAAGACGTCGGGCGCTCCGCCGGCGCCCTTGTTGATGTCCTGCTCGAGGCCGGAGGTGGTGGCGTGGGCGAAGGCGGCGATGGCGATGACGAGGGCGATCGCGAGGACACCGACGAGCAGCCGCATCAGGTCGGAGGGGCGGTGCACACGGGCCGCGAGGAGCGGCTCGTCCTGGGAGACGCGCTCGCTGGGCTCCCCGTCGGGCGCGGGCAGGTCGGGGTGCGCCCCCTCCTCGGGAGGCCGAGCGTCGTACCCCATCACCGTGTCCGTCTCTGCTTGTGCCGCGTGCCCGTCGTGCGACGCGTCCCGCTTCTCGAATTGTTGTTCTTCTCGGTCTGCTTGTCGCTCTTGATCTCGTATCACCAGTCACCGCCCGGACGATGGTGGCACGAAGCGGCGCCCGAGGGAGGCATCAGGGCGTTGTCGGTGGGGTGAGGCAGGATGGGGCGGATGAGCGTGGAGGAGCTTCCGGAGTACGCGGAGCGGGTCCTTGAGGTCGCTGAGCTGATCCCGCCCGGCAGGGTCATGACGTACGGAGACGTGGCCGAGTGGCTGGGCGAGGGCGGCCCGCGGCAGGTCGGCCGGGTGATGGCCCTGTACGGCGGGGCAGTGCCGTGGTGGCGCGTGGTGCGCTCGGACGGCACGCTGCTGCCGGGCCACGAGTTGCGCGCTCTCGGCCACTACCGAGACGAGGGCACCCCGCTGCGTCAGGCCGGGCGCGGAGCCGAGGTGCACGTCCCGAAGCTCGACATGCGGCGGGCGCGGTGGGACGGCGCTGACGGGGTGGACGAGGAGGGTGGCTCGGGCGGCGCGGGCGCTGCTCCGGGCGCGGCGGGCGCGGGCGGCGAGGGCCGGGGGCCGCGTGCGGGAACTCACACCTGACAGCTTTCCCCATGGCAGGACGGGCCAGGCAGCCCGATGACGGAACGAAGGCCCGTACGGAGTACGACTCGGGCGCCCTCCGTTTCCCGTAACGTCGTCGTTCGCCCCGTACACCTCTCCGCCTCTCCACCACTTCGCTCAGGACCGGTCGATCCACGTGAGTTCCTCCTCCACCACCCGGCGTACGCCGTACCAGGGGCGGGCCACGGGCGCGTACCGACTGGTGCGCACCGCCCCGGCCCCGGTGGATCCCCCTCTGCTGGACGCAGCGCAGCGGGAAGTGGTTGACCACCCCGGCGGACCGCTGCTCGTCCTCGCCGGACCCGGAACCGGCAAGACGACGACGCTGGTGGAGGCGGTCGCGGCCCGCGTCGAGAAGGGGACGGACCCGGAGCGGATCCTCGTCCTCACCTTCAGCCGCAAGGCGGCCGCGGAACTGCGCGACCGGATGGCCGCGCGCATCGGCGGCGCCGGAGGCGGACCAGGTGGACCACGGCCGGGAGGGACACGACCGCCGCAGGCGACGACCTTCCACTCGTACTGCTACGCCCTGATCCGCGCCCATCAGGACGCCGAACTGTTCGCCGAGCCGCTGCGCCTGCTGTCCGGACCGGAGCAGGACCTCGCGGTACGGGAGCTGCTCGCGGGCCAGCTCGACCTGGAGAAGGCGGGGCTCGCGTCGTCGATCCGGTGGCCCGACGAGCTGAGGGCCTGTTTGACGACGCGGGGCTTCGCCGACGAGGTGCGGGCCGTGCTCGCGCGGTCGCGGGAACTGGGGCTGGGGCCCCGGTCGCTGGCCGAGTTCGCCCAGCGGGTGGGGCGGCCGGACTGGAAGGCGGCGGCCGGCTTCCTGGCGGAGTACCTGGACGTCCTCGACCTGCAGGGCGTCCTCGACTACACGGAACTGGTGCACCGGGCGGTCCTGCTGTCGGAGAGCGTGACGCTCCCCGACTACGACGCGATCTTCGTGGACGAGTACCAGGACACCGACCCCGCGCAGGTGCGGCTGCTGCGCGCGCTGGCGGGAGCCGGGAGGACGGTGGTCGCCTTCGGTGACCCCGACCAGTCGATCTACGCGTTCCGGGGCGCCGACGTCAACGGCATCCTCGACTTCCCCGACACCTTCCGGCGGCTCGACGGCCGGCCGGCGGACGTCCGAGTCCTGACGGGTTCCCGCCGCTCGGGCGCGGGGCTGCTCGCCGCGACGCGCGAGATCACCCGGCGCATGCCCCTGCCGCGGCTGCCCGGCGACAAGGTCCGCGCCCACCGTGAGCCGGCCGCGACGCGCGAGGGCGGCCGGGTCGAGGTCTACACGTACCCGACGGCCTCCACCGAGTCGGACAACATCGCCGACCTCCTCCGCCGCGCCCACCTGGAAGACGGCGTCCCCTGGCACGACATGGCGGTCCTGGTCCGCGCCACCGCGACGGTCCCGGCGCTCCGCCGCGCCCTCACCTCCGCGGGCGTCCCCCTGGAGACCGACACCGCCGACACCCCCCTGCGCCACGAGCCGGCGGTGGCCCCGCTCCTCCTGGCCCTCCGCGCGGCGGCGACCCCCGAGGCTCCCCACCGCACCGACGTCAGCGACCCTGAGGGGCGCCGCGAGTCCGGTGGCCCGGAAGGGCACCCCGACGTCAGCGACCCTGAGGGGCGCCGCGAGTCCAGTGGCCCGGAAGAGCACCCCGACGTCAGCGGCCCCGAGGGGCGCCGCGAGTCCGGTGGCCCGGAAGAGCACCCCGACGTCAGCGACCCTGAGGGGCGCCGCGAGCCAGCGGGCCGGCTCGATACCGAGACCGCTCTCACCCTGCTCGCCTCGCCCCTCGCCGCCATGGACCCCGCCGATCTGCGGCGCCTCGGCCGTGCGCTGCGCGACGAGGAACGGGCCGGCGGCAACAAGGTGCCGCCGCCCTCCGACGTACTCCTCGCCCGCGCGCTCGCCGAGCCCGAGCGGCTCGTCGCGCACGACCAGTCGTACGCGCGCGGGGCCAGGCGACTCGGCGAGCTGCTCCGGCAGGCCCGTAACCGCCTCGCCGCGGGCGGCACCGCCGAAGACGCCCTGTGGCTGCTGTGGAACGGCACCCCCTGGCCCGGCCGGCTGGAGCGCGCCGCCCTGCGCGGCGGTCCGGCCGGTCGTAACGCCGACCGCGACCTCGACGCCGTCTGCGCCCTCTTCGACGCCGCCGCCCGCGCCGAGGACCGGGTCGGCGGCCGCGGCGTCCTGAACTTCCTCGAAGAGCTCGACGCCCAGGACATCGCCGCCGACACCCTCTCGAAGCGCCAGGCCCGCCCGGACGCCGTCCGCCTCATGACCGCCCACCGTGCCAAGGGCCTCGAATGGAGCCTCGTCGTCGTCGCCGGTGTCCAGGAAGGACTCTGGCCCGATCTGCGCCGCCGCGGCTCCCTCCTCGAGGCCGACCGCATCGGCCGTGACGGGCTGGCCGAGCCGCTCACCCCCGGTGCCCTCCTCGCCGAGGAGCGCCGCCTCTTCTACGTCGCCGCCACCCGCGCCCGCGACCGGCTCGTCGTGACCGCCGTGAAGACCCCCGCCGACGACGGCGACCAGCCCTCCCGCTTCCTCACCGAGCTCGGCACCGAGCCCAAGGACGTCTCCGGCCGCCCCCGCCGTCCCCTCGCCGTCGCCGCGCTCGTCGCCGAACTGCGGGCCACCACCGTCGACCCCGCCGCCTCCGACGTCCTGCGGGACGCCGCCGCCCAGCGCCTCGCCCAGCTCGCCGCTCTCACGGACGAGGAGGGCCAGCCGCTGGTCCCGGCCGCCCACCCGGACCGCTGGTGGGGCCTGTTCGAGCCCACCCGCAGCCAGGTTCCGCTCCGTGACCGCGACCACCCCGTCACGCTGTCCGGCTCCGCCCTCGACCAGCTCGCCAACACCTGCGCCCTCCAGTGGTTCCTCGGCCGCGAGGTCAAGGCCGACGCCCCGGCCACCGCCGCCCAGGGCTTCGGGAACGTGGTCCACGTCCTCGCCGACGAGGTCGCCTCCGGCCGTACCCCCGCCGACCTCGACGTCCTCATGACCCGTCTCGACTCCGTCTGGGACGCGCTCGCCTTCGACGCGCCCTGGAAGTCCGCCCAGGAGAAGGAGCACGCGCGCGTGGCGCTGGAACGCTTCCTGCGCTGGCATGTCATGGACCGCGGGGGCCGCACCCCCGCGGCCAGTGAGCACGCCTTCGACGTCACCCTCGAAGCGGGCGAGTACGAGGTACGGATCCGCGGCTCCATGGACCGCGTCGAGGCCGACGAACACGGCCGCGCCTATGTCGTCGACTTCAAGACCGGCAAGTCCGCCCCGACCCGGGACGAGGTCGCGCACCACCCCCAGCTCGCCGTCTACCAGCTCGCGGTACGCGAAGGAGCCCTGGACGAGGTCTTCGACGGCCGCCGCCCCGAGCCCGGCGGCGCCGAACTCGTCCAGCTGCGCCAGGCCGCCCCCAAGAAGGAGGGCGGCGAGGCGCACCCGAAGGTGCAGGCCCAGGAACCCCTGGCGGGGGAGTGGGTCGGCGACCTCCTGGCCACCGCGGCGGGCCGGGTCCTCGACGAGCGTTTCACCCCCACCACCGGCCAGCACTGCACCCACTGCGCCTTCCGGGCCGCCTGCAGCGCGCAGCCGGAGGGCCGCCACATCGTGGAGTGACGCGGCGCCACCCCGGGGGGTCGAGATGCGACGTGTCCGACATCACGTTTACGCCGTGCATCCATAGGAGCCTCACAGCAGTCGGACTCCCGGGGGTAAGAGAACCTATCGAGGAGTGCGAAGAAGATGGCGGCCAACCGGAAGATCTGGGTCGCGGCGATGGTCTGCGCGGCCACCGTCGTCGGCGTGACGGGCTGTTCCAAGGGTGACGACACCAAGACCGAGGGCGACAAGAAGCCGGTGGCGTCCGCCACCACGTCGCAGGCCCCGGTCGACCCCTTCAAGGGGCTGGACGCCGACGCGATCGCCGATCGGGCCGTCCAGGCCATGAAGGGCGCGACGTCGCTGCACATGGTGGGCGACGGCAAGGCCGACGGCGAGCAGATGAAGATGGACCTCGCCCTGGACGACAAGGGCGCCTGCACCGGCAACATGACCGTCCAGGGAGCCCAGGCGGACCTCCTGCAGGCCGACAAGATCATGTACATGAAGGGCGACGAGAAGTTCTGGCAGGTCACCGCCGGTGAGGACGGCGCCTCCGCCGAGGAGGGCAAGGCCATGGCCGAGCTTCTCAAGGGCCGCTGGATGAAGATGTCCGACGGCAACGCCGGCGAGCTGGCCGACCTGTGCGACCTCAAGGCCCTGATCAAGGAGATGGACAAGGACAAGTCCGAGCGGAAGGGCATGACCAAGGGTGCCGACGCCGACATCGACGGCAAGCCCGCTGTCACCCTGATCAAGAAGAAGGACAACGGCGAGACGCTGACCATGTACGTCGCCAAGGAGGGCGAGCCCTTCATCCTCAAGACGGTCGAGGCGGGTGGCAAGGAGCCGGGCTCGATCGTCTTCTCCGACTTCAACCAGCCGGTCACGGCCACCGCGCCGCCGGCCGACCAGGTCGTGGACCCCGAGAAGCTGGGCGCCGGCTCCTGATCCGCCACAGCCTGACCGGCAGCCGCTGATCGACACCTCCCGATCGCACCTGCTGATCGCACCTCCCGATCGCACCTGCCGATCGACACCCCGTACGGCCCGGGCGCCACGCGCGCGTCCGGGCCGTACGGCCGTGCGGTAGCGGGAGCAAGCCCTCGGGGCCACCCTGGTGAACAGGGGAACCCGCGAGGAGGCTCGCATGGCGTCGTCCCATCGGAAGCTCCGTATCGCTTCCGGCGTGTGCGCGGCCGTGGTCGCCGGCGCCGGACTCGGCGGCTGGACCGGGGCAGCGCCCGCCGCGCAGGGCCTACCGGCCGCCGCGGCCGCCGCCGGCCTGGCCCCCACGCCCTCGCCCGATCCCTTCGAGGACCTGACCGCCGACCAGATCGGCGACCGGGCCGTCGCCGCCACCCAGTCCGCGACCTCCCTCCGCATGACCGGCCGCGTCATGTCGGACGGGCAGCCGCTGGACATGGACCTCGCGCTCAACGACAAGCAGGAGTGCACCGGGCGCATGAAGATCGGCGGCGGCACGGCGGAGCTGCGGCAGGCCGACAAACTCACGTACCTGAAGGGCGACGAGCGGTTCTGGCGGACCTCCATGACCTCCCAGGGGGTGCCGGGGGACCAGATCGACGCCACGATCGAACTCCTCAAGGGGCGCTGGCTGAAGATCACGCCAGGTCAGGCGGGCAGCGGCGACCTGGGCGCGGTCTGTGACCTCAAGGAACTGCTCGCCGACCTCGACGAGGACAAGGACGAACGCAAGGGCCTGACCCGAGGGCCGGACGCCGAGGTAGAGAAGACCCCCGTCGCCACTCTGGTCAAGAAGAAGAGCGGTGAGGAGACGACCACGGTGTCCGTCGCCCAGAAGGGCAAGCCCTACATCCTCAAGATGGTGAAGGCGGGCGGCGACGAGCCCGGGACGCTGGTCTTCTCCGACTACGACAAGCTCGTGAAGGTCGTCGTACCGCCCGCGGACGAGACGGTGGACATCGCCAAGCTCGACCAGGGCACCAGGACCTGATCCGCAGGACCTGATCCGCAGGACCTGACCCGCGGGACTTGACCCGCGGGACTTGACCCGCACCACCTGACCCGGGCGACGCCCCGGTCCCGTCCCCGCGGCGGTCGGCGTTGTCGGTGGTCCCCGTTAGCCTCTTTGGGGTGACCGCACGCATCACCGACCCCGAGCAGCTCAAGGAGCTCCTCGGCATCCCGTTCACCCCGGAGCAGACGGCCTGCATCATCGCGCCGCCCGCCCCGCAGGTCATCGTGGCCGGAGCCGGATCCGGCAAGACGACGGTGATGGCCGCCCGGGTGGTCTGGCTGGTCGGCACGGGCCAGGTCGCGCCCGAACAGGTCCTCGGCCTGACCTTCACCAACAAGGCCGCCGGCGAACTGGCCGAACGCGTCCGCACCGCCCTCGTCCGGGCCGGGGTGACGGACCCCGACGTCATCGACCCCGACAACCCCCCGGGCGAGCCCCGCATCTCCACGTACCATGCCTTCGCCGGGCAGCTGCTGACCGACCACGGGCTGCGCATCGGCCTGGAGCCCACCTCCCGCCTCCTCGCCGACGCCACCCGCTACCAGCTCGCGGCGCGCGTCCTGCGCGAGGCGCCCGGGCCGTACCCCGCCCTGACCAAGTCCTTCCCGACCCTCGTCAGCGACCTCCTCGCGCTCGACGCCGAGCTCGCCGAGCATCTCGTACGGCCCGAGGAGCTGAGGGCGTACGACTCCGAGCTCCTCGACGCGCTCTCCCGCGCCAAGCTCACCAACGCCGACCTGCGCAAGGTCCCCGAGACCGCCGCCGCCCGCCGGGAGCTGCTCGACCTCGTCGTCCGCTACCGCGCGGCCAAGCGCTCCCGCGATCTGCTCGACTTCGGCGACCAGATCGCCCTCTCCGCCGAGCTCGCCACCACGCGCCCCGAGGTCGGCGCCCTCCTGCGCGACGAGTTCCGGGTGGTGCTGCTCGACGAGTACCAGGACACCTCCGTCGCCCAGCGCCTGCTGCTCTCCGGCCTCTTCGGGTCAGGCACCGGGCACGCCGTGACCGCCGTCGGCGACCCCTGCCAGGCGATCTACGGCTGGCGCGGCGCGTCCGTCGCCAACCTGGACGACTTCCCCAGCCACTTCCCGTACGAGGACGGCCGGCCCGCCACCCGTCACGCGCTCTCCGAGAACCGGCGCAGCGGCGGCCGTCTGCTCGACCTGGCCAACGGGCTCGCCGCCCCCCTCCGGGCCATGCACGCGGGCGTGGAGGCGCTGCGCCCGGCTCCCGGCGCCGAGCGGGACGGCTCGGTGCGGATCGCGCTGCTGCCCACCCACGCCGAGGAGATCGACTGGCTCGCCGACTCCCTCGCCCACCTGGTCCGCACCGGCAGGGAGCCCGGCGAGATCGCGGTCCTGTGCCGGACGGCGACCGACTTCCCGGCCATCCAGGCCGCCCTGGTCGCCCGGGACGTGCCCGTCGAGGTCGTCGGCCTCTCCGGGCTGCTCCACCTGCCCGAGATCGCCGACCTGGTCGCGGTCTGCGAAGTCCTCCAGGACCCCGGCGCCAACGCCTCCCTGGTCCGTCTCCTGACCGGCCCCCGCTGGCGCATCGGCCCCCGCGACCTCGCCCTCCTCGGCCGCCGCGCCCGGCTCCTCGTGCACCGTGAGCGGGGCGGCACCGACGCCGACGAGCGCCTCGCCGCCGCCGTCGAGGGCGTCGACCCGGCCGAGGTCATCTCGCTCGCCGACGCCCTCGACACCTTCCTGGACTCCGGCGGCGAGGACGACGGCCTGCCGTTCTCCGCCGAGGCCCGGGTCCGCTTCGCCCGGCTCGCCGCCGAGCTGCGCAGCCTGCGCTCCTCGCTCGCCGACCCGCTGATGGACGTCCTGCACCGGGTCCTGGCCACCACCGGCCTGGAGGTCGAACTCTCCGCGTCCCCGCACGCGCTCGCCGCCCGCCGCCGGGAGACGCTGTCGAACTTCCTCGACATAGCGGCCGGCTTCGCCTCCCTGGACGGCGAGGCGACCCTGCTGGCCTTCCTCGGCTTCCTGCGCACGGCCGCGCAGTACGAGAAGGGCCTGGACAACGCGCTCCCGGGCGGCGAGAACACGGTCAAGGTCCTCACCGCGCACAAGTCCAAGGGGCTGGAGTGGGACGTCGTGGCGGTGCCCGGCCTGGTCGCCGCCCAGTTCCCGAGCACCCGGTCCCGTGAGTCGTGGACCTCCCAGCCGCAGGTGCTGCCGCACGCGCTGCGCGGTGACGCGCCGACCCTGCCGGAGATCACCGCCTGGGACGCCAAGTCCCTCACCTCCTTCAAGGAGGCGATGCGCGCCCACCAGCACACCGAGGAGCTCCGCCTCGGCTACGTGACCTTCACCCGCCCCCGCTCCCTCCTCCTGGGCTCCGCCCACTGGTGGGGCCCGGCCCAGAAGAAGCCCCGCGGCCCCTCGGCTTTCCTCCACGCCCTTCACGACCACTGCGCGGCGGGCTTCGGCGAGATCGAGGCATGGGCGGAGGAACCGGAGAAGGACGCCGAGAACCCCTCCCTCCTGGACCGGACGGCGGACCGGGCCTGGCCGCTTCCGCTGGACCCCACGAGCTTGGAGCGCCGCAGGGAAGCGGCGGCGAAGGTGCGAACGGCGTTGTGGGCCCACGACGCGCTGCCCGCGCAAGCGCCCGCGCCCCAGGACCCGGAGTACCCCGAGCACCCCCAGGACTCGGTACGCCCCCAGGACCGTCCCGACCCCGAGGATCTTCCCGACCCCCAGGACCGTCCCGACCCCGAGGATCTTCCCGACCCCGAGGACCTCTGGCCCGAGGAGCCCCCCTGGGACGAGGACCCCTTCTGGGACGAGGAGCCGCCGGCGGACGCGATCCCCGCGCCCCGGGCACCGGAGACCGGAAGGCCCCCCGAGCCCGCCGGCCTCACCCCCGAGGAAGCCAGGATCCTCGCCTCCTGGGACCGCGACCTCACCACCCTCACCACCGAACTCCGCCGCGCCCGTGCCACCACCCGCGACGTCCTCCTGCCCGCCTACCTCTCCGCCTCCCAGGTCCTCCGCCTCGCCGCCGACCCCGACGGTTTCGCCAAGGACCTGGCCCGGCCCATGCCCCGCCCCCCGCAGCCGGCGGCCCGCCGCGGCACCCGGTTCCACGCGTGGGTGGAGTCGCGGTTCGAGGAGCTTCCCCTTCCCATGCTCGGACCCGACGAGCTCCCCGGCGGCGAGGACTTCGCCGGCGAACCGGAGATCGCCGACGAACGCGACCTCGACGCTCTCAAGGACGCCTTCGCCCGCACGCCGTACGCGCACCGCACGCCGTACCGCGTCGAGGTCCCCGTCCACCTCTCGCTCGCGGGACGCGTCGTCCGCGGCAGGATCGACGCCGTCTACCGGGACCCGGAATCCGGCGCGTACGAGATCGTCGACTGGAAGACCAGCCACCTGCGCACCGCCGACCCCCTCCAGCTGGCGATCTACCGCCTCGCCTGGGCAGAGGAGCACGGTCTCGCCCCTGACGAGGTGGCGGCCGCCTTCGTCTACGTACGGACGGGAGAGGTCGTACGGCCCCGCCGCCTGCCCGGCCGGGACGAGCTGGAGGCCCTCCTCCAGGGCCGGCCCACCCAGGACGCAGCGGGCCCGGACGGTCCGGTCCGAGGGGCCCCGGGCCCCGCGATCCCGGACGGACCGGCCGTGGACAGACCCGCTCCGGGCGCCGGATAGGCTCAGGAGTATGAGCGAGACCCCGGACAGCGCCGTCCAGACCGTCGGTACCCAGGCCGTGCGCACGTACATCCAGCAGCACCGCACCGCCTTCCTCGACGACCTCGCCCAGTGGCTGCGCATCCCCTCCGTGTCGGCGCAGCCCGCCCACGCCGAGGACGTACGGCGCAGCGCCCGGTGGCTCGCGGACAAGCTGTCCGACACGGGGTTCACGACCGTCGAGATCTGGGAGACCGACGGCGCGCCCGCGGTCTTCGCGGAGTGGCCCTCCGGAGACCCGGGCGCCCCGACCGTGCTCGTCTACGGACACCACGACGTCCAGCCCGCCGCCCGCGAGGACGGCTGGCACACCGACCCGTTCGAGCCGCACATCACCGACGGCCGGATGTACGCGCGCGGTGCCGCGGACGACAAGGGCCAGGTCTTCTTCCACACCCTCGGCGTCCGGGCCCACCTCGCCGCGACCGGACGCACCGCCCCCGCCGTCAACCTCAAGCTGATCGTCGAGGGCGAGGAGGAGTCCGGCTCCCCGCACTTCCGCGCCCTCGTCGAGGCCCACGCGGACCGGCTCGCCGCCGACGCCGTGATCGTCTCCGACACCGGCATGTGGTCCGAGGACACCCCGACGGTCTGCACCGGCATGCGCGGCGTCGCGGACTGCGAGATCCAGCTGTACGGCCCCGACCAGGACATCCATTCCGGTTCCTTCGGCGGCGCCGTGCCCAATCCGGCCACCGTCGCCGGTCGCCTGGTCGCCGCCCTGCACGACGAGGACGAGCACGTCGCCATCCCCGGCTTCTACGACGGGGTCACCGAGCTCTCCGACGCCGAGCGCGCCCTCATCGCCGAGCTGCCGTTCGACGAGGCGGCCTGGCTGACCACCGCCCAGTCCCACGGCACGCTCGGCGAGGCCGGCTTCTCCACGCTGGAGCGCGTCTGGGCCCGCCCGACCGCCGAGGTCAACGGCATCGGCGGCGGCTACCAGGGCCCGGGAGGCAAGACCATCGTCCCCGCCTCCGCCCAGCTGAAGCTCTCCTTCCGGCTGGTGGCGGGACAGGATCCGGCCAAGATCGAACTCGCCGTACGCGACTGGCTCGCCGCGCGCATCCCCGCCGGCATCCGGTACGAGATCGTCTTCGGCGCCCCGACCCGGCCCTGCCTCACCCCGCTCGACCACCCGGCCCTCGAAGCGGTCGCGCGCGCGATGAGCCGCGCCTTCGACGGCGCCAAGGTCCGCTACACCCGCGAGGGCGGCTCGGGCCCGGCCGCCGACCTCCAGGACGTCCTGGGCGCCCCGGTGCTGTTCCTCGGCATCTCGGTGCCCTCGGACGGCTGGCACGCCCCCAACGAGAAGATCGAGCTCGATCTCCTCCTCAAGGGCGTCGAGACCACCGCCCACCTGTGGAGCGACCTGCCCGCCGCCCTCCACACCGCCGCGCGATGAACCCACACCACGACCCGGGGGAGTTGGAAGTACCTGTGTCCACCTTGAACAGCCAGTTCGCGGACCGGCCGATCTCGCTCACCGCCCCGAGCGGCATCGACCGCGCCGCCCACCACCGTCTCGACGAGGCATGGCTGGCGGCGGCCTGGAGCCACCCCACGACCCGCGTCTTCGTGGTCTCCGGCGGTCAGGTGCTGATCGACGACACGCCCGACGGCCGCACCGAACTCGTGACGACCCCCGCCTTCGAGGCCCCGGTCACCGAGACCCACCGCTACTTCCTGGGCACGGACGCCGACGGCGTCTCCTACTTCGCCCTGCAGAAGGACTCCCTGCCCGGCCGCATGGACCAGTCGGCCCGTCCGGCGGGGCTGCGCGAGGCGGGCCTGCTGCTCTCGCCCCGCGAGGCCGGTCTCATGGTGCACGCCGTGGCCCTGGAGAACTGGCAGCGGCTCCACCGCTTCTGTTCCCGCTGCGGCGAGCGCACGGTGATCGCGGCCGCCGGCCACATCCGCCGTTGCCAGGCATGTGGCGCCGAGCACTACCCGCGGACCGACCCGGCGGTCATCATGGCCGTCACGGACGAGAAGGACCGCATCCTCCTCGGCCGGCAGGTCCACTGGCCCGAGGGCCGCTTCTCGACCCTCGCCGGCTTCGTCGAGCCCGGTGAGTCGATCGAGCAGGCGGTGATCCGGGAGGTCTTCGAGGAGGCCGGTGTCACGGTCGGCGAGGTCGAGTACGTCGCCAGCCAGCCCTGGCCCTTCCCGTCCAGCCTGATGCTGGGCTTCTTCGCGCACGCCACCTCCTCGGAGATCGACGTGGACGGCGAGGAGATCGAGGAGGCGCGCTGGTTCTCCCGCGAGGAGCTGGCCGCCGCCTTCGAGTCGGGCGAGGTGCTGCCCCCGTACGGCATCTCGATCGCCTCCCGGCTGATCGAGCTCTGGTACGGCAAGCCGCTGCCCAAGCCGGGCGACGTCGTCTGACACGGCGGCGACCACATGGAACAGCCCCCGTCCGGCATCGCCGGGCGGGGGCTGTTTTCGGCCAGGCGCGCTCAGACGCCGACCTTCTGCTTGACCTGGGCGAGCGACGGGTTCGTCAGCGTCGAACCGTCCGCGAACAGCACGGTCGGGACGGTCTGGTTGCCCCCGTTGGCCTTCTCCACGAACGCGGCCGACTCCGGGTCCTGCTCGATGTTGATCTCCGTGTACGCGATGCCCTCGCGGTCCATCTGGCTCTTCAGCCGACGGCAGTAGCCGCACCACGTGGTGCTGTACATCGTCACAGTGCCCTGCATGACCTGGCGCTCCTCTGTTCGCGGGTGGGTGCCGAGGAAAAGAACGTACGCGCCGCCGCCACCATTCCCGTATTCGTACGACCGGTGGCCCCGTTCTGTGGACAACCCGCCGCACCGACCCCCGGGAACCTGGCAGCATGGCGGGGTGACAGCAGCAACGCACTCCACTCTCTTCCCGCAGGTCCCCGAGTCGGCCGACGCGGTGCTCGACGGGCTCGACCCCGAGCAGCGCGAGGTCGCCCTGGCCCTGCACGGTCCGGTGTGCGTGCTGGCGGGAGCCGGCACGGGCAAGACTCGGGCCATCACGCACCGCATCGCGTACGGAGTGCGGGCGGGCATACTCCAGCCCGGCAGCATCCTGGCCGTCACCTTCACCAACCGGGCCGCCGGAGAGATGCGAGGCCGTCTGCGGGAGCTCGGCGCGGGCGGCGTCCAGGCCCGCACCTTCCACTCCGCCGCCCTGCGCCAGCTCCAGTACTTCTGGCCGAAAGTCGTCGGTGGTGATCTTCCCCGGCTCCTGGAGCGCAAGATCCAGCTCGTCGCCGAGTCCGCCGCGCGCTGCCGCGTCCGCCTCGACCGCAACGAGCTGCGGGACGTCACCGGCGAGATCGAGTGGGCCAAGGTCACCCAGACCGTCCCCGCCGACTATCCGGCGGTCGTCGCCAAGTCCGTCCGGGAGGCCCCCCGCGACCCGGCCGAGATCGGCCAGATCTACGCGATGTACGAGCAGCTCAAGCGCGACCGCTCGGTGATCGACTTCGAGGACGTGCTCCTGCTCACGGTGGGCATCCTCCAGGACCGGCACGACATCGCCGACCAGATCCGCCGCCAGTACCAGCACTTCGTCGTGGACGAGTACCAGGACGTCTCCCCGCTCCAGCAGCGGCTCCTCGACCTGTGGCTCGGCGACCGCGACAGCCTCTGCGTCGTCGGCGACGCCAGCCAGACCATCTACTCCTTCACCGGCGCCACCCCCGACCACCTGCTGAACTTCCGCACCCGGCACCCCGACGCCACCGTCGTGAAGCTCGTCCGCGACTACCGCTCCACCCCCCAGGTCGTCCACCTCGCCAACGGACTGCTCAGCCAGGCCCGGGGCCGGGCCGCCGAGCACCGCCTGGAGCTGATCTCCCAGCGCGACCCGGGACCCGAGCCCGCCTACACCGAGTACGCCGACGAACCCGCCGAGGCCGAGGGCACCGCCCGCCGCATCCGCGACCTGATCGCCGCGGGAGTCCCGGCCGGCGAGATCGCCGTGCTCTACCGCATCAACGCCCAGTCCGAGGTCTACGAACAGGCCCTCGCCGACGCCGGAGTGCCCTACCAGCTGCGCGGCGCCGAGCGCTTCTTCGAGCGCCAGGAGGTACGGGAGGCCGGCATCGCCCTGCGCGGCGCCGCCCGCGCCGGGGGCAACGACTCCCTCCTCGACGACGCCGACGACCTGCCCTCGCAGGTTCGCGCCGTGCTCTCCACCAAGGGCTGGACCACCGAGCCGCCCGCCGGCTCGGGCGCCGTCCGCGACCGCTGGGAGTCCCTCGCCGCGCTGGTCCGCCTCGCCGAGGACTTCGCCCGCGCCAAGCCCGGCGCCGGCCTCTCCGACCTGGTCGCCGAACTCGACGAGCGGGCCGCCGCCCAGCACGCCCCGACCGTCCAGGGCGTCACGCTCGCCTCCCTGCACGCGGCCAAGGGCCTGGAGTGGGACGCCGTCTTCCTGGTCGGTCTCACCGAGGGCATGATGCCGATCACGTACGCCAAGACCGACGAGCAGGTCGAGGAGGAGCGGCGCCTGCTCTACGTCGGGGTCACCCGCGCCCGGCTCCACCTCTCGCTCTCCTGGGCGCTCTCGCGCTCCCCGGGCGGCCGTGCCTCCCGGCGCCCCACCCGCTTCCTCAAGGGCCTGCGCCCCGGCTCCGGCGCCCTCGGCGCGGCCGGAGCGGCCGGCGGCGGTTCGGTCGAGCGGGGCGCCGGCGGCCGGCGCAAGCGCAGAGGGCCGGTGCTCTGCCGCGTCTGCGGCGCCACGCTCACCGAAGCCGGTGAGATGAAGCTGATGCGCTGCGAGGGCTGCCCCTCCGACATGGACGAGGCGCTCTACGAGCGGCTGCGCGAGTGGCGCTCCGAACAGGCCAAGCAGCTCGGGCAGCCCGCGTACTGCGTGTTCACGGACAAGACGCTGATGGCGATCGCCGAGTGCGTGCCGTCCAGCGACGGAGAGCTCGCCGGTATCTCGGGAGTCGGGGCCCGCAAGCTCGACCGCTTCGGCGCCGACGTCCTCGCGCTCTGCGCGGGCGAAGAGCCAGGTGGGGAGCCTGGAGGAGACGACGACGAGGACTGAGGAAAACTCGTCGGAAAAATAGTTTGCGCACCCCCCGTCAAGCCCCATAGGTTCTTAACCATCGAAACAGCGGCTTCTTCGAAGCCCTGCCTTCGTGCTGTACTTGTCCAAATGAAGATGAGGGTCCGGCTCACCCCGAGCCCTCCGAGACGCCGAGAGGAGGCGATTCCAGTGATCAGCAACATCAACAGCACCAACGTCCGCTTCGTCAGCACCGACAAAATGACCGATCGCTCCGTCGTCTCCACCTGCTCGCTCGGCCTCTCCGGTTCGGCGTTCATTGGCAGCGGCCTTCCTGGCACCGGTCTGTCCGGCGCCGGCATGGTCGGCCTCGCCTCCCTGCGGCCGGCGGCCGCCCTGGCGGGTCTTCCCGTCCTGGAGCGCACTGAGCGACCGACCAAGGCACTGGAAGCAGGAGTAGCAGCAGTCAAGGCCGCCCCGGCCTATGGCTTTGCGGCGACCGGTGCCGAAACCAAGCAGCAGACGACGCAGCACCACACGATGTGGGCCTTCCGTGGGCTCGAACCCTGGAGTGATCCAGCCTGATCTCGATCAGGCCGGCGCCTTCAGGGCCGCGGAACCCCACCCGGGATCCGCGGCCCTTCTGTTTGTCCCCGAACGGGGACGACGGAGCGAAGGGGCCTCGGGACCAAGCGACACCCGGTACCAGCCGAAACCCCGGCCAACAGGTCGGAACGACCAGACGAGGAAAACCACCCGTGCAACTCGAAGCGCACGCCCCGTCCGTACCGCCTTCCGAAACGATCCCCCCGCCCGGCCTCACGGAGGACTCCACCTTGACCCCCCTCACCACGCTCACCGCGCTCGACGACGCCATCGAGAACCTCGGCGTACCCGTCCCCTGCCGCTCGTACGACCCGGAGGTCTTCTTCGCCGAGTCCCCGGCCGACGTCGAGTACGCCAAGTCCCTCTGCCGTACCTGCCCGCTGATGGCGGCCTGCCTCGCCGGCGCGCAGGAGCGGCGTGAGCCGTGGGGCGTCTGGGGCGGAGAGCTGTTCGTCCAGGGCGTGGTCGTCGCCCGCAAGCGGCCGCGTGGCCGCCCGCGCAAGAACCCGGTCGCGGCATGAACGTCACCGGAACCATCGACCGACCCCTCACGCACGATCCCCAGAAGCTGGCCCCGATGACCTCTTCCACGAGTGAGCCCTCCGGCTCCGCGACCCCAGACGTTTCCATCACCGGCGCGAACGCCTCGCGTCAGAACAGGACCCGTGAGATGCAACTCATCCCAGAAGCCCTGGCTCGTGCTCATATGCACGACCGCCTGCGGGAAGCCGACGCGGAACGCCAGGCCCTGCGCCTGGTCGCCGCCCGGCGGATGCAGCGGCGTGCCGAGCGCGTCTCCCTGCGCGCCCGCCGCGCGCTGGCCATGGCCGTGATGCACTGACCCGAAGAACCCCGCGGGGGCCGGTCCGAACGGACCGGCCCCCGCGGTGCGTTGCGGCGCGGCCGCGCCGTCGCCGGACTATCGTCGGGAGGGTGAACGACGCCCGGCCCCCCGAGGAGCCCATCGTCTGCGCCCGCTGCGGAAGGACCGCCGAGGAGCCCCCGGTGACCTGGACCTTCTCCATGGAGAACGGCGCCCGCCGCTACCTCTGCGAGGCGTGCTCCCGCGAGAACATCCGCTCCATCGAGGGCCGCCTCGACCCCTCCTGGTGGTGACGACCTCTAGGAGTCGTCACCCGCGACGAAGCCGGGCAGCCACTCCTCCAGTTCGTCGCGCAGCCGCACCGTCGCGTTCAGCTGACACAGCACGCCGATGGTGCTCAGGGTCACGCGGTGGATCAGCAGGTACGACGGCGGCAGGTTCAGCTGCTTGCCCAGCTGGTGCGCGGGGGAGCGCAGGTCGGCGAGGCGGGCGGCCTGGGCCCTTATCCAGCCCCGGGTGAAGCCGAAGACCTCGGCCTCGGCCGGCTCGATGATCGGCAGCAGATACTCGAGCACCGCGTCCGGGTCGAGAGCGATGGACTCCTTGACGAACCCCTCCTCACGCAGCAGCTCGTAGACCGTCTCGGCGTCACCCTCCAGCGTCAGCCGCAGACAGGTACCGATCGTCTCCGGCAGCCCGCCCGGCAGCCGGTCCACCGTGCCGAAGTCCAGCACGCCGAGGCGCCAGCTCTCCGGGCCCTCCTCCCCGTCCCCTCCCGGCAGCAGCCGGAAGTTGCCGGGGTGCGGATCGGCGTGCAGCAGCCCCGTGCGGGCGGGGCCGGAGAAGAGGAACCGCGCCAGCAACTGGCCGGCCCGGTCCCGCTGCTCCTGGGTGCCGTCCACGATCACCTCGGACAGCGGGATCCCGTCGATCCACTCCGTCACCAGGACCTGGTCACACTGGTGCACCACCTGGGGCACCACCACATCGGGATCGTCCGCGAACTCCTCGGCGTGCTCCCGCTGGGCCTGGGCCTCCAGACCGTAGTCCAGCTCCTCCGAGACCCGGTCGCGCAACTCCGTGATCAGCGGCTTGATGTCCATGCCGGGGATCAGCGGACCGAGCAGCCGGGCGAACCGGCTCAGCTGCGTCAGATCCGAGAGAAGCGCCTCGCCCGCCCCGGGATACTGCACCTTCACCGCGACCTCGCGGCCGTCGTGCCACACCGCCCGGTGCACCTGACCGATGGAGGCCGCCGCCGCGGGCTTGTCCTCGAACTCCAGGAACAGCTCGCGCCACTCCTCGCCGAGCCGCTCCTCCAGGACCCCGTGCACCGTGCGGGTCGGCATCGGGGGCGCCGCCTCCTGCAGCTTGGTGAGCGCCGCCCGGTACGGGCCCGCCACCTCCTCCGGCAGCGCCGACTCGAAGACGGACAGGGCCTGCCCGAACTTCATCGCCCCGCCCTTGAGTTCTCCGAGCACCTTGAACAGCTGCTCGGCCGTGCGCTGTTGCAGCTCGCGCGCGACGATCTCGGCGGACTTGCCACCGATCCGCTTGCCCAGACCCCAGGTGGCCCGTCCTGCGAAGCCCAGGGGCAACGCGGCCAACCTGGCGGTCCGGGTGACCGCCTTCCGGGGAAGATCAGACATACGCCCCTCCAAATCCCAGACTGCCGTGCCGCACAGGGCGGTTACTTCGCCATTGTGTCGTGCGGGCTCGCGGCCTCCACGTCACACTCCCCCTCTCCGCTCCGAACCGCACCGCACGGACACGCCGGATGCGGCCCCATCCGCTCCGCCCGCCACTCCAGAAGCGGCAGTGACGCCTCGAGACGACCACCCGTGCTGGTGGGCAACTTCCCGTCCAGGAACGCCAGGGCATGGGCCGCGGTCAAACCGGCCACCGCCGTCGCGAGACCCAGATCACAGGCAGGCAGCGCGTCGGGCGCACCCGAGCGCCACTGCGCCAGCATGCGGGGCCACGTCGGCTCCCGGTCAGTCCGCGCCTCCTGCACGCATCCGGCACACGCCGTCCCGCCCGGCAGCACCAACGGCCCGACGAAGCCCGTGGCCTCCAGCACCCCCGCGTAGAGATGGGGAGTGCCCGTGGCGATCCAGCTCTCGGCGAGGACGGGATCGGGGAGGTAGGCGGCGAGGCCGTCCCTCGGTGTCACCACGACGAGTGAGAGTGCCGGCTCCGAACCGCCCTCGGCCGGGTCACGCCGTGGTGCCGCCCGCGGCGCGCGTCCCCCCGGCGCCGACCGACCCACGAGCCGGCGCGCCGCCACGGCCCGGCGCTCGCCCACCGCATCGGCCGGCAGCCCGCCCGGCGACACCTCCCACGGCTCCACCACTCCCGAGTCCAGCACCTCCACCCGGCCCACTCCGGACGCCGAGAGCAGAGCGGCGACCGCGGCCCCGACCCGTCCCGCGCCGCGGACCTGGACGCGCACCGCACGCCGGGCGGCCAGCCGCCGCAAGGCCCCGTCCGGTTCACGATGAATCACGGAGAGTGAGGCGAGATCGGCGCGGAGCGGGTCGAGCATGCCGTCCGGAGGTGTGGCGGCACCCGCCTTCCCCGGCCGCCCGGCCGAAGAATCCGCGATCAGCCCCGCCTCCGACAGTCTGCGGAGCAGCCGCTCGAGGAGTCCGTCCGGCAGGCCCAGCGCACGGGCCTCGCCCCGCAACCGTTCCATCCCGCGGGTGCCGTCGAGCAGACCGAGCAGGCTGCCGGTGGCCGTGTCGACCGGACCCACGACCACGGCGTGCGCGGGAGTGGCCCCGAACTGCACGCTCTGCAGATTCCGCCAGGCACGCCGCAGCGCCGGTTTCAGCATCGGATGCATTTCCGCCCCCTCGTGATCTTGATCGGTCATCTTCTTCGCGATCGGCCGTTCCCCTCCGGCCGTTGTCAGATTGCCCGGGATCCGAGGTGGCCGCCGAAAGTTGTCCACAGGGGCTGGGTATTAATCATTCAAATGGTGCACGGTGTGACGGGATCGCGGCCGAACCGTCCCGGAGGCGGGACTTCCCGTGCTGACAGCGGGTAACGTCGGGGCCGTGCCCGCCGACCCACAGCGCAGCGTGACAAGCGAACCGCCCCGCGGCCCGGGGACGAGTGCGGTCGAGGTCCGCAGAAGCTCCCGGCGCAGGAGAACGGTCTCCGCCTACCGCGAGGGCGACCGGACCGTCGTGCTCATCCCGGCCCGGATGTCCGAGGCGGAGGAGCAACGCTGGGTGACCGTCATGCTGGACAAGCTGGCCGCCCAGGAGAGCAAGCGGCTCCTCGGCGACAGTGAACTCACCGAGCGTGCAGAGCGGTTGTCGGAGCAGTACTTCGACGGCCGCGCCAGGCCGACATCCGTACGCTGGGTGACCAACCAGAACACCCGCTGGGGCTCGTGCACTCCGTCGGAAGGCAGCATCCGGCTCTCGCACCGGCTCCAGGGCATGCCCGAGTACGTCGTCGACTACGTACTCGTCCACGAGCTGGCCCATCTCCTGGTGCCCGGGCACGGCTCCCGCTTCTGGCGGCTCCTGGAGGCGTACCCCCGCACCGAACGGGCCCGCGGGTACCTCGAGGGCGTGGTCGCGGCGGACCGGCTGCCGCATCTGCCCGCCGCCCGCGACGAGTGACGCGCTCCTCGTCAACTCTGTACCGAATGCGTACCAGCTTGGCTCAATGTCAGGTTCAGCCGTTAGCCTGGCGCGACGGATTCACCTTTCGGGATGGGGGACGGTCGTTACGCATGGCCAGGGAATTCCAACGCGGCCACAAGGCCAAGATCAGTGATCTGACACCGGGGACCGATCTGTACGTGGGTGTGCAGATCGCCGCGCCCGGGCTGACCTTCGACATCAGCTGTTTCGGCCTCGACGCCAACGAGCAGCTTTCGGACGACCGGTACTTCATCTTCTTCAACCAGCCGAAGTCGCCGGAGGAGTCCATCCAGCTGCTCGGCGCGCAGTCGGGCGACACGGAGTCCTTCCGCGTCACGCTGGACCGCATCCCGGCGAACATCCACAAACTGTCGTTCACCGCGACCATCGACGGTGCCGGCCAGATGTCGCAGATCGGCCCCGGCTACATCCGCATCGTCGCCGGCGGTGAAGAGGTCGTCCGCTATCCCTTCACGGGCGCGGAGTTCTCCACCGAGCGCGCCGTCATGCTCGGCGACTTCTACCTCAAGGACGTCTGGCGGTTCGCGGCCATCGGACAGGGCTTCGACGGCGGCCTGGACGCGCTGCTGAAGAACTTCGGCGGCGAGGTCGCCGAGGAGCAGCCTGCGGCCCAGGCCCAGGCCCCGCAGCCGGCACCGGGCTTCGCCGCGCCGGCCTTCGGTGCGCCCGTCGCACCCGCTCCGGCGCCCGCGCCGCAGGCCCCGGCCCAGCCGGTGCACGCGGCTCCCACCATGGCCGCGCCCATGGCGCCGCCCGCTCCGGCTCCGGCTCCCGCCCCGGCCCCGTACGGCCAGCCGCAGCAGCCTCCGCAGCAGCCGCAGTTCGGCCAGGTCCCGGGTCAGGCCCAGCCCTACGGTCAGCCCGCTCCGGCGCCGTACGGCCAGCCCGCCCCCGCCGCGTACGGCCAGCCCGCTCCGGCCGCGTACGGTCAGCCCGCTCCGGCCGCGTACGGTCAGCCCGCGTACGGTCAGCAGGCCCCCGGTATGCCTCCGGGCATGGCCCCGGGCCAGATGGGCGCACCCCAGGGGGTGCCCCAGGGCGTTCCGGCCACCGGCGCCGGGCTCGCCGCCGCGCTCGCGCCGTACAAGGAGACCGCGACCGGCGCCCGCTGGACCCCGCAGAACCAGCAGCTCATGCGGGTCGACCTGGCCATGGGCGGCGTCCCCGTCCTGGCCCGCCAGGGCAGCATGGTCATGTACCAGGGCAAGGTCGAATTCGCCCACAAGGGCGCCGGCTTCACCGGCCGGATCGTCGGCAACGCCACCGGCCAGGAGATGCAGCTGATGCGCTGCACGGGTCGCGGTCAGGTCTTCCTCGCCGAGGAGGGCGCGCACCTCCACCCGATCGAGCTCCAGGGCGACGGCATCTGCGTCTCGGCCGAGAACGTGCTCGCCTTCGACGAGTCGCTGCAGTACGAGGTGCGGCGGATCGAGGGCCACGGCATCCCCGGCGGAGCCCTGTTCACCATGCAGTTCCAGGGCACCGGCACGGTCGTCGTCAAGACGCACGGCACCCCCGTCGTCCTGCCCGTCACGCCGACCACCTTCGCCGACTGCAACGCCGTCATCGCCTGGTCGTCCGCGTCGCAGGTGATCCTCTCCAGCCAGGTCCGGCTGCGCCGCAACGCGTACCCCGGGCACAGCGGAGAGACCGTCAACCTGCAGTTCCGGGGAGCCCCCGGCAACTTCATCGTCGTCCAGCCGTACGAGGTCTGAGGGAGCCCGAACAATGAACCAGCAACTCGCGGGCTTCGCCCCGACCCCGATGACGGCGCGGATGGAGAACCACGGGCGCACGATGCTCAAGGTCGCCATGGCCTCCGGCCAGGACCTCTACGCGCGCACCGGCTCGATGGTCGCCTACGAGGGCTTCGTCACCTACGAGCCCAACCCGCCCGCCGCGCGCCAGGTCGCCCAGCAGTGGGTCACCGGCGAGGGCGCGCCCATCATGAAGTGCTCCGGCGACGGACTGCTCTACCTCGCCGACTACGGCGCGGACGTCGTCGTGATCAACCTCCAGAACGACTCGCTCTCCGTCAACGGCACCAACCTGCTGGCCTTCGACGCCCACCTCCAGTGGGGCGTCGAGAAGGTCAAGGGCCTCGCCAAGTTCGCCGGGCAGGGCCTGTTCAACGTCGAGATCGCCGGAACCGGCTGGGTCGCCCTGACCTCGCGCGGCACGCCGATCGTCGTCGACTGCGGCCGGGGCGAGGACGAGACGTACGTCGACCCCGACGCGCTCGTCGCCTGGTCACCGGCGCTCAAGGTCAAGGGCAAGCGCAGCTTCAAGGCCTCCTCCCTGATCGGGCGGGGCAGCGGCGAGGCGTTCCAGATGGCCTTCTCCGGCCAGGGCATCGTCGTCGTACAGCCGAGCGAGGACAGCACCGACCGCCTGCGGATCCGGGGCTGAGGGGGAGCGAGAACACACCATGCAGAGCCCGCTTTTCAACTACGCCGAGCAGCAGAGCCAGGAACGGTACGTCATCCAGAACCCGCAGCTGCTGCGGGTCGCCCTCACCGGCTCGGACGACGTCCTCGCCCGCAAGGGCGCCATGGTCGCCTACCAGGGGCTCGTCGACTTCGACGGCGAGTACCAGACGCCCAGCCAGCGCCGCGCCCAGGCCCGCACCGGTGAGGGCCTCGACCTGATGCGCTGCTCCGGCCAGGGCACGGTCTACTTCGCCAACCTCGCCCAGTACATCCACGTCGTGGAGGTCGAGCAGGAGGGCATGACCGTCGACAGCTCTTACGTGCTGGCGCTGGACTCGACCCTGCACACCGAGGTCATCGCCGTGGACAGCCAGTACGGCATCTCCGGCTCGGGCAAGTACCAGCTCAACATCTCCGGCCGCGGCAAGGTCGCCCTGATGACCTCCGGTCAGCCGCTGATGATGCACGTCACGCCGGACAAGTACGTCAACGTCGACGCGGACGCGATCGTCGCCTGGTCCACCGGGCTGCGGGTGCAGATGCAGTCGCAGACGCACAGCTCGAACATCCGCCGCCGCCGTGGCAACACGGGCGAGGGCTGGGAGCTCAGCTTCCTCGGACAGGGCTTCGCCCTCGTCCAGCCCAGCGAGGTCATGCCGCCGCAGAACGCGGCCATCGGCCAGGGTCTCGCGGCCCAGTTCGGCGCCGGCCAGCAGGGTTCGCACGCCCAGAACCAGAACAACGCCTGGAACTGAGCCGGCCCATGGGTGAGGGGCGGTCGCCGCGGCGACCGCCCCTCACCCATGGGGTGCTACAGCCGGGCCCGGGTGCTCTCCAGCAGCCGTACCACCGACGTGTCGGCCACCGAGGCCACCTCGTCGTACGCGAACCAGCGCAGGTCCAAGGACTCCTCGCTGATCGCCTCCACCGCGCCGGCCGGTGCCAGCGCCGCGTACTGCACATCCAGGTGCCAATTGCACGGCGCCGGGATCGGATGCCGGTCGAGACGCACCGGGCCGCCGGGCAGCAGCGTCAGACCGGGGATGCCGGACTCCTCCGTCGCCTCCCGCAGCGCCGCCTCCGCCACGGTCGCGTCCCCCGGTTCGCAGTGGCCACCCATCTGCAGCCACATGCCGAGCTTCTTGTGCAGCGTCAGCAGAACCCTGCCGCGCTCCGGATCGACGACCAGCGCGCTCGCCGTCAGATGCCCGGCGCCGCACGCCTTCCACATGCCGTCCTCGTGCGCGGCCAGGTGGTCCAGATAGGTCCGGCGCAGCTCTCCCTGGTCCTCGTACGCCTTCAGTACGAGAACCGCGTCGTGGTGCAGGCTCACTTGTCGGTGTCGTCCTCGTCGTCCTCGGCGCGACCGTCCTCGGGGCGCTCCCGCTTGCCGGCCGCCTCGCCCAGCATCTTGTCGATCTCCGAGAAGTCGAGCTGCTCGCGGTGGACGAAGCCGTCCGGGTCGTCCAGGTCGGACGCCGTCGGCAGCATGTCCGGGTGCTCCCACAGGTCGTCGCGGCCGTCGACACCGCGCGCGTCCGTGAGCGAGGCCCACAGCCGCGAGGCGTCCCGCAGCCGGCGCGGCCGCAGCTCGAGACCGATGAGCGTCGCGAAGGTCTGCTCGGCCGGACCACCGCTCGCCCGCCGCCTGCGCAGCGTCTCGCGCAGCGCGTCCGCCGAGGTCAGCCGGGACTTCGCGGCCTCGTGGACCACCGCGTCCACCCAGCCCTCGACCAGCGCGAGCGCGGTCTCCAGCCGGGCCAGGGCGGCCTTCTGCTCCGGCGTGTCCTCGGGCTGGAACATCCCCTGCTGGAGAGCCTCCTGCAGCTGCTCGGGATGCGTCGGGTCCAGCTGACCCACCGCCTCCTCCAGCTTCGAGGTGTCGACCTTGATCCCTCGGGCATAGCCCTCGACCGCACCGAACAGATGCGAGCGCAGCCACGGCACGTGGGCGAAGAGCCGCTGGTGGGCGGCCTCGCGCAGGGCCAGGTACAGCCGCACCTCGTCCTTCGGGACGCCCAGGTCCTTGCCGAACGTCTCGATGTTCAGCGGCAGCAGCGCCGCCTTGCCGGCCGGTCCGAGCGGCAGACCGACATCGGTCGAACCGACGACCTCACCCGCGAGCGCGCCGACGGCCTGCCCGATCTGCTGGCCGAACATGGCGCCGCCCATGGAGCGCATCATCCCGATCAGCGGGCCCGCCATGGCCTGCATCTCCTCGGGAAGCACGTCGCCCATCGCCGCCCCGACCCGCTCCGCGACCGGGTCGACCAGCTGCTGCCAGGCCGGCAGCGTCGCCTCGACCCACTCGGCGCGGCTCCACGCCACGGCCGTGCTCGCCCCCGAGGGAAGCGACGTCACGCCGTCCAGCCACAGGTCGGCCAGGCGCAGGGCCTCCTCGACGGCGGACTTCTCCGCCGGACCCACGCTGGCGTCCTTGGTGCCGTCGGACGTGCCCTGCGCGACCACCTGGCGGGCGATCTGCTTGGCCATGTCCCAGTTCACCGGGCCGCCCTCGTAGGAGAGCATCTGGCCGAGCTGCTGGAACGCCGCGCCGAGGTCGTTGGGGTTCAGCGAGCCGAACATCGCGGCGAACGGATTGTCCGCGCCGCCGGGACCGCCCATGCCCGGCAGACCGCCGAAGCCGAACGGATTGGCCCCGAACGGGTTCGCGCCGCCCTGGTCACCGGACCCCTGGCCACCTCCGGCGGGGTCCTTCTTCTTGCCTTCGTCGCCGTTCTCGGGCTCCTCCGGCGGAAGGCCGAATCCGAATGGGGAGTCACTCACAGGTTTCCTCGGCTCGTAGGGCCGCCGGCTTCCTGCCGACGGCGACTCTTTTGGCTCGGCTCTCCTCCGGGGCGCCTTGTGCCGGGCTCACAGACCCGTGCGTGCTCGCCCCCCTCGTACGCGGGGACTGCGCGCGCTCGGCCGCTGCTCCCCCGGCGCGCCCCTTCGGCTCGCCTCGGTGCCCGACTACACACCACCAGCGTAGACATCCGGGCCGGATATGGGCTCGGTGCTCCGCCGGGCCGTCGCCTGCGGCAGGATGGACGCCACCTGGTACGTACGCGTCATTCGTGTACGTACTGAAGACAACCGCTGGAGACGCCCGGTGAGTTCCCCAGATCCTCAGGTTCGCGCAGCGCGAAACATCTCGACCCGCTCCACGGGGCGCGGCCCCGTCGTCGCCGTCACCGGTGCCGCGTCCGGGGTCGGCGACCTGCTGACCAGGCGCCTCGCCGCCTCGGAGGAGATCAAGCAGGTCATCGCGATCGACGAGCGCCGGGGCGAGGTCGCGGAGGCGCAGTGGCACATCCTCGACGTCCGCGACCCGGCGATCGCCGAGAAGCTGCGGGGCGCCGACGTGGTCGTGCACCTCGCCGTCGATCTCGACCTCGAGTCGGACGCCGCCGCCCGAACGGCCTACAACGTGCGCGGCGCGCAGACCGTCCTCACGGCGGCCGCGGCCGCCGGAGTGCACCGGGTGGTGCTCTGCACCTCCGCGATGGTCTACGGCGCACTGCCCGACAACGACATCCCGCTCTCCGAGGACGCCGAGCTGCGGGCGACCGCCGAGGCCACCGGCGTCGGCGACCTGCTGGAGATCGAGCGGCTCGGCCGCCGCGCGCCGCGCGCCCACCCCGGACTGCAGGTCACCGTCGTCAGGCCCGCCGTCCTGGTGGGCGGTACGGACACGGCACTGACCCGCTACTTCGAGTCGCCTCGGCTGCTCGTGGTCGCCGGCTCCCGCCCCACCTGGCAGTTCTGCCATGTCGACGACCTGGTCAGCGCGCTGGAGTACGCGGCCCTGGAGAAGGTCGACGGGGAGTTCGCGGTGGGGTGCGACGGATGGCTGGAGCAGGAGGAGGTCGAGGAGCTCTCCGGGATCCGGCGCATGGAGCTGCCCTCCGCGGTCGCCCTGGGCGCGGCGGCCCGGCTGCACCGGATCGGGCTCACGCCGTCCCCGGCCGGTGATCTCGCGTACACGATGCACCCCTGGGTGGTGAGCGTCGGACGGCTGCACGACGCCGGCTGGCGGCCGTCCTGGACCAACGAGGAGGTGCTGGCCGCGCTCCTGGAGGAGGTCGAGGGCCGGCACACGGTCGCGGGCCGCCGGCTCGGCCGCAAGGACGCGACGGCCGCGGGTGCGGCGGGCGCGACGGTGGCACTGCTCGGCACGGCGGCGCTGGTCCGCAGGGCACGGCGCCGACGGGGACTGTAGGACCCTCCTACGGAGGGTCCGTCCCACCGGTCGAAAGCGCTATTCCGCGTTGTCCGTGCGGTACGGCACCATGGGCGCATGGCACGAACCAACGACCACCCCGGCGAGCAGGTCGCAGCCGATCCCATCAAGCTGCTCGCGATCCGTGAGACCCCGCTCTCGGTCGACGAGGTCTTCCGGGCGGTCGGCGACGACGCGGCCGGGGGCACGACCCTCTTCGTGGGCACCGTGCGCAACCACGACGGCGGCGCGGACGTCGACGCGCTGGGGTACTCCTGCCACCCCTCCGCCGAGGCCGAGATGCGCCGGGTCGCCGAGAAGGTGGTCGCCGACCACCCGGTCCGCGCCCTGGCCGCCGTCCACCGGGTGGGCGACCTCCAGGTCGGTGATCTCGCGGTCGTCGTCGCGGTCTCCTGCCCCCACCGCGGCGACGCCTTCGAGGCCTGCCGCAAGCTCATCGACGACCTCAAGCACGAGGTCCCCATCTGGAAGCACCAGACCTTCTCCGACGGGACCGAGGAGTGGGTCGGGGCCTGCTGAGCCCCGGGCACGGGCACCAAGGGTCTCCCAGAAGTCTCCGGCCCGCCGAGCGACGGTCGGCAAGCCGACGCGCCGACGTCCTGTAGTCGAACGCCCCGATTTGCGTAACCGGCCCCCCGGCAGCAGCGTTGGTGCTGCAGATCGTTAATCTGCTGATCGGCCGGGTTCCGGTCGATTGCGGTCGCTCGCTCATTGGGGATGGGAGGTCGGGATGGCAGCGCTTGCCTGGTTGCTGATTCCGCTTTTCGCAGTCGTCGGCGCGGCGATATGGGGAAGCTGGGCCCAGCGGAACAAGACCATCGGGGACGTGGCCGAGCTCGCCGGCTACGCACGGTTCCGCGACGCCATGGAGCGTTCCCATTCCGGTGGCGACGGTGCCGACCAGGAGATCACCGCAGCCTCGGCCTCCCCCGTCCGCAGCAGCCACGTCTCCGGCTGATCTCCCTCCCTCCCTCCGCCGCCTCGTACGGACCCGCCCCACAGGTGCACTCACAGACCGGTCCCGTACTGTCGTTCCATGCCACGCCGCACTGCGACGATGCTCGCCTCCACCCTGATCCTGATCACTCTGCTCTGTGTGGGCGTCCTGGTGCCGGTGCCGTACGCGGAGATGAGCCCCGGCCCCACGGTCAACACCCTCGGCGAGGCCGACGGGGAGCCCGTCCTGCGGATCTCGGGGCACCGGACGTACCCGACCGACGGGCACCTCAACATGACGACCGTCCGCGTCACCAGCGCGGACTACCGGATGAACATGGTCGAGGCCGTCTACGGCTGGCTCGCCCACGACAACGTGGTCGTTCCCAAGGAGACCCTCTACCCGGACGGCAAGACCGAGGAGCAGTCGAGCCAGGAGAACGCCGAGGAGTTCAGCCAGTCGCAGGAGAGCGCCAAGGTGGCCGCCCTCACCGAGCTGAACATCCCGGTGACCAGCCGGGTCGTCGTCGCCACCGTGGTGAAGGACAGCCCCGCCCAGGGCAAGCTGCACGCCGGGGACGTCATCAAGGCCGTCGACGGCGTCCCCATGAAGGACCCGGGTGACGTCGCCAAGCAGGTGACCAAGCGCGCGCCGGGCGAGAAGGTCGAGTTCACGATCGTCCCCGCCAAGGAGGCGGCCGCGGCCGAGAAGGCCCGCAAGGAGCCCACCGCCACCCGGAAGGTCACGATCACCACCGCCAAGTCCCAGGAGGGCGACCGGGCGATCGTCGGCATCCAGGCCGGCACCGACCACGTCTTCCCGTTCACCATCGACATCAAGCTCGCCGACGTCGGCGGGCCCAGCGCCGGTCTGATGTTCGCGCTCGGCATCGTCGACAAGCTGACACCCGGCAGCCTCACCGACGGCAAGTTCATCGCCGGGACCGGGACCATCGACGACAAGGGCGAGGTCGGCCCCATCGGCGGCATCGAGATGAAGCTGGTCGGCGCGCGCGACGCGGGCGCCCGGTACTTCCTCACCCCGGCCGACAACTGCGAGGCCGCCGCCTCCGACATCCCCGACGGCCTCACCCTCATCAAGGTGAACACCATCGACGACGCGACGAAGTCGCTGGAGAAGCTCCGCAAGGGCGACACGGAGAACCTGCCGAGCTGCTCGAAGAGCTAGGGGACAGGCCCTGGGCACACGGAAACCGAAGGGGGCGCCCCGGTCGTCGACCGGGGCGCCCCCTTTTCCGTACGTCTCAGGACTCGAACGTCGCCGCCAGGGCGTCCGCCAGCCCCGGGACCAGGTCCGCCCCGGTCAGCACCTCGTTCGGGGAGTCCTTCTCGCGCAGCCGGATGGCCGCCTCGCGGGCTCCGTCACGGAGGACGGCCACGGTCATCCGGACCTCCTGGCGGTCCGGGTGCCGCGCCACCCACTTCGCCAGACCGGCCTCGTCCAGGCCGTCCGGCACGGACGCCTCGGCCGACGGCGGCAGCATCAGCCGCTCCACCGTCATCGCGCAGCCGACCACCGCGTCGGGCCAGGCGATCGTGCCGAGGAACTCGTCGAGGGGCTTTCCCTTGGGCAGCTCCTCCTGCTCGATGGGGGTGTAGGCGGCGGCTTCCGTGCCTTCGAGGCCGAGCTGGGAGGCGAGTCCCGGCTCCTGGGCGCGCAGTCGGGCCGTGTCGACGAGGGCGAAGAGCCGGGCCGGGCGGTCCCAGCCGAGACCGGAGGCGTACTCGTCGATCTCGAGCACCGCGCGGGTGAGGGGGCTCGCGGCCATGGGGGTGCCGGAGGGGGAGACGTTGGACATGACCCATATCCTGCCTCCTTCGCACCCGAAGACGGGAACTAGGTAAAGCTTCAGTAAGTTGCACCAGTGGGCTCTACGATCGCGGGGCCTGCTTATCGACGCATCAACCTCGAGGGGCGCACGTTGGCTTTCCAGATGCCGGACCGCGGAGGCGGCGGAGGCCCGTCCGGGCCAAGGATCAGAGTCGGCCGGCCGTCCCGGCGGGCCCGCACGCTGCTCATGACCCTGGGCGTGCTGGCCGTTCTGGCCATGGTGTTCGTCATGTTCGCCGGGTTCTGGACGGACTGGCTCTGGTACCGCTCGGTCCACTACTCGTCCGTGTTCACCACCACCCTGTGGACCAAGATCGGCCTGTTCGCCGTCTTCGGCCTGCTCATGGGGCTCGCCGTCGGGCTGAACATCTGGCTGGCGCACCGGCTGAGGCCGCCGCTGAGCGCGATGTCGCTCGAACAGCAGAGCCTCGACCGGTACCGGATGGGCCTGGCCCCCTACAAGAAGTGGGTGCTCCTCGCGATCACCGCTCTGGTGGGCCTGATCGCCGGTGCCTCGGCCTCCGGCCAGTGGCGGACCTGGCTGATGTGGGTGAACGGCGTGCCGTTCGGCCAGAAGGACCCGCAGTTCCAGCTGGACGTGGCGTTCTACGCCTTCGACCTGCCCTGGTACCGCTTCCTGCTCGCCTTCGGATTCGCCGCCACCGTCCTGTCGCTGATCGCCGCCGCGCTGACGCACTACCTGTACGGCGGACTGCGCATCACGAGCCCGGGTGCGCGCGCCACCGCCGCGGCCACGGGCCACCTGTCGGTGCTGTTCGGCGTCTTCGTCTCGCTGAAGGCCGTGGCGTACTGGCTCGACCGGTACGGCCTCGCCGTGAAGTCCAGCGACTTCAAGGCGGCGGGCAACTGGACGGGTCTGCGGTACGTCGACGCCAACGCGTACCTGCCGGCGAAGACGATCCTCTTCTGCATCGCCGCGATCTGCGCCGTGCTGTTCTTCGCGACGCTGTGGCGCCGCACCTGGCAGCTGCCGGTCATCGGCTTCGGACTCATGGTCCTTTCGGCGATCCTGATCGGCGGCCTGTACCCGGCCATCGTGCAGAAGTTCCAGGTCCAGCCGAACGAGCAGGCCAAGGAAGCGCCGTACATCCAGAAGAACATCGACGCCACGCGCAAGGCGTACGACATCGACGCGACGAAGCCGGAGAACTACTCGGGCAAGTCCACGGTCAAGGCCAAGGACCAGCTCCGCTCGGACTCCGACACGGCGGCCAGCTACCGGCTGATCGACCCGAACATCGTCTCGCCGACGTTCCAGCAGCTGGAGCAGAAGCGGAAGTACTACCAGTTCCCGACCACCCTGGACGTCGACCGCTACCAGGGCCAGGACACCGTCGTCGGCCTGCGTGAGCTCAACATCAAGGGCATCCCGAAGCGGAACTGGATCAACGACCACTTCACGTACACCCACGGCTACGGCGCGATCATGGCCGCGGGCACGCAGACGGACGCCAACGGCTCCCCGGTCTTCACCGAGTCCGGCCTGCCGACCACGGGCCAGCTCGGCCCGTACCAGCAGCGGATCTACTACGGCGAGAAGACCGATCAGTACTCGATCGTCGGCGGCCCGCAGAAGGAGCTGGACTACGAGGAGAACGGCGAGAAGACCACCAGCTACGAGGGCAAGAGCGGGGTCGATCTCTCCAGCACCTTCAACCGCGCCGCCTACGCGGTCGCGTTCAGCGAGCCGCAGATCCTCTACTCCGGGGCCATCGGCGAGGGTTCGCGGGTCCTCTACAACCGCACGCCCAAGGAGCGCGTCGAGGCGGTCGCACCCTGGCTGACCATCGACGGCGACGCCTATCCGGCGGTCGTGGACAAGAAGATCCAGTGGATCGTCGACGCGTACACGACCACCAACGGATACCCGTACGCCTCGCGCACCACGCTGGGGGAGAGCACGGCCGACGCGCTGACGGTCGGCAACCAGCAGCGCGCGGTGGTCGCCCAGCAGAACCAGGTCAACTACATCCGCAACTCGGTGAAGGCCACCGTCGACGCCTACGACGGCACGGTGACGCTGTACCAGTGGGACAAGGAAGACCCGGTCCTCAAGACCTGGATGAAGGCGTTCCCGGACACGGTGCAGCCGCGTGAGGCGATCAAGCCGAGCCTCATGCAGCACCTGCGCTACCCGCAGGACATGTTCAAGGTCCAGCGCGAGCTGCTCACCCGGTACCACGTCACCAACCCGGCGCAGTTCTACAGCGGTTCGGACGCCTGGCAGGTGCCGGACGACCCGACCAACAAGGACCGCAGCGCCGTCCCGCCGTACTACCTGAGCATGAAAATGCCCGGGGACCAGCAGCAGCAGTTCTCCCTGACGACGACGTTCACCCCGAACGGCCGGCCCAACCTGGGCGGCTTCATGGCGGTGGACGCGGACGCCGGCAGCAAGGACTACGGCCGCATAAGGCTGTTGCGCGTCACCTCCGAGGTCCCGGGACCGGAGCAGGTGCAGAACAAGCTCAACAGCCTGCCGTCGGTGGCGACCTTCGTCCGGGACATGAAGGGCGCCGACTCCGACATCCAGTACGGCAACCTGCTGACGGTGCCGCTCGACGGCGGCTTCCTCTACGTCGAGCCGGTGTACGCCCAGGGCCGCAACGCGCACTACCCGCTGCTGAAGAAGGTCGCGGTGTCGTACGTGGACGCGGACCAGCCGGACGGTGACACGACCAAGGACACCACGGTGTTCGAGGACAACCTCACCGAGGCGCTCAACGCGGTCTTCGGGGTGCGGGGCAGCACGCCGCCCGAGCAGCCGGAGGAGCCGGGCACCAAGCCGCCGACGACCCCGAGCACGAACGACGCCGCGCTGAAGCAGGCCATCGCCGATGCGCAGAAGGCGTACGACGACGGTGAGGCGGCTCTGCAGAAGGGTGACTGGACCGCCTACGGCAAGGCCCAGGAGGCCCTGCAGGACGCGCTCCAGCGGGCGGCGGACGCGGGCGCGAAGCTGACGCCGGCCGACCAGAAGCCGGCGGATCAGAAGCCGGCCGGCCAGAAGCCGGGGGCGACGCCGTCGACCGGCCCGAGCCCGTCGACCAGCGCGGCCCCACCCAGCGGCTGATCTGCCTGGTCAGGCACCACCCCCGCGTCGTGATACCTTAAAGACACAACGACGCGGGGTGGAGCAGCTCGGTAGCTCGCTGGGCTCATAACCCAGAGGTCGCAGGTTCAAATCCTGTCCCCGCTACTGAAGACAAGGGCCCGGATCCATCAGGATCCGGGCCCTTGTCGTGTTCCAGGGGGACGCGCCGGGGCCCGAAGGGCCGTGGGGATGGGGCGAGTTGGGGCGAGTCGTGTTTGACTTATCTCTCTGTGGGCATGTCGACAAAACGCTGAAGTGACCTCACTGGCTGCGGTATACCAGGTGTACGCGCGTTGCGGGTGGTGCGACGATGGAATTTATGGGGGACAGGGCAACTCTGTTGGAGACAGGGCGGTTTGTGCAGCGGCACGTGAAGAGTGCCGCGGACGACATCATCGAGGCCGCGGTGGCCGTCGATGCGGCCGTCGACACCACCGCCGAGAACGAGACCGAGACCGAGGCGCGCCACCGGCGTGCCGCCGAGAGCGGCGACGCCGCATCGATGAGCGTGCTCGGCGCGCTGCTGCTGCGCCGCGGTGACCTGGACGGCGCCGAGCCGTACCTGCGCGGCGCCACCGCGGAGGGGGACCGCGCGGCCGCCAACAACCTGGGTGTCCTGCTGCACCAGCGCGGATACGCCGACGAGGCGGCCGGCTGGTGGCGGGTCGCCGCCGTCGCCGGGTCCGCGCCCGCCGCCCACGCCCTCGGCCGCCACCACCGCGAGCGCGGCGACGAGCCCGCCGCCGAGTACTGGCTGCGTCAGTCCGCCGAGCAGGGCCACGCCCTGGGCGCCTACGCCCTGGCCGACCTCCTGGAGCACCGCAGCGACGTCGGCGCCGAGCGCTGGCTGCGCGCGGCCGCCGAACGAGGACACCGGGAGGCCGCGTACCGGCTCGCCCTCGCCCTGGAGCGGCGCGCCCAGGAGACGACGAGGGGCCCGTCCGCCTCCGGTCTCTCGGCCCGCGACGCGCTCGCCCACGACACCGCGCAGGCCGACACGGCCACGTCCGACACCGCGCAGGCCGACACGGCCACGTCCGACACCGCGCGGGCTGGCACCAGGTCCGGTACGGCCGAGACCGGCGCCGGTGCGGCCGGCGCCGGTGGCGCCCGTGCCGCCGCCGCGCCCTCCGGTGATCTCGCCGAGGCGGAGCAGTGGTTCCGGCAGGCCGCCGCGCGGGGACACCGGCGTGCCGCGCTGCACCTCGGGGCGATCCTGGAGCAGCGGGGCGAACTCAAGGAGGCCGGCCGCTGGTACCTGAGCTCGGCCAAGGAGGGCGAGGCCAAGGCCGCCTGCGCGCTCGGCTTCCTGCTCCGCGACGCCGGTGACGAGGAGAGCGCCGCCGTGTGGTGGCTGCGCGCCGCCCAGGACGGCGACGGCAACGCCGCCAACGCGCTCGGCGCCCTGCACGCCGCCCGGGGGGAGCAGCAGACCGCCGAGCGCTGGTACCGCGCCGCCATGGACGCGGGGGATGTGAACGGGGCGTACAACCTCGGGCTGCTCTGCGCCGCCCAGGACCGTACCCAGCAGGCCGAGCAGTGGTACCGCCGCGCCGCCTACGCGGGTCACCGCGAGGCCGCCAACGCGCTCGCCGTGCTGCTCCTGCAGGCCGGGGACACGGGCGGCGCCGAGCCCTGGTTCTCCAAGGCCGCGGAGGCCGGCAGCGTCGACGCCGCCTTCAATCTCGGCATCCTCTACGCGGGTCGCGACGACGACCGGACGGCGCTGGGCTGGTACGAGCGCGCGGCGGCCGCGGGCCACACCGAGGCGGCCCTCCAGGTCGGCATCGCCAGCCTGCGCGACGGGGACGAGCAGACCGCCGAGCGGTATCTGCGGTGTGCGGCGGGCGGTGGCAGCGCCGAGGCCGCGTTCCGGCTCGCCACCGTCCTCGACGCGCGGCGGCCGGAGCCCGGTCCGCCCGCGCTGGGTGCGCCGCGCGAGGAGAAGTCCGAGTGCGAGGAGTGGTACGAGCGGGCCGCTCAGCAGGGCCACCGGCGCGCCCAGGTGCGGGTGGGCATGCTCGCCGCCGCGCGCGGTGACGTGGCGCAGGCGGCCCACTGGTACCGCGAGGCCGCCGAGGCCGGCAGCCGCAACGGCGCGTTCAACCTCGGCCTCCTCCTCGCGCGCGAGGGCAGCGAGCGGGAGGCCGCCCTGTGGTGGACCCGCGCCGCCCGCGCCGGGCACGGACGCGCGGCGCTGCGGCTCGCGCTGCTGGCGGCCCGGCGGGGCGAGCTGTCCGAAGGGCGGCGCTGGTGCGCGAGGGCCGTGGAGCTCGGGCCCGCGGAGGTGGCCGAGCGGGCCGCCCGGCTGAGCGAGGCGCTGCACCAGGAGCTCACCGCCTAAGCGATTTGCGCTGGTCGTGGGCGTCCCGTAAGGTTGGGTTCACCGACGCGGGGTGGAGCAGCTCGGTAGCTCGCTGGGCTCATAACCCAGAGGTCGCAGGTTCAAATCCTGTCCCCGCTACTCAGTAGCAACGAAGGCCCGGATCCAGTCACTGGATCCGGGCCTTCGTCGTACTCGCCTTCGCCCGCCCGCGCGCGGGAAGAGCCCCCACCGTCCGGTGGGGGCTCTTTCGCTGAGGTCTCTCAGGCGGTGGTCGCGCAGTTCGGGCAGATGCCGCGGTACGTGACCTCGACGTCCGAGATCGTGAAGCCGAAGCGCTCCGCGTCCGGGAGGTCCGCCAGCGGGTTGCCGGAGGGGTGGACGTCGCGGATGGCGCCGCAGCGTCCGCACACGAGGTGCTGGTGCGGGCGGTGCGCGTTCGGGTCGTACCGCTTGGCGCGGCCGTCCGTCGCGACCTCCATCACCTCACCGAGCGTGACCATCTCGCCCAGGGTGTTGTAGACGGTCGCCCGGGAGATCTCCGGCAGTCTCTCCACGGCGCGGGCGTGGACCTCGTCGGCGGTCAGATGGACATGATCTCCGTCGAGGACCTCGGCCACGACGCGCCGCTGCGCGGTCATGCGCCAGCCGCGGCCGCGCAGTCGTTCCAACAGGTCACTCATGGGGGTCAGCCTAACAGTGAGGGACCAAGATCCCGAACTGGTGTGACTTTGGAAGTGAGCTTGACTTAGACAATGTCCATTGTAGGATCGAGTTCGAGGTAAGCCGGGGACAGGGCTTGCAGAAATCCACGCAGGAGGCGCACGTGACGCAGGGACCGCTCACCACGGAGGCCGGCGCGCCGGTCGCCGACAACCAGAACAGTGAGACGGCGGGCGTCGGCGGCCCCGTCCTGGTCCAGGACCAGCTCCTCCTGGAGAAGCTCGCCCACTTCAACCGCGAGCGCATCCCGGAGCGCGTGGTCCACGCGCGCGGCGCCGGGGCCTACGGCACCTTCACGCTCACGCGTGACGTCTCGCGGTGGACGCGCGCCGCGTTCCTCTCCGAGGTCGGCAAGCAGACCGAGACGTTCCTGCGCTTCTCCACCGTCGCGGGCAACCTCGGGGCGGCCGACGCGGTGCGCGACCCGCGTGGCTGGGCGCTGAAGTTCTACACCGAAGAGGGCAACTACGACCTCGTCGGCAACAACACCCCGGTGTTCTTCATCAAGGACGCCATCAAGTTCCCCGACTTCATCCACACCCAGAAGCGCGACCCGTACACCGGCTCGCAGGAGGCGGACAACGTCTGGGACTTCTGGGGTCTGTCCCCGGAGTCGACCCACCAGGTGACCTGGCTCTTCGGCGACCGCGGCATCCCCGCCTCGTACCGCCACATGAACGGCTACGGCTCGCACACCTACCAGTGGAACAACGAGGCCGGCGAGGTCTTCTGGGTCAAGTACCACTTCAAGACCGACCAGGGCATCAAGAACCTCACCCAGGCCGAGGCCAACCGGCTCGCCGGCGAGGACCCGGACTCCCACCAGCGCGACCTGCGCGAGGCCATCGAGCGCGGCGACTTCCCTACCTGGACCGTGCAGGTCCAGATCATGCCGGCGGCCGAGGCGGCGACGTACCGCTTCAACCCGTTCGACCTCACCAAGGTGTGGCCGCACGAGGACTACCCGCCGATCGAGATCGGCAAGCTGGAGCTCAACCGCAACCCGGAGAACATCTTCGCCGAGGTCGAGCAGTCGATCTTCAGCCCCGCGCACTTCGTGCCGGGCATCGGCCCGTCCCCCGACAAGATGCTCCAGGGCCGTCTCTTCGCGTACGGCGACGCCCACCGCTACCGCGTCGGCATCAACGCCGACCACCTGCCGGTGAACCGCCCGCACGCCACCGAGGCGCGCACCAACTCCCGTGACGGCTCCCTGTACGACGGCCGCCACAAGGGCGCGAAGAACTACGAGCCCAACAGCTTCGGCGGACCGCACCAGACCGACCGCCCGCTGTGGCAGTCGGTCCCGGTGACCGGTGCGACCGGCGACCACGCCGCCCCGATCCACTCCGAGGACGACGACTTCGTCCAGGCGGGCAACCTCTACCGCCTGATGTCCGAGGGCGAGAAGGGCCGTCTCGTCGACAACCTGGCGGGCTTCATCGCCAAGGTCTCGCGCGACGACATCGCCGAGCGCGCGATCGACAACTTCCGCCGGGCGGACGGTGACTTCGGCAAGCGGCTCGAGACCGCGGTCCAGGCCCTGCGCGGCTGAGGGCGCTTGTCGTCGAAAGAGAGGGCCGGGCTTCCGTGGGGAAGCCCGGCCCTCTCGTGTCACCTTGCCAGCGAGGGTGTGTGCCGATGTGCCGGGGTCCAGCAGCGGATGATGTCGCGCACCGAGACGATGCCCACCGGGCCCGTCCCGTCGAGCACGACCAGATGACGGAACCCGCCGTGCGTCATGGCCGCCGCGGCCTCCTCCAGCGTCCATGTGGGCGCGGCGAAGACGACGTTGTTGGTGGTGTGGGCCCCGACGGTCTCGCTGTCGGGGTTCTGGTCCGCGCCGATCGAGTTGAGGATGTCGCGCTCGGTGAGGATGCCGAGCCCGCTGGTGTCGGTGTCCAGGACTATGGCCGCGCCGACGCGGCGGGCCGACATCAGCCGGGCCGCCTGGCGAAGGGTGTGAGCGGGTCCGAGGGTCAGGGCCAGCGTGCTCATGGCGTCACGGACGAGCATGGATGGAGCCACCTCCTTGGCGAACAGGTTCCGCCTTCAACGAGAACCGATTCACAAGTTCACAAGTGGGGGGACTCTCAGAGTGGCACCGGGGGACCGGCTCAACAAGGGGGCGCGCACGGTGCTCATGGGGGCGCCCGGGGCGGCCGGCGCGGCCGGCCGCCGTCCGCGCGTCAGTTCTTCTGGTTCAGATAGCTGAGCAGTTCGCCGTGGAGAAGGCCGTTCGACGCCGCCGCGTTGCCGCTGTGCGGACCGTGCCGGCCGTCGAGGCCGGTGAACGTGCCTCCCGCCTCCTGCACGACGATCGCCGTGGCCGCCATGTCCCAGAGGGACAGCTCCGGTTCGGCGCAGACGTCCACCGCGCCCTCGGCGACCAGCATGTACGGCCAGAAGTCGCCGTACGCCCGTGTCCGCCAGCACGCACGCGTGAGATCGAGGAAACCGTCGAGGCGTCCCTGCTCCTCCCAGCCGCTCAGCGAGGAGTACGCGAAGGAGGCGTCGCCGAGCTCCGAGACCTTCGAGACCTGGATCCGGGTCGCCGAGGTCAGGCTGCGGCCCGTGTACGCGCCCGCGCCCTTCGCGGCCCACCAGCGCCGGCCGAGCGCCGGCGCCGAGACCACGCCCACCACCGGCTGGAAACCGGTGTCCCCGGCCTCCATCAGCGCGATCAGGGTCGCCCAGACGGGTACCCCGCGCACATAGTTCTTGGTGCCGTCGATCGGATCGATCACCCAGCGGCGCGGGCCCGTGCCCTCGACGCCGTACTCCTCGCCGAGGATCGCGTCGCGCGGCCGCGCCCGCTGGAGCTGACCACGGATCAGCTCCTCGGCGGCCTTGTCCGCCTCGCTGACCGGCGTCATGTCCGGCTTGGTCTCGACCTTGAGGTCGAGTGCCTTGAACCGGTCCATGGTCGCCGCGTCGGCGGCATCCGCGAGGACATGGGCGAGACGCAGATCATCGTGGTAATCGGCCATGGTCGAAACTCTATCCCTCGAAGGGACGCGGGCCGACGAGAGCCCTTGACACTGCGTGGCCGCCCGTCAACTCTGAGCGCAGAACCGTTCTGGCCGGGAGGCGACGATGCCGACTGCCCGTGAGGCCCTGCTGAACGCCGCGCTGGCGGCCCTCGGGGGGCTGCCATGGTCGGCGGTGCGGATGGTCGACGTCGCGTCCGCCGCGGGCGTCTCCCGGCAGACCCTCTACAACGAGTTCGGCAGCAAGGAAGGGCTCGCCCGCGCGCTCGTACGTCGCGAGGCCGACGCCTACCTCCAGGGCGTGGACCGGCTCCTCGCCCGGCCCCTGCCGCCCGCGCGGAACCTCGCCGCCGTCGCCGAATGGACCGTCGCACGGGCCGGCGCCCGACCGGTCCTGCGCGCCCTGCTCACCGGCTGCTGGAACGACCGGCTGCCCACGCCCCGCCCCGCGCGGGCAGGGGCCCGCGCCTCCGCCGTACCCGCTCAGCGCCGCGCCGACGCCGGGGTGCCCTCGCCCGCTGATCTGCTGGGAGCCGCGCGGGACCGGGCCGCCTCGGCGCTCGGAGCGGAGGGCGGCGAGGTGGCGCGGGCGTGCGAGGTCGTCCTGCGCCTCGCGCTGTCGTACGTCGTCACACCCGGGCCGCCCTCCTCGGCGGCAGAGGGTCAGTGGGCCGAGCCGGAGAGCTGGAGCCCGATGACGCCGACGATCACCAGCGTGATCGAGACGATCTTCAGGGTGGACACGATGTCGCCGAGGAAGACCATCCCGTAGATCGCCGTCCCCGCCGCGCCGATGCCGGTCCACACCGCGTACGCGGGACCCACGTCCAGCTTGCGCAGCGCCAGCGTCAGCAGACCGAAGCTGCCGAGGGCGAAGACGGCGAAGGCGATCGTCGGCCAGAGCCGGGTGAAACCGTGCGAGAGCTTCAGACAGACGGCGAATCCCGTCTCCAGAATCCCCGCCACCACCACCAGCAGCCACGCCATCGTCAGTGCCTCCACGCCGTCGGTGACTGCTTCGCCTCACTCGGTGCGATTATGCACTTACCAAGAGCAGTCGCCCGCAAACGTGCGCGAATCAGTCGCCCTCGCGTCGTTCCCGGGTGGAGAGCAGGCGGCGCAGGGAATGCAGCCGAGCCGGGTCGGCATGCCCGTCGGCCACCCACGCGTCGAGCGCGCAGTCCGGCTCGTCGTGGCTGCAGGACCGCGGACAGTTCTCGGTGCCGGGCACGAGTTCGGGGAACGCGAGGATCACCCGGGACGGATCGACATGGTGCAGCCCGAAGGAGCGCACACCGGGGGTGTCGATCACCCAGCCACCCTCCTTGTCGTTGAGGGGGAGGGCGAGCGCCGAGGTGGTGGTGTGCCGGCCCCGGCCCGTGACCGCGTTGACGAGACCGGTGCTCCGCCGGCGCTCCGGCGGCACCAGGGCGTTGACCAGAGTCGTCTTGCCGACACCGGAGTGCCCGACGAACGCCGTGGTCCGCCCCTTGAGGTGCTCGTGCACCCGCTCGGCGGCGACCCCGTCCACGAACTCGTCCCGGGTGGTGACCACATGGGGCACGCCGAGCGCGCCGTACATCTCCAGCAGGTCGTCCGGCGGGGCCAGGTCGGACTTCGTCAGGACCAGGAGCGGGGTCAGCCCGCCGTCGTACGCGGCGACCAGGCAGCGGTCGATCAGCCGGGGGCGCGGCTCGGGGTCGGCGAGCGCGGTGACGATCGCCAGCTGGTCGGCGTTGGCGACGACGACGCGCTCGAACGGATCGTCGTCGTCGGCCGTACGGCGAAGGACGGAACTGCGCTCGCCGATCCGGACGATCCGGGCCAGCGTGTCCTTCTCGCCCGACAGATCGCCCACCAGGGAGACCCGGTCACCGACGACCGCGGCCTTGCGGCCCAGCTCGCGCGCCTTCATCGCCATGACGATCCGGTCGTCCACCAGACAGGTGAGCCGGCCCCGGTCCACGGTGAGGACCATGCCCTCGACCGCGTCCTCGTGCTTGGGGCGGATGGTGGTGCGGGGACGGTTGCCCTTGCGGTTGGGCCGCTGGCGGATGTCGTCCTCGTCGGTGTTCTTCCCGTAACGCCGCATGCCTCAGACTCCGAGCATTTCGGTCCACATTCTGGGGAAGTCGGGCAAGGTCTTGGCGGTGGTCGCCACGTTCTCGATCTCCACCCCCTCGACCGCGAGGCCGATGATCGCGCCCGCCGTCGCCATGCGGTGGTCGTGGTACGTGTGGAAGACCCCGCCGTGCAGCGGACGCGGGCGGATGCGCAGACCGTCCTCGGTCTCCGTCACGTCGCCGCCGAGCTCGTTGATCTCCTTGGTGAGGGCCGCCAGGCGGTCCGTCTCGTGGAGCCGCAGATGCGCGACGCCGCGCAGCGTGGAGGGGGAGTCGGCCAGCGCCGCGACCGCCGCGATGCCGGGCGTCAGCTCGCCGACCTCGCTCAGGTCGACGTCGATGCCGTGGATGCGGCCGCTTCCGGTGAACGTGAGGCCCGCCTCGGTCAGCTCGCAGGAGCCACCCATCTCGGTGAAGATCTCGCGCAGCGCGTCACCGGGCTGGGTGGTCCTGGCGGGCCAGTCCGGAACCGTCACGCGGCCACCGGTGACCAGGGCCGCGGCCAGGAACGGCTGGGCGTTGGAGAGGTCGGGCTCGACGGTCAGGTCCCGGCCGAGGAGGGCGGAGGGGGAGACCCGCCAGACGTTCGGCTCCCCACCGGTCTCCGGCTCGTCGACCTGGGCGCCGACCTGCCGCAGCATGTCGACGGTCATCCGGATGTGCGGCATGGACGGCAGCTTGGCGCCGACGTGGCGCACCTCCACCCCCTGGTTGAAGCGGGGCGCGGAGAGCAACAGCGCGCTGACGAACTGGGAGGACGAGGAGGCGTCGATCTCCACCGGGCCGCCGTCGAGCGCCCCGCCGCCGTGCACGGTCATCGGCAGCGCGCCGCGCCCGTCGTCGTCGATCCGGGCGCCGAGCACGCGCAGCGCGTCGATCACGCCGTTCAGCGGACGCTCATGGGACCGGGCGTCGCCGTCGAAGTGCACCGGGCCGTCGGCGAGGGTCGCCACCGGCGGGAGGAAGCGCATGACCGTACCCGCGTTGCCGACGTCCACGGTCGCCGGGCCGCGCAGCCCCGCCGGGATGATCCGCCAGGCCTCGCCGGTACCGTCCGGGCCCACGCCCTCCTCGATCTTCACCCCGAGCGTGCGCAGCGCCTCGGCCATCAGGAGCGTGTCGCGGGAGCGCAGGGGGCGGCGCAGCCAGCCCGGCTCGGCGGCGAGCGCGGCGAGGACCAGGCCGCGGTTGGTGACCGACTTCGATCCGGGCACGGTGACGGTCGCGTCGACGGAACCGCTCGCGTACGGGGCGGGCCAGGGATCGGTCTGCAGGTCGGCGTCCGAGGAGGTATCGGTCATGCCCTCACTTTAGTGGGGACGGCACCGACTACAGCCCCAGCAACCAGCGCCCTCCGCCGATCAGGGAGCAGATCGCGACGGCGTGGAAGAAGAAGAGCCAGAGCGCCGGGTGCACATGGGTGAGGCGGGCCAGCTGGTCGGCGTCCGAGTCCGGGGCCCCGCCGTGGCGCCGTTTGCCCTGGAGCTCGAAGACCGGCCGGACGCCGCCGGCCAGCAGGAACCAGACGACGGAGTACGCGAACCCCGCCTGCACGTCCGGGCCGGTCAGCCAGGAGACCAGGAGGAACGCGGCGCCCGTGAGAAGCACGGTGAAGATCCCGTACGCGTTGCGGACCATCACGAGCATGACAAGCAGAAGGGCGGTCGCCAGCCAGAGCAGGAGTGTGATCCGGTGGTCGGCGAGCAGCCAGGCGCCGCCGAGGCCGAGCAGCGGGGCGGCGGTGTAGCCCGCGGCGGCCGTCAGGATCATGCCGAGACCGGTCGGGCGGCCGCGGGAGACGGTGAGCCCGCTGGTGTCGGAGTGCAGCCGGATCGACTGGAGCCGGCGGCCGGTGACCAGGGCGATCAGTCCGTGGCCGCCCTCGTGGGCGATGGTGATGGCGTTGCGGGACAGCCGCCACAGGGCGCGGGGCACGGTGACGAGGAGCGCGGCCACGCCGGTGACGATCACCAGCCACTCCTCCGGGGCGGGCTGGGTGCCGAGGACTTCGGTCATTTTCGGATCGGCTCCTCGGAGGCGGAAAGGGTGCCGGTGCGGGGCACCGTCGGTGAGGGGTGGTGGTCGGGCGACGGGAGGGAGTGGCAGTGTGGCACGTATGTGCGGACGGTATGCAGCGAGTCGTCGGCCCGAGGACCTGGTGGGTGTCTTCGAGGTCGAGAAGTGGGAGCCCGAGGAGACCCTGGCTCCCGACTGGAACGTGGCCCCGACCAAGGAGGTCTACGCGGTCCTGGAACGCCCTTCGAAAGACGCGGATTCTCCGCGGCCGGTTCGCCAGCTGCGGACGCTGAAGTGGGGCCTGGTGCCGTCCTGGTCGAAGACCCCGGAGGGCGCGGCCAGGATGATCAACGCGCGGGCGGAGACGGTCGCCGAGAAGCCTTCGTTCAAGCGGGCCTTCTCCACGCGGCGCTGCATCCTGCCCGCCGACGGTTATTACGAGTGGGTGACCGGATCGGGAGAGCGCGACCTGGAGGTCGAGGGGAAGAAGAAGCGGCCGCGCAAGCAGCCGTACTTCGTGACCCCCGCGGACGGCTCGGTTTTCGCGATGGCCGGGCTCTACGAGTTCTGGCGCGACCGCACACTGCCGGACGACCACCCGTCGGCGTGGTGGGTGACGTGCTCCGTGATCACCACCGAGGCGGAGACGGGACCGCTGGGCGTGGCCCCGGCGGAGGGCCCGCGCTCGCTCGCGGACATCCACCCCCGGATGCCGCTGATGCTGACCCCGGACCGCTGGGACGCGTGGCTGGACCCGCGCCGCACGGACGTGGAGGAGCTCCAGGGGCTGCTCGAAGCGCCTCCGGGCGGCCTCATGCGGGCGTACCCGGTGGCCACCGCGGTCAGCAACGTCCGCAACAACGGCCCGGAGCTCCTGACGGAACTGGAGGGCCCGGAGGTCGGCACGCTGTTCTGAGGACCGCCCCGGAGGGTCCCGCGCGGCAGGATGGTCGCGTGACCACCAGCGAGAACGTATCGACCGACGCCGGGGACGCCCGGATCACCTGGCACCCCGGCAGGAAGCCGTGGGCGGTCCTGGCCCTGGGCCACGGGGCCGGTGGCGGGATCGAGGCGCGGGACCTCCAGGCCCTCGCCGCGGCCTTGCCCGCGCAGGGCGTGACCGTGGCGCTCGTCGAGCAGCCGTGGCGCGTCGCCGGGAAGAAGGTGGCGCCCGCGCCGAAGACCCTGGACACCGGGTGGCGCGGGCTCTGGCCCGCCCTCGCCGCGCCCGGCCTCCCCGTGATCGCCGGGGGGCGCAGCGCCGGCGCCCGGGTCGCCTGCCGGACCGGGAAGGAGCTCGGCGCCCTCGCCGTGCTCGCCCTGAGCTTCCCGCTGCACCCGCCGGGCAGGCCCGAGAAGTCCCGGGCCGCCGAACTGCTCTCCACCGGCCTGCCCACCCTCGTCGTCCAGGGCGGCAACGACCCCTTCGGGACGCCCGGGGAGTTCCCTTCGGGCGACCACCGAGTCGTCGAGGTGCCGTACGGCGATCACGGCTTCGCCGTCGCCGAACGCGCCCCCGTCACACCCGAAGGGACCCTCGGTCTCATCGTCGAGGAAGTCACCTCGTGGGCCGCGTCACTGCGGGAATGCTGAGCCCGCGAGCGCGGTTGTGCCCCATGTCGGTGTGAGAGCAAGGAAGAGGGAGTCCGTCGCATGGGTTCGACCATCTGCCCCGAGCGCGTGAAGGCCGCTGACCTCGACTGGACAGTGCTGCCCGCGCCCAGGACCGCCCCTATTCGGGCGGCGGGTGGAGGGGTTCCTCGTCTATCCTCCGAATCGAGCGGGTCCGCATTCGGGTTCGCCGCAGCGCTGGAGGAGGTGGGTCCGGTCACTGGGACCGACACAGGGACCGACGACGGCCCCGAGGAGACGACCGAGGAGCGCAACGCGCGCTTCGAGCGGGACGCCCTCGGATACCTCGACCAGATGTACTCCGCCGCGCTGCGCATGACGCGGAACCCCGCGGACGCCGAGGACCTGGTGCAGGAGACGTACGCCAAGGCGTACGGCTCGTTCCACCAGTTCCGCGAGGGTACGAACCTGAAGGCGTGGCTGTACCGCATCCTCACCAACACCTTCATCAACTCGTACCGCAAGAAGCAGCGCGAGCCTCAGCGCAGCGCTGCCGAGGAGATCGAGGACTGGCAGCTCGCCCGCGCCGAGTCGCACATGTCGACCGGTCTGCGGTCCGCCGAGTCGCAGGCCCTCGACCACCTGCCGGACTCGGATGTGAAGGAAGCGCTTCAGGCGATCCCCGAGGAATTCCGCATCGCCGTCTATCTCGCGGACGTGGAAGGCTTTGCGTACAAGGAGATCGCGGACATCATGGGGACACCCATCGGTACGGTGATGTCCCGACTGCACCGGGGCCGCCGCCAGTTGCGCGGCATGCTCGAGGACTACGCCCGCGACCGCGGGCTCGTTCCCGCGGGCGCCGGAGAGTCGTCGAACGATCTGAAAGGCTCGGGCTCATGAGCTGCGGAGAGCCGCACGAGACGGACTGCTCAGAGGTCCTGGATCATCTCTACGAGTTCCTCGACCATGAGATGCCCGACAGTGACTGCACCAAGTTCGAGGTGCACTTCGAGGAGTGCTCCCCGTGCCTGGAGAAGTACGGCCTGGAGCAGGCGGTGAAGAAGCTCGTCAAGCGCTGCTGCGGCAGCGACGACGTGCCCTCCGACCTGCGGGCCAAGGTGATGGGCCGGATCGACCTCATCCGCTCGGGCCACGTGATGCCTGAGCAGGACGTGACGGATGTGACGGCGACCGCCCAGGAGTGACCGCCGATCCCGTGTGAAAGGGCCGCCGCGAGTTCGTCGCGGCGGCCCTCACACATACATCAGCTTGTATCACCCGATGGTGCGAATCGCTCGCCGACCGCCCGGACGCGCCGCCCGAATCGCTAGCGTGACTGGGGTGATGGGCGCGATGGTGATTCCCCGAGCGGCACGCGTGTACATCGGCTGCGCCCTTCTCTGCGCCGCCGGATGCGCTCTGCCCGCGCTGCGCCCCGGCGCGGGGACCCCCTGGGGAACCGTCGCCCTGCTCACCGCCCTCTACGCCCTGTGCGAGCTGCCCGGCCGCTGTCCGCTGCTCGGCCGGGCCCTGGGCGGCTCGGTGCCCCTGGGCGCGGGCTCCTTCTTTCCCGTCCTGCTCTCCTCCGCGCTGCTCCTGCCGCCCTCCGCCGCCGCGCTCACCGTGCTGCCGGGCGCGCTGCTCGCCCGTGTCGACCAGCGGCCGGCGGCCGTACGCCGGGTGTGGCGGGCCGGACAGCTGATGCTCGCCGTCTGGGCCGCCGCGCTGGTCGCCACCGCCCTGAGCTGCGAGGGCGTCCTCGGGCAGGGGGCGGCCGTCCCCGACTTCCCGTACGTCCTGCTGCCGGCCGGAGCCTCCGTGCTCACCTTCTGCCTCGTCCTGACCGCCCTGACCGGCGGGATCCGCGCCACGGCCGAGGGCCTCGCCCCGCGTACCGCCTGGCGCGGGCTGTTCGTCCGCTCCCTCGCCCCGCACGCGGTGCACGGTCTCGCCGGGCTGATGATGGCCGTGCTGTGGCGCAGCGCGTACGGTCCCGTCGCCGCGCTCTTCGTCCTGCTGCCGATGTACATCTCCTGCTGGGTCTTCGCCCAGTACCACCGGGAACGCGCCGCCCACCAGGCGACGATCCGCGCCCTGGTCCAGGCCGTCGACATCAAGGACCGGTACACCCGGGGGCACAGCGAGCGCGTCGGGCGCGCCTCGGTGCTGATCGCCCGTGAGCTGGGCATGGCGGAGGAGCGCCTGGAGATCCTCCGCTTCGCCGGGATCCTGCACGACGTGGGCAAGCTCGGCGTCCCCACCCGGGTCCTGCGGAAGGACGGGCCGCTGACACCGGAGGAGCGCCGGATCATCGAGCTGCACCCCGAGTACGGGCACGAGATGGTGCGCGGCATCGGGTTCCTGGGCGAGGCACGGGCGGCGATCCTGCACCACCACGAGAAGATGGACGGCAGCGGGTACCCGTACGGGCTCAGGGGCGCACAGATTCCGGAGTTCGCCCGGGTGGTCGCGGTCGCCGACGCCTTCGACGCGATGACCTCGACCCGCTCGTACAGCAGGGCGCGGCCCGTCGCGACGGCCGTGGCGGAGCTGGAGCGGTGCGCGGGCACGCACTTCGACCCGCAGATGGTGGGGGCGCTGGTCCGGGCGCTCGACCGCCACGGCTGGCAGACGGAGGTCACGGCCGACGAGCCGCCGCTCCCGGGCACGGCGCTCCCGACACCGAGGCCGCCCGCCCGTCCAGGCACCGCCCCCGAGCCGTCCGCCCGGCCCGATGCCGCTCCCGAGCCGTCCGCCCGGCCGGGCACCGCCCCCGAGCCGTCCGCCCGGCCCGATGCCGCTCCCGAGCCGTCCGCCCGGCCGGGCACCGCCCCCGAGTCGCCCCTCGCCCGCCCCCGGGGCATCGCGTGAGGCCCGGGGCCGTCACCGTCGGCGTCGTCTACGGAGCAGCGCTCGCCCTCACCGGCGCCGGCTTCGCCGCCACGCTCTGGAACGGGGTCGAGGAGCCCGCCATCGCCCTCGCGTTCGGCGTCCTCATCGCCTTCGGCGAGCTCGCCCGCTGGGGCGCCCTGCCCGGCGAACGGGAGCCCGCGCCGATCGCCGCGGCGGGAGCCGTCGCGTACGCCCTGCTCGGCGAGAACGCGGGCAGCAGCACCACCCACGGCGTCCTCCAGATCATCGCCGTCGCCGTCGCGGGCGGGCTCGTCGGGATCGTCCCGCACATCGCCCGCGGCAAGGGCCCAGACCTGGACCACCTGGCGCGGCGCATCCTCACCGTCGGCTTCGCCGCCCTCTGCTTCCAGCCGCTCTACAACTCGGGCGACCTCACGCACCACCTGGGCGAGGGGCCGCTCCACGCCCTCTACCTGCTCCTCCTGCTCGTCCTCACCGCCCTGTGCGACGCGGTCCTCGCCGCCCTCGTGCTGCGCGCCCGCACCGGCTACCCGTACGGCCCCCTCCTGCGCGACGAGCTGCGCGCCCTGCTCGGCATCGGCTCCGCGGTCTGCGCCACCGGCGCCGTGATGGCCCTCGGCGTGGCCGTCGCCGGGCTGTGGGCGCTGCCCGTCTTCTGCGTACCGCTGCTGCTCACCCAGGTCTCGTTCCGGCGGTACGCGGCCGTGCGCACCACCAACCGGCAGACCATCGCCTCCCTCGCCCGCGCCACCGAGATCGCCGGCTGTACGCCGCCCGGCCACGCCCACCGCGTCGCCGCGCTCAGCGGGGCGGTCGGGCGCGAGCTGGGGCTCTCCGGGACCGAGCTGACCGTCCTGGAGTATGCCGCGCTCATGCACGACATCGGGCAGCTCTCCCTCGTCGACCCCGTCCCCGAGGGCGCCACGGCCCTCCTCCCGCCCGAGGAACAGCGCCGGATCGCACTCCTCGGCGCCGCGGTCGTCCGCCAGACCGGCGTCCCCGCCGCCGTGGCCGTCGTCGTGGAACGCCAGGCCGATCCGTACCGTGACCAACCCCTGCCCGCCCGGATCGTCCGTACGGTCAACGCCTACGACGACCTGGCGGGAGACAGCGCGGCGGGCGGCCTGGGCGCCCTCGAACACCTGCGCCTGGGGACCGCCCGCGACTACCATCCGGAGGTCGTCGAGTCGCTGGCCAGAGTCCTGGCGAGAGGCGGCGTCGCGTCGGCCCCCGCTGGGTAACCCATGGGTAATGAGCGCGCGTCCAACCGGGCATGGTTGGATGCGAACAAGAGGGTGAAGCGACCGGCAGGCGGGAATCGTGAGGATCTTCGGGAAGGTACGGCATCGGCCCTCCGCCTCGTGGCGGCAGGCCACCGACCGCGCGTTCACGCTGATCGGCGACGGCCGGTACGAGGACGCGGGCGCGCTGCTCACGCGCGCGGCGGATCTGGAGCCCTGGCTCTCGGAGTCCTGGTTCAACCTGGCGCTGCTGCACAAGTTCCGGCACGACTGGGAGCAGGCGCGGGCCGCCGGGCTGCGCGCCGTCGCACTCCTCGACAAGGAGACCGGCGCTCCCGACTGGTGGAACGTCGGCATCGCCGCCACCGCGCTCCAGGACTGGCCGCTGGCCCGCCGGGCCTGGCAGGCGTACGGGCTGAAGGTGCCCGGGGCCTCGGCGGGCACCGGTGAGCCCGTCGGCATGGAGCTCGGCAGCGCCGCCGTCCGGCTCTCGCCGGAGGGCGAGGCCGAGGTCGTGTGGGGCCGCAGGCTGGACCCCGCCCGCATCGAGGTGCTCTCCATCCCGCTGCCGTCCTCCGGCCGGCGCTGGGGCGAGGTCGTCCTCCACGACGGCGTCCCCAACGGCGAGCGGACCACCACCGCCGGCCCCTCGTACCCCGTCTTCGACGAGATCGAGCTGTGGGCCCCCTCGCCCGTCCCCACCTGGGTGGTCCTCCTGGAGGCCGCCACCGAGGCGGACCGTGACGCCCTGGAGCAGCTCGCCGCCGACGCCGGCTTCGCCGCCGAGGACTGGTCCTCGTCGGTCCGGCTGCTGTGCCGCGCCTGCTCCGAGTCGACCATGCCCAGCGCCGAGGGCGAGGGCGAGCACCTCGACCCGCACGACCACAGCGAGCCGGGCCACCCCGGCCCGCTCGGCCACCGCTCGCCCGGCGAACTGTGGGTCCCCGAGCGGGAGTGCGGCATCGCGGCGCCCGTGGGCCTGGTCCGCGGGCTCCTCGACGGGTGGGTCGCGGACAGCCCCGACAGCCGTGAGTGGCGGGATCTCGAAGAAGTCTGCTGACGGCTGCCCGTAGGCTGTACGGGATCGATTACCGGGGTTCTAGGAAGGCGTGCGGCGGACATGGCGCAGCAGGAGACGGACGAGCAGATGAACAGTGGGGCCTCCCCGGCGAAGCCAGGGGACGGGTTCGTCGTCGACACGGAGGACTGCGAGGCGCGTGAGCTCGCGTACCGCGAGCGCGGCACGGCGCGCCCGATCACCGTCGTCGGCAACCCGGTGCTCCACCGGGAGTGCAAGGACGTCACCGAGTTCGACGACAAGCTCGCGGCGCTGATCGACGACATGTTCGCCAGCCAGAAGGCGGCCGAGGGCGTGGGCCTGGCCGCGAACCAGATCGGTGTGGACCTCAAGGTCTTCGTCTACGACTGCCCGGACGACGAGGGCGTGCGGCACACCGGCGTCGTCGTCAACCCGGTGCTCCAGGACCTGCCGGCCGAGCGCCGCGTCCTGGACGACTCCAACGAGGGCTGCCTCTCGGTCCCGACCGCGTACGCCTCGCTGGCCCGCCCGGACTACGCCGAGGTCCACGGCCAGGACGCCCAGGGCAACCGCATCAAGGTCCGCGGCACCGGCTACTTCGCGCGCTGCCTCCAGCACGAGACGGACCACCTGTACGGATTCCTGTACATCGACAAGCTCTCCAAGCGCGAGCGCAAGGACGCGCTCCGGCAGATGGCCGAGGGCACGCCGCGCTACGAGACCGTCCCCAACGACTGATCCTGGCCGCGTCGCGACGGCACGGCGCGGTGGACGGCCCAGCCGGCCGCCGCGCCGAACGCGTAGCAGAGCAGGTCCGGCGCGTGGAACGACGTACCGAGCACGAGCCGGACCAGCGTGCTGTGCGGGGCAAGCTCCGCCGGGACGCCGGTGAGCTGGAAGAGTTCCACGGCGCAGCTGAAGGCGAAGGCGATCCCCGCCGCCGTGCCCGGCCGGACCCTCGGGGCGAGCAGCACCACGAGGGTCAGGATCAGGACGGTGTAGAGCGCGTCACCCGCATACGTGGCGACGACGCCCGTCGCCGTGGACCGGATGCCCAGACCCGCGGCGACGGTGAGCAGGGCGGCGCCGGCCGCCGCCGCTCTCGTACGGACCACTCAGAAGTCCTCGTCCAGGTCCACCGAGCCCTCGACCGCCACCTGGTAGGCGGACGGCCGGCGCTCGAAGAAGTTCGTCAGCTCCTGGACGCCCTGGAGCTCCATGAACGCGAACGGGTTCTCGGAGCCGTAGACCGGCGCGAAGCCCAGGCGCTGGAGGCGCTGGTCGGCGACGCACTGGAGGTACTCGCGCATCGACTCCGTGTTCATGCCGGGCAGGCCGTCGCCGCACAGGTCGCGGCCGAACTGCAGCTCCGCCTCGACGGCCTCCTTCAGCATGTCGGTGACCTGCTGGCGCAGCGCGTCGTCGAAGAGCTCGGGCTCCTCCTTGCGGACGGTGTCCACGACCTCGAAGGCGAAGTTCATGTGCATCGTCTCGTCGCGGAAGACCCAGTTGGTGCCGGTGGCCAGACCGTGCAGCAGACCGCGGGACCGGAACCAGTACACGTAGGCGAAGGCGCCGTAGAAGAACAGGCCCTCGATGCACGCGGCGAAGCAGATCAGGTTCAGCAGGAAGCGGCGGCGGTCGGCCTGCGTCTCCAGCCGGTCGATCTTCTCCACCGAGTCCATCCAGCGGAAGCAGAACTGCGCCTTCTCGCGGATCGACGGGATGTTCTCGACGGCGTCGAACGCGGCCGCGCGGTCCTCCGGGTCGGGCAGGTAGGTGTCGAGCAGCGTCAGATAGAACTGGACGTGCACGGCCTCCTCGAACAGCTGGCGCGACAGGTACAGGCGCGCCTCGGGGGAGTTGATGTGCTTGTACAGGGTCAGCACCAGGTTGTTCGCCACGATCGAGTCGCCCGTCGCGAAGAACGCGACCAACCGGCCGATCATGTGCTGCTCGCCCGGCGTCAGCTTGGCGAGGTCGGCGACGTCGGAGTGGAGGTCGACCTCCTCCACCGTCCAGGTGTTCTTGATCGCGTCCCGGTAGCGCTCGTAGAAGTCCGGGTAGCGCATCGGGCGGAGTGTGAGCTCGAAGCCCGGGTCCAGGAGGTTCTTGGTGTCGTCGGAGCTCATTACTGGCAGGCCTCGCAGGACTCGGGGTTTTCGAGGGAGCAGGCGACCGCGTCGGGGTCGGCGGCCTGCTGGACGGGGATGGGGGCGGCGGCGGTCGTCGACGCCTGGGCCGCGCGGGCGATCCGCGTCGCCGGACGGGAGCGCAGGTAGTACGTCGTCTTCAGGCCCTGCTTCCAGGCGTACGCGTACATCGACGACAGCTTGCCGATCGTCGGCGTCTCCAGGAACAGGTTCAGGGACTGCGACTGGTCCAGGAAGGGGGTCCTGGCCGCCGCCATGTCGATCAGACCACGCTGCGGGATCTCCCACGCCGTCCGGTACAGCTCGCGGACCTCGGCCGGGATCCAGGTGAATCCCTGCACGGAGCCGCTGGACTCGCGCAGCGCCTCACGGGTCTGCGCGTCCCACACGCCGAGCCGCTTCAGCTCGTCCACCAGGTACGAGTTGACCTGGAGGAACTCGCCCGACAGCGTCTCGCGCTTGAACAGGTTGGAGACCTGCGGCTCGATGCACTCGTACACGCCCGCGATCGAGGCGATGGTCGCCGTCGGCGCGATGGCGAGGAGGAGGGAGTTGCGCATGCCGACCGCGGCGATCCGCTCGCGCAGCGCGGCCCAGCGCTCGGGCCAGTTGAGCTCGACGTCGTAGTGATCCGGGTGCAGGACACCGCGCGCGGTCCGGGTCTTCTCCCAGGCCGGAAGCGGGCCGCTGCGCTCGGCGAGGTCCGTGGACGCCTCGTACGCCGCGAGCATGATCCGCTCGGCGATACGCGTCGACAGGGCGCGCGCCTCGGGGGAGTCGAAGGGCAGCTTCAGCTGGAAGAAGACGTCCTGGAGGCCCATCGCGCCCAGGCCCACCGGGCGCCACTTGGCGTTGGAGCGGCCGGCCTGCTCGGTCGGGTAGAAGTTGATGTCCACGACCCGGTCGAGGAACGTCACGGCCGTACGGACGGTCGCGTCCAGCCGCTCCCAGTCGATGTCCGAACCGACGACGAAGGCGCCGAGGTTGACCGAGCCCAGGTTGCAGACCGCCGTCTCGCCGTCGTCCGTGACCTCCAGGATCTCCGTGCAGAGGTTGGAGGAGTGGACCGTGTGGCCCGGCTCGGCGGTCTGGTTGGCCGTGCGGTTGGAGGCGTCCTTGAACGTCATCCAGCCGTTCCCGGTCTGCGCCAGGGTCCGCATCATCCGGCCGTACAGGTCCCGGGCCGGCATCGTCTTGCGGGCCAGGCCCTTCGCCTCGGCGGCGCGGTAGGCGGCGTCGAACTCCTCGCCGTACAGGTCGACCAGCTCGGGCACGTCGGCCGGGGAGAACAGCGACCACGCGCCGTCGGAGTTCACGCGGCGCATGAACTCGTCCGGGATCCAGTGCGCGAGGTTCAGGTTGTGCGTACGCCGGGCGTCCTCACCGGTGTTGTCACGCAGCTCCAGGAACTCCTCGATGTCCGCGTGCCAGGTCTCCAGGTAGACCGCGGCCGCGCCCTTGCGCCGGCCGCCCTGGTTCACGGCGGCGACGGAGGCGTCGAGGGTCTTCAGGAACGGCACGATGCCGTTGGAGTGGCCGTTGGTGCCCCGGATCAGCGAACCGCGGGCGCGGATGCGGGAGTACGAGAGCCCGATGCCGCCGGCGTGCTTGGACAGGCGCGCGACCTGGTGGTAGCGGTCGTAGATCGAGTCGAGCTCGTCGAGCGGGGAGTCCAGCAGGTAGCACGAGGACATCTGCGGGTGGCGGGTGCCGGAGTTGAAGAGCGTGGGGGAGGAGGGCAGGTAGTCGAGCCGGCTCATCAGCCCGTACAGCGCCGCGACCTCGTCCAGCGCGCGGACGCTGTCGTCCTCGGCGAGACCGCAGGCGACGCGGAGCATGAAGTGCTGCGGCGTCTCGATCACCTGGCGGGTGATCGGGTGGCGCAGCAGGTAGCGGGAGTAGAGGGTGCGCAGGCCGAAGTAGCCGAAGCGGTCGTCGGCCGTGCGGTCGATCAGGGTGTCCAGCCGCTCGGCGTGCAGGGCGACGAACGCGGCCGTGCGGTCGGCGATCAGGCCCTCGCGGTGTCCCACGGCGACCGAGGCGGAGAAGGAGACCGCGCCCTGGCCGGCCGCCTCGTCGGCGATGGTGACGGTCAGGAGCCGGGCGGCGAGCCGGGAGTACGCCGGGTCCTCGGCGATCAGACCGGCGGCCGCCTCGGTGGCCAGCTCCCGCAGTTCGGCCTCGTCCGAACCGGCGTTGCGGCCGCGCAGCGCGGCGGCGGCGACCTTGCCGGGGTCGGTGTCGGAGAGGTCGGCGGTGAGGTCGGTCAGGGTCCGCAGAAGCACGGTCCCGGGTCCGTCGCTCTCGTTGCCGTCGCTCTCGATCGCTGCGGCCGGATCGGCGGGCGCGATGGTCACGTGGGGCTCTCCCTCGCTCGGCTCGGGGCCGGCGGGGAGGCGGGCGCGGGCACCCGTACGCAGGGGTGCGCGGCGCCACGGCCCACTCCGCGAGGCCCGGACGTCTGTGGCACCCGGAACGGTCGGACCGGGCGCGCTGCCCACAGGTCTTCGGACTCGGCCGGCGTACAAGCACACCGAAACCACACCGTTGCGGGACAGTTCCGGATTTCCACCGGATTCCCCTGCGAGGACAGCGAGCATGAGCATACATGTGGGGGGCGCTCCCCGAAGCACCCCCCACATGTTGTGTCGTTGGCGCGTCAGAGCTCCAGGCCGTAGGCCCGCAGGGGGTCCATGTCCGGGATCGGCCGCCAGTCCCGCTCGGGGGTGCGGACGAAGCCCATCCGCTCGTAGATCCGGTGCGCGGTTGCCATGCCGGCCTGGGTGGAGAGCACCACCCGCCGACAGCCCTCGATCCCCCGAGCCCGCTCCACACAGGCCCGTACGAGCGCCTCTCCGACGCCCCGGCCCCGGGCGTCCTTCGCCACGGCGAGCATCCGGAACTCCGCCTCGCCGTCCCGGGCGATGTCGGCCCACTTCTCGCCCGCCCGGGCGAACGTCACCCCGCCGAGCACCGTGCCGGCGCGGTCCACCGCCACCAGCACCTCCGCCTCGGCGGCCCGCCCGGCCACGTCCCGCAGCAGGTGCAGATAGTCGTCGTCCTCGCCGAAGTCGAGGTGGCCGTCGTCGAGATAGGCGCGGGCGGTGAGATCACCGAGCGTCTCGTACTCCTCGGGCCGTACCGCCCTGATGGTGAAGTCCATGGCGGCAGTGTGCCGCCGGTCACCCCTCCCGCACACCGGATTTCGGTCGGGTGGGGAGAGGCGGGCCGGTCACCGGGGACGAAAGCGACGGGCCGCCGCCTTCCCCCGCAGAGGGAAGGCGGCGGCCCGTTCCGGGCGGCCGGGGGCTCAGCAGCAGCGGAACCCCTCGCGCGGATCGGCCTCCCGCGCGTCGGTGCGGCTGCGCTCGAACTCCCGCCGGGTCATCACCTCGGCGTCCGGGTCGCAGCTCCTGGCGTGGGCGACGTACCGGTCGTACACGGCCTCGCCGGACAGCTCACGCACGTACCAGCGGATCCCGTGCACCGCGCGTCGCAGATGACGGACCGCGTTCACCGTGCTCATGCCGAGCCGGTCCCGGCCGGCACGTCGCCCTGCGGCTCGCCCGGTGCGGGCTCCTTGCGCAGGCCGCCCCCGGCGCCGAGTCCGGCGGCCACCAGCTCCGCCTTCTCCTCCTTCGTGGGGAACATGCCGGCGGGTGCGACGAGCTTCGACTCGGTGTGCGGGGTCTCGGAGAGCCGGACGCCCTCCGGGTTCCTGATCGCCTTGAGGCAGACCCGGCCCGCGTCGGCGATGACCACGATGATGAGGATCGCGAACAGGGCGGACAGCACGCCGTCCACGGTGGAGTTGGTGACGACGGTGTGCATGTCGTCGAGCGACTTGGCGGGCGGGAGCACCTTGTCGGCGTCGATGCCCGCCTGGTATTTGTCCCGCTGGGCGAAGAAGCCGACCCGCGGGTCCTCGGAGAAGATCTTCTGCCAGCTCGCGGTGAGGGTGACGGCGACGTCCCAGGCGAGCGGGATGCCGGTGACCCAGGCCCACTTGAGGCGGCCGGACTTGATGAGCAGGGTGGTGCAGACGGCCAGTGCCACGGCGGCCAGCAGCTGGTTGGCGATGCCGAACAGCGGGAACAGCTGGTTGATGCCGCCCAGCGGGTCGTGCACGCCGACCCAGAGGAAGTAACCCCAGCCGCCGACGACGACCGCGCTGGCGAACCAGACGCCCGGCTTCCAGCTGACCTGGCGGAACGGCTTGTAGACGTTGCCCAGCATGTCCTGGAGCATGAACCGGCCGACGCGGGTGCCCGCGTCCACGGTCGTGAGGATGAACAGCGCCTCGAACATGATCGCGAAGTGATACCAGAAGGCCTTCATCGCGGTACCGCCGATGACGGCGGAGAAGATCTCCGACATACCGAGGGCGAAGGTCGGCGCGCCGCCGGTACGTGAGAGCAGGCTGGCCTCCTCGACGTCCTTGGCCGCCTGGGCCAGCGCCTCGGGGGTGATCGTGAAGCCCAGGTTGGCGACGGCCTCCGAGGCGGACTGGACCGTGGTGCCGACGACTCCGGCGGGGGAGTTGATGGCGAAGTACAGACCCGGGTCGATGATGCAGGCGGTGATCATCGCCATGATGGCGACGAACGACTCGGTGAGCATGGCCCCGTAGCCGATCATCCGGACCTGCGTCTCCTTCTGGATCATCTTCGGGGTGGTGCCCGAGGAGACCAGGGAGTGGAAGCCGGAGAGCGCGCCGCAGGCGATGGTGATGAAGACGAACGGGAACATCGAGCCGGCGAAGACGGGACCGTCACCGCGCGTCGCGAAGTCCGTGACGGCGTCCATCTTCATGGTCGGCAGGGCGATGACCACGCCGAGCGCGAGGAACACGATGGTGCCGACCTTCATGAAGGTCGACAGGTAGTCGCGCGGGGCGAGCAGCATCCAGACCGGCAGCACGGAGGCCAGGAACCCGTACACGATCATCCAGATGACCAGGGTGCCCGGTTCGAGCGTGAAGGTGTCCGCCCAGGACGACTCGGCGACCCAGCCGCCGGCGACGATGGCGAGCAGCAGCAGCGCCACGCCGATGACCGAGACCTCGGTGACCCGGCCCGGGCGCAGGACGCGCAGGTACACGCCCATCAGCAGGGCGATCGGGATCGTCATGCCGATGGAGAAGACGCCCCACGGGGAGTGGGCGAGGGCGTTGACGATGACCAGAGCCAGCACCGCGAGCAGAATGATCATGATGGCGAAGACCGCGATCAGCGCGGCAGCGCCACCGAACGGGCCGATCTCGTCACGGGCCATCTGGCCCAGCGAGCGGCCGTTGCGCCGGGTGGAGAAGAACAGCGTCACCATGTCCTGGACGGCGCCGGCGAAGATGACGCCGACGATGATCCAGATGGTGCCCGGCAGATAGCCCATCTGCGCGGCGAGCACCGGGCCGACCAGCGGGCCGGCGCCGGCGACCGCAGCGAAGTGGTGCCCGAAGAGCACCCTGCGGTCGGTCGGGTGGAAGTCGACACCGTTGTCGAGGCGTTCGGCGGGGGTGGCCCGCGTCTTGTCGACCTTCAGTACGCGCCGTGCGATGAACCGCGCGTAGAAACGGTAGGCGATCGCGTACGAGCCGAGTGCGGCCGCGAGCATCCAGGCGGCGGAGATGTCCTCGCCGCGGGAGAGCGCGAGAACGCCCCAGCCCGCCGCGCCCACGAGGGCGACGAGCGACCATATGGCGATGGACTTCGGTGTGGGGCCTTTTCGCCCCGTCTCGGGTGTTGCTTCCGGCACTGGCATTGCTGCGACCGTCCCCTCGCTGATCACCGTGTAATGCGCAGGAAATCTAGGCGCTGGCTTCGCGCAGCGTCACCCCCCGTCCGCATATCGGTACGGCAACGCTTTTCCGCTCAACTGCCCGGCGGGCAACGGAAAAGGCCCCGCGGAGGGTGCTCCGCGGGGCCTTTCCGGGGAATTCGGCCGGTGTGTCCCGGCCGGTCGGACCGGTCGGTCGGACTCGGCCGGTGGGCCCGGTATCGCGTCCCGGCCGGTCGGACTCGGTCCTCGGGTCTCGGTCGTCGGACTCGGTCGGTCCGACGCGGCCGTCGGGTCTCGGTCGTCGGACTCGGTCGGTCCGAACCGGCCGTCGGGTCCCGGTCGTCGGACTCGGTCGGTCCGACGCGGCCGTCGGGTCTCGGTCGTCGTGTCTCAGCCGTTGGGCCGCTTGAGTCGCGCGACGAACTTGTACCGGTCGCCGCGGTACACCGAGCGCACCCATTCGACCGGCTCGCCCTGCGCGTCCAGCGAGTGGCGGGAGAGCATCAGCATCGGCAGGCCCACGTCCGTACCGAGCAGGCCGGCCTCGCGCGGGGTGGCGAGGGAGGTCTCGATGGTCTCCTCGGCCTCGGCGAGGTGCACGTCGTACACCTCGGCGAGCGCCGTGTAGAGCGAGGTGTACTTCACCAGGGAACGGCGCAGCGCGGGGAAGCGCTTGGCCGACAGGTGCGTGGTCTCGATCGCCATCGGCTCACCGCTGGCGAGGCGCAGCCGCTCGATCCGCAGCACGCGGCCGCCGGCGGAGATGTCGAGCAGCCCGGCGAGCGTGTCGTCGGCGGTGACGTACCCGATGTCGAGCAACTGCGAGGTGGGCTCCAGGCCCTGGGCCCGCATGTCCTCGGTGTACGAGGTGAGCTGGAGCGCCTGCGAGACCTTGGGCTTGGCCACGAAGGTGCCCTTGCCCTGGATCCGCTCCAGCCGGCCCTCCACGACCAGCTCCTGCAGGGCCTGGCGCACCGTGGTGCGCGAGGTGTCGAACTCGGCGGCGAGAGTGCGCTCCGGCGGGACCGGTGTGCCGGGCGGCAGGGTCTCCGTCATGTCGAGCAAATGCCGCTTCAGTCGGTAGTACTTGGGCACGCGCGCGGTGCGGGTGGTGACCCCGCTGTCCTTCTCCGTGCTGCCCGCGTCCGTGGCCATGGCCTGCCTTCCCGACTCCTGTGCTGCTGCCGTCACCGGCTCCTCCGTCTGTCGCGGCTCACATGGTGGCACGGACCGGTCACGGGTCGTCGCCCTCCCTCAGGTGTCGGTCCGATAACGGACGCGACTGCCCTTCTTATACACCCTTGACACCCCTAAAGGTCTAGGCCAAGCTCCGGGTACTGGTCTAAACCATTAAAGACCAGGTCCCAGCCCCACGAGCACTACTCGACGTATGTCTTCGCGCGGTGGGGGGGTTGCAGGCATCCCTGAGGAGGGTGGCGTGAAGCGCAAGCTCATCGCGGCGATCGGCGTCGCGGGCATCATGGTCAGCATCGCCGCGTGCGGTTCGGACAAGAGCGGGGACAACGCCGGCGGAGACGCCAAGGAGCTCACCGTCTGGCTGACGGTCGACGCCCAGAACAACTGGCCGGAGCTGGTCAAGGCCGCCGACGACGCGGTGACCAAGAAGCACCCGGGCGTCAAGATCAAGCACGAGTACTACGGCTGGCCGGACAAGAACACCAAGCTCGACGCGGTGCTCGCCACGGACAAGGCCCCGGACGTTGTCGAGATGGGCAACTCCGAGATGATCAGCTACATGGCGAAGGGTGCCTTCGCCGAGGTCGACGCCTCGAAGTTCGAGAACTCCGACCAGTGGCTCGACGCCCTCAAGGACTCGGTCACCTACAACGGCAAGACCTACGGCGTCCCCTACTACGCCGGTGGCCGCGTGGGCACCTGGCGCAAGGACATCGCCGCCGAGGCGGGCGTCAAGGCCGCCCCCAAGACCTGGGCCGAGCTGACCGCCGCGCTCGACGCGATCCAGAAGAAGAAGGGCGCCAAGTTCAGCGCCTGGTACCAGCCGTCGCCCGACTGGTACGCCGCGATGTCCTTCGTCTTCGACGCGGGCGGCTCCATCGCCAAGCAGGAAGGCGAGACCTGGAAGGCGAACCTGTCCTCCCCGGAGTCCGTCAAGGGCCTCACCGAGTACAAGAACATCCTCGACAAGTACATGCACGGCGACAAGACCAAGGACGAGGCCGACCGTCCGGTCGTCTTCGGCCAGGGCAACGCCGCGACGATGTTCGCCGCCGGCTGGGAGGGCGCCACCGCGGCCGACCCGAAGACCGACAAGGTCGGCGGGCTGAAGGACAAGCTCGAGAACTTCGTGATGCCCGGCCCGTCCGGCAAGAACCTCCCGGTCTTCCTCGGCGGCTCCGACCTGGCCATCCCGGTCAAGTCCAAGGCGCAGGGCCTCGCGGCCGACTGGATCGCCGCCTACACCGGCACCGAGGGCCAGAAGGGCCTCGTCGCCAAGGGCAACCTGCCCAACAACAAGGCGGCCCTCGCCCCGCTGAAGGCCGACCCGGCCACCACGGTCGCGGCCACCGCCGCCGAGTCCAGCTGGTTCGTCCCGACCGCTCCCGGCTGGGGTCAGGTCGAGAAGGCCCAGATCCTCAAGACGATGCTGATCGAGATCGCCAACGGCAAGAAGTCGGTCGAGGTCGCCGCCAAGGACGCGGACGCCGCGATCGACAAGGTCATCAACACCAAGTGACCTAGGAGCAGGGCCCCCTGCACCCCGGAGGAGAACCGAGCCTCGAAGGGTGTGACGGGGCCCTGCTTCCCGTAGCACGAGAGGGATCGCTGAGGAGCACGGGATGAGTGCCGCAGACACAACCACCGCGAAGGTGCCGCCGGTGCGGCAATCGCCACCATCCGGCCCGCGGGCCGTTGCCCCCGAGTCGGGGAAGAAGCCCACCAACGGCGGAGGCGGGATCCCCTGGCTCCTGCTCGCGCCGTGCCTGCTCGTCCTGCTCCTGGTGCTCGGCTATCCGCTCGTGCGACTGGTCACGCTCTCCTTCCAGCACTTCGGGCAGCCGCAGCTCTGGGGTTTCCAGGAGGCGGAGTCGGCCGGCTTGGCCAACTTCACCAAGATCCTCTCCGACGGCGAGTTCTGGGCCGTGGTCCTGCGGACGGTGCTGTTCGCGGGCGGTGCGGTGATCCTCACCATGGTCCTCGGCATGATGATCGCGCTGCTGCTGCAGAAGGTCTCCGGCTGGGTCAAGGCCCTCATCAACATCGCGCTGGTCGCGAGCTGGGGCATGCCCATCATCGTCGCCACCGCCATCTTCAAGTGGCTCTTCGACGCCGACTACGGCGTGCTCAACTGGCTGCTGAGCAGGCTGCCCGGGGTCGACATGATCGGCCACAACTGGTTCGCCAGCGGCCCGCAGGGCCTCGCCGTCATCATGCTGCTCGTCGTCTGGGGCGCCGTCCCCTTCGTCGTCATCACCCTGAGCGCCGGCCTCACCCAGGTCCCCAAGGAGCTCGAAGAGGCCGCCCGCCTCGACGGCGCCGGAGCCTGGGGCGTCTTCCGCTTCGTCACCCTGCCCATCCTCAAGCCGATCATCGTCATGCTGACGACGCTCTCGGTCATCTGGGACATGGGCGTCTTCCCGCAGGTCTACGTGATGCGCAACGGTCACCCCGAGGCGGAGTTCCAGCTCCTCACCACGTACTCGTTCGACAAGGCGTTCGTCGTCAACGACTACGGCACCGGCTCCGCGATCGCGCTCGTCACGGTCGTCCTGCTGCTGGGCGTGGTCGCCGTGTACATGCGTCAGATGCTCAAGATCGGAGAGGTGGAGTGACCACGAACACCGCGGCCCCCGCCGTCACCCGCCGCCGCCCGTCCAGGGCCGGCTGGAACCTGCTCGGGCTCCTCGTCTTCGTCGTCGTCGGCTTCCCCGTCTACTGGATGGTGAACACGGCGTTCAAGCCGGCGAAGGACGCCATCGACCCGAACCCGCACTTCTTCCCCTCCACCTTCACGCTGGAGAACTTCAAGCGTGCCCTGGAGATCGCGGACTTCTGGGGACCGGTCACCCGCAGCCTCATCGTCTCCTCGGCGGTCGTCCTCATCGGCATCGTCGTCGGCATGCTGGCGGCGCTCGCCATCTCCCGCTTCGCCTTCCGCGGCCGCAAGGTCGTCATCGTCGGCATCCTCGCCGTCCAGATGGTCCCGCTCGTCGCGATGATCATCCCGGTCTTCCTGATGCTCAACGACCTCGGTCAGTACGACAAGATCACCGGCCTGATCATCACGTACCTGACCTTCATCCTGCCCTTCACGGTGTGGACGCTGCGCGGATTCATCGTCAACATCCCCAAGGAGCTGGAGGAGGCCGCGCAGGTCGACGGCTGCACCCGCACCGGCGCGTTCGTCCGGGTCGTCTTCCCCCTGCTCGCCCCCGGCATGGTCGCCACCTCCGTCTACGGCTTCATCCAGGCGTGGAACGAGTACCTCTACGCGCTGATGCTGATGAGCCAGCAGAACCAGACGGCCACCGTCTGGCTCGGCAACTTCATCACGAAGAACGGCACGGAGTACGCCCCGATGATGGCGGGCTCCACGATGATGGCCGTCCCCATCGTGATCCTCTTCCTCCTCGTCCAGCGCAAGATGGCCGCCGGCCTGACGGCCGGCGCGGTGAAGGGATAACGCCGCCTCATGACCACACTCGTCAGCGCTCCGGACACCCTGACCCGCGACGCGCTCACCGTGCTCCAGCCCGGCTTCGTCGGCACGACCGCGCCCGACTGGCTGCTCCGCAGGATCGGCGAGGGGCTCTCCTCCGTCGGTCTGTTCGGCCGGAACATCGCCTCGCCCGAGCAGCTCGCCGCGCTCACCGCGCGGCTGCGGGCCGAGCGGGACGACGTCCTCGTCGCCATCGACGAGGAGGGCGGTGACGTCACCCGCCTGGAGGTCCGGCACGGCTCCTCCTTCCCCGGCAACTACGCGCTCGGCTCGGTCGACGACGTGGACCTCACCCGGGCCGTCGCCGAGGAGCTCGGCCGCCGGCTCGCCGCCTGCGGGGTCGACCTGAACTGGGCGCCCTCGGCCGACGTGAACTCCAACGCCGAGAACCCCGTCATCGGCGTCCGGTCCTTCGGCCCGGGCCCCGAACTGGTCGCCCGGCACACCGTGGCCTACGTCGAGGGCCTCCAGGCCGTCGGCGTCGCCGCCTGCACCAAGCACTTCCCCGGGCACGGCGACACCAACGTGGACTCCCACCACGCGCTGCCCCGGATCGATGTGGACCTGGACACACTGCACGCGCGTGAGCTGGTCCCCTTCCGCGCCGCCATCGCCGCGGGTTCCAAAGCGGTGATGAGCGCGCATATCCTGCTCTCCGCACTCGACCCGGACCGTCCGGCGACCCTGAGCCCGCGGATCCTGACCGGTCTGCTGCGCCAGGAGCTGGGCTTCGAGGGGCTGATCGTGACCGATGGCATGGAGATGCAGGCCATCGCGTCGACGTACGGCATCGAGCGCGGATCCGTCCTCGCGATCGCCGCGGGCGCCGACGCCATCTGCGTCGGCGGCGGGCTGGCCGACGAGGGCACCGTACTGCGCCTGCGCGACGCGCTGGTCGACGCGGTACGGACCGGTGAACTGCCCGAGGAGCGGCTGGCCGACGCCGCGGCGCGTGTACGCGCCCTGGCGGCCTGGACGCAGACGCACCGGGCCAGGGGGGCTGGATCGGGGCCGGGCGCGGCAGTGCAGGAGGGGACCGCGCCCGGCACCGAGATCGGACTCGTGGCGGCGCGCCGCGCCCTGACACTGACGACGGGCGAGCGGCCCTACGCGCCGATGACCACCGCTCCCTACGTCGCCGCCTTCACGCCCGTCGCCAACATCGCGGTCGGTGACGAGACGCCGTGGGGTGTCGCGGCGGAGCTGGAGCGGCTGCTGCCGGGCACCGAGACCGGTGCCTACGACGAGCCCGCGGTCGACGCCGTCCTCGCCGCGGCGGGGGAGCGGCGGATCGTCGCGGTGGTCCGGGACGCCCACCGTCACCCCTGGATGACCGAGGCCCTGGACGCCCTTCTCCTGGCGCGTCCGGACACGGTCGTGGTGGAGATGGGCCTGAACAGGGCGGAGCCCCGTGGCGCCCTGCACATCGCCACGCACGGCGCCGCCCGGGTCTGCGGCCGCGCGGCGGCGGAGGCCGTCGCCGGAGTCTGAGACGAGCGCACGAGAGGGCCTGTACGAGAGGGCCTGTACGGGACGGCCTGTTCGAGAGGGGCCCGGCACCTGAACCAGGTGCCGGGCCCCTTCGCCGTACGGAGCGGCCCTGCTCAGATCCCCTGCCAGCCGGGCTTGTTGGCGAAGGTGTGCCGGAAGTAGTCCGCGAGCTTCAGCTTGGACGCGGCGGCCTCGTCCACGACGACCGTGGCGTGCGGGTGCAGCTGCAGCGCGGAGGCCGGCACGAGCGCGGCGACCGGGCCCTCGACGGTCTGGGCCACGGCGTCGGCCTTGCCCTCGCCGGTGGCGAGGAGGACCAGGTGACGGGCCTCCAGGATGGTGCCGATGCCCTGGGTGATGACGTGGTGCGGCACCTGCTCGATGTCGTCGTCGAAGAAGCGCGCGTTGTCGACCCGGGTCTGCTCGGTGAGCGTCTTGATCCGGGTCCGGGAGGCGAGGGAGGAGCACGGCTCGTTGAAGCCGATGTGCCCGTCGGTCCCGATGCCGAGGATCTGCAGGTCCACGCCGCCGGCGTCCCGCAGGGCCCGGTCGTACGCCTCGCACGCCGCCTGGACGTCCTCGGCCGCGCCGTCCGGCCCCATGAAGGCATCCTGGGACAGACCCAGCGGCTCCACGACCTGACGCAGCACGGTGGAGCGGTACGACTCCGGGTGTCCGGTGGGCAGACCGACGTACTCGTCGAGCTGAGCGATCCGGGCCCGCGAGGCGTCCACGGAACCGGCCTTGACCTGGGCGATCAGGGCCTCGTAGATGGGCAGCGGAGTCGAACCCGTGGCCACGCCGAGCAGCGCGTCGGGCTTGCGGCGCAGGAGGCCGGCGATGCCGTCCGCGATGAGCTCTCCGCCTGCCGCGGCGTCCGGGACGATGACAACTTCCACGCTTTGCCTGCCGATCTGGTGAGGGGCTGGTGAGGGGCCTGGTGGTATAGACCAATCAAAGCCCAATCTAGCAGAGCGGGGGCTGTCTGCTCAGGCCCTTCCAGCGGGCGGACGGAACCCTCCCATCGTCGAACGGGAAGGCCCTCGGAGCCACCGGAGACCGGCGCCGGCTCAGGCCAGGGAGCCTCCCGTGGCGTCGATCCACTGGCCGGTCACCCAGCGCCCGTCGTGCGAGGCCAGGAAGGCCACCACGTCGGCTATGTCCGCGGGTGTCCCGACCTTTCCGAGAGCGGACAGTGCCGCCGCTTCCGCCCACGCCTCGTCGTTCCCCCGCAGCCAGTCCGCGTTGATGTCCGTGTCCACGATTCCCGGCGCGACCGCGTTGACCGTGATGCCCCGCCCGCCCAGCACCTTGGACAGATAGCGCGTGAAGACGTCCAGCGCGCCCTTCGACATCGCGTACGCCATGGTGTCCGGCATCATCGCCGCCCGGCTCAGGCCGGTGGAGATGTTGACGATCCGGCCGCCGTCGCGCAGCCGCTCGGCGCCCAGCCGCGCCAGGAAGAACGGCGCTTTGGTGTTGATCGCGAAGATCCGGTCGTACTCCGCCTCGTCGATCGTCGCGAAGGGGCGCGAGGCCCCGATGCCCGCGTTGTTGACGAGGATGTCCAGCCCGTCCGCGTGGGCGTCGAACCGCTTCCACAGTGCTTCCGCGTCTCCCGGGACCCCCAGCTCCTGTCCGATCGCGAAGGCCTCGCCGCCGGCCGCCTCGATCGCCGCGACCGTCTCCTTCGCCGCGGTCTCGTTGGTGCCGTAGTGCACCGCGACCCGCGCCCCGTCCCGCCCGAGCCGCTCCGCGACACCCCTCCCGATGCCCCGGCTGCCGCCCGTGACCAGAGCCGTCTTCCCCTCGAGCGCGCTCATCCGACGCCCCCCTACTTCCATAGTGGTCGTTACAGAAAGAACCGTAGCACCGATTTGTAGCGGCCGCTATAGAATGTGAACCATGACGACGAAGCCGCGCGGCCGCCCCCGTTCCTTCGACCGCCTCACGGCGCTGGAGCAGGCGACGATGGCGTTCTGGGAGCACGGGTACGAGACGACCTCCGTGTCCGACCTGACGCGCGCCATGGGGATCAGCGCGCCCAGCCTCTATGCCGCCTTCGGCGACAAGAAGGCCCTGTTCGAGGAGGTCGTGGAGGCGTACGCCGTCTCGTACGGCGCGTACGGCGGGCGGGCCTTCGAGCAGGAGCCGACGGCGCGCGGCGCGTTCGGCCGGATGCTCAGGGAGGCCGCGGACGTCTTCACCGACCCGTCCCATCCGCGCGGCTGCCTGATGATCTCCGCGGCGACCAACTGCTCGACCCCGGAGGTCGAGGAGGCTCTGCGGGCGCGGCGCAATGACAATCTGGCGTCCTTCGAGGCCCGGATCCAGCAGGGCGTCGACGAGGGGGAGCTGCCGGTCGGCACCCGGGCGGGCACCCTGGCCCGGCTGTACGGAGCGGTGCTCCAGGGCATGTCCCAGCAGGCCCGTGACGGGGCGACGCGGACGGAGCTGGAGGCGGTGGCGGAGGCGGCGATGGCGGCCTGGCCACAGGCGGCCGCGGTGGCGGCGACGGGAGAGGGAGCGGCCCCGGAAACACCCGCGGGCCGCGGCGCCTGACGGGACCCTCAACCCGTCCGGCACCGCAGCCCGGAGTTGCCCGGCCGGGGGTGTGCGGTCCCTCGGCCGTTGTGGGAGGTCTCGACGCAGTCAGGGCAGAGAGCGTCGGGTACCTCGTCCACCCTCCTGTGCGGGGAGGGCGGAGGTCATGATGGGATGCTGCTCGGCCATTGTGGACTAGACCATTCGGTCTGTCCATCCAATGGGAAGGGCGTGCTTCCCGGTCCATCCTCCAACACGAACGCCCTGAGATCCAGGTTCAGCGCCGTCCGATTCCGCGGGTACGCTCGCACCTGTGCCCTCCATGAACGACCTCGTACGCCAGCACACCGCTCTGAGTGAGTCCGACCTCGAGTGGCTGCACCTGCTGGTCTCGGAGTGGCAGCTGCTCTCCGACCTCTCCTTCGCCGACCTCGTCCTCTGGGTGCCCACCCTCGACGGCACCCGTTATGTCTCGGTCGCCCAGATGCGGCCCAACACCGGTCCCACCTCCTACCAGGACGACATGGTCGGGCACCTCGTCCCGCGCGGCCGCCGCCCGCTCCTCGACGCCGCCCTCGACGAGGGCCGGATCGTGCGCGAGGGCGACCCCGAGTGGCGCGAGGAGGTCCCGGTACGGGTCGAATCGATCCCCGTACGCCGCGAAGGCCGTGTCCTCGGCGTCATCGCCCGCAACACCAATCTGCTCACCGTGCGGACCCCGTCCCGGCTGGAGCTCACCTACCTCCAGTCCGCCTCCGACCTGGCCCAGATGATCGCCGCCGGAGCCTTCCCCTTCCCCGGGGAAGCGGTCGACATGGACGCCTCCCCCCGCGCCGGTGACGGCCTCATCCGCCTGGACGCCGACGGCATCGTCCAGTACGCCTCGCCCAACGCCCTCTCCGCGTACCACCGCCTCGGCCTCGCGGCCGACCTCGTCGGTCAGCACCTCGGCCAGATCACCGCCGAACTCGCCCCCTCCCGCGGCCCCGTGGACGAGGCCCTGGTCAAACTGGCCTCCGGCTACGCCCCCCGCGAGGCCGAGGTCGAGGGGAACGGCGGCGTCATCCAGTTGCGGGCCATCCCGCTCAAGCCCAAGGGCACCCGCATCGGTTCGCTGGTCCTGCTCCGTGACGTCACGGAACTGCGCCGACGCGAGCGCGAGTTGATCACCAAGGACGCCACCATCCGGGAGATCCACCACCGGGTGAAGAACAACCTGCAGACCGTGGCCGCGCTGTTGCGCCTCCAGGCCCGCCGGATGGACTCCGAGCAGGGGCGCGAGGCTCTCAACGAGGCGGTGCGCAGGGTCGGTTCGATCGCCATCGTGCACGAGACGCTCTCCCAGAACCTGGACGAGCGCGTGGAGTTCGACGAGATCGCCGACCGCGTGATCGCGATGGTCGCCGAGATCTCCCCGGGCAAGGTGACCTGCCGGCGCAACGGCCGTTTCGGCATCCTGGACGCCGAGGTCGCCACCCCGCTGTCCATGGTCCTCACCGAAGTCCTGCAGAACGCGCTCGAGCACGCCTTCGCGCCGGGGGAGCAGGGCACGGTCGAGGTCACGGCCGTCCGCGGAGAACCCCGCGCCGACGCCCGGCTGCTGATCACGGTCCGGGACGACGGGCGCGGCCTGCCCGAGGGCTTCGACCCGCAGCGCGCGGGAAACCTCGGCCTGCAGATCGTCCGGACGCTGGTCGAGGGGGAGCTGGGCGGCACCTTCGACATGCAGCCGGGCGCGCAGGGCGGGACCAAGGTCGTCCTCGACATCCCCGTACAGCCGCAGAAATAGTCGCGCGGATCACACCCCGCATCGCGGCCGACCGTCCGGAACGGTCGCGGATCACAGCAGCGAGCCCCGGACCGAGAAGATCGGTCCGGGGCTCGAATGCTGTGGGTTACTGCTGCGCGCTGCGGCTCGGGGGCGGTGAGTGCGTACGCGATGTACGCGCCGCTTGCCTCAGGCTTTTCAGGGTGTTCAGGCGCTCGCGTTGCGCGCCCGGTTGCGAGCGGCGCGGCGCTTCATCGCGCGGCGCTCGTCCTCGCTGAGGCCACCCCAGACGCCGGAGTCCTGGCCGGACTCGAGCGCCCACTGCAGGCACTGCTCCATGACGGGGCAGCGGCGGCAGACGGCCTTGGCTTCCTCGATCTGCAGCAGCGCAGGACCGGTGTTGCCGATGGGGAAGAACAGCTCGGGGTCTTCCTCACGACAAACGGCGTTGTGACGCCAGTCCATGGCTGCTACCTCTCTAGGGTGTTACAAGCTGGTTGCTTGTGAATGTGAACGCTTTCACGAATCCCCCCGTAAGTGAAGGGCCGACTGCCAGATGAACTGGTGTGGTCCTTGGACTGAGGAGGGGTTCTGGCTCTCAGTGGAGGCCGGTCTTGCGGGCCGTCCCGATCGCCAAGAAGAGACTCGCAAACCTCGGCAGCGGATACAACCCCTTCCGGAAAGTTTTTTTTGATTCCTCGGTGTCGACTAGGTCACAGCCGTACTTCTAAGGGGTGGAGGCCAGCCTAAACGTTCGAGTGAAAGGACTTTGGGCCCTTCCACTCACACAATCACACGCAGTGCACGGCGAACGCCTGTGAACGTCACGCTCGTACGCAGTCCGAGGTGGTCTCCGTCCATCTGCAGGGGGAGGGGAACCTTCGAATGCAAGGTGAAGTCGGTCAGGTCGTGCAGAGACAGGGCGTGCTTGCCGTGAGGGCCGCGCTCGGGCGACGAAGTGAGCAGCTGGGTGGCGTACCGGGCCACCGCGGGGGCCGACAGACGGCTCAGACCGAGGACGTCCAGAGCCGTCTCGAAGGAGGCGTCCGGAGAGGCGTAGACCGGGCGATTGCCCAGGTAGGTCCAGGGGGAGGTGTTGCAGATTATGGACAGGACCAGGTCCTGGACGGGGTCCTGGCCCGGGCGCTCCAGGGTGATCGTGCCGTGCCGCCGGTGCGGCTCGCCCAGGAACTGGCGGACCACCTGGCGCAGGTACAGGGCGTGGGTCGATCTCTTGCCGCGTTCCCGCTGCTGTTCGACTCGCCCGATGACGCTGGCGTCGAAGCCGAAACCGGCACAGAAAGTGAACCAGCGGGCCGGCACCGCCTCGTCCTCGGTCCCCGGGGACCCGGAGGCGAGCCCCAGGCTCACCGTGCGTGCCCGGCGCTCACGGAGCGCGTCGAGCAGGGCGCCGGTCGCCTCGACGGCGTCGTTGGGCAGCCCCAGCGCGCGGGCGAAGACATTCGTGGAGCCGCCGGGGACCACCGCGAGGCCGGGCAGCCGGTCCGGGTCCGGTCCGTCGTGCAGCAGGCCGTTCACGACCTCGTTCACCGTGCCGTCGCCGCCCAGGGCGACGACCATGTCGATGTCCTCGGATTCCGCGGCCCGGCGGCCGAGATCGCGGGCGTGGCCGCGGTACTCGGTGGTCACGGCCTCCAGCTTCATCTCGCTCGCCAACGCGTGGATGAGGACGTCGCGCGTGCGGGCACTGGTGGTGGTGGCTGCCGGATTGACCACGAGAAGTGCGCGCATGGCCGCCAGGGTACCTACCCGGCGGTACCGATCCCAGTCGCGGCCACCTGGCGGACAGCCCCGCGGCCGGCCCCGGCTACCCTGCCAGCTATGAGCAGTACGGAGCAGACTTCCCGCCCTGTCCGGTTGACCGCCGCCGCGGCGGTCGCCGGGATCGAGGCCCTCGCGCTGGTGATCGGGGGCGTGTACGTGCTCGTGACCGGTCTCACCGGCAACCCCGACAGCCTGACCCAGGCGATCATGGGCGGAGCGACGCTGATCGCCCTCGGCCTGATCCCCGGGGCCGCGGCGCGCGGTCTGCTGCTGCGCCGGGGATGGAGCCGGGGACCGGCGATCATCACCCAGATCCTGGCCCTGCCGGTCGCCTGGCAGCTCCTCCAGGCGGACAGCGCCATGATCCCGGCCGGCATCGCCCTCGGCGTCCTCGCCGTGGCCGGTCTGGTCCTCCTGGTGAACCCGGCGACGACCGAGGCCCTGGGCATCGGCCGTCGCGGCGAGGCGTAACCCCTCCGGCGGGTTCTTCTCCGGGCCGGGCTCCGCTCCCGGAGGGTGCCCCGCCCGCCGGGCCCTCTCCCGCGGAAGTCGACCCCTTCGACGTCTACTCCTCGACGAGGAGCTTCTCCCGGAGCTGCGCCAGTGTGCGGGCCAGCAGGCGGGAGACGTGCATCTGCGAGATGCCGACCTCCTGAGCGATCTGCGACTGTGTCATGTTCCCGAAGAAGCGCAGCAGCAGGATCCGCTTCTCCCGGGGCGGCAGGTCCTCCAGCAGCGGCTTGAGCGACTCCCGGTACTCGACGCCCTCCAGGGCCTCGTCCTCCGCGCCCAGCGTGTCCGCGACCGCCGGGGACTCGTCGTCCGTGTCCGGGACGTCCAGCGAGAGCGTCGAGTAGGCGTTCGCCGACTCCAGGCCCTCCAGGACCTCCTCCTCCGAGATGCCGAGTCGCTCCGCGAGCTCGTGCACCGTCGGTGAGCGGCCGTGCAGTTGGGAGAGCTCCGCCGTCGCCGTCGTCAGCGAGAGCCGCAGCTCCTGCAGACGGCGCGGCACCCGGACCGCCCAGCCCTTGTCCCGGAAGTGGCGCTTGATCTCGCCCACGACCGTCGGAGTCGCGTACGTCGAGAACTCGACGCCCCGCTCCGGGTCGAACCGGTCCACCGACTTGATCAGCCCGATCGTCGCGACCTGCGTCAGGTCGTCGAGCGGCTCGCCCCGGTTCCGGAAACGCCGGGCCAGGTGCTCGACGAGCGGCAGGTGCATCCGTACCAGCCGATTGCGCAGTTCCGACTTCTCGGGAGAGCCCTCCGGGAGCTTGCGCAACTCGATGAAGAGCGCGCGCGCCCCGCTCCGGTCGTGCGGATCCGGAGCCTCCTGCGGCTCGGAAACCTGGTTGTGCTGCTCGTGCTCGCTCATCTGGACCGCCTGCTCCGTAGCGACCTCGACCTCGACCTCCGGATGCGGCCGCGCCTGCTGCTCAGGGATGCCGGCCGTCGCGTCCCCGCTCCTCACGCCGGGCCTGGCCCCGCGCCGCGCTGTTTGTACAGGCTGATGGAGACCGTCCGGTCGTCCGCCACGGAGGACTCGACCTTCCCGGCCAGTGCGGAGAGCACGGTCCAGGCGAAGGTGTCCCGCTCCGGTGCCCGCCCGTCCGTCGTCGGGGCCGACACCGTCACGTCGAGCGAGTCGTCGACCAGGCGGAAGACACAGCTCAGGACGGATCCCGGCACGGCCTGCTGGAGCAGGATGGCGCACGCCTCGTCGACCGCGATCCGCAAGTCCTCGATCTCGTCGAGGGTGAAGTCCAAGCGCGCCGCGAGGCCGGCCGTGGCCGTACGCAGCACGGACAGGTAGGCACCCGCAGCGGGCAGCCGGACTTCCACGAAGTCCTGGGACCCGGGCTCGCCTGCGATCTGGGACACCCTCACCTCCAAGGTGGCACAAGCTCATTCGGGGCCCGAGGGGAGAAAGCCCCCCGAACCGGGCGGTACGCAGTCGGTTGCGCGATCCGCCGTGACGCTATCGCGATCCATGCCGCCGTGTCGCCGTGGGCCCCTGGACGGCCTCGCCCCCGTCTGTCACTCATGGTAAGGCCATGAGTACGGACAGTGGCTAGGGGTCTGCGGGGCCCAATTGCGAAGCGACCGGCAGCGGATCGCCGGGGTGTCGTACCCAGCCGTCAGACGATCGAACCGTCCACGAAGCACCAGCGCCAGCGTTCGTTCGGCTCGAAGGTCCGCATCACGGGGTGCCCACTGGTCGAGAAGTGTCCGGTGGCGTGCCGCCCCGGCGAGGAGTCGCAGCATCCGACGTGTCCGCAGCTGAGGCAGAGCCGCAACTGGACGGGGTGGGTGCCGTCGGCCAGGCACGCGGGACAGGTGTCGGTCAGCGGCGCCGGTTCGGGGCGCGGCATTTCGGCAACGTGCGGACACTCGCTCATGATGGCCAGGTTACGTGCTGGAACGACACGGGGACGGGGACCGGAGAATGGACGCACTGCAGTTGGTGGCACTGGTCGCGGCGAGCGCCGCGGTGGCGGGCGCGGCCCGCAGGACCCCGGTGCCGGCGCCACTGCTCCTGGTGGCGGCCGGGCTCGCCGCCTCGTACGTGCCGGGCGTCCCGGACTACACGCTCGACCCGCACATCGTGCTGCCACTGATCCTTCCCCCGCTCCTCTACACGGCGGCGGTGGACTCCTCGTACCTCGATCTGCGCGCCAACATCCGTCCCGTGGCCCTGCTGTCCGTCGGGTACGTCCTCTTCGCGACCGTGGCGGTCGGCTGGCTCGCCTATGTGCTCGTCCCCGACCTTCCGCTGACCGCCGCGCTCGTCCTCGGCGCGGTGGTCGCCCCGCCGGACGCGGTCGCGGCGACGGCGATCGCCCGCAAGCTCGGACTGCCGAACCGGATCACCACCATCCTCCAGGGCGAGTCCCTGGTGAACGACGCCACCGCCATCACCGCCTTCAAGGTGGCGCTGGCCGCGGCGGTCGGCGAGGGCATCAGCTGGGCGGGCGGCGTCGGCGAGTTCGCGCTCGCCGCCGTCGGCGGGATCGGCGTCGGCCTCGTCCTCATGGTCCCCATCCACTGGCTGCGCCTCCGGCTCGGCGAGGCCCTGCTCCAGAACACCCTCTCCCTGCTGATCCCCTTCGCCGCCTACGCGGCGGCGGAGGAGGTCGGCGCCTCCGGAGTCCTCGCCGTGGTCGTCGTCGGCCTCTTCCTCGGGCACCGCAACTGGCAGGTGGACTTCGCCACCCGCCTCCAGGAGGAGGCCGTGTGGAAGATGGTCGCCTTCGTCCTGGAGTCCGCCGTCTTCGCCCTGATCGGCCTGCAACTGCCGTACGTCGTCCAGGGCCTCGGCCAGTACGGGATCGGCGAGGCGATCTGGTACGCCGTGGGCGTCTTCGTGGCCGTGGTCGTCGTCCGCTTCGTCTGGGTCTACCCGGCCACCTTCCTGCCCCGTGTGCTGTCCGAGCGCATCAGGGAACGCGAGCCGGGCGTGGACTGGAAGGCACCGCTCATCGTCGGCTGGGCCGGGATGCGGGGCGTGGTCTCCCTCGCCATCGCCTTCTCCATCCCCGTGATGACGGGCGGCGTGGAGTTCCCGGCGCGCAACCTCGTCCTCTTCCTCACCTTCACCACGGTGATCGGGACGCTCGTCGTCCAGGGCCTCACCCTGCCGCCGCTCATCCGTCTCCTGAAGCTGCCGGGCCGCGACAGGTACCAGGAGACCCTGGCGGAGGCGCAGGCTCAGAGCGAGGCCTCCCGCGCCGCGGAGGAGCGCCTCGACGCCCTGCTGCGCGACGAGCACAACGCCCTGCCCCAGCCACTGGCCGACCGCCTCCGCACGGTCCTGGAGCGCCGCCGCAACGCGGTGTGGGAACGACTCGGCGCGGTCGACGAGATCACGGGCGAGACGGCGGACGACACCTACCGCCGGCTCGCGCGGGAGATGATCGAGGCCGAGCGGGAGGTCTTCGTACGGCTCCGCGACGACCGCCGCATCGACGACGAGATGATGCGCGTCCTGCTGCGCAGGCTGGACCTGGAGGAGGCGGCGGCCTACCGCGAGGAGACCGCCTGAGCCGGGGGCCCGGGGGTCCTGCCGTCAGCAAGGAGGCTCCCGCCGTCAGGAACGTGACAACGGGGCTCCCGTCACCACCGCCGCGACCGTCGTGCCGGGGGCGAACGCGCCCTCCTCGGCCAGGACGACAAGGCCGTGCAGCAGTTTGGCCACATACAGACGCTCGATGGCGAGTTCATGCCGCGCCTCGAAGTCCTCGGCGAACGCGTCGAGGGCGGGGGTCGTCCGGGCGTAACCGCCGCCGTGGAAGCGCTCGTCGAGGCTCCAGTCCCCTCGGGGACCGCCGAAAGCCGCCCGCTGCAGGCCGCGTATCTCCTCGCCCAGGAAGCCGCCCTTGAGGACCGGGACGCCGAGCGCCCGCTGCCCGGGGCCCAGGCCGGCGGCCAGGCCCGCGAGCGTGCCTCCCGTGCCGCAGGCGACGGCGACCACGTCGGCGGCTCCGCGCAGCTCGTGCCCGAGCGCCACGCACCCCTCGACGGCGAGGGAGTTGCTGCCCCCTTCGGGGACGACGTACGTCCCCGGAGGGCACCGGTCGAGAAGATCGGCCAGCACGGCGGGGTCCGACTTCGCCCGGTACGTCGACCGGTCCACGAACACCAGCCGCATCCCGTCCGCCGCGCACCGCGCCAGCGAGGGGTTCAGCGGCCGGCCGGCCAGCTCGTCCCCCCGTACGACCCCGATCGTGTCGAAGCCGAGGAGACGGCCGGCGGCCGCGGTCGCGCGCAGGTGGTTCGAGTAGGCGCCGCCGAAGGTGAGCACCGGGCGGCCGTCGGCCTCCCGCAGGTTGAGCGCCAGCTTGCGCCACTTGTTGCCCGGCAGGTCCGGGTGGATCAGATCGTCGCGCTTGAGCAGGAGTCGCAGACCGTGGCGGGTGAACCGTTCGTCCTCGACCGGCTCCAGGGGGGACGGGAGCCGGGGCCGCAGCCGGGACAGGGCGAGGTCGAACGCGTTCACCCGGCCATTGTCCCCCTCGGGTGGCTACCTCAGGCGCTCCGCGATCCGCTCCCGCATCGAGGCCATGGTGAAGCCCCGAGGGTCCACCTTGCCCGGCTGCCACTCCAGGTGGCCGATCACCGAGCGCTGGGTCCAGCGGTGCACCCGGCACAGCGCCGCCGCCGCCTTCTCGATGGCCTCCAGCTGGGCCTTCGGCCACGGGTCCTTCCCGTCGCCGAGGTTCTCGCACTCGAAGCCGTAGAAGTGGCGGTTGCCGTCCGTCGTGGCCTCGTTGTCCGGCGGGAGCTGCTGTTCGGCGATGACCGCCCGCAGGACCTCGTCGTCGCCGGGTCCGGCGTGGTTGGCGCGTCCGTAGCCGACCAGGTGGACGCGGCCGTCCTTGGCGATCACGCCGTGGCAGAGCGGGCCGGGCAGGGAGGCGTGGCCGTCCCGGCAGAGCCGGACGGTGTTCGCGGTGCCCCGGGTGACCGTGTGGTGGATCATCACGCCGTGGACGGGGCCCCAGGGGCCCTTGTGGTTGCGGTTGTGCGTGCGCCAGTCGCCGACCTCGACGACCGTCAGGCCCTCGTCGCGCAGTGCGTCGAGGAACCTGCCCGCGGACATGGGTGGGGCCATGGCCACTCCTTCGGATGAGCGGAACGGGACGGTACGGGACTACCGGAGTACCGGAGCGCTCGACTCCGGGCTACCCGTTCGGGCTGTGTGCGAGCCGATCCGGACAGTGCCCCATGGGGCGGGTGGGGCTGAGCTGTTCGAGTGGAAACCGTGTGACATGCCCAGCCGGAGCCGGTCCACTCCCACTCATTTGTGTAATGGCGCATGCACTCTCCGTGCTGAAAGGCTTCCTCTCGCAGGTCAGTCTTACGAGAGGGAGTTCCATGTCCGTTGGTTCGGTTGGCGACGAGGTCCGCGCGGATCAGGCGAGCCCGCAGCAGAGTCTCGGTACCGCCGCCGCACGGAACCTGGCGACCACCACCAAATCGGCCCCGCAGATGCAGGAGATCACCTCCCGGTGGCTGCTGCGGACGCTGCCGTGGGTGCAGGTCCAGGGTGGTACGTACCGGGTGAACCGGAGGCTCAGCTACTCCGTGGGTGACGGCCGTGTCACCTTCGTGCAGACCGGAGAGCGCGTCGCGGTGATCCCGGCCGAACTGGGCGAACTCCCGGCGCTGCGGGGCTACGACGACGAGGAGGCCCTCGGCGAACTCGCGGCGCGGTGCCGCCAGCGCGAGTACGCGGCGGGGGAGGTGATCGCCACCGCGGGGGAGCCCACCGACCGCGTCCACCTCCTCGCGCACGGCAAGGTCGAGCAGATCGGCGAGGGGCCGTACGGCGACGAGGCGATCCTCGGAGTCCTGGCCGACGGCGCGTACTTCGGGGACAGCTCGCTGACGCACCCGGACAGCGCCTGGGAGTGGACCGCCCGCGCGGCCACCACGTGTACGGTCCTCGAGCTCACCCGCGACGACGTGCGCAACCTCGCCGAGCGGGCCCCCTCGCTCGCCGCCCACCTCGCGGGCGTGGCCGCGCTGCCCCATCAGCGCACCAACAAGTACGGCGAGGCGGCGATCGACCTCTCCGCCGGCCACGTCGGCGAGGCGGTCGTCCCGCACACGTACGTGGACTACGACGCCTCCCCGCGCGAGTACGAACTGTCCGTCGCGCAGACCGTGCTGAAGGTCCACAGCCGTGTCGCCGATCTCTACAACCAGCCGATGAACCAGACCGAGCAGCAGTTGCGGCTCACGGTCGAGGCGCTCCGCGAGCGCCAGGAGCACGAGCTCATCAACAACCGGGAGTTCGGTCTCCTGACCAACTGCGACTACGGGCAGCGGATCCAGCCCCATGACGGTGTGCCCAGCCCGGACGACATGGACGAGCTCCTCTCGCGCCGCCGGGGCTCGAAGATGTTCCTCGCCCACCCGCGCGCCATCGCCGCCTTCGGGCGCGAGTGCAACCGCCGGGGCCTCGTCCCCGAGTCCATCGAGATCAACGGCAACAGGATCCCGACCTGGCGAGGGGTGCCGATCTACCCCTGCAACAAGATCCCGGTCTCGGACGCGCGGACCACGTCGATCATCTGCATGCGTACGGGCGAGGCCGAACAGGGCGTGATCGGCCTGCACCAGACCGGCATCCCGGACGAGATCGAGCCGAGCCTGTCCGTCCGCTTCATGGGCATCGACGAGCAGGCGATCATCTCCTACCTCGTCACGGCCTACTACTCGGCGGCGGTGCTGGTGCCCGACGCGCTGGGCGTCCTGGAGAACGTGGAGGTCAGCCGCTGGCGCTGAGGCGCCGACGCACTGATCCGGGATCCGAACGTTTCCGGGGGCGGGGGCCCGTGCCGACCGGGCCCCCGCCCCCGGAGGCGAACCCAGCCCCACGAGAGGAAGGAACCGACGTGACCGTAACGCGCGCGGACGGCGTGGCCGAGGCCCAGGGCGCCGTGGCACTTCTCGACCAGACACGGACCGTCGTCCATCCCCAGCTGCGCTCCACCGTGGAGTCGTTGCCGGGCTCCATACGGAAAGTGGCGATGTACCACTTCGGCTGGGAGCAGGCGGACGGCTCCCCGGCCGCCGGGCAGACGGGGAAGGCGATCCGGCCCGCGCTGGTGCTCGCGGCGGCGCGGGCGTTCGGCGGTGACCCGGCGCCGGCGGTGCGCGCGGCAGCCGCGGTGGAACTCGCCCACAACTTCACCCTGCTCCACGACGACATCATGGACGAGGACCCGACCCGCAGGCACCGGCCCACGGCCTGGACGGTGTTCGGCATCCCCGACGCGCTGATGGCCGGTGACGCGATGCTCGCCCTCGCCCTGCGGCTGCTGGCCGAGGACGGACACCCCGCCTCGGCCGCCGCGTCGGCCCGGCTCGCCGCCTGTGTCATCGAGCTGTGCGCCGGCCAGCAGGCGGACTGCGCCTTCGAGCGGCGCGGACCGCACGAGGTCTCGCTGGACGAGTGCCTGGCGATGGCCACCGCCAAGACGGGCGCCCTGCTCGGCTGCGCCTGTGCCGTGGGCGCGCTGTACGCGGGCGCGGGGGAGGAGGAGGTCGCGGCGATGGACGCGTTCGGCCGGGAGGCCGGACTCGCGTTCCAGCTGATCGACGATCTGATCGGCATCTGGGGCGATCCCGAGCGCACGGGCAAGCCGGCGGGTGCGGATCTCGTCGCGCACAAGAAATCGCTGCCGGTGGTGGCGGCGCTCGTCTCGGGGACGGAGGCGGGGAAGGAGCTGGCCGAGCTGTACGCCCGTACGGCCCTGGACGCCCCGGCCGTGCGGGCGGCGGCGGACGCGGTCGAGCGGGCGGGCGGCCGGGACTGGGCGCAGGCCCAGGCGGCCGACCGGATGGCCCGGGCTGTCCAGCAGCTCTCCCTGGCGGTACCGGACCTCGCGGCGGCGGGGGACCTGCTGGCCCTGGCGGAGTTCGTCACCCGCCGTACGCGCTAGGAGGACTCCCGGGGCGCGGGCCTCCGCCCGCCTGGGGTTCGGCCACCGCCCCGGCCAGGGTTCAGACCTCCGGCACGATTCTGCTCACCACCGTTTCGATGAGGTCGTCCAGCTCCCGGTCGTCGTGCAGGCCGGGGACCGTGAAGTGGTCGAACAGCAGGCCGGTGAGGGAGAAGTAGAGCAGCCGGACCGTGTCCGCGTCGCCCGGCATTCCGGACTCGACGTGCAGCCGGATGTTGTGGTCGAGATCGGTGCGCAGCACCTTGGTGAGCTGGGTGCGCAGCTCCGGGCGGCGCGTGGCCTCCAGGCGGAGCTCGAAGAGGCCGAGGTAGCAGGTGCGCTCGGCCGCCATCCGCCGCGCCAGCCAGCGCATCAGCTCCACGACCAGCTGCCGGCTGGGCTCGGGCCGCATGGCCGTGTCGATCGAACCCGGCTCCGGGGTCAGCCGTACGAAGATCCGGTCCCCGACCTGGGAGAGCAACTGGTCCCGGTCGGTGAAGTAGTTGGACGAGGTGCCCGTGGGGACGCCCGCCCGGGCGTCGACCGCCCGGAAGGTCAGCCCACGGGCACCTTCGTCCGCGAGCACCTCGATCGCCGCCTCGAGCAGGGCCGTACGCCGCTCGGGATTCCTCGCCATCGGGGTTCCTTTCGTTCTCTTCGCGCTCTCCGAAAAAGAGGCTTGCGCAACCACTACACCTGAAGCACTATAGCTGTCGTGGTTGCGACCGCAGCCCCATCCCAGAGACAAAGAGGACCGGTTTGCGCAAGCTCACCTACTTCATCGCCTGCACCATCGACGGCTTCATCGGTGACCCCAAGGGCGATGCCACCTCCACGTACGGCTATGTGACCGGGGAATTCCTCGAGTACCTGAAGACGGAGTACCCCGAGACCGTCTTCGCCCCGGGGTGGCCCGTGCTCGGCATCGAGCCCGGCACCAAGGGCCGGCACTTCGACACCGTGATCCAGGGCCTGAACTCGTACCAGCTCGGCCTGGACATCGGCGTCACCAGCCCCTACGCCCACCTGCGGGAATTCGTCGCCACCCGCTCCCTGGCCGAGTCGCCCGACCCCAACGTCGAACTCATCGCCGACGACCTCGTCGGCCGGGTCCGTGAGCTGAAGGCCGAGGACAGCCCGCTCGACATCTGGCTCTGCGGCGGGTCCACGATCGCGGGCGAGCTCATCGACGAGATCGACGAGCTGATCATCAAGACCTACCCGCAGGTCTACGGCTCCGGCATGCCGATGTTCGGCGCCGGCTTCGAGCCCCGCGACTTCGAGCTGGGCGCGGTGCGCACCTTCGACAACGGCGTGCTCGTTCGTACGTACACCAGGAAGCGGTGACAAGGGGGGCGCCCTACCCTGGGAGGTATGGGCAGCCAAACCCCGCGTACGGTACGGGACCCGCAGGCCGCACCTCTCTGCCCGGCCTGCGGACAGCCCCTCGCGATCGTCGCGAAGCGGCACAAGGTCCTGGGGGCCTGGGTGCCGGAGTGGGAAGTGCAGCCGTGCGGCAACACACGGTGCGCGCTGTACGTCAGCCCCGAGCAGGTCGACCGGGCCGATGACGACCCCGGCGGGGACCGGGACATCGCTACCGAGAGTGGTGCGGAAGCGACCAGCACGCACGTGACCGGCAAGAACGGCGAGACCGGGAGAAGTCCGGCCCCGGGGTGACCGGGCGCGCGAAGGGGCCGGTCAGACCGCTACAGTCCGCGCATGTCATCGGAGTCGTCAGAAGTCTGGACCGGCTGGTACCGGGACCGCAGCGGCGCGGAAGCGATCGTGATCACGGCGGGCGGGAGCCAGGTGTCCACCCGCATCAGGGGAATCGAGTACACGGGCGCGAGCTTCGACGCCCTGCGCGCGACGGATCAGGACGGCGCCGCGCTCACCGGGTGCGTCCTGGAGTGGGACCTGCCGCTTCCCGTCGTCGTGGACGGTGTCACGCAGCAGGCCACCCTCAGCTGCCTGCTGACACTGGGCGAGCGGGTGGACCTCAGCCTGACGCTGCACTACGGCGGCGCCGCCTTCGAATCGGGTATCGCCGGAGGCGACTTCGAGGAGGCCCTGGAGCGCGTGCGGCGTCAGCTGCCGGCCGGGGCCGCGTTCGGGCGCAGGCTGACGCAGGCCGCCTGACCCCACGCGCGGGGCCTGCACTCCGCGCGCGGCGTTCAGGACCGCGCGCGGAGTCGGCACCACGGGCCAAGGGGCAGGACCATCGCCACACGGCCGGCGCTTCGGGTCCAGGTCAGGACCGCCGCCACACGGCCGGCGCTTCCGGCACAGGTCAGGACCGTCGCCACACGGCCGGCGCTTCGGGTCCAGGTCAGGACCGCCGCCACACGGCCGGCGCTCCGGGCCCGAGGGTCAGGCGAGGCCGTTCCATCCCCAGCGCGGGGTGGGGCCGGGGTCGCCGAGATCCGTCCCCGGCTTCGAGGCCGAGACGTCCTTGGCGATCCGGGTTCCCCAGTCGAAGTACTCCACGACCCGGCGGCGCAGCAGCTCGTCGTCCGGGAGCTCCTTCTCCACCGCCGCGGTCATCAGCTCCATCCAGCGTGACCGCTGCTCCTCGGTGATGGAGAGCCCGAGGTGGGCGCGGAGCAGTGCCTGATGGCCGCCCAGCTCCGCCGTGAAACCGGCGGGCCCGGAGAACACCTCCGCCAGCCACACGGCGACGTGCTCGACATGAGCGGGGGTGAAGTCGGCGAAGACCGGCGCGAGGACGGGGTCGGCGAGAACCGTCTCGTAGAAGGTGCCGGAGAGCCGGCGCAGCGCGTCGGCACCGCCAACGGCCTCGTACAGGGTGCTCGCGCGATCGTCATGATCGGCCTGGTGGGCGTGCTCGGCGGTCATGGGACGCCTCCGGATCCTGGATGTGTCCTGTCAGCATTCACGCAACACGCCCTGGAGCCAAGGATGTTCGCCCACGGCGGGGCGGGCGGCCACTGTGGCCACCCGCCCCGCGGAGGCTCAGAACGTCTTGACGGCCGAGGCGAGGCCGTAACGCCACAGCTGGTCGACGCGCGCCCGCTCCTGGGCGTTGGGCTGGGCGTTCTGGCAGGAGGTGCCCGGGCCGCCGCCGGACATCAGCTCGCTGCACGGCCCCGAGTAGTGGTCGGGGAGGCCGAGCACGTGCCCGGTCTCGTGGGCGGTGACGCGGGTGGAGTTGTACTGCTGGTTCTGCCGGTAGTCGAGGAAGATGTAGCCGTTGCCATGGCCGTCGGTGCTGGCGTACGAGCCGCGCGAGTCATTGCCCTCGTAGTAGCGGAAGTCCGGGTTGCTGCCCTCCACCAGCCGCACGTTGACCACCGAGCTGTTCCATATCTGGGTGCTCCGGGCGATCTGGGTGCGGAAGCTCGGGGCGTTGGCGGCGCTGTAGACGACGGTGACGGCGGCCGCGCCGGGGGCGGCGGCCCGCTTCCTGGCCACGGACTTCATGACGGCTTCGTGGAACGCCTTGGTCGCCTTGGCGTCCTCGGCGGATCCGGCGTAGGCCGCGTACGCGGACGGCGCCGTCGCGGGGGCGGCGGGCGCGGCCGAGGCGGCCGGTGCGGCGCCGAGCGCGGCGGCGAGGCCGAGGCCGAGGGTCGCGGCGAGCGAGGCGGTGAGGACCTTGGGGTGTCGCATGGGGGGGGCTCCTCCTGGTCGGTTGGGGAGAGTGTCGGGGGAGCCGGGGCGCATGCGGATGATGGCAGCAGGCGATAGCGCGAACGCATCACCCCTCGATCGGCGCGCGTGAACTCCCCTCGTGGCAACGGAAATTGCCGCGACGCGGGTGTCTGGTGCGCCAGGAGGTGCCGTCCTACTCTCGGGGCATGGAGCTGGAGGTGAGGCATCTGCGCGTGCTCTGCGCCATCGCGGAGACGGGCAGCCTGCACAAGGCGGCGCGGCAACTGGGCATGAGCCAACCCTCGTTGACCACCCAACTGCGCCGTATCGAGAACGCGCTCGGCGCGGAGCTCTTCGCGCGGGGCCGCACCGGCTGCCGGCCCACCCCGCTCGGCCGGTCCGTGCTCAGCAGGGCCCGGCCGCTCGTCGACCAGATGGCCACGCTGATCAGCGAGGCGAGGGCGGCGGCGGCCCGCACCGACGGGCCGAGGCTACGGGTCGGGTCGACCGCGAGCAGGGCTCTGCCGGGGTGGCTGCGCCGGCTGCGCCAGAGGTTCCCCGGCACGGACATCGCGCTCCACATGGACGTCTCCGCCGGGGCCCTGCTGCGGTCGGTCGCGGCGGGCCACCTGGACGTGGCCTTCGTCCACGAGGTCGAGGGGTGCCCGCTGCGCGTGCCGGACGGCCTCCAGGAACGGGTCCTGATCGAACGGGAGCCGCAGTTCGTCTCCATGGCCCGGGACCATCCGGCCGCCGGCCGGCTCATGGTGGAGCTGACCGACCTCGCCGAGGACCGCTGGATGGTGGACCCGACGGTGGACGGCGAGTGGGACGGGCTGCGGCGCGTCCTGAGCGAGGCCGGCATCGACCCGCCGCTGCTGCACGGCGACTACCACACGGCGGCCTCCCTGATCGCCCTCGGCGAGGCCGTTGCACCCTGTCAGCCGACATCGTTGCCGCGCGAGGACATGGCGATCAGACCGTTGCGGGGCGACCCCCTCGCGGTACGTCTGCTGCTGTACGCGCGCGAAGGGGCGCCGCTCGACCCGCTGTACGCCGACCTCGCGGCGGCCTACCGGGAGGCGGCGCTGCGGGCGGCGCCGTACCGGCAGTGGCTCCGCCGGCACGGGATGTCGGTGGGAACCGGCATGATGACGGCATGACGGATCCGGTGGACGAAGTGGCGCCGTCGGCGCCGGCAGAGGGCATCACGCCCGCACCGCCCGGCGAGCTCCGATGAGCACGCCGTCGAGCGCCGCCCGGGTGCGGCACGCGCGGCCGGGGGACCTCGACCGGGTGGCCGAACTGGCCGCCGAGCACGCCGCGTACGAGAAGGCCGTGCCCCCGGCCCCCGGTCTCGCGGACCGGCTCCGCGCCCTCCTCTTCGGCCCCGAGCGGTCCCGGCTGCGCTGCCTGGTGGCCGAGCTCCCCGACGGCCGCCTCGTCGGCTACGCCACGTGCGCCCCTGAACTGTCCACCTGGGACGGCGCCGAGTACCTCCACATGGACTGCCTCTACCTCTCCGCGGCGGAACGCGGCCTGGGCCTCGGCCCGCTGTTCATGGAGGCCCTGCGCGCGGAGGCGCGGACGCTCGGCCTCACCGAGATCCAGTGGCAGACCCCGGCCTGGAACGAGGGCGCGATCCGCTTCTACGACCGCCTGGGCGCCGCCGCGCAGCAGAAGCTCCGCTACTCCCTCCCGGTGGAGCCCACCCCCTGACCACGGCCGTCCCGACCCCCTTCGGCGCCTGGCTCCGCGCCCGGGCCGGCCCCACGTACGCCGAAGGGGCCCGACCGGGATCACCGGTCGGGCCCCTTCGGGCTCCGCGTGTGCGAGGAAGGTCAGGCCTTCTTCGTCTCCCAGAAGATGCGGTCGATCTCGGCGATGAGTTCCAGCGCCTTCTCGCCCGTCTTCGGGTCCGTCGACGCCTTGGCGGCCGAGAGGGCCTTCAGGGTGTCGTTGATGAGCTGGTGCAGCTCCGGGTACTTCTCGAAGTGCGGGGGCTTGAAGTAGTCGCTCCACAGCACCGAGACGTGGTGCTTCGCGAGCTCCGCGCGCTGCTCCTTGATGACCGTGGCACGCGCGCGGAAGTGCGCGTCCTCATTGGCCTGGTACTTCTCCTGGACGGCCTTGACCGACTCGGCCTCGATCCGGGCCTGGGCCGGGTCGTAGACACCGCAGGGGAGGTCGCAGTGGGCGCTGACCTTCACCTTGGGGGCAAACAGGCGGGAGAGCATTGAGCTGTCCTTCCTCGTGATCGTCTTCTCAGGTGGGAGATTACTCCCCGAGAAGGCTGTTTTCGCGAGCGCCCCCTGGGGCTTAGGACAAAAGTCCAGGGTCACCATGGGACTCGTGTACGAGTGGACGATCGGACCGGGAGGTGCCGGATGACGGACGCGGGGCGGGAGCCGGGGCGGGTGGCCGGGCCCCTGTTCGGGATCGCCGAGGTGACGGGGGTGTCCATGGTGCCCACGCTGCTCCACGGCGACCGGCTCCTCGTGCACTACGGCGGACGGCTCCGGCCCGGCAGTGTGGCCGTGCTGCGCCATCCGCTCCAGCAGGACCTGCTCATCGTGAAGCGCCTGATCGAGCGACAGGACTCCGGCTGGTGGGTGCTCGGGGACAACCCGGACACCGAGGGCGACAGCCGGGTCTTCGGCGCCGTCCCCGCCGAGCTGGTGCTGGGGCGCGTGCGGGCGAGGTACCGCCCGGTCACGCCCGGGCGTCAGCGGTCGGCCGGTGTGGTGGTCTCCTGGCTGTTCTCCGCGCTGAGGCCGGTCCGGTCCGACCGTTCGGCCTCAAGGCGCTTGCGCGCCCGGTAGGCGGCCACGTTGGCGCGGGTCGCGCAGCGGTCGGAGCAGTAGCGGCGGGAGCGGTTGGTCGAGGTGTCGAGGTAGGCGTTGCGGCAGGGGGACGCCTGGCACAGGCCGAGGCGGTCGGCGCCGAACTCCGTGAGGTGGAAGGCGAGGCCCATCGCCGCGATCGCCGCGTAGCCCGCTGTGGCGTTCGAGGGGTGGTCGGCGAGGTGCATGTGCCAGCGCGGGCGGCCCTCGTCGTCCAGGTGGTCGTGGCCCGAGATCTGCGGGGAGACCGGGAACTCGAGCAGCAGCGAGTTCAGCAGGTCCACGGCGTGCGTGTGGTCGCCCTCGTCCGCCGCGGTGAAGACCGCCCGCAGCCGCGTGCGTACCGACCGGAAGCGTGTCACGTCGGCATCCGTCGCCCGCCGGGCCATCTGGGAGGCCGAGCCGAAGAGCTCGCGGACCGCCTCGACCGAGGTCAGGGAGTCCTTGTTGCGAGTCGGCTCCTCGGTGTTGACCAGACGCACGGCGTAATCCGAGTAATAGGCCAGTTCCACTTGTAGTCCTTACTCCGGCGGTCTAGGGTCGGGGCGGGAGGGGGTAACAGCTGTGTCCCCTTCGAGGGTATTACGAAGAGGAGGGGCGGCGGAGATGACGGACGCGGCGACGACCGGAACCGACTGGGCGGCCTGGCAGGAGAGCTGGGACCGTCAGCAGGAGTGGTACATGCCGGACCGCGAGGAGCGGTTCCGCGTGATGCTCGACATGGTCGAGGCCCTGGTGGGGCCGGAGCCCCGGGTCCTCGACCTGGCGTGCGGTACAGGGAGTATCACAAGCAGGCTCCTCCGCCGGTTCCCGGGGGCGACCAGCGTCGGCGTCGACCTCGACCCGGCCCTGCTCGCCATCGCCGAGGGGTACTTCGCCGGCGACGAGCGCGCCTCCTTCGTGACCGCCGACCTCAAGGACCCGGGGTGGGTCGGCAGGCTTCCGTACGACACGTACGACGCCGTGCTCACCGCCACCGCGCTGCACTGGCTCCACGTCGAGCCGCTCACCGCGCTGTACGGGCAGCTGGCCGGGCTCGTCCGGGACGGCGGCGTCCTCATGAACGCCGACCACATGATCGACGAGACCACGCCGCGGATCAACGCCGCCGAGCGGGCCCACCGCCACGCCGCCATGGACCGCGCGAAGGCCGGGGGCGCCCTCGACTGGGCCGAGTGGTGGGCGGTCGCCGCCCAGGACCCGGTCCTCGCCGAGCCGACCGCCCGCCGCTTCGAGATCTACGGCGAGCACGCCGACGGCGACACGCCCTCCTCCCGCCGCCATGCCGAGATCCTGCGCGCGGCGGGCTTCGCCGAGGCGCGGCCGGTGTGGGCCTCGCCCTCGGACACGATGGTGCTCGCGGTGAAGTAGCCGGCGCACGCGAAGGGCGGTACGGGGAGCCCGTACCGCCCTTCGCGTCGTACCGCGGGTCGTCACAGCACCTTGGACAGGAACGCCTTCGTCCGGTCGTGCTGCGGGTTGCCCAGGACGTCGCGCGGGTTGCCGGACTCGACCACCACACCGCCGTCCATGAAGACGAGGTTGTCGCCCACCTCGCGGGCGAAGCCCATCTCGTGGGTGACGACGATCATCGTCATGCCCGACTCGGCGAGGTCGCGCATGACGTCGAGGACGTCACCGACCAGCTCCGGGTCGAGCGCCGAGGTCGGCTCGTCGAAGAGCATGAGCTTCGGCTCCATCGCCAGCGCGCGGGCGATGGCGACACGCTGCTGCTGACCGCCGGAGAGCTGCGAGGGGTAGTTCCCGGCCTTGTCGGCCAGGCCGACCCGGTCCAGGAGCCGCTCGGCCCGCTCGCGGGCCACGGCCCGGGCCTCGCCCTTCACCTGGATCGGCGCCTCCATGACATTGCCCAGGGCCGTCATGTGCGGGAACAGGTTGAAGCGCTGGAAGACCATGCCGATGTCCCGGCGCTGGGCCGCGACCTCGCTGTCCTTCAGCTCGTAGAGCTTGTCGCCCTTCTGGCGGTAGCCCACCAGCTCGCCGTCGACGGACAGCCGGCCGCCGTCGACACGCTCCAGGTGGTTGATGCACCGCAGGAACGTGGACTTGCCGGAGCCGGACGGGCCGACCAGGCAGAACACCTCGCGGGGAGCCACCTCGAGGTCGATACCCCGCAGGATGTGCGCGGCGCCGTAGGACTTGTGGACGCCCTCGGCCTTCACCATGGCGGTCATCGGGTCGCCTCCGGGGAACGCTTGAACGTGGTCAGGTTGGCGCGGATGCGCTGCAGCGGGGTCGGCGGCAGGCTGCGCAGAGAACCACGGGCGAAGCGGCGCTCCAGGTAGTACTGACCGACGCTGAACACGCTGGTCAGGGCCAGGTACCAGATCGACGCCACGAAGAGCATCTCCATGACGGCACCGGCCGTGTTGCCGATGTTCGACGAGGCCCGCAGGAGTTCCGTGTACTGCACGGCCGAGACCAGCGACGAGGTCTTGAGCATGTTGATGAACTCGTTGCCCGTCGGCGGCACGATCACGCGCATGGCCTGCGGCAGGACGATGCGGCGCATGGTCTTCGTCTGGGACATGCCGAGCGCGTGCGCGGCCTCGGTCTGTCCCTCGTCGACCGACTGGATGCCGGCCCGGACGATCTCCGCCATGTAGGCGCCCTCGTTGAGGCCGAGACCCAGGAGCGCGACCATGAACGGCGTCATGACGTCCACGGTCTCGTTCTTGTAGATCGGCCCGAGGTTGATGTACTCGAAGATCAGCGACAGGTTGAACCAGACCAGCAGCTGCACATAGACCGGCGTGCCGCGGAAGAACCAGATGTAGAGCCAGGCGACCGCGCCGGTCACCGGGTTCTTCGAAAGGCGCATCACCGCGAAGACGACGCCGAGCACGAGGCCGAGCGCCATCGAGGCGACGCTGATGACCACGGTGTTCCACAGGCCCTCGAGCACCGAGGTGTCGAACAGCTTGTCTCCGACGGTCGCCCAGATGACGTTGCCCTGGGAGAACGCGTAGACGAGCCAGCCCAGCAGCACGACGACGACCACGGCGCTGACCCAGCGACCGTAGTGCCGTACGGGGATGGCCTTGATCGCCTCGTAGGGGGAGCCCGAGGCGCCGGGGCCGGCCGGAGCGGCGGCCGGCCCCTTGTCGATCTTGTCAGTCACAATGACTGCCCTTCAGTGGAGCGCGGGGAGGTCACTTGCCGGCGTTGATGGTCGCCGAGGTGACGGCGCTTTCCTTGACGTCCCACTTCTCCAGGACCTTGCTGTACGAGCCGTCCTTGATGATCGCGTCCAGGGCTTCCTTGACCGCGTCACGCAGCTCCGGCTTGTCCTTGGAGACGCCGATACCGAAGAGGCCGACGTCGCTCTGGCTGCCGACGACCTCGAAGTCGTTGCCGCCGCCCGAGGTCTTCGCGATGTACGCGGCGACCGGGTAGTCGTTCAGGTCGGCGACGGCGCCGCCGGCCTTGACGCGGGTCTGGGCCTCGGCGTCGGTGTCGAACGCCTGGATGGTGAGCTTCTTGGCGCCGCACTTCTCGGCCTGCGCCTTGAAGGTGTCCTCGTAGATGGTGCCGCGCTGGACGGCGACCGTCTTGCCGCACAGGTCGTCGAGGGAGTTGATGCCCTGCGGGTTGCCCTTCTTGACGAGCAGCGAGACGCCGGACTTGAAGTAGTCGACGAAGTCGATGCCCTTGCCGATCTTCTTGCCGTCGTCGTCCAGGCCCTCCTGCCGCTTCTTGTTGTCCGTCATCGAGGACATGATGAGGTCCTGGCGGCCGGTGTAGATCGAGGTGATCAGGCCGTCGAACGTGCCCGAGACGAACTCGAACTTCACTCCGAGCTGCTTGGAGAGGGCCTCGCCGAGGTCCGGGTCGACACCGACGATCTTGCCGCCCTCGGTGAACTCCATCGGGGCGTACGAGGCGTCCGTACCGACCTTGATGACGCCGGCCTTCTGGATGTCGGCGGGCAGCTTGGAGAAGAGCGGGGCGTTGGAGGCGGCGCCGGTCTTGCCGCCCTCGGGGGTCGAGCCGCCCTCGGTCTGGTCACCGCACGCGGTCAGCAGCATGGAGCCGGCGACCGCGATGGCGGCGACCGCGGCAAGACGGGAGGTGCGGGTCTTGGCGGCGGTCGTACAGCGCGTGGAGCGTGCGGTCATGGTCGGGTTCCTCCGGCGTTGAGGGAGTTGCCATAGGCCGCGCACGCACCTTCGGGTGTCGCGACCTCGTGTGATTACGGGCATCTTGCCATTCGGACCGTCCTAAACGGACGGCTCCGCATGTCAAAATCGGATAACGGGTGACCCCCGAATCCCGACAGGCCGGTACATCAGGGCCGGACCTTCTCCGGAGATACCCCCTCCTCGCCGGAAAATCTCCGGTTGATCTCGCCATTCGGACGACACGAAGGACACGATCCGGTGTACGGAGTGCGTGTCCGGACATTCGATGACGTGCCTGCTCTGCGCAAGGTGCCATTGCGGCCGTATGAGTCGCATCACCGCGCCGAATTGGACTCGTCTACGGTGACGTACGTCCGGTAAGAAGGATCCTTACACCCCTCATCCGGGGCTCAGGGCGCGTTGTGCGGCGCGCCCGCGCGGTTGCCAGACACGGCGACCGCGGGACCCGCCCACCCCTCCTCAACCAGGAGCGGCCACCCTCAAATGAAGAAGACTTAAGGGGTCAACCCAATGGCAGCGGAGATCGTCAATCCTCGCAGCGACAGCGGCACGGAAGGGGCTCAGGAGCCCTTCGATCCGGCCTTCGCGCTGCACCGCGGCGGCAAGATGGCCATTTCGGCCACCGTGCCGCTCCGCGACAAGGACGACCTGTCCCTCGCGTACACGCCCGGCGTCGCCAAGGTGTGCACCGCGATTGCCGAGCAGCCTGAACTGGTCCACGACTACACCTGGAAGTCCCAGGTCGTCGCGGTCGTGACCGACGGTACGGCGGTGCTCGGACTCGGCGACATCGGCCCGGAGGCCTCGCTTCCGGTCATGGAGGGGAAGGCCATCCTCTTCAAGCAGTTCGGCGGCGTGGACGCGGTGCCGATCGCGCTCGCCACCACCGACACCGACGAGATCGTGGAGACCGTCGTCCGGCTCGCCCCCTCCTTCGGTGGAGTGAACCTGGAGGACATCTCGGCGCCGCGGTGCTTCGAGATCGAGCGCAAGCTCCAGGAGCGCCTCGACATCCCCGTCTTCCACGACGACCAGCACGGCACCGCGATCGTCACCCTCGCCGCCCTCCGCAACGCGGCGAAGCTGACCGGCCGGACCCTCGGCGACCTGCGCGCCGTGATCTCCGGCGCCGGCGCGGCCGGTGTGGCCATCGCCAAGTTCCTCCTCGAGGCGGGTCTCGGCGACGTGGCCGTCGCGGACCGCAAGGGCATCGTCAGCCGCGACCGCGAGGACCTCACCGACGTCAAGCGCGAGATCGCCGAGCTGACCAACAAGGCCGGCCTCTCCGGCTCCCTCGAGACCGCCCTGGCCGGCGCGGACGTCTTCATCGGCGTCTCCGGCGGCACGGTCCCGGAGGCCGCGGTCGCGGCCATGGCGCCGAACGCCTTCGTGTTCGCCATGGCCAACCCGAACCCCGAGGTCCACCCCGACGTCGCGCACAAGTACGCGGCCGTCGTGGCGACCGGCCGTTCGGACTACCCGAACCAGATCAACAACGTGCTCGCCTTCCCCGGCATCTTCGCCGGTGCGCTCCAGGTCCGGGCCTCCCGGATCACCGAGGGCATGAAGATCGCCGCGGCCAACGCGATCGCGGACGTGGTCGGCGACGCGCTCGCCGCGGACTGCGTGATCCCGTCGCCGTTCGACGAGCGGGTCGCCCCGGCCGTCGCGGCCGCGGTCGCCGCCGCCGCCCGCGCCGAGGGCGTGGCGCGCCGCTGACACGTCCGGCGCCCAGGCATGCGGCGCCACCCGTGGTCCGGCGTCACCCGTACGGGCCGCCCGGTCCCCCCGCAGGGGCACCGGGCGGCCCGTCGGCGTGTTCGGGGGCATTGTTCCGTCCCGCGTCTTCCAAGGTTCACCCCCGGCTGCTGTGATGCACCGCGCCGGACACCTCAAGCAGGGGAGACGCGAGTGAATCTGGTCGTCAACGGTGACGCCGAGAGTGGACCCGGGGGGAGCGCCCAGCCCGTCGGCTCCGTCACCGGGTGGAAGATCGCGGAGGGCGCGCCCGCGCTGATCGCGTACAGCCTCGGCGGCGGATACCCCGGTCCGAAGGACCCCGGGCCCGCGCTGCGGGGCAGCAGGTTCTTCTCCGGGGGCAACAGCCCGAAGACCGTGCTCGTCCAGGACGTCGTCCTGCCGGCGGACGGTGTCGACGCGGGAAGCGCGCGCTACGAGATCGTCGGCTGGCTCGGCGGATACGCCACCCAGGAGGACGGAGCCCGGCTCTCCGTCGAGTTCCGGGACGCCAAGGGCACCCCGCTCGCGCTCAGCGTGCTCGGGCCGGTCACCGCCGGCGAGCGCGGCAACAGAACCGGGCTCTTCGAGCGGCGGGAGTCCGCCGCCGTACCGCCGGGGGCGCGCGTCGCACGGGTGCGGCTGGTGTTCACCCGTACCGGAAGCGGAACCTCGAACGACGGATACGCCGACGGGATATCGCTCACGCTGACGACGCAGGGAGCAGCCACGTGACGCTCAACCGACGGGACCTGATCAAGGCCGCCGCCGCCGCCGGAGCGCTCGGCACCGTGTGGCCGCTCAGCGGCGGGCTCTCGCCCGCGCAGGCCCAGGACGCCGCCCAGCAGCTCGGCGCCGAGTACGACCCCGCCCCCTTCACGCTCGGCGTCGCCTCCGGCGACCCGCAGGCCGGCGGCGTCCTGCTGTGGACCCGGCTCGCCCCGGAGCCGTTCGCCGAGCACCAGAACCTGCCCGAGATCGTCGAGGTCGAATGGGTCGTCGCCGAGGACAGCACCCTGTCCCGGGTCGTCGCCCGCGGCACCTTCCCGGCCTCCGCCACCCTGGGGCACAGCGTGCACGTACCGGTCGGCGGCCTCGCCCCCGGGCGCCACTACTGGTACGCCTTCAAGGCCCTCGGCATCACCAGCCGGGTCGGCCGGACCAAGACCGCTCCCCTCGGGGCCGTCCCCTCCGTCCGCTTCGCCTCCGCCAACTGCCAGCACTTCACCTCCGGGTACTACGCGGCCCACCGCGGGATCGCCCGCGAGCACCTCGACTTCGTGGTCCATCTCGGCGACTACATCTACGAGGGCGGCGCCACCACCGGCCACGACCGCGAGCACAACGCCCCCGACCCCTTCACGGTCGGCGACTACCGACGCCGCCACGCCCTCTACAAGGGCGACGCGTCCCTGCGCGAGGCGCACGCCGCCCACCCCTGGTTCCTCACCTGGGACGACCACGAGGTCGTCAACGACTACAGCGGTACGGGCGGAGGGGCGCCGTTCCTCAAGCGCCGGGCCGCCGCGTACCAGGCCTGGTACGAGCACATGCCCCACCGGGACGGACTGACCGGTGACTCCGCCCTGCCCGACCCGGTCATCCACCGCCGCCGCACCTGGGGCGATCTGCTCGAACTGACCGTGCTCGACCTGCGCTCGCACCGCTCGGCGCAGAACCTGGCGGGCGGCACCATCCTCGGCGCCGACCAGAAGACCTGGCTCAAGCAGGGCGTCTCCCAGGCCCCCGACTCCTGGCACGTCTGGGCCAACTCGATCATGCTCAGCCAGCTGCGGGGCCGCCCCGGGGGCTCGTACATGTTCACCGACCAGTGGGACGGCTTCCTCGCCGAGCGCAAGGAAGTGCTCGGCCATGTGCACAGCAGCGGCCTGGAGGACCTGGTCGTCATCACCGGCGACTGGCACTCCGCCTTCGTCGACGACCTCCGCCCGGACTTCGACAGCACCGAATCCCCCGTCATCGGCACGGAGTTCACGGCCCACTCGATCACCTCCAGCGCGTACTCGGCGGACTGGAACCGCACCAACGGCCCCCTCATGGGCGCGGGCAACCCGCATCTGCAGTACTTCGAGGGCAACCGCTACGGCTACGACGTGTACGAGGTGACGCCGCAGCGTTTCACCACCCACATGCGCGTGATCGCCGACCGCCGCGACCCGGTCTCGCCGGTCGCGACCCTGACCTCGTTCCATGTGGACCGGGGAAGGGCCGGCGCGTACGAGGACCCGTCGACGAAGAACTCCCCGGCGCAGTACCGCAGGGACTGACACCGCGGCGAGCGCCGCAGCAGGGACTCACGTCACACCGGTGCGCGGTACCGCCGCGCACCGGCCCGCTTTACGCTCAGGGCCATGTTCGCTGCCTACGCCGCCCGAATCGACCGCGACCAGCCGCTGAACGGCCTTGAGCTGGGGGAACGACCCGAGCCCGAGGTGCGGGCCGGGTGGACCACCGTCACCGTCAAGGCCGCCTCCCTCAACCACCACGACCTGTGGTCGCTGCGTGGGGTGGGGCTGCCCGAGGAGAAGCTCCCGATGATCCTCGGCTGCGACGCCGCCGGCATCGACGAGCACGGCAACGAGGTCGTCCTGCACTCCGTCATCGGTCAGACCGGCCACGGCGTGGGGCCCGACGAGCCGCGCTCCATCCTGACCGAGCGCTACCAGGGCACCTTCGCGGAGCGCGTCACCGTGCCCTCCTGGAACGTGCTCCCGAAGCCCAGGGAACTCTCCTTCGAGGAGGCCGCCTGCCTCCCGACCGCCTGGCTCACCGCGTACCGCATGCTCTTCACCAACGCCGGGGTGCGCCCCGGTGACTCCGTCCTCGTGCAGGGCGCGGGCGGCGGCGTCGCCACCGCCGCGATCGTCCTCGGCAAGGCCGCCGGCCTGCGCGTCTTCGCCACCAGCCGTGACGAGGCCAAGCGCAAGCGCGCCCTCGAGCTCGGCGCCGAGGAGGCGTACGAGCCGGGCGCGCGGCTCCCGAAGCGGGTGGACGCGGTCATCGAGACCGTCGGCGCGGCCACCTGGTCCCACTCGGTCAAGTCGCTGCGGCCGGGCGGCACCCTGGTCATCTCGGGTGCCACCAGCGGCGACCGCCCCTCGCACGCCGAGCTGACCCGGATCTTCTTCCTCGAACTCAAGGTCGTCGGCTCGACCATGGGCTCCAAGGACGAGCTGGAGGACCTGCTGTCGTTCTGCGCGGCCACGGGCGTGCGGCCGGTGATCGACGACGTGCTGCCGCTGGACCGGGCCCGCGAGGGCTTCGAGAAGATGGCCTCGGGCGAGCTCTTCGGAAAGATCGTCCTGACGACCTCTTGATGCACCGTCAGATCTGCTGATGGGATCTCCGGCACCGCGTTCACACCGTCGTGCCGGAGGTTCCCTTGTCACGAACGATCCTTGCCGCGGGCGCCGTCGTCGCCGCGCTCCTTGCCCCGACCGGCGCCGCGCACGCCGAGAGCCCCGGGGGCATACCCGTCCTCACCGACGAGCGGGGCCGGACCCTCACCCTGCGCGGCTGGAACGTCGAGGACAAGGCCGGCCGCGGCGACCAGGCCCTGTCCGCCGTCACCGAACGGCACTTCCGCGACATGCGCGCCCAGGGTTTCAACTTCGCCCGCCTGCTCGTCTTCTGGGACGACCTGGAGCCACAGCGCGGCCGGTACAGCGAGACCTATCTGCGGAAGATCGAGCGCGTCCTGGACTGGGCCCAGAAGCATGACGTCCACGTCCTCGTCGACGCCCACCAGGACGTCTTCGGGCCGGCCTTCGGCCACCGGGGCGTCCCCGCGTGGGCGACCCGGACGGACGGGCTGCCCTTCACCCCGCACCCCGACGACTGGTTCGCCGAGTACTTCGAGCCGGCCGTACAGCGCGCCTTCACGCATCTGTACGAGGACGAGGACCTGAGGCGCGCCCAGGCGGGGATGTGGCGCGTCCTCGCCGACCGCTTCGCGGACCATCCGGCCGTCCTCGGCTACGACCTGATCAACGAGCCGATGGGCGAACTCGGCGAGGGGGAGGACCTGCCGACGGCGGCGCGGAGGATCGAACGCGAGCATCTGACGCCGATGTACAACCGGCTCGCGGACGCCATCCGCTCCGTGGACCGCGACACGTGGGTCTTCGTCGAACCCACCCCGATCGTCGGCGAGGGCGTCCCGACGGGCCTCGGCAGGATCGACGACCCGAAGGTCGTCTACGCGCCGCACTTCTACAACACCGCCATGGAGGCGGGCGCCGACTACGACCCGGCGGCCGGCTGGATCGAGAGCTACGAGCAGGCCGTGACCCGGTACCCGAAGGAGTACAAGGTCCCGGTGGTCGTAGGGGAGTGGGGGCCGCTCAACAACTCCCTGCCGAACATGAACCGCTTCTACCGGGACGCGATGGCCTCGCTCGGCCGGTACGGCAGCGGGTGGGCCGGCTATGTGTGGTGCTACGGCGGCGGCTACTGCGCGGTGGACGGCGCCGGCACCTTCCGTACGAACAAGGAGCTGACCGCGCAGCCGTACGCCGAGGCGGTCGCCGGCACGGTCCGCTCCTCCTCCTACGACTCCGGGACCGGGAGCTACCGCCTGGAGTACGACTCCGGGCGCCGGGGCTCACGGGTGACGGAGCTGTCCCTTCCCCCGGGCGCCTGGCAGGTGGCGGTCCGGGGGAAGGCGGTCGTGCTCCGCGAGAAAGCGGGCCGGGCGTGGGTGGTGGCGGCGCCGGGGTCCCGGGTGACGGTGACCGTCACCCGGGGCTGACGGCGCCCGGCGTCAGCGGGCCTGCTTGCCGGCCCGCGGGTGCAGCAGCGCGGTGATGTGTGCCGCCGCTGTGGACAGATGGCGGCGGGCGTCCGTCAGCTGCGCCGCCGTCACCCCGTGGTCGCGGGCCGCGTCGCGGATGTCGTCGCGGAAGCGGTCCAGGAGCCGGTCGAGGTCACGGGCGGGGTCGCCGGTGGACTCGGCATCGGTGGCCCACTCCGCGGCGGCCTCCTCGCGGGCCGCCGGCCCGGTCTCGTCGGCCGCGCCGCGCGGAGGCGGCGCGGCCGCCGGGTCGGCCCCGGCCGCCTTCGGGTGCGTCGTGCCGGTGACCAGCCCGCCGAGCTGCGCCGTGATGTCCGAGATGCCCTCCCAGACGCCCGACGGCCAGTCACCGCGCGCGAAGTGGTCCTGCACCTGCTCCTGGACCTGCTTGGCGACGCGCTGGAACTCCCTGGCCTGACGGCGTGCCGACTGCGCCTCCGCAAGGGCCTGGCGGGTCTGCTCCCGCCACTCCTGCGTGGCGCGGCGCAGCTCCTCCTTGGTGTCGGCGAACGCGGAGTCCGTGCGGCGGTTCTCGCTCGCCGCCGCGCGCATCTCGTTGCGCAGCTTGCCCGCCGCCCCGCGCACGTCGTCCCGGATCTCCGCGGCCAGTTCGGAGACCGACTCACGGATCTCCAGCTCCAGGTCGGCCAGTTCCCCGCCGCGCCCGGCCAGCTCGGCGCGGCCGGCGTCGGTGATCGAGTACACCTTGCGGCCGCCCTCGGTGGCGTGCGTGACCAGGCCCTCGGCCTCCAGCTTGGCGAGCCGGGGATAGACCGTGCCGGCCGAGGGCGCGTAGAGACCCTGGAAGCGCTCCTCCAGGAGTCTGATCACCTCGTAGCCGTGGCGGGGGGCCTCGTCGAGGAGCTTGAGCAGATAGAGGCGCAGTCGGCCGTGGGCGAAGACGGGCGGCATGTCACAGCACCTTTCCGGAGGTGGCGGCTTCGAAGTCGTCGGACGCGGCCGGGTCCGGGCGGCGGAGGAGAGCGATGGAGCCGGAGACCGTCGACGCCCTCAGCGTGCCGCGGCCGGCCCCGAGCGTGCCGGTGATGCTCTTGGCGCCCCACTGTCCGGCGACCCGCAGGTCGTCGAAGGCGTTGGAGAGGGAGCCGCTCGCGGTGTTCGCCTCGATCCGGGCGTCCGTCGGGTGCGGAAGACGGATGGCGACCTCGCCGGAGACGCTGGTCAGCCGGATGTCGGCGGGCGGGCCGTCCAGGTCGGCGGCGTCGAGGTCGATCACCATGTCGCCGCTGACCGTGTCGGCCTTCACGGAGGCGCCCGCGCCCTCGATGACCGTCACGTCACCGGTCACGGAGTTCACACGCAGCGCCCCGGTGACGGACTGGGCCTCCAGGCTGCCGGAGACCGTCTCGGCGCGGACCGGGCCGGAGAGCCCGACGAGCGTGGTGTCGCCCGTGACACCCCGGACGTCCGTACGCCCCTTGATGCCGGAGATCACCGCGCCGGCGCCGACCACGCCCACCTCGACGTCCGCGCCGGCCGGCACGGCCACCGAGACCACCGCGTGGCGACGCTGCCCCACGCGGTCGAACCACTTGAGGAGGCCCTTCCACTGCAGGTCCTCATAGGTGACCGTCAGGGTCGACCCCTCCTGCGTCACGACCAGCGGCGGGCCGTCGAGGGCGGAGACCTCCAGGCGGGCGGTCGGCTCGTCGGTGCCCACGACGTTCACCGTGCCTCCGACGACGCGCACCCGCAGGCGCGTCACGGGCTCGGTCAGCGTGAGTTTCGTCGGCTCGGCCACGGACCACTCTGTCATCGTGCTGACCTCCCGCATCGGTGACGCAACATATCGCGTCTACTGCTGGACACGATATATCGCGGAGGAGGGAAGTCAACCCCGATCTCCGGGGGCGCGCGGCGGCATTCCGCTTCATACATGGACAAATTGACCTAGCGTATGGGCCATGAACGCGACATCCGGGCCCCGTTCCGTCGGGGCGCTGCTGCTCTGCCGCGCCGAGCCGGCGGCGGTCCGCCCACCGGCACAGCTGCTGAGGGAGCAGCTGCTCCTCGCTCCGGCCGGAACCGAATGGAGCGTCCTCGTCCCGGAGGGGAAGCCCTGGCTCCACGGCGGTGAACCCGTCGACCGGGTCGTCACCGGCTGGGCCACCGCGCTGGCCGTCTCCGCCGCCACCTGGCCCGTCCTCGCGCTCTGGTGGGACGCGGACCGGGCCGGTTTCATCCTGGCCGCCGGCTTCCGCCGTACCGTCGGCTACACCTGGCTCGCCGACGGCACCCCGGCCGGTGAGGACGAGGCCATGCGCACCTTCGCGGCCCGGCTCGCCCTCGACCCCGTCCTGGACACGCAGGCCCTGGAGCCCCTCACCGAACCCGACAAGGACGCCGACGCGCCCGCCCGGCTCATCGGTCTCACCGCCGTCCTCGCGCGCGTGGGCCTCGATCTGCCCGTCGGGCTCACCCCCGGAGAGAGCGCCGACCGGCTCCGCTCCGTCGCCGAGGCCCATGGGGCCGAACAGCTCGAATGGTCCGGCTGGCGCGACGCCGTACGCGCCGAGCTCGACGCGGTGGAGGTCGGCCGATTCGGCCCCTACCTGCGCGGTCCCAGGGCCCGGCTCCTCGGCGCGGTCCAGTTCGGAGCGGGCGTACCGCTGCTCGCCTGGGGCATCGGCCGCCGCAGCGGAGGCTGGACGGCGGCCGGGGCGCTGCTCGTCGCGCACGGCGCCCTGGGGCTCGCCTACGACCGCCTGCGCGGCCGGTGACCCGGGAACGGGCCGTGCGTCAGTCGTGACGCGTCACTCCTCGTCGTCCTCGTCGTCCAGACGGGCCAGCCAGGTCGCGAGGCGCTCGACCGGCACCTCGAAGTCGGGGTTCAGGTCGACGAACGTACGCAACTGCTCGGCGAGCCACTCGAAGGAGACCTCCTCCTCGCCGCGCCGCTTCTCCAGTTCCTCGATGCCACGGTCAGTGAAATACATGCGATCAGGATAGGCCGTGGTCCTGACGGGACCCTCGCGCTTGTCGGTGGGGGCGATTAGCCTTCTTCATCATCGTTTCGGGGATCGGGGGGCCGCTGTGACGCACGGGATCGCTCGTATACGGCTGGACGACGGAACGCCCGTCTGGGCGCGGATCAGCGAGCCGGAGGAACTCGACAGGGGCAGCGGTTTCCAGGACACCGGCATCGGCGACCGGGTCGTCTCCATGGCCGGTGGGCTCACCGACGTCGTCCGCGGGGTGGTCGGCTCGCTGCGGGCCGGACTCGACCCCCAGGCGCCGGTCGAGGTCGCCGTCAGCTTCGGCATCGAACTCTCCGCGCAGGCCGGCAAGGTGATCGGCGTGCTCGCGGACGGCGGCGGCACGGCGTCGATCTCGGTGTCCCTGACCTGGACCGAACCCGGCCCGCCGGCCGACCCGGCCGAGCCCGCTGCCGAGGGCGCCGCGGCCCCGGCCCCGGTGCCCGGCCCCGCGCCGGCCCCCGACACCGGACCGCGTCACCGCCCGGCGGCCGATGGCGCCGTATGAGCGCCTTCGAATCCCTCGTGCGCCCCGCGCTGGTACGCATCGCGGCTCCCGGTGACGGGTATGACCCGCTCGGCGACCGGTACTGGGGCACCGGCTTCTTCATCGCCCCCGGCTGGGTGCTGACCTGCGCCCATGTCGTGGCAAAGGGGGGAAGCGCGGTGTGGAAGGGCGAGCGGGCCGTCGGCATCGTCCGGGACGGCGGCGTGACGACCGGCGAGGTCGTCCTGGCCTGCCCGCGCCCCGCCGCGCCCGAGCAGCGGCTCGACCGCTGGGACTTCCCCGACCTCGCGCTCGTCCGCGTCCCCGATGCCCTGGACGCGAGCTGCGTACGGCTCAGCGAGCGCACGCCCGTCATCGCCGAGCCCGTCCCGGTCGCGCTCTACGGCTGGTCCCGGCAGACCGGCCGGCTCGGGATCCGCGACGCCGTCGGGGAGATCCACGGCATCGACGGCGAGGCCCTTCTGATGCGCGGGACGCAGCCCGTGGAGGGGCTCTCCGGCGGGCCGGTGGTGGACCTGGACCGCGCCGTCGTCATCGGTCTCAACAAGGGGCGCGGCGCGGACGAGGGCGCCGCCGTCCCCATCACCTCGCTCCGGCTGCTCCGCCGGGCCCGGGGCGGGGAGGTGCTCACCGAGGTCATGCGGGACCACGACCGCCACCACCTCGCCCGCTACCGCTCCCTCTCCGGCGAGCCCGACTGGACCAGGGCGCAGCTCCGCCACCGTCCCCCCACCCTCCTGGGCCTCGACCCCGGCCGCCGCATCCATCTGTACGGCCGGCTCGCGGAACTGCCCCCGCCCACCGGCCCCGGCGACGTGCTCCACCTCGTCGACGAGGCCCGGAGGCTGACGGTGGGCCACGACCTCCGGCCCGTGCTCGAAGTCGCCCCCCACACCTGGCGCGAGGGCGTCGGGCTGCTCCACGAACTCCACGAGCCGAACCGGGAGACGGCCTCCGACCTCGGGCTCGACGCCGTGTACGTGTACGCGGCGAAGGTCGCCCGGCACGTCAGGGAACGGCACGGCGACAGCGCGGCGGTCCGCGCCCTGTCCGCCTGGCTCACCGACGCGGCGGCCGAGACACCGCTCGTCGTCCGCCAGACCATCGCCGCGACGCTCGCGGCCGGGCGCACCGCCGGCCGTACCGGCGCGGCTCGTGCGGCCCGGGATCCCGGCTCGCGCGCCGACGTCCTCGTCGAGATCGACACCCCGCGCTACGGCCGGCGATTCCCCTGGCGGGTGAAGCTGCTCTTCGACGGGCGCACGATCACCCCCCTGCACGGGGACGACGAGGGGGTCGAACGCGAGCGGCTCCGGGACACCCTGCGCGAGCCGCTCGCGGACGCGCTGGCGAGGGGCGACCGAGGGGAGCACCTGGCGGCCGTCGAGGCGCTGCTGCCGCGTGAACTCTTCGACGAACCCCTCGACACCTGGCGGCTCTCGCCCGACGACGAGCTCTTCGACGAACGCTCCCTGCCCCTCGGCCACCGCCGGATCGTCGTCATACGGGACGCCGGCCGCCACGCGCGCCCGCCGGCCCCCGAGTGGCACCAGCGATGGCGCACGGCCGGCCTCGGACCGCTCAGGGCGGTGCCGCTGCGCGCCGAGACACTGGCGCCGGGACGGGAGGCGCACGGGCACGCCGCACGCATCCGCCGGGAGTCCCCGCGGCAGACCTGGGTCCGGCTCTCCGAGGCCGAGGACGGCTCGGTGCCCGTCTACTGCGGTCCCGTGGGCAGCGGGGACGGGCTCAAGGCCATGGCCGCCGCGCTCGCCGCCGGCCACCCCATCGCCCTGTGGCGCAGCGGCGCCCTCGACCACACGGACTGCGCCGAGTTCCACGACCGGGCGGACCGGCTGCTCATCAAGGCCGGAACGGCCGAGGGACTGCACGCCCCGGTCATCTCACTGCGCAGGCGGGTGGCCGCCGACGCCGACGCGGAAGCCGACGCGTACCTGGACGCGGGCGTCGACGCGTACACGGACCTCGGCGCGGACCCCGGGACGGACCCCGGCCTCACCCTGACCCCGTACACCGTGGACGCGCCCCAATACCCCGACGCGACGGCGGCCCTCCACCCGGACCCGCACCCCGACGCCACCCCGGCCCCGCGCCCGGACCCGCACCCCGACGCCACCCCGGCCCCCGACCTGACCCCGGCCCCCGGCGCGGATAGCGAGGGCGCCGGTCCGGCGGTCCGTTCCGAGCACGCGTGGGCCGCCCATCTCGCCGTCCTGTTCGATCCCCCCGACCGTCCGCCGCACGAGGATCCGCTCCAGGGCCCGCCGATGCTCGGCGAGGAGGACTGGTGACGCCGCCGACCGCCGGGACAATTGTCCGGTTTGGGCGTCGGCAGCCCTCGGGGGCGGGCGGTATTTTCGACGTGCCGGGCCACGCCACCGCAGCCAGGAGGAGTTCATCGTGAACGATTGGCGGATCTACCGTGGTGCCGGCCACCCGCACGACGAGATACGGCGGTTGCCCGCCCCGCCGCCCTGGCGCGACTTCTCGGCCGGTGGCGCGGACGACACCCTGGCCGGCTCCGACCGGCGGCTCGGCGTGCGCCGCCGACTGGTCCAGAACCACCACCCCCGGCCCGCCGAGACCGACGCAGTCAACGCGGCGCTCTATCTGCGCCGGCCGCTCCTCGTCACCGGCAACCCCGGGACCGGAAAGTCCACCCTCGCCCACGCCGTGGCCCATGAGCTGGGCCTGGGACGCGTGCTGCGCTGGCCTATCGTCAGCCGCTCCACCCTCCAGGACGGGCTCTACCGCTACGACGCCATCGGCCGCCTCCAGGACGTCCAGCTGGAGCGCGCCCAGGCCGGGTCGACCGTGCCCGCCGCGACACCGGCGGGCATCGGCTCGTACATCCGGCTCGGACCGCTCGGCACCGCGCTGCTCCCCTCCGAGCAGCCGCGCGTCCTGCTCATCGACGAGCTCGACAAGAGCGACCTGGACCTGCCGAACGACCTGCTGAACGCTCTGGAGGAAGGCGAGTTCGCCATCCCGGAGCTGGAGCGGCTGGCCGACCGCGAGCCGGTGGTCGAGGTGCTCAACGACGACGGGCGCAAGGTCCCCGTCCAGGGCGGACGGATCCGCTGCACCACCTTCCCGTTCATCGTGCTCACCTCCAACGGCGAACGGGACTTCCCCGCCGCCCTGTTGCGCCGCTGCATCCGCCTGGAGCTGGAACCGCCGGGCGAGGAGCAGCTGGGCGCCATGATCGAGGCGCATCTCGGGCCGGACGCGGTGGCCGGCCAGGAGGGCCTGGTCAGCCGCTTCCTGAACCGCGAACCCGGCGAGGTCATCGCCACCGACCAGCTCCTGAACGCCATCTACCTGACCCAGCACGCCCCGCGCACCGAGCGGGTGACCCGGGAACGCATCGCGGACATGCTCATGCAGCCGCTCGATCAGCCGAGGTGATGGCCGGATGCACCGGATGCATCTGGAAGAGCTCACCCGCAGACTGCGGGCCAGCGGCCAGGACCCCACTGCCGAGGAGGTCGCGGACGCCGTCTGGCTCGCCCAGTGGCTGCCGCGCTCTCCCCGCGGCCCGGAGGACGGAACGGCGGGCGGCCCGCCCGAAGGCCCCGGGAACGGCCCGGCGGAGAACCCCACGGCGGACCGGTCCCCCGACGAGGGACGAGATCCGGCCATCGGCGCCGCCCCCGATCCCCCGACGGACACGGGTCTCCGTACGGACCACGACCCACGGATCGGCGGCGAGCGCGTCCCCGGGCGGCACGAGGCGGACCCAGACGGGCGTACCGGCGAGGACGCGGCCGGCCCCGGACGCGCCTCCGACACCGTCGGCCTCTCCCTGTACGTCCGCGCCCGGGACCCCGGCGGCGCCCGCACGGAACGGAGCAGAGCCCTGCCCGTCCGCGCGCCCGGCGCGAACGCCCTGCCCGGCCTGCTCGGCCTCCAGAAGGCGCTCCGCCCCCTGCGGCACTACGCGCACTTCCCGCTCCGGCCCGGCGAAGGTCTCCTCGACGAGGAGGCGACCGCCGAGCGCAGCGCCGCCGCGGGCATCCTCACCCCCGTCCTGCGCCCCGCCGCGGGCCGCCGCCCCGACATCCAGCTCCTCATGGACACCGGCCCCGCGATGGTCGTCTGGGCCCGCATGGTGGAGGAGCTGCGCCAGGCCTGCCAGCAGTCCGGCGCCTTCCGCGACGTCCAGGTCCACCGGCTGTACGACACCGGCGCGGGCGCCCCACTGGTCACCACCACCTCGGGAGCGGACGGACGACCCCGGCTGCGCCCCGGCGACCAGCTCCACGACCCCACCGGCCGCCGCCTCACCCTGATCGTCAGCGACTGCGTCGGCCCCCTGTGGCAGCGGGGCGCGGCCCAGCGGCTCATCCACCAGTGGCCCCGGCAGTCCCCGCTCGCCCTCGTCCAGCCCCTGCCCCCGAGACTCTGGCCCCGTACCGCGCTGTCCGTCGAACCGGGCCTGCTGCTGCGCCCCGCGTCCCCCGGCGGGCACACCGGCTTCCAGCCCGACGAGGAGCCCTGGGAGCCGCTCGCCCCCGACACGCGCCCGGTGCCCGTGCTCACGCCCACACCCGAGGCCTTCGCCTCCTGGGCGCGGCTGCACGCCGGGCACGGCTCGGGCGCGGTCCGGGGCTGGGCGGCCATGATCGCCCCCGAGCCCCCACGGAGGTCCACGGCGGCCGCACCGAACGCGTCCACCGGCCGCAACCGCGCCCCCCGCAGCGACGAGGAGCTGCTGCGCGCCTTCACCGCCGGTGCCTCGCCCGGGGCCCTGCGGCTCGCCGTCCATCTCGCCGCCGCGCCGCTCGCGCTCCCCGTCATGCAGCTGGTGCAGCGCGCCATGCTGCCCGACACCGGCCCCATGGAGCTCGCCGAGGTCCTGCTCAGCGGGCTCCTGCGACAACTGCCCGGCCCCGCCCCGTACCCCTGCTTCAGCTATCCGCCCGGCATCCAGCGGCACCTCCTCGGCTCCCTGGACCGCAGCGCCGCCGCGCTGGTGCTCAAGCACTGTTCCGAGTACGTGGAGCGCCATTTCGGCCAGGGCATGCGCAACTTCCCCGCCCTGGCGGCGGCCAGGCTGGCGGGCCGCGCCTCCGACGACGACCCGGCGGCGCCCGGGGCGATCGAGGAGACCGACGAGCCCACCGGCCCGGTCGGCACGGAACCCGAACTCTTCGCCCGCATCCCCGCGCGCGTGCTCCGCTTCTACCACCCCGACCTGATCACCCCCGATCCGCTCTCCGCGGCGCGGCGGCTCTTCGACCAGGGGCGCGGCCAGTCCGATCCCTCCCTGCTGGCACGGGCCCGCCAACAGGCCGAGGCCGCCCTGCCGGAGCACCCCGTCGAGGCCGGGATCCTGCTCGGACGCGTGCTGTACGCGGAGGCCGGCGCCGCCGCCGTCCAGGGCACCGAACGCCGCCACGAGCTGCTGTCCCGCGCGCTGACCGAACTGGAGCGCGCCGGCGGCCTGGCCGAGCCGGGCGGCGCGGACTGGGCCGAGGCCCGGCTCGAACAGGCCGTGGTCCACCACGGGCTGTGGCGCCACACCACCGACAGGCGCCACCTCGACGACGCCCTCGCCGTACTCGAAGGGGACGTGCCGGACTGGCCCGAGGCCGGCCACCACACCCTGCACCTGCGCCGCGGACGCCTGCTCCTCGCACGCGGCGACGGCGCCGCCGCGGCGGCCGAACTCACCACCGCGCTCTCCCTCCGGGAGAGCGGACCCGCGCTCCTCGACCTGGCCGACGCCCTGCACCTCGCTGGCGCCGACCCGGCCGAGATCACCCCCGTACTCGACCGGGCCGGGGAACACCTCGGCGACGGCGGCGCCCTCCGGCTGCGCTGGACGACGGCGCGCGCCCGGCTCCACGACACGGCCGGCGACGGACCGGCCGCCGACACCGCCTACGAGGAGGCCACCCTGCTCGCCCCCGCCGACAGCGGCCGGCGCGGCCGGATCCTGATGTCCTGGGGCGAGTCCCTGATGCGGCGCGCCGTGCACACCCCGGGCCAGGCGCCGGTCGACCGGGCCGAGAGCGTCCTGCGCGAGGCCCTCACCCACCTCCCGGCAGCGGCGCCGGAACGCGCCCGCGCCCGGATCCTGATCGGCAGCGTGCTGGCCCTGCGCTTCCACCGGGCCGGGTTCCTGCCCGACCTGTACGAAGGACGCCACCTCCTGGAACAGGCCGCCCGCACGACCCGCGACATCGCGCTCCGCTCGGAGGTGTGGCTGCAACTGGGACGGGTGAGACTGGAGTTGAGCGAGTTCGCCCGGGACGGCGGCCTGGGCGACGCGCTCACCGCGTACGAGAGGTCATGGGAGGACGCCCGAGCGGCCCGCGGCGACACCCCGGGCACGATCACCGGTGCCCGCGCCCTGCACGCGCAGGGAGCCGTCCTGCTCCTGATGGGCAGGAACGGGCGGGCCCGCACGGTACTGCGTGCCGCGGCCGGGCAGTGGCAGCGGCTGACGGCCGCGCTGGTCGAGGTGGACTGGAGCGATGTCGAACGGACCAGGGCGCTCCTGACGGAGGTGAGCAGGGACCCGAGCCCGCTCCCGGCGCGGCTCTCCGGCGAGGACCGCCGCCGGATCGCGCCGCCGTGGTGGGCGTGGAGCGAGACGGCCCGATGAGCGGCCGACGGTGCCGGCGGTGCCGTGACCTCCGCGTAAAAGGGGTGTCGCGGACCAACGGCTGAATAACGGGGGCGTGAATGGGCGCAGTTGAGTCGAACGGGTTTCTGACTTCCTGGCGTCGGGAAGAACCGCTCCGCCGCTACGACCGTGGGGGACAGGCGTCGGTGGGGAGGAGCCGAGGGTGTCGGAGCACAAGGAGTGGGCGACCGGTGTCGACCGTGACAACGGACGGCCCCCGCACCTGCCCGATCTCGCCGCCGTGGACCTGCGGACTCTGCGTGCCATGGACGATCCCGAGCTCACGGCCGCGGTCGAGCGTGTGCTCCTGCGCTCCCCCGAACTGGTCGACGCGTGGTGCGAGGGGCAGGGGGACCAAGCGGCCTGACCCGTGCCGCGACCACCGTCTGTTTCCGGCCGGATCCCGCCGAAGGCCGCAGGGCTTCGGAGGGAGGCGGGAATGAGCTTCGCGCCGCTGCCCGCCGGGGTCTTCACGGAGCTGGCCCGCACCCGCTCCGCGCCCGCCGACGTCGCCCTGCTCCGTTCCGCCCTGCACGCACGCCGCCTGCTCCTGCTCAAGGCCCTCCTGGTCCGCGTCCACCGGCACCGGGAGTCGGTCGACGCCGCCGTGTTCCGCCGCTTCGAGGGCTCCTGGCACCTGCTCGAACGGGCCGAGAGCCGTCACCCCGACGTCGTCCGTGACGTCCTCGACTACCCGATGACGGGCGCCTGGCTGGCCGCCGCGCTCGCCGAGCCCGTGGGCCCCGCCCTGGACCGCCACCTCGACCGGCTGGAGGCGCTCGCCGTCACCGCGGCCCTCCGCGCGGACTGCGCCCTCGACCTCGCCGTCGAGGTCCCCGACGGCACGCTGTCGCTGCCGGGTGTCGGCCGGCAGACGGCGGGCTCCGGGCGCCTGCGGATCAGGGCCGGGTCCCGGGTCGCCCGCATCCAGCCCGAGGGCCCCGGCCCCGCCACCACCGTCCTGCTGCTCACCGACCGGCGCGCCGGCACCCTCGTCGGCCGGGGGCCCGGCTGGCACGGTCTGCACACGCTGCCGGACTCCACCGCCCGCCTCGACGACCTCGACCCGTACCGGGTCCCGCCCGGCGGAGTCGGCACCCCGCCCCGTACCGCGGCCGACCGCGCCGACACCGACCCCGCTGCCTGGTCCGCCCACTGGCGTGCCGCGCAGGCCCTGCTCGCCCACACCGACCCGGGACGGGCCGCCGAGGTCCGGCGCGCCCTGCGCGCCGTCGTCCCGCTCGTCCCCCAGGGCCCCCGGTCCCTCGGGGCCACCCTCCGGTCGGCTCCCGGCGCCGTCCTGACCTCCCCGCCGGCCGGGGCGCAGGACATGGCCGAGACGCTCGTCCACGAGATCCATCACAGCAAGCTCGCCACCCTGCACGAGCTCGTACCGCTGTACCGGCAGGGCAGGGCCGCCGTGCACCGGGTCGGCTGGCGGCCGGACGCCCGGCCCATCGGCGGCGTGCTCCAAGGCGCCTACGCCCACCTGGCCCTGACCGACCTGTGGCGGCGCGCTGCCACCGCCCGGACCGTCCCCCGGCCCTGGCGGTCCAGTGCCGGGCAACAGTTCGACCATATGCACGATCAGGTGGGTGAGGCGCTGGCGATCCTGCTTGAATCCGATGAACTGACCAATGAGGGGCGGGAGTTCGCCCAGCAAATGAGGCGGCATCACGCGAGCCTCGGCGCGGCCCCCCGCGCCGCTGGGTAACACTGTGCCCACGGCACATGACACTGCGTTGAGCGTGAGCGGGACGGGAGACGTACAGATGGCGGAACAGCGGTCGGTCGGCGGCGGAGCGGCGGACCACGGCGGCAGAGCCGCCCCCGAGCATGTCCTGGTGGTCTTCCCCGGCTACCACCGGCCCTGGGCGGCCTGGATCAACCAGCGTCTCGAAGCCCACGGCGTGCGTGCCACGCTGCAACGCTGGGACCCGCCGCGCGAGGTCCCTCTCGAGGACTCCCTGAGCGACCTGCTGCTCGCCCGCGGGCAGGTGCTGCTCGTCCTCAACGACTGGTTCTTCGAACTCGGACCGCGCCCGGCCGGCGAGTGGAACGACGTCCTGCGCGGCTTCGTCGCCGCCCACGCCGAGCGCTTCGCCGCCGTCAACCTCACCAACCGGCCGCTGCTCCCCGCCACCGCCGTCCTCGAACCCGTCAGCCTCTGGGGCGTCGGGGAGGAGGAGGCCGAAGCACGTCTCCTGAGCAGGCTCGGCCTCGAACCCCGCCGCTCCGGCGGCCGCCGCGCCCTGCCCGGCTCATCGGCGCGCTACCCCGACACCGCGCCCGAGATCTGGGGTGAGATCCCGCGCCGGAACCCGAGGTTCACCGGCCGGGACGACCTCCTCGCGGAACTGCAGGAACGGCTCATGGACGCCGAGCGCGGCAACGCGGCCTGCACCCTCCTCGGCATGTCCGGCATCGGCAAGACCCAGATCGCCGCCGAGTACGCCCACCGCTTCAGCCCCGACTACGACGTCGTCTGGTGGGTCAACTCCGACGACCGCAACGTCCAGCGCGACCGGTTCGGCGAACTCGCCGCCGAACTGCAACTGCCCAGCGGCAACGAGCCGGGCGAACGCATCCGCGCCGTACGGGAGGCTCTGCGCCGCGGCGACCCGCACTCCCGCTGGCTCGTCGTCTTCGACGGCTGGGACGACACGGACGGCGCCCAGGTACTGCTGCCCCAGGGACCCGGACACGTCCTCATCACCTCGCGCAACCGCGGATGGGGCGACTACACCGACGTCCTCGAAGTGCCCAGCTTCGACCGCGCCGAGTCCACCGGCTATCTGATGCGCCGCGCCGCCCACATCACCGCGCCCCAGGCCGACGAGGTCGCCGCCGAGTTCGGCGACGTGCCCCTGCCGCTCGTGCAGGCCGCGGCCTGGCTCGGCGAGTCGGGCATGGAGGTCCCCGAGTACCTGCGCATGGTCCGGGACGGACGGCTGTCCACCGTGGACGAGCCCTCGGCCGGAGAGGGCTACCCCAACGCCTCGCTCACCTCCTGGTCGATACTGATCAACCGGCTCCGGCGCTCCCAGCCGCAGGCCATCGACGTCCTCAGCCTGTGCGCCTCCTTCGCCCCCGGCCGCATCCCCCTGGGCCTCGTCCGCGCCTACCCCCAGGCCGAGCTGCCCGAGGACCTGCGCTGGATGGCGAGCGACCTGCCCGCCTGGACCCGCGCCCTGGACACCCTCGTCAACTACTCGGTGCTGACCCGCGAGACGCGTGGCCCCGCGACAACCGTCGACGTCGGGCCGCACCAGGAGTCCGTGCACATGCACCGGCTCGTCCACGACATCGTCGCCCGCCTCACCGACGGCGAGCACCGCCAGGCCCACCGCAAGGCCGTACGCGCCCTGCTCGCCGAGGCCGATCCCGGCAACCCGATGGACAGCCGCCACTGGCCCCGGTACGCCGAACTCCTGCCGCACCTCGGCCCGTCCGGCGCGCTCACCAGCCGGAACCCCCGCGTGCAGACCGCCGTCCTCAACTGCCTGCGCTACTGCTACCGCAGCGGCGAGTTCCGGGCCGGCGCCCAGCTCGCCGAGCGGATCCGGGAGGCGTGGTCCACCTTCATGGACCCGCTGGACCAGCCGATGCTGGACCTGACCACGCAACAGGGCAACGTCCTGCGCTCGTTCGGACGGTTCCGCGAGGCCTACGAACTCGACCTCGCCCAGCGCGAGCGGCTGAACGCCGCCTCGCCCCGCAACGAGCACGGCTCGCTGCTCTCCGGCAGCGCCATCGCCAGCGACCTGCGGTTCCTCGGCCAGTACCAGGAGGCGGAGCGGCTGCAGCGGCAAGTGCTCTCGGAGGCGGAACGGCTGCTCGGCGACACCGAGTTCTCCACCCTCGTCGCCCGCCACAACCTCGGCGTCGTCCTGCGGTCCCTCGGCCGCTACCGGGAGTCGCACGACCTCGACGCGGAATCGCTGGTCCGCTGCGAGCGCGTCCTGGGCACCCGCCACGCCCACACCCTCAGCACCAGCAACGCCCTCGCCCACGACCTCCGGCTGCTCGGCCAGTACCGCGAGGCGCTCGCCCGCCAGGAGGCCAACGTCCGGCTGCACGTACAGGTCCTCGGGCCGCAGCACCTGCAGACCCTGTACGCCCGCACCCAGCTGGCCCTCTGCCGGCGCCGCGAGGGCGGATTCCAGCAGGACCTGGGCGCGACGATGGCCAGCCTGCTCGAACAGCTGGAGCAGGTCCACGGTCGCGGCCACTACATCACCCTCGCCGCCATCAACAACTACGCCAACTACCTCCGCGAGCACGGCGACCTCGACCACGCGAGGGAGCTCGTCACCGAGGCCGAGGGCGCCTACCGCTCGCTGCTCGGACCCGCCCACCCCGTCGCCACCGGAGTCCTCGCCAACACCGCCCTCGTCATGCAGGCGTCCGGCGAACGCGCCGACGCCCTGGCCATCCTGGAGGCCGCGCTCGCCGGTCTGACCTCCTCCATGGGCCCCGACCACCCCTGGGTCCTCGGCTGCGCGCTCAACACCACCGCCGCCCGCAACTTCAACGGCCGGGTCGCCGACGCCGCCGAACTCAGCCGGGACATCCTGCGGCGGGCCCGGCACGCCCTCGGGCACGAGCACCCGCTCACCCTCTCCGCGCAGATCGCGCTCGCGACCGACCTGCGCGGCCTGCGGGAGGTCGAGGAGGCCGGAAAGCTGGAGGAGGCAGCCCTGCTCTCCCTCACCCGGACGCTGGGCGCCCAGCACCCCCACACCCTCTCCGCCCGTCAGCGCAACCGCCCCTACTGGGACTTCGAGGCGAACCTCGGCTAGGCCCGGGAGGAACCCCGGTCAGGCCCGGGAGGAACCACGGAGACCTGGGAGAAACGCCGGAGGCCCGGCACCCCTCGCGGGGTGCCGGGCCTCCGTGCGTACCGGAACAGCGGATCAGGCCTCGAAGACCTCGTTGACCAGCTGCTGCTGCTCGGCCTGGTGACGCTTGGCCGAGCCGACCGCCGGGGACGAGGAGTGCGGACGCGAGATCCGGCGCAGGCGCTCGCCGTGCGGGATGTCGGCGCCGACCGCCAGGTCCAGGTGGTCGATCAGGTTCAGCGCGATGAACGGCCACGCACCCTGGTTCGCCGGCTCCTCCTGCGCCCACAGGTACTTCTCGGCGTTCGGGTACTTGGCGATCTCGGCCTGGAGCTCGGCACCCGGCAGCGGGTACAGGCGCTCCAGACGGATGATCGCCGTGTCCGTGACACCGCGCTTCTGCCGCTCGGCCTCCAGGTCGTAGTAGACCTTGCCGGAGCAGAAGACGACCTTGCGGACGTCGGCCGCGTTCACCGACGCGTCGCCGATCACCGGGCGGAAGCCACCGGTGGTGAACTCCTCCACCTTCGACGCCGCCGCCTTCAGACGCAGCATCGACTTCGGGGTGAAGACGATGAGCGGCTTGTGGTGCGGGTTGTGGACCTGCCAGCGCAGCAGGTGGAAGTAGTTCGACGGCAGGGTCGGCATCGCGACCGTCATGTTGTCCTGGGCGCACATCTGGAGGAAGCGCTCCGGGCGCGCGGACGAGTGGTCCGGGCCCTGGCCCTCGTAGCCGTGCGGCAGGAGCAGCGTGACGCCGGAGGTCTGGCCCCACTTCTGCTCGGCCGAGGAGATGAACTCGTCGACGACGGTCTGCGCGCCGTTGACGAAGTCACCGAACTGGGCCTCCCAGATGACCAGGGAGTCCGGGCGGGCCAGCGAGTAGCCGTACTCGAAGCCCATCGCCGCGTACTCGCTGAGCAGCGAGTCGTAGACGTTGTAGTGGGCCTGGTCCTCGGCCAGGTAGAGCAGCGGGGTGTAGTCCTCGCCGGTCTCCTGGTCCACCAGGACCGCGTGCCGCTGACCGAAGGTGCCGCGGCGGGAGTCCTGGCCGGACAGCCGGACCGGGGTGCCCTCCATCAGCAGCGAGCCGATGGCGAGGGTCTCGCCGAAGCCCCAGTCGATGGTGCCGTCGTCGATGGAGGCCGCGCGGCGCTGCATCTGCGGCATCAGACGCGGGTGGACCGTGATCCGCTCCGGGATGTTGACCTGCGACTCGGCGATCCGCTTCACGACCTCCTGGGAGACCGCGGTGGAGACGGCGACCGGGAACTCGGGCTGCGGCTCCGGGCTGTGCGCCGGGGCCGGCGCCGAGGTGGCCTCGCGGACCTCCGCGAAGACCTTCTCCAGCTGGCCCTGGAAGTCCTGGAGCGCCTGCTCCGCCTCTTCCAGCGTGATGTCGCCACGACCGATCAGCGACTCGGTGTACAGCTTGCGCACCGAGCGCTTCTTGTCGATCAGGTTGTACATCTGCGGGTTGGTGAACTGCGGGTTGTCGCCCTCGTTGTGACCGCGGCGGCGGTAGCAGATGAGGTCGATCACGACGTCCTTGTTGAACGTCTGGCGGAACTCGAAGGCGAGCCGCGCGACGCGGACCACGGCCTCCGGGTCGTCGCCGTTCACGTGGAAGATCGGCGCCTCGATCATGCGGGCCACGTCGGTCGCGTACATCGAGGAACGCGAGGACTCCGGGGCGGCGGTGAAGCCGACCTGGTTGTTGATGACGATGTGGACCGTGCCGCCGGTGCGGTAGCCGCGCAGCTGTGACATGTTCAGCGTCTCGGCGACGACACCCTGGCCGGCGAAGGCCGCGTCACCGTGCAGGGCGACGGGCAGGACGGTGAAGTCCGTGCCGCCCTTGTTGATGACGTCCTGCTTGGCGCGGACGACACCCTCCAGGACCGGGTCGACCGCCTCCAGGTGCGAGGGGTTGGCGGTGAGCGAGACCTTGATCTGCTCGCCGTCCAGGCCGGTGAAGGTTCCCTCGGCGCCCAGGTGGTACTTCACGTCGCCGGAGCCGTGCATGGACTTCGGGTCGAGGTTGCCCTCGAACTCGCGGAAGATCTGCGCGTACGACTTGCCCACGATGTTCGCGAGGACGTTCAGGCGGCCGCGGTGGGCCATGCCGATGACGACCTCGTCCAGGCGGGACTCGGCGGCGGAGTCGATGACCGCGTCGAGCAGCGGGATGACGGACTCGCCGCCCTCCAGCGAGAACCGCTTCTGACCGACATACTTGGTCTGCAGGAAGGTCTCGAACGCCTCTGCCGCGTTCAGGCGGCGCAGGATCCGCAGCTGCTCCTCGCGCTCCGGCTTGGAGTGCGAGCGCTCGACGCGGTCCTGGATCCACTTGCGCTGCTTCGGGTCCTGGATGTGCATGAACTCGACGCCGGTGGTGCGGCAGTACGAGTCGCGGAGCACGCCGAGGATGTCGCGGAGCTTCATCATCGACTTGCCGGCGAAGCCGCCGACCGCGAACTCGCGCTCCAGGTCCCACAGGGTGAGGCCGTGCTCGGTGATGTCCAGGTCGGGGTGCTTGCGCTGGCGGTACTCCAGCGGGTCGGTGTCGGCCATGACGTGGCCGCGGACCCGGTAGGAGTGGATCAGCTCGAAGACCCGCGCGGCCTTGGTGACGTCGTCGTCGTGCGAGGCGTCGATGTCCTTGAGCCAGCGGACCGGCTCGTAGGGGATGCGCAGGGCCTTGAAGATCTCGTCGTAGAAGCCCTCCTCGCCGAGGAGGTAGTTCGCGACGATCCGCAGGAACTCGCCCGAGGCGGCACCCTGGATGACGCGGTGGTCGTACGTCGAGGTCAGGGTCATGACCTTGGAGATGCCCAGCTTGTTCAGGGTGTCCTGGGAGGTGCCCTGGAACTCGGCCGGGTAGTCCATCGAGCCGACGCCCATGATGACGGACTGTCCGGGCATCAGGCGCGGCACGGAGTGGACGGTGCCGAGGCCGCCGGGGTTGGTCAGCGAGACCGTGACGCCGGTGAAGTCCTCCATCGTCAGCTTGCCGACACGGGCGCGCTTGACGATGTCCTCGTAGGCCTGCCAGAACTCGAAGAAGTTCAGCGTCTCGGCCTTCTTGATGCCGGCAACGACGAGCTGGCGGTCGCCGTTGGGCTTCACCAGGTCGATCGCGAGGCCGAAGTTCACGTGCTCCGGCTTGACCAGGGTCGGCTTGCCGTCCTTCTCCGCGAAGGAGTAGTTCATCGACGGCATGGCCTTGATCGCCTGCACCATGGCGTACCCGATGAGGTGCGTGAAGGAGATCTTCCCGCCCCGGGCGCGCTTCAGGTGGTTGTTGATCACGATCCGGTTGTCGAAGAGCAGCTTCACCGGGACGGCGCGGACGGACGTGGCCGTCGGCACCTCCAGCGAGGCGTTCATGTTCTTCGCGACGGCGGCGGAGGGGCCGCGCAGCGTGATCAGCTCCGGGCCGGCCGGCGCCTGCGCCTCGCCGGCGGGTGCGGGCTTCGCGGCGGGTGCGGGCGCCTTGGCGGCGGGCGCGGGGGCCGGAGCGGCGGCGGCGGGCTTCGCCGGGGCCGGGGCCGGAGCCGGCGCCGGGGTGGCGGCCGGGGCGGGCGTGACGGGTGCCTGAGCAGCCGGGGCAGCCGGTGCGGCGGCGGCCGGAGCGGCAGGTGCGGCCTGTGCGGGGCTCACCTGCGGCGCGGCGGCGGGAGCCTCCGTCGAGCCGGGCTTGTAGTCGGCGAAGAAGTCCCACCAGGCACGATCGACCGAATTCGGGTCCTGGAGGTACTGCTGGTAGATCTCGTCGACGAGCCACTCATTGGCGCCGAAGGCGGTAGCAGGGTTCTGACCCTGCCCGTCTTGGTCGGTGGAGATGCTCGAGTTACTGGGGGACTGAGACGACACGGCGGTAACCGCCCTCTTCCGCTTCACAAGGTGATGGACAGCGGAAATAAAGGCTACGCCTCCCTGGCCGAGAGGTGCAGGCCGGGCGCTCCAACGTCGTGCAAGTCACACTTGACACGGTGTTTCGGCGCAGGGATTGGCGGGAAACAAGCGTGGTTCTGCCCTCTCGCGGGTAGGCGAGAGTGCGGCGGCCCCCCGTCCTGGGAGACAACCTCGACCATGTTCTGTTCACCTGCACGCAGAACATGCGCTTCCGGTTCGACCCTACGTCAATCCCGCGCCGGAGGGCTTCCCGGAAGAGTGACCTGGATCCGGCAGCCGCGTGACGATTCGGCCACTCCGATCTCCCCGCCGTGCAGATCCACCGCCCAGCGGGCGATCGCGAGCCCCAGCCCGGTGCCGCCGTCGCTGCCCGGACCGGCCTGAGCCGGGACCTGGCCGCGGTTGAACCGCTCGAAGACCGTGTGCCGCAGCGCCTCCGGGATGCCGGGGCCCTCGTCCTCGACCTCCAGGGCCAGCGAGTCCGGCCAGGGCCCGCGCCGGGCCCGTACGGTCACCCGGCCGTGGGGCGGCGAGTGCTTCACCGCGTTGTCGATGAGGTTCGCCATCACCTGGTGCAGCCGCTCAGCGTCCGCGTGCGCGGTCAGCTCGGGCGGCGAGACATCGAGGTGCAGATGGACGTCCGTACGGTTGTGCAGGCCGGACGTGGAGGACAGGCCGCGCTGGGACGCGGCCAGATTCGCCTCCCGGAGCACCCCCGAGAGATACGGCCAGACCTCGAACCGGCGTGCCTTCAGCGTGACGACACCGTTGTCGAGACGTGACAGGTCGAGCAGCGTCTCCACCAGCCGGCCGAGCCGCTCGGACTGTTTCAGCGCCGTGCGCATCGTCTCCGGATCGGCCTCGGAGACCCCGTCGACCACGTTCTCCAGGACCGCGCGGAGCGCGGCGATGGGGGTGCGCAGCTCGTGCGAGACGTTCGCGACCAGCTCCTTGCGGTGCCGGTCGACGGCCTCCAGGTCGTCCGCCATGCGGTTGATCGTCGAGGCGAGGGCGCCCAGCTCGTCCCGGCGGTCCGCGCCCTGCACCCGCCGGCTGAAGTCCCCGCGCGAGATCGTCCCGGCCACGGTCGTCATCTCGTCCAGCGGCGCCGTCAGGGACTGCGCCACGAACTGGGTGATCAGGAGGGTCGCGATCATCGCGAAGATCGTGATGTAGCGGAACTCCGTGGAGGTACGGATCGCCACCAGGGCCAGTCCCGAGGTGAGCAGGACCGCCCCGACGACCAGCGCGCCCAGCTTGGTCTTGATCGAGATGAGGATCCGGCGCCCGCCGCGGCGCTCGGGGCGCGGCCCCCGTCGGCTCATGGCGCCGGGGTCTCCAGCGCGTAGCCCACGCCATGGACCGTACGGATGCGCTCGGCCCCGATCTTCCGGCGCAGCGCCTTGATGTGGCTGTCCACGGTCCGGGTGCCCGAGGCGTCCGCCCAGTCCCAGACCTCCGCGAGCAGCTGCTCGCGGGAGAGGACCGCGCGCGGGGTGTTCGCCAGGCAGACCAGCAGGTCGAACTCGGTCGGCGTCAGGTGCACGTCCTCGGCCCGGACCCGGACCCGGCGCTGCGCGTGGTCGATCTCCAGCTCGCCGAGCCGCAGGATGCCGCTCCGCGGCGTCACGGCCGCCAGCGCCGCCCGCTCCACCCGGCGCAGCAGGACGTGCACCCGGGCGGCCAGCTCGCGCATCGAGAACGGCTTGGTCATGTAGTCGTCGGCGCCGACGCCGAGCCCGACCAGCATGTCCGTCTCGTCGTCCCGCGCCGTGAGCATCAGGACCGGGACCGGCCGCTGGGCCTGGACCCGGCGGCACACCTCCAGACCGTCGAACCCCGGCAGCATCACGTCGAGCACCATCAGGTCCGGCTGCCACGCCTCGGCCGCGTCGACCGCGGCCGGTCCGTCCGTCGCCGTCTGGACGAGGAACCCCTCCGCACGCAGCCTCGCGGAGATCGCATCCACGATCGTCGTGTCGTCCTCGACGACCAGCACCCGCCGCTGCGCGCCCGGAGTGGGCGCCGCACCGTGGTGAGTGGTGTGTGTCTGCTCCATTGCCCCGCCTCGCATCGCTGATGTCGGCCAGCAGCCTAGAGGCACCGGCAGCATCCCGGCTACGCAGGCCGGATGCCGAGGTGCACCACGTCCGGGACGCCCCGGGCAACCGGGATCTCTTCCGTCCGTACCCCGCTGAATCCGGCATTCCGCAAGGAGGATTCGAAATCGGCGGAGGGTTGGGCGGACCATACGGCGAGGATCCCGCCGGGGTTCAACCGGGCCGCGCAGGCCGCCAATCCCTCGGCGGAGTACAGGGTTTGGTTGCCCTCGGTGACGGTCCAGTCGGGCCCGTTGTCGATGTCCAGACAGAGCGCGTCGTACGTGTCGGTGGACGTGTGGACGTACTCGATCAGGTCCGTGTGCAGGATCACGTTGCGCGGATCGCCCAGCGCCCGTCCGGAGATCGCGGCCAGCGGTCCCTCGCGGTGCCAGTCGATGATCGCCTGTTCGCGCTCGACGACCGTGATGCGGCCCCAGCGCGGGTCGGCGGAGGCGTGGGCGAGGGAGAAGCCGACGCCGAGGCCGCCGATCAGCAGGGAGGCGGCGACGCGTCCGCCGAGGGCGTCCATCGCCGCGCCGATCAGGAGCCGCTCCGAGCGACCGTCCGAGGTGTCCATCAGGAAGGTGCCGTTGGAGATGATTTCGAAGTGCTCGTCGCGTCGGCGCAGTACGACTTCTCCGTACGGACCCTCGCGGCGGTCGAGCGTGACGGGGCTGGACATGTTCACTCACTCCCGGTCTCGGCAGGCGGTCTGGCCCGGCCATCCTCGCGGGGAGGGGGCGGCCGGGACAAACCCTTACCCGGGGAACGGGGTTCCGTGCGGGGTGACGAGCGGGGCCCCGGCGTCAGGTCAGGGGCTGGTCGGCGGGCCGCCGTCGGGCAGGGCCGCGAAGACGCGCTGCAGCGCCGCCGGACGGTCGCCGTCCGAGGCGACGACGACGCGGTGGTTGTACGTGATCACGTACAGGAAACCGTCCTGCACCGGCTTTCCGCTCGGCCGCGCGGGCACCTTTCCGTAGGCCGGATCCTCCAGTGCCGCGCGCAGTTGGGCCACTTCGGCCGGTGTCATGCGGCCGGCGCGCGGGGGCTTCGTGCCGGAGCGGGTCGTGTAGTCGCCGTCGTGGTGGACGATCAGCTGGTTGCGGACGCCGGCGAGACCGCCGTTGACGTTCACCTCCACGAGGACGTCCTGCGGCCGGGGGTCGTCGTCGTTCTTCACCGTCCCGTCCGGGCCCGTCGGGACGGGCGGGACGGGGCCGCCGCCGGTTCCGGGCGGCGTCGGCCCGGCGGTGCCGTCCTGGCTGCCGCCCTGGGTCGCGACCGGGGGCGGCTGCTCGCCCTGGCCGCCGCACCCGGCCACCGTCATCACCGGAATCAGCACGGCGGACGCGGCCCAGAGCCCCGCGTACCGCCTCCCGCGCACCATGCCCCTGATCGCCATGGGTCCGAGCATGCCTCCAGCCGATCCGATTGACCAGGGCGCGCCCACCACATGGCGCCCCTCACGCGTCCCGGACGACCCCCGTCAGCGGTCCCTCGTGGCGCCAGCCCAGGGAGTCGTACAGGGCCAGGCCGTCCGTCGTCGCCGACAGAACGCCCGTCACGGCCCCCGCCTTCGCGCCCGCCGCTTCGAGCGTGCGCATCACATTGGCGCCGAGCCCGCGGCGGCGGTGGTCGGGGTGGGTCTCGATCTGGTCGGCGACCGCGGTCGCTCCCGTCGGCGCCAGCCGGCCACGGGCGGCGAGCGTGCCGTCCGGGGCCACGATCCGGACCCGTATCACCCCGTTCCGGGTCTCGGTCGTCCGCGCGTACCCCTCCGGCGCCGGCGGCCGCGCGTCCTTGTCCAGCGCCTTGGTCATCATGAAGCCGGGGTCGTCGGGGACGGTCCACCCCGGGGCGATCCACGCCGCGACCTCGGCCGGCTCCGCCATCACCTTCAGCCAGGCGTGGGGCTCGGTGATCTCCGAGCAGAGCGCGCCCACGGACACGGCGCCCGGCGCCGGCAGGACGTGCCGGAAGACGTGCGTCGGCAGCCCCACGTCGATCCGGTAGCCCCAGGGTTCGACGACGGCGGGCGGGGTGCCCCGTGAGACGGTCCAGCCCGCCACCCACGCAGATGTAATAGCTAACATGTTCATGGAGGTATTACATCTGTTCCGGTCGGGAGGCGCAACGGTGGGCGGGAGCGGGACCCCGACCTGAGGGCGACAGAGTGATCGCTCAGAGCGAACGCGGCGCGGGGAACATTTGGCGGCTCACAAGCATTGAGTGCACATAGCTCAACTTGACTGCCGAAGGGGAGATCATGGCTGCCGAATCCACGGCGAACGCACTGCTGACGCTGCCCGTACTGCCGCTCGACGACGAGGTCGTGCTGCCCGGCATGGTGGTGCCCCTGGACCTGTCCGACAACGACGTGCGCGCCGCCGTGGAGGCCGCCCAGGCCGCCGCCCGCGCCGACACCGGCAAGCCCAAGGTGCTGCTGGTGCCCCGCATCGACGGGACCTACGCCGCGACCGGCGTCCTCGGCACGGTCGAGCAGGTGGGACGGCTGTCCGACGGCGATCCCGGCGCGCTCATCCGCGGCCGCGGCCGCGTCAGGATCGGCGCCGGTACGACCGGGCCCGGTGCGGCCCTGTGGGTCGAGGGCAGCGTCGTCGAGGAGACCGTGCCCGAGCCGCTGCCCGGAGCCGTGACCGAGCTGGTCAAGGAGTACAAGGCGCTCGCCACCACCTGGCTGAAGAAGCGCGGCGCCTGGCAGGTCGTGGACCGCGTCCAGCAGATCGACGGCGTCTCCGCCCTCGCCGACAACTCCGGCTACTCGCCCTTCCTCACCGTCGAGCAGAAGGTCGAACTCCTGGAGACCGCCGACCCGGTCGCCCGCCTCAGGCTCGCCACCGCGCAGCTGCGCGAGCACCTGGCCGAGCAGGACGTGGCCGAGAGCATCGCGAAGGACGTCCAGGAAGGTGTCGACAAGCAGCAGCGCGAGTTCCTGCTGCGGCGCCAGCTGGAAGCCGTACGGAAGGAGCTGCGGGACCTCAACGGCGAGTCCGAGGGCGACGAGTCCGACGACTACCGGGCGCGCGTGGAGGCCGCCGACCTGCCGGAGAAGGTCCGGGAAGCGGCCCTCAAGGAGGTCGAGAAGCTGGAGCGGTCCAGCGACCAGTCCCCGGAGGGCTCCTGGATCCGCACCTGGCTGGACACCGTCCTCGAACTGCCGTGGAACGAGCGAACCGATGACGGCGCGACCGGGTACGACATCCAGGGCGCGAAGGGCGTCCTCGATGCCGAGCACGCGGGCCTGGAGGACGTGAAGGAGCGGATCACCGAGTACCTCGCGGTGCGCAAGCGGCGTGCCGAGCGCGGCCTCGGGGTCGTCGGCGGCCGCCGGGGCGGCGCCGTGCTCGCACTGGTCGGCCCGCCCGGCGTGGGCAAGACCTCGCTGGGCGAGTCGGTCGCGCACGCGATGGGACGGAAGTTCGTGCGGGTCGCGCTCGGCGGCGTACGGGACGAGGCGGAGATCCGCGGCCACCGGCGTACGTACGTGGGCGCCCTGCCGGGCCGGATCGTGCGGGCGATCAAGGAGGCCGGGTCGATGAACCCGGTGGTGCTGCTCGACGAGATCGACAAGGTCGGCTCCGACTTCCGGGGTGACCCGGCGGCGGCCCTCCTGGAGGTCCTGGACCCGGCGCAGAACCACACCTTCCGGGATCACTACCTGGAGGTCGAGCTGGACCTCTCCGACGTCGTCTTCCTGGCGACGGCGAACGTCCTGGAGGCCATCCCGGAGGCGCTGCTCGACCGCATGGAGCTGGTGCGGCTCGACGGGTACACGGAGGACGAGAAGATCGTCATCGCCCGTGACCATCTGCTGCCGCGTCAGCTGGAGCGGGCCGGTCTGGAGCCCGGCGAGGTGGTCATCGAGGACGCCACCCTGCGGAAGCTGGCGGGCGAGTACACCCGGGAGGCGGGCGTACGGAACCTGGAGCGGTCCATCGCGCGGCTGCTGCGGAAGGTCGCGGCGCAGCACGAACTGGGCGACCGTGAGCTGCCGTTCTCGGTGGGTGTGGACGATCTGCGCGGGCTGATCGGGCGCCCGCACCACGTGCCCGAGTCGGCGCAGGACCCGGCCGAGCGGCGCACCTCCGTGCCGGGTGTCGCCACCGGGCTCGCGGTCACGGGCGCGGGCGGTGACGTCCTCTACGTTGAGGCGTCGCTCGCGGACCCCGAGACGGGCGCGGCGGGCCTGACCCTGACGGGTCAGCTGGGCGACGTGATGAAGGAGTCGGCGCAGATCGCGCTCTCCTTCCTGCGCTCGCACGGCGCCGAGCTGGAGCTGCCCGTGACCGGTCTGAAGGACCGGGGCGTGCACATCCACTTCCCGGCCGGCGCTGTCCCGAAGGACGGCCCGAGCGCGGGTGTCACGATGACGACGGCCCTGGCCTCGCTGCTCTCCGGCCGGCTGGTCCGCACGGATGTCGCGATGACCGGCGAGGTCTCGCTGACCGGCCGGGTCCTCCCGATCGGCGGAGTGAAGCAGAAGCTGCTGGCCGCCCACCGCGCGGGCGTCACGACGGTCGTGATCCCCAAGCGCAACGAGGCCGACCTGGACGACGTCCCGGCGGAGATCCTGGAGAAGCTGGAGGTCCACCCGGTCACCGACGTCCGCCAGGTCCTGGAGATCGCCCTCGCCCCGGCGGAGGTCGCCGTGAGCGCGGTGGCGTAGTCCTTCGGTTCACGGCGAGCGGGGCACCCCTTCATGAGGTGCCCCGCTCGGGGCGTTCCGGCCGGGTCGCGCTCCGGCCGCCGGCGGTCCCGCCAGGGCGGGGGGCGCGTTCCGGCGGGGACGCGTTCCCGGCGGGACGGAGTCGCGCTCCGGCTAGGCCGCGTTCCGGCGGCGGGACAGCAGCAGGCTGCCCGCGCCGAAGGCCGTCAGGGCCGCCGCGCCGCCGAGAGCGAAGGGCAGCGGGGAGGCGGGCGGCTCCGTGGCGTCGGCGGAGAGCGCCGGGGCGTGTTCGTCGCCGCCGTGGCCCGCGTGGCTCACCGTGGAGCGGTCGGCGTCCGCGGCGATCTTCGTCTCGCTCGGGGCCGTGGCGGCCGTCGTACCACCGAAGGTCACGTCCGAGCAGCTGTAGAAGGCCTCCGGGCTGTCGCTCCGCTGCCAGACCTTGTAGACGATGTGGCGGCCGGTCCGCGCGGGCAGGGTGCCCGTGAAGGTGTAGTGGCCGTCCGTCGCCGTGCGGGTGGTGGCGTAGGTGGCCACCGGGGTCGTGTCCAGGTCCGACCACTTCAGCGGTCGCGTCGGGTCGAAGCCCTGCTTGGTGACGTACACCGTCATCGTCCCCGCGTGCGGCGCCGTCACCCGTACCTTGAAGTCGAAGGAGCCCGCCCCGACCGCCGTCGCCGGCCAGTCCGCACGGGCCCAGTCGAGCGCCCGGTACTTCTCGCGGTTGGCCGAGCACAGCTTGCCGTCCGGGATGAGCAGCTGGTGCCGCCCGTCCGCGTTGGCGATGTTCACCTCGTTCCAGTCGTACAGCGGCTGGGTCCCGGAGTCGGCCACCAGGTCCTTGCACACCTGCGACTTCGGCGTCTCCGGACCCTCCGCGTAACAGGACGCCACCCGGCTCACCGGGTTGAAGACGGCGCCGTGCGCGCCGGCGGTGGAGGGGGTGAGGGGGACCAGCGCGGCCGCGGACAGGGTGACGGCTGCGGCGGTGCGGCGGTACGACGGCATGCGGGGCTCTCTCTCGTGCGTGGGGGAGGACGGGACGAGCAACGAGCGTCAAACGCGCGGCAGTTGATGCCGTGCGCGTCACCTTGAGCGTCGCATTGGTCCATACCAATGGGCAAGAGGGTGGGCGCGGAAAACGCGAAGACGGCCTCCCGGGCGCGCCGCCGCGCACCCGGGAGACCGCCGGAGAGGGGGCCGGACTCAGCCGTTCGCCAGCGCCTGCACCCGTGAGAGGTCGCCGTTGAAGTGGTTGTGGTCGCCGACCGTCGGGCCGGACGAGGTGTACTGCCACATCGTGTAGTACAGCCACCCCGCGGGCAGTTCGCCCACCGTCGTGGCGTACCGCGCCACCCACAGCGGGTTGGTCGAGCCGAAGCCCGAGTAGTTGCCGGTGCACTGCTTCCACCAGCTCGTCGCCGTGTAGATCACCGGGTCGCGGCCGGTCCGGTACTTGTACCGGTTCACGAAGTCACGGATCCACGCGACCATCCCCGACTGCGTCTTGCCGTAACAGGTCGAGCCGTACGGGTTCCACTCGATGTCGAGCGCGCCCGGCAGCGTCTTGCCGTCCCGGGACCAGCCGCCGCCGTTGTTCACGAAGTAGTCGGCCTGCGCCGCGCCGGTCGTCGTGTCCGGGGTCGCGAAGTGGTACGCGCCGCGGATCATGCCGACGTTGTAGGAGCCGTTGTACTGCTGCGCGAAGTACGGGTTCTTGTAGTACGTGCCCTCCGTCGCCTTGACGTAGGCCCACTTCACCCCGCTGTTCCACAGGGTCGACCAGGCCACGTTCCCCTGGTGGCTGGAGACGTCCACGCCCTCCGTCTGGACGGCCTGGATCGAGATGCCGCCGGGCTTGCCGTCCTGGCCGTCGTGCTCGATGACGCCCATACCCATGTGGGCGGAGCCGCGCGGGGGTACGGACTCGCTCCCGGCCGCGTTCGCCGCGCCCGAGAGTGCGAGGGGGAGGAGGAGGGCCAGGGTCGCGAGCGCGGCGCCGGCGAAGGTCTTTCCGGATCTGTGCACGGGCATTGCGTGCCTCCGAAAGGCTCGGTGGGGGAGCGGGGCGACATGAACTGGTGTGGACATGTCAGCCACGACGCTACGCACGTAGACCGGTTCGGTGGAAGGGGCCCTCGGTGCTGCCGTTGGTCTACTCCTGCGAAATACTGGGAGAGCTGCGGCGATGGCCGCGGCCGGAAGAAACTTTCAGCGACCGGAAAGCGCGCGAGAGGTGTTGACGTGCACGGAAGCGGTACGGGGAGTGAAGGCGAGCCCACCGCGTCGTCGACGCGCAGTGGTGTGGACCAGGAATTCCTCGCCCTCGAACGGGAGCTGGCGGTCTTTCTGCGCCGCGCCCGCGCCCAGTCGGGCGAGATGGCCCGCGAGGTGCATCCCGAGCTGGAGTCCTCCGCCTACGGGCTCTTCGTGCGGCTGGAGGACGCCGGACCGCAGCGCGCCACCGAGCTCGCCGGATACTTCGGCGTCGGCAAGGCGACCATGAGCCGCCAGCTGCGCGTCCTGGAGGACCTCGGACTCGTCGCCCGTGACCCCGACCCGGCCGACGGGCGCGCGGCGCTGGTGCGGCTGACGGAAGAGGGCCGGAACCGCTTCCGCCGGGTACGGGACGCACGGCGCGGGCGGTACGTCCGCAAACTGGCCGACTGGGACCGGGGCGAGGTCGCCGAACTGGCCCGCCTGCTGCACCAGCTGAACACCCGCGCGGAGGGCTAGGGGAGAACCGGGTCTCAGGGGAGAACCGGGCCTCACGGAAGCACGGCGAGCACCGCTGTCGCGTCGTCGTGGAGCTTCCAGCGGAAGGGGCCGCCGGCCGCCTCGTTGGCCGCCTCCAGCGCCCGGACCCGGGTGAGCAGCCCGTGCGGGCCCTCCTTGCGGAGCACCGCGAAGCAGTCCGCCCAGTCGCCCTGCCCGAACAGCTCCACCCACCGCGTCGCCCCGTCCGTGAGCGCCGCCAGGGCCCGTACCGCCGGTCGGGGCGTCGTTCCCGTCACTGCGTGCCGCGCCACCTCCGGGTCCGCCGCCACCGTGAAGAAGCCGCCGTCCCGGTTCCGCAGGCGGTCCGTCGCCACCAGGGAGCGGCGGATCTCGTCCGGCACCCGGTCGAGACGGTCGTCGAGCACCGCCCGTACGGAACCGTCCGGCGCCTCCAGGAGCAACGCGGCGTCCGAGAGGACCAGGTGCTCGACCGAGCTCGCGTTCCAGCGGGCCATCGCGACGGTCGCCTGGGGAGTGCGTACGTGAGAAAGGTCACAGGTGTCGCGGTGGGCGTCCGCGGTGCGCCGGATTGCCCGCGCCAGCACCTCGCGCAGCGTCAGGTCGGGCCGCGAAGCGGATAGTTCGGTCAAAGCGCCACCGAGCCGGGCGGTGAACCAGGGCACGTCGTGCACACAGCCGTCGTCGTCGACCGGCGGCGTCACCCCGTCGAGCACCACCACCGTCCCGCCCCCGCCGGACGCGGGGAGCGTCGCCGCTGCCCAGTCCTCGTTGGGGCGTTCGGGGCTGCCGGGAAGGGTGGCGACTTCGGTGCGCATGATCCTCAGTCTGCCCCCCGTCCGGAAAGCCTGCATCACTCCTTCACAGCGTCTCCAAACGGCCGAATATGGCCTGTACCAAGCCGCCGAGGAGCGCACGCGAGCCGGAAGGAGGGCCTCCGGGAAGCTGCGGGCGGGCATCTTGCCAAAGCCCGCACGGAAGATCCAACCGGCGCACCGCACGGGCGCGGAAAGACCCTCGCGCGGAGTTGTTCGCCAACTCATGAGTGTTGTTCACTCGTTCGGGTGGCGGAGCGGCCGATGCGCGTCCCCTTCCCAAAAGCGCTGGAATGGTCGGAAGCCGTACCAGGGGTGGGGGCGCTCTATGTGTGACCGGTCGTCACCTCTGCTTCATGGGTGGACGAGTCGAGAATGCGAGCACCGGTGCAGAAGAAGCGGCCTCGGAGCAACAACGGCACGCGGAGCCAGACCCCCGGTGACCCGCTGACCGCGGGCGGGGCCACGGGCTCCGACGCCGACGGCACCCCCGGATCCTCCGGCACCCCGGGTGTTCCCGTGGGCCGCCCCAAGCGCGTCCGTAACCGCCTGGTCGCCGGTGTCGCCCTCGTCGGCGTCACCGTTCTCGCCGCCGGCGCCCCCGCGATCCTCACCGCCTCCGGCGATCTGACCGACTCCCAGAGCCTGGTCACCCTCGCCGAACTGGACCGCCAGGCCGTCACCCTCGCCCACTCGCTCGCCGACGAGCGTGACGAGGTCGTCGCGTACATCGCCGCGGGCCGCGACGAGCAGACCGGCGACACCGAGGACAAGCGCCAGGTCACCAGCAGCCGTTCCACCCGGGTCGACCGGCAGATCGACGAGATCCGGCCCGCCGCCCCCGCCGAACTGCGCCGCGACCTCGCGGACCTGTCCGCCGTCCGCCGCACCGCGCTGACCGGCAAGGGCACCGCCCTGGAAGCCCACAAGGCGTACTCGGACGTCATCGCCAAGCTCCAGGACCTCGCGGACGAGCTGGCCGAGCGGACCCCGGCGCGCGCCGCCGAGGCCACCCGGGCCCCCGCCGCGCTGGGCCGCGCCGTCGAGCAGGCATCGGCCGCCCGCGGACTGCTCCTGGCCGCCCTCGCCGTACCCCAGCCCGAGTCCACCGGTACGACCTACGACCCGATCTCCGGCACCTACGTGCCCGACGAGCCGGAGGGCGCGGACGAGGCCGACCGTGCCCGGGACGCCCTGACCGCCGCCGCCCAGCAGGCCCGCGTCCGCGAACTGGCCTCCCTCGCCGACTTCGACCAGGCCGCCTCGGCCGCCGGGCGCGACTCCCTCGCCGGCACCGTGACGGGCCCGGACGTCAAGAGCGCCGAGCGGTACCTGACCGGACTCACCGACCAGCCGAAGCTCAGCAAGAGCGAGCGGCGCACCGACCCCGAGAAGCTGGAGGCCGCCCTCTCCGCCCGTATCGAGCAGATGCGCGGCGTCGAGTCGGCGCTCGCCACCGAGCAGGTGGAACGCCTCGCGCAGCTGCGTGACGACGATGTCACCGCCCTCGAACTGCGCATCGCCTTCCTCGGCGGCTGCCTGCTGGTCGCGATCGGCATCTCCACCTTCGTCGCCCGCACCCTCACCCGCCCGCTCGCCGTGCTGCGCATCGGCGCCGCCCGGCTCGCCGCCGCCCCGGAGACCGAGGAACCGGTCCGCTTCACCGGCCGCAACGACGAGTTCGCCCAGGTCGTACGGTCCCTCAACACCCTTCAGGACAAGCTGGCCGCGCTCGCCCGGCGCACCGAGCGGCTCGACAGCGAGCGCGCCGACCTGGCCGGCGCCCGTGACTCCCTCGCCGCCGAGCTCGCCGCCCAGCGCGCCGAGCTCCAGGGCCACACGGCCCTGCTCACCGCCGAACTCGAACGGCTCCGGCACAGCGTCCAGCACACCTTCGTCAACCTCTCGCTGCGCAGCCTGGGACTGGTGGAGCGCCAGCTCGGCGTCATCGAGAAGCTGGAGGAGCGCGAGCAGGACCCGGACCGGCTCGCCACCCTCTTCAAGCTCGACCACATGGCGACCGTCATGCGCCGCCACAGCGAGAACCTGCTGGTCCTCGCGGGCCACGAGCACGTCCACGGCCACCCCGGCCCCGTCCCGCTCGTCGACGTGCTGCGCGCCGCCGTCAGCGAGATCGAGCGGTACGAGCGGGTCACCATTCAGTCCCTGCCGCCGCACGCCCAGGTCGCGGGCTTCGCCGCGGACGACCTCAGCCATCTGGTCGCCGAACTCCTCGAGAACGCCACCTCCTTCTCGCCGCCCGACGCGCAGGTCCAGCTCTCCGGCTGGCTCCTGGAGAGCGGCGAGGTGATGCTCTCCGTCCAGGACGAGGGCATCGGCATGACCGAGTCCCGGCTCGCCGAGCTCAACGCGCGGCTCGCCGAGGCCGACCCGGCCGACGTCGCGGGGGAGGGGCTCGGCATCCGGGTCACCGCGCTGCTCGCCGCCCGCCACGGCGTACGGGTGCAGCTGCGCGAGCAGAAGCAGGGCGGGATCGCGGCCGTCATCGTGCTGCCGCTGCCGCTGCTTCCGACGGCCCCGCCGACCGCGGTCCCGCCGGCCGTGCCGGTCGCCGGTTCCGCGCCCCCGCTCAACCTCCCCGGCTCGGTGGCCGAGGCGAACTCCAACACCCTGCCGCCCCGCACCAGGGATCCCCTGGTGGAGGCGGCGGAGCGGGCGATCGCCGAGTCCGAGGCGACCCCGGAGATATCCGAGCCCGAGTCCGCCGCACACCGGGCCGCCGAGCGCGAGACCACCGAGCCTCAGGCCGCCGGGGCGGAGCGCATGGCCGCCGAGCCCGAGAGCGCCGAGCCTCAGGCCGCCGGGCCGGAGCCCCTGGCCGCCGGGGCCGAGCCGGATCCGGTGTCAGAGCCGGAGATCGGGCCCGGGTCCGCCGCCGCCCCGGCAGCGCAGGCACCCGCCCAGGACGAGACCGTCCCGGCCGACGCCGACGGGCACGAGACCGCCCCCCGGCCCTCGCCGGCCGAGACGACCCTCCAGGTCCGGCTCCCCGATGCGCCGCCGGAGCCGGACACCCACGAGCGCGCACCCGAGGAGCCCGAGCCGGCCGCCCCGCGCCTCACCGACAAGGGCCTGCCCAAGCGCACCCCGCAGATCGTCCGCCAGGCCGACAGCCCGGTCGCCCCGCGCGCGGGAGGCGTGGACGCCGAGGCGCTGCGCCGCAGGCTCGGTGGCTTCCACCGGGGCGCCGAGGAGGGACGCCGGGACGTGGAGGCGGAGATCGAAGCCGTACAGACGCACCCGCGGACGCACGTACAGCCGCAGGACGCGGGGACAGAGGAGAAGACGGGGGACACAGTCGAGGAGGCACGCAGTTGACTGCGACCGGAACATTCGGACTGAGCAGGGAAGCCCGCAACCTGCAGTGGCTGCTGGGCAACCTCGTCGAGGAGGTGCCAGGGCTCCGCTCGGTGGCCGTCGTCTCGTCCGACGGCCTGCTGCTGCTCTCGTCCGACCCCGCGGCGCAGAACGCCGCCACTCCCGCCACGGGCCGTTCCGACGGCCCCCGGGGGTCCAGCGCGGACCTGGCCACGATCGTCTCGGGCATCGGCAGCCTCACCGTCGGTGCGGCCAAGCTGATGGACGGCGGCGGGGTCAAGCAGACCATGGTGGCCATGGAGGAGGGCAGCGTCTTCGTCATGTCGATCAGCGACGGCTCGCTGCTCGGCGTGCACGCCGAGCCGGACTGCGACATGAGCGTCGTGGCGTACCACATGGCCCTCTTCGTGGGCCGCGCCGGACACGTACTCACCCCCGAACTCCGCAGCGAGCTGCGCAAATCGATGGAGAGCACCCAGTGACGTCCGCATCCCACGCCCACCGGCTGCCGGTCCGAGGAGAGGGCCGCCGCCCCGCGCGCGTGCGCCCGTACTCGCTCACCGGCGGCCGCACCCGCTTCGGCCACGTCCTGCTCGTCGAGACCTTCGTCGCGGCGCTCGAGGCGCCGCCCGCCCGCAAGGTGCTCACGGACGGCGGGCCGGCCGCCCGCGGGCTGATGCCCGAGATGCGGGCCATCGTCGAGATCTGCCGCCGGATGCGTACCGTCGCCGAGATCTCGGCGCTCCTGAAGATGCCGTTGGGTGTCGTCCGAGTGCTGCTCAGCGACTTGGCCGACCAGGGAAAGATCCGTGTGTACGGGACCGGTCACGGCACCGGCCAGCCCGACCGCGCGCTGCTCGAAAGGGTGCTGAGTGGACTCCGCCGTCTCTGAAGCCGCTGCACCGGCGCTCGCCGGAATCCCCGCCCAGCCCGAAGCCCCCGGACCCGTCCCCGTGACAGACGCCGAGGAGGGCTCCCAGGACTGGCAGCTCGACCACACCCGGGCCCCGGTCGCGACCAAGGTCGTCGTCGCGGGCGGCTTCGGCGTCGGCAAGACGACCTTCGTCCGGGCGGTCTCGGAGATCACTCCGCTGCAGACCGAGGCCCTGATGACCCAGGCGAGCGAGGAGACCGACGATCTCTCCGCGACGCCCGACAAGCTCACCACCACCGTGGCGATGGACTTCGGCCGGATCACCCTCGACGACGACCTCGTGCTGTACGTCTTCGGTACCCCGGGCCAGCAGCGTTTCTGGTTCATGTGGGACGACCTGGTGCGCGGTGCGATCGGCGCGATCGTGCTCGCCGACACCCGGCGGCTGACCGACTGCTTCCCCGCGCTGGACTACTTCGAGAGCTGCGGGCTGCCGTACATCGTCGCGGTCAACCACTTCGAGGGCACCGAGCTGTTCGAGGCCGAGGACGTCCGGGAGGCCCTCACGGTGCCCCCGCACGTGCCGGTCGTGATCATGGACGCGCGCAAGCGGTACAGCGTGATCGAGTCCCTGCTCGCGATGGTCGCGCACGCGCTCGAAGCCACCCCTGAATAGCTGATCCACGCGTTAGGAACCCGCCATGCGGAAGATACTCATCGTCGGAGCCGGCCAGTCCGGTCTCCAGCTCGCCCTCGGACTCCAGTCGCAGGGGTACGAGGTCACCCTCATGTCCAACCGCACGGCGGACGAGATCCGGTCCGGCCGGGTCATGTCCACCCAGTGCATGTTCCACACCGCGCTCCAGCACGAGCGTGACCTCGCCCTGAACTTCTGGGAGTCCCAGGCCCCGCGGATCGAGGGCCTGGGCGTGTCGGTGGCGGCGCCCGACAGCTCGCGCGCCGTCGACTGGGTCGGAAAGCTCGACGGCTACGCCCAGTCCGTCGACCAGCGCGTGAAGATGGCGGGCTGGATGGAGACCTTCGCCCAGCGCGGCGGGCAGCTCGTCATCCACGGCGCGGCAGTCTCCGACCTGGACTTCTTCTCCCGTACGTACGACCTTGTGCTGGTCTCCGCGGGCAAGGGCGAGCTGGTCTCCATGTTCGGCCGGGACGCGTCCCGCTCCCCGTACAGCGAGCCGCAGCGCGCGCTGGCCGTCGCGTACGTCCACGGTCTCGGCCCGCGCCCCGAGCACCCGGACTTCGACGCCGTGCGCTGCAACCTGGTCCCCGGCGTCGGCGAGCTCTTCGTGATGCCGACCCTGACCACCTCCGGCCGCGCCGACATCCTCTTCTGGGAAGGCGTCCCGGGCGGCCCGCTGGACGTCTTCCAGGGCGTCAAGGACCCCTCCGAGCACCTCTCCCTCACGCTGGAGCTGATGGAGAAGTACACGCCCTGGGAGTACGCGCGGGCCACCCGCGTCGAGCTGACCGACGCCAACGCCACGCTGGCCGGACGCTACGCCCCGACCGTGCGCAACCCGATCGGCCGGCTCCCCGGCGGCGGCCTGGTCCTGGGCGTCGCGGACGTCGTCGTCGCCAACGACCCGATCACCGGCCAGGGCTCGAACTCGGCCTCCAAGTGCGCGGCGGCCTATCTCGCCTCGATCGTCGAGAACGGCGACAGGCCCTTCGACGAGTCCTGGATGCAGGCCACGTTCGACCGGTACTGGAACACCGCGCAGCACGTCACGAAGTGGACGAACGCGATGCTCGGCGTCCCGCCGGAGCACGTCCTGAACCTGATCGGCGCGGCCGGTCAGCTCCAGCCGGTCGCCGACCGCTTCGCGAACGGCTTCAACGACCCGGCCGACTTCGAGAACTTCTTCTTCGACCCGGAGAAGACCTCCGCCTACCTGGCGTCCGTCACCCAGGGCTGACGGGCCGCAGACCGGCATCCCGACGGCCGGCCCCGCCGACGTGCGTGATCACCGCGCCGGTGCGGGGGCGGCCGCGTCCTTGCTCGGCCTCGACGCGTGGGCGACGAGGAGGAGGCACGCTCCGCAGGCCGCGACCAGCATCCAGCCAGGGCGGGACGCGCGCGCGAGTTCGGTGGGCCCGGCCGTCGCGACCAGGCCGCCGGCGAGGGCGATGCCGAGCGCGGCGCCGAGCTGGCGCGCGGTGGACGTGATCGCTCCGGCGACCCCTGCCCGGGCGGGCGGCAGCCCGCTCACCGCGGTGTTGGTGAGAGGGGCGTTCGCGAAGCCGAACCCGACACCGACGAGCAGATAGGCCGTCAGCAGCAGGGGGACGCCGGTGTCCTGGTCGAGCCCCACCAGGCAGAGACCGCCCGCCGTGAGGAAACCGCCGGCCAGCAGGAGCGGCGGCCGCGGGCCGAGGCGGCCGACCAGACGCCCGGCCAGGGGCGCGCAGACGGTCGCCCCGACAGCCATCGGCAGGGTGGCCGCCCCGGCGGCCAGGGGGGTCCACCCCCGCCCGTGCTGCAGCCAGAAGGTGCTGAGCAGCAGCGTCACGTTCAGGGCGACGAAGACCGCGAGGGCGCCCAGGACCGCGCCGGCGAAGACCGGACGCCGGAAGAGCCGCGGATCCATCAGCGGCTCGGGGCGGCGCGACTCGACCCGTACGAACGCCACCGTCGCGACGGCCGCGCACCCGTACAGGGCCAGCGCGGCGGGCGAGGTCCAGCCGATGTGCGGCCCTTCGATGAGCACGCCGACCGAGACCGCGACGGCCACGGTCAGCAGGGCCTGACCGGGGAGGTCGAGCCGCCGCGGCCGGGGCGCCCGGGACTCCGGGACGAACACCGCGCTGAGCACGAGGGCGGCCACGACGACCGGGGCGTTGATCCAGAACAGGGAGCGCCAGCCGAGCGCCTCGACGAGCGCGCCGCCCGTGACGGGGCCGGCGGCCATGCTGAGCCCGAAGACCGACGCCCAGACACCGATGGCCCGCGCCCGCTCCTTCGGGTCGGGCATGGCGTTCACCACGATCGCGAGAGCCACCGGGCTGAGCATCGAGGCGCCGATGCCCTGGAGCGCGCGGGCCGCGACGAGGAGGCCCGCCGAGGGCGCGACGGCGCAGAGCAGGGAGGCGGCGCCGAACACCGCGAGGCCGTACCGGAAGACGCGTCGGCGTCCGAACCGGTCCGCCAGCGCACCCGAGGAGATCAGGAGTGCGGCCAGGACGAGGGTGTACGCGTCCACGACCCATTCGAGGCCGCGGACCCCGACACCGAGGCCGTCCCCGATGGCGGGGAGCCCCACGTTGACGATGGTGGTGTCCAGGCCGACCAGGAACATGCTCAGACAGCAGACGGCCAGCACCGTCCAGCGTCCGCGCGCGTCGAGGAGGGGCGGGTCGGGGTGGGTTGTCGTGGTCACGGCCTGCCTCACACGTCCGGGAGCAGCTGCCCGGCCAGACTCCGGCCGGGCGGACGCCGACGGCCAGTTCTTTTGCGAAGCCGGCAAAAAACTTCCCGGTCAGGTCCCGTCAAACCCGGTCGTAGCCCTCGTCCGCGCCGTCCGTGGCTCCCGTCGGGAGGGCCGGCGGGCTGTAGGTGGCGAGGGGAGTGCCGTCGGGGTCCGGGCGGACGGCTCCGAGGATCGGGTTGGCGGCGATGGGGGACACCTTCACGCGGGCGCCCGGGCGCGGGGCCTGCACGACCAGGCCGCGGCCGAGGTAGATCGCCACGTGGGTGGCTTCGGGGAAGTACACCACCAGATCCCCCGGGCGCAGCTCGCGCAGGGGCACCTTCGGGAGCGTCCGCCACTGCTCCTGGCTGGTCCGCGGGATCTCCCGGCCGGTGCTCGCCCAGGCCCGTGAGGTCAGTCCGGAGCAGTCGTACGACTCCGGGCCCTCGGCGCCCCACACGTACGGCTTGCCGATCTGCCGTACCGCGTACCGCAGCGCCTCCCCGCCCGCCCGGGAAGGGGTCCGGGCGTTATCCAGGACCCCGGAGCCGAGGAGTTCACGCTGGGCGCCCGCGGTCTGCGTGCGCTCCAGCGCGCTCAGCCGGGCGAGCTGGTCGGCGGAGAGGGAGGCCAGCAGTTTCTGGACGTCGTTCAGCCGGGCCCGGACGTCGTCGCGTTGTTTCCTCTGCCGGGCGGCGAGCGTCTGCTGCCGGTCCAGGGCCTGCCGGGACCGGCTCGCGAGCGCGTCCGCCCGCTTCTCCGCCTCGGTGAGGCGCGAGAGGGTGCTGGCCCGGTCGCGGGCCGCACGGGCCATCAGGTGGCCCTGGTCCAGGGCGTGCCGGGGGTCGTCGGAGAGCAGCAGCCGCACGTACGAGGAGAAGGACGCGGCCGCGGCCCGCCCCTGGTACTGCTCCCGCGCCAGCCGCCCGGCCGCGTCCCGTCCGCGGGCGAGCGCCTCGCGGGCGGCGGTGAGGGCGGCGGTGACCTTCTTGGTGTCGGCGGTCTGCAGCCGCAGGGCCTCGTCCGTGGCGTTGAAGGTCTCGGTGGCCTTCTCGGCCTGGCGGTAGAGGGTCTGGAGCCGGGTGAGGAGCCCGGCGACGGAATCACCCCCGGCGGGAGGGAGTTCGGCCGCGTCGTCGACAGGGGTGCCGTCGGCCGGGTCGATGCCGTCGGGGGGCCCGGGTGTGTCGGTGGAGTCGGCCGAGCCGGGGGTCTCGCCCGGTGGTTCCTCCGGAACGCCGTCCGGGACGTCCTCGGCCCGCCCCTCCGCCGAGGCATCCGCCGAGACGTCGGCCGGGGCCTCCACCGGAGAGTCCACCGGATCGTCGGCGGTCGCGGCGGGGACCCCCGCCAACGCCGTCGTCGCGGCGAGCACCCCCGTGCAGACCGTGCGCAGCAGCCTTCCTGACACGCCATCACCTCCATGGTGATGATGTGCGGGCCCCCTCGTGCGATGAGCCGACAAAGGGGCGATTCGGGCTAACCGGCTCACTCGTTCGGCTTGGGGGACGGCTTGGGAGACGGCTTGGACCAGGGCCACTTCACCACGTGGCGTTCCCGTCCCCCGGGAACGAACTCGTAGACCCAGCCGCGCTGGATCCCGAGCCGCTTGGTGTGCCCGGCCGGTTCGCGCCGGTACGCGTAGACGGTCGGCGGCCCGCCGTCGGCGTCCGGCACCGGCACCTCGTACCACTTCGGCGGATGTCCGGTCGGTCCGAGGAGGACGGGCAGGACCCGGCCGTCCATCGGTCCGCCGCGAAAGGGGGTGTTCTCGCTCTTCACGGCCCCAGTGTCATACGAGGTGTGCCGCCTCGCTCACCACGGGGGTCACCCGCCGCGCCAGCGTGCCGACGGGGCCCTCCGCGGTCTCCTGCGCCAGGAGCCGCTTGACCACCGAGGCGGTCTCCTCGTCGGTGGCGGCCGTGGCCGCGAGCAGTGCGATCAGATGGTCGACGAGCCAGTCCCGCAGCTCGGCGGCGGCCGGCTGCTTGTCCTCGTCGAGCCAGATCAGCGAAGCGGCCTCCACCGCCGCGATCCAGGTGCGGACCATCATCCGCAGCCGGGGCCCGGGTTCGTCCGTCCCCAGGTGGACGAGGATCTGCTCGGCCGCGGCCCGGCGCACCTCGTCGACGATGGCGGTGGTCCGGGAGGTCTCGGCGACGCTCCCGCCCTGGAGCAGGGCGCTGAAGCCGGCGTCGTGCTGGTCGACGAAGGACAGGTACCGGTCGAGCACCCGGCCGAGGCGCTCGGTCGGAGGGCCGACGGGCGGCTCGGTGAAGCACCGCTCCAGCGCGTCGGCGGAGGAGCGCAGCGCCGCCTCGTACAGCTGCTGCTTCCCGCCGGGGAAGTAGCGGTAGACGAGCGGTCGCGAGACGCCTGCCGCCTCGGCGACGTCGTCGAGGGAGACCTCGTCCGGGGCCCGGTGGGCGAAGAGCGTCAGGGCGGCGGCGAGCAACTGCAGCCGCCGCTCCTCGACACTGAGCCGGCGGTACGCGGGCGAGGCGGCACTGGTCATGCCTCGCAGCGTAACTCCGCGAGGTGACGCGCAGGCCGGGAGCCCCGGGGCGGGACGGCCGGGGAGGCGGTCACGCCAGCAGGCCCGAGGACTTCCACAGGCGACGGCCCGGCCCCCGGAGCACGCCGATGTCGTCGAGGAAGTCGGTCAGGCGCTTCGCGCCGGTCTGCATGACCTCGCGGCGATGGCCGCTCGCGCGGACCTGGGCGACGGCCTGCCGGCGGTCCAGGCCCACGTTCTCGTACACCTTCGGGTTGACGAAGCAGGTGGAGAAGACGCGGGCGGCCTCGCCACAGCTGAGCCGGGTGAACTCCTGCTCCCACCGAGGCGCCGTCACCATCTGGCGCCGCAGCTCCTCGCGGGCGTACCGCACGTGCCGGGCCTCCTCGACCACGTGGATGCGGGTCACCCCGCGCACCAGGGTCTGGACGCGCTCGTCCGGGAAGGTCAGCCGCTGCATCCAGTCGAGGATCTCCTCGCCGAGGAGCGTCGCGGCGAAGGAGCCGGGGGTGGTGGAGACGGTCTTCAGGACGCGCGCCAGGTTGTGGTAGACCCGCGGCACGGGGTACGCGGGCGCCCCGCCCTTCTGGATCATCCGGGCGAACATCATCGAGTGCCGGCACTCGTCGGCGATCTCGGTGAGCGCGTACCGGACGTGGTTGCTGGTCACGGACTTGTCGTAGATGTGCCGGACGAGCAGCTGCATCAGGATGATCTCGAACCAGATGCCGAGCGAGGCGAGCGAGGCCGCCTCGTGCAGGGCGAGGTCCATCCGCTGCTCCTCGGACATCTTCCGCCACAGCGGGGTGTCGTAGAGGGACACCAGCTCCGGCGGCCAGAACCATTTGCCGTCCTCGAGCGGGGCCTCCCAGTCGAGTTCGCTCTCCGGGTCGAAGGAGTGCTTGAGGGAGGACTCGAGCAGCCGCGCGGCCACGTGCTCCCGGTCGCGGAGCGGGCCCAGGGCGTCCCGGAGGAGGGTGAAGTCGTGCTCGGTCCGAGTGGTCATGACGGGAAGACACCTCGCTGTGCGCACGGTCGGGTTACCGAAGGACACCCCTTATGAGACTGCCCGTCAGTAAGCCCGTCAATCCCTTGCGCGCTACTTGTTGACCCTCTGTCTACCAACGTGTGAGCCTGCCGGAAGGAGCACGTTCGGCGAGCGAAGGAGTCGTCAGTGTCGACGCACGACCTTTACGTGAAGGCCCCGGAACAATCCTCCTGGAACGTCCCCGCGTCCGGACAGGCCCGCTTCAGCTGGGAGTACGACGACGGACGCGAGCGTCTTCTCGCCCTCTACCAGAAGGGCAAGGACAAGCAGTGGGACGGTGCCACCCGTATCGACTGGGAGCTGGAGGTCGACCCGTACGACCCGCTTGGCACCCCGGACGACGTCCTGACCCTCTACGGCAGCCGGCACTGGGCGAAGATGACGGAGCGGGACAAGAGCGAGCTGCGCCGGCACTACGCCTCCTGGCAGTTCAGCCAGTTCCTCCACGGTGAGCAGGGCGCGATGGTCTGCGCCGCCCGGATCGTGGAGTCCGTCCCGGACCTGGACGCCAAGTTCTACTCCGCGACGCAGACGATGGACGAGGCGCGGCACGCGGAGATCTACGGCCGCTTTCTGCACGAGAAGATCGGGATGCTCTACCCGGTCAACGACAACCTCCAGGGCCTGCTCGGCGACACGCTCAGGGACGCGCGCTGGGACATGCCGTACCTCGGCATGCAGGTGCTGATCGAGGGCCTGGCGCTGGCGGCCTTCGGCATGATCCGCGACACCACGGACAAGCCGCTGCCGAAGCAGATCCTGACGTACGTGATGCAGGACGAGGCCCGGCACGTGGCCTTCGGGCGGATGGCCCTGCGCGACTACTACAAGCAGCTGACGGACGCCGAACTGCGCGAACGCGAGGAGTTCGTGATCGAGGGCTGCTACCTGATGCGGGACCGGCTGCGCGGGGTCGAGGTCCTGGAGAACTTCGGCATCCCCAGGAAGGAGGCCGAGGAGCTCAGTGAGCAGAGCGAGTTCCTGCACCTCTTCCGCAAGCTGCTGTTCAGCCGGATCGTCCCGTGCGTGAAGGACATCGGCCTGTGGGGCGAGCGGCTGCAGAAGGCGTATCTGGACATGGGCGTCTTCGACCTGGGCGACTCGAACCTCGACCTGCTGATGACCCAGGACGAGGAGATCGCGGACGCCCTGGACCGGGAGCGCTTCGCGGCGGAGGAGCGCGAACGGGTGACGGAGGTGGAGCAGGCCATCGCCCGGGGCGCGCGGGAGTAGCCGCGCGCGTCCCCGACCGGGTGGCCGGGTGGCCGGGTGGCCGGGTGGCCGGGTGCGGTCCGAGGGCGAAGCCGGACGGGACCCGGCTTCCGGGGTGTTCGCAGGTGTGACGTAGCGTGCCGGTCATGACCATGCCGCCTCCGCCGAACCAGCCGCCCCACCAGCCGTACGGCGGGCCCGTGCCGCCCCCGCAGCAGCCCGGGGCCTACGGGCCGCCGCCCGCGCAGGGCTTCCCCCAGCAGTACCCGGCGCCCGGGGCCTGGGGGCAGCCGCCCATGGGGCCGCCGCCGAAGAAGTCGCTGTCGGCCGGGGCGATCGTCGCCATCGTGCTCGGGTCTTTCGTCCTGCTCGGCGGTCTCGGTTACGCGGCCACGCTCGGGCTCACCGGCGGCGGCGGCTCCTTCCCGGCGGCGACGCACCGGCTCGTCGTCCCCAAGACACTGCTCGCCGGCGAGTACACGCTGGTCTCCGACCTCTCCGAGACCGAGGGCAAGGAGATCGAGGACACCCTCGATCTCACCGTGAAGGACGCCGAGGCGGCGGTCGGGCAGTACGGCGGCAAGGACGACTCCGCCCTCGTCGTCTCCGGCATGCACGGACGCATCAAGAACCCCGCGGACACCCGTCGCTCCATCCTCAGGGGCGCCGCCACGGAGAAGGGGTCCACGCTCGCCGTCCCGCCGAAGAGCTTCACCCCCGCCGGGTACGGCGTGACCGTCAGCTGCCAAGTCACCACGTCGAAGGACGCGCTGGGGACGACCACGCTCCCGATGTGCGCCTGGGGCGACGACAACACCGCCGCCGCCGTGGCCCTCGTCACCCCGGAGTCGGCCACCGCCGACCCCGAGGACATCGACCTGGCCGAGCTCGCCGAGACCACGGCCAAGATCCGCGCGGAGATCCGCAAGCCGATCAGCTGACCGGTCCGCGCCGCGCCGCCGACTCCGCCCGCAGCGCCTCCTCCATCACCGCCCGGGCGATCGGCGCCGCGCTGCCGCCCCCGCTGATGTCCGTACGGCTGGCCTCCGCGTCCTCGATGACGACCGCCACCGCCACCGCGGGCTGGGCCGCGTCCGCCGCCTGCGCCCAGCCGATGAACCAGGCGTACGGCGTCCCGGTGTTGCCGAGGCCGTGCTGGGCCGTGCCCGTCTTGCCGCCGACGCGCGCTCCCGGGACGGCCGCGTTCGCGCCCGTGCCCTCCTCGACCGCCTTGACCATCAGCCGCTGGAGCTGGGTCGCGGTCGAGGGGCGCATCGCCTGGCGGTAGCTGCGCCGGCCGGTGGTGTCCACCGTCGTGCCGCCCGAGGTCGTCGTCCGCTCGACCAGATACGGGTGGGCGATCTCCCCGTTGTTGGCGACGGCCGCCGCCACCATCGCCATCTGCAGCGGGGTCGCCGTCGTGTTGAACTGACCGATCGACGACAGCGCCAGCTGGTCGTCGCTCATGGCGGTGTCGAAGGTGGACCGGGCGACCCAGGAGGGCATCGTGAGCCCGGCGTCGTCGAAGCCGAACCTCCGTGCCGCGTCCACCATCCCGGTCAGGCCCACCTCCACCCCGAGCCCGGCCATCACGGTGTTGCACGACCACTGGATCGCGTACGCCAGCGAGGCGTTCCCGCACCCCTTCGCCGCGTTCGGGAGCACCTGCCGGGTACCCGGCAGCACGAACGGGTCCGGGGTGTCCGTCGCGGCGTCGACGTCCGTGACCACGCCCGCGTCCAGCGCCGCCGCCGCCGTCACGATCTTGAAGGTGGAGCCGGGCGGATAGGTCTGCCGGATCGCCCGGTTCAGCATCGGCTGGTTCGGCGAGGAGTTCAGCCGGGCCCACTCCCCCTCGACCCCCGGACCCGTGCCGGACAGCAGTCCCGGGTCGTACGACGGGGAGGAGACCAGGGCCAGGATCCGCCCGCTCGACGGCTCGAGGGCCGCGACCGCCCCGCGCTTCCCGCCGAGACCCTGGTACGCGACCTCCTGCATCCGGGCGCGGACCGTCGTCACCACGTCCCCGCCCGGCTGCCGCCCTCGGCTGATGTCGTTCCAGAACGGCAGGGGCGCCAGCATCGGATCCGTCCCGGCGAGGACGTCGTCCTCGGCGCGCTCCACGAACGCGGTGCCGTACGTCTGTGAGGCGTAGCCGGTCACCGGCGCGTACAACGGCCCCTGCCTGTACGTCCGTTCGTAGCGCAGCTGCTGGCCGCTGTCCCGCGAGCCGGTCACCGGCCGGCCGTCGACGAGGACATCGCCGCGCGGCTGACCCCAACGGTCGATCGCCGGACGGCGGTTGGCCGGGTGCCCGGCCGCCTCGTCCCCGTCCAGGACCATCACCCGCGCGGCGTTCACCAGGAGCGCCACCAGGAGGACGAGACACAGCGCGGCGGCGCGCCGGATGTACGGGATCACCGGGCGTCCTCCGTGACCGGGGCGAGGACCTCGGTGTCGACGAGGTCCGGGCAGGGGGCGCGGGCCGAGTCGCTCACCCGGATCAGCAGCGCCACCATGATCCAGTTGGTGACCACGGAGGAGCCGCCCTGTGCCAGGAAGGGCATCGCCATGCCCGTGAGCGGGATCAGGCCCGTCACCCCGCCGGCGATCACGAAGACCTGGAGCGCCAGGATGGAGGCGAGGCCGGTCGCGAGGAGCCGTCCGAAGGGGTCGCGCAGGGCGAGACCCGCCCGGAAGCCGCGGGCGACCAGCAGCGCGTACAGCAGGAACAGTGCGGTCAGGCCGACCAGGCCGAGCTCCTCGCCCGCCGTCGCCAGGATGAAGTCCGACTTGGCGGCGAAGCCGATCAGGATCGAGTGCCCCAGTCCGAGGCCCGTGCCGAGCATCCCGCCGGAGGCGAAGGAGAAGAGGGACTGGGCGAGCTGGCCCGGTCCGTCGCCCGCCTCGATGGAGCGATAGGGGTTCAGCCAGTCCTCGACCCGGCCGTGCACATGCGGTTCGAGGGAGCCGACCGCGAACGCCCCGACGGCGGCCAGGAGCATCCCGACCGCGATCCAGCCGGTCCGTCCCGTCGCCACGTACAGCATGATCACGAAAAGGCCGAAGAAGAGCAGCGAGGTGCCGAGGTCCCGCTCCAGGATCAGGACGCCCACGCTCAGCACCCAGATCGCGACGATCGGCCCGAGCACCCGGCCGGTGGGGAACTGCAGCCTCCAGATCTGGCGGCCGGTGTGCGCCAGGGCGTTGCGGTTGGCCGCGAGGTACGCGGCGAAGAACACGGCCAGCAGGATCTTGGCGAACTCGCCCGGCTGGAAGGAGAGTCCGCCGAGCCGGATCCAGATCTTGGCCCCGTTCACGGCCGGGAAGAAGATCGGCACGAGCATCAGCGCCAGTGCGGTGGCCACCGACAGATACGCGTACCGCTGCAGCACCCGGTGGTCGCGCAGCAGCACGACGACGGCGATGAAGAGCGCCACCCCGAGCGTCGACCAGACCAGCTGGGTGAAGGCGGCCTGGTCGTGGGGCGTCTCCACGTCCAGCCGGTAGATCAGCACCAGGCCGAGGCCGTTGAGGAGCACGGCGATCGGCAGCAGCAGCGGGTCGGCGTACGGCGCGCGGAAGCGGACCGCGAGATGGGCGAGCAGCGCGAGCGCGCCGAGACCGGCGCCGTAGCGGGCGGCGTCCGGCGGCACGGCGCCGCTCGTGGCCAGACCGACGTCGGCGTACCCGAGGACGGAGATGAGGACGGCGCAGACGAGGAGGGAGAGTTCCACGCCGCGGCGCTTCGGGGTGCCTGGCCCGGGCGGGGGAGCGTCCGCCGTCGTTGCGGTCATGGTGCGCAACGTAGCAAGCGATAAGCCTTATATCCCTTATGTGTGACGGTGCGCCGTCAGTGCCGCGGCTCCGTCCCCGCCTCGTCGAACGCCACATACTCCGGCAGGGTCAGCCGGGCCAGCGCCCCGCCGCCCTCCGGCGCGTGGGCGAAGGCCAGGTCCGCGCCGATCACTTCGGCCTGCCCGGCCGCGATCGTGAGCCCGAGGCCGTGACCCTTGCCGCCGTTCTCCGTACGGAACCGCTGCGGACCGGACGTCAGCAGGTACTCCGGGTATCCGGGGCCGTGGTCCCGCACCGTGACGACGGGGCCGTCCACGGTCAGGACGACCGGCGGGGCGCCGTGCCGGTGCGCGTTGGCGACGAGATTGCCGAGGACCCGCTCCAGACGCCGCCTGTCCGTCTCCACCGTGGCGTCCCTGACGATCCGCACCTCCGTCTCCGTCCCCGACGCGCCCACCACCCGCCGGGCGAGCGGGCCCAGGTCGTACACGGCCAGATCCACCGTCTCGTTGCGGGCGTCCAGCCGCGAGATCTCCAGCAGGTCCTCGGTCAGGGCGCGCATCGCCCTGACCCGGTCCCGTACGAGCTCCGAGGGGCGGCCCTCCGGCAGAAGTTCGGCGGCGGCCGACAGGCCGGTCAGCGGGGTGCGCAGCTCGTGCGCGACATCGGCGGTGAAGCGCTGCTCGGCCTGCAGCTTGCGCTGGAGGGTGGAGGCCATGGTGTCGAGCGCCCCGGAGACCGTGGCCACCTCGTCCTGGGGGCGCGAGGGGTCCTTCGTCCGGGGATCGTCGACGCGGGCGTCGAGGTCGCCCGCGCTGATCCGACGGGCGACCTGGGCGGTCAGGTGCAGCCGCCGGGTGACGCGGGTGACGGCGAAGGCCCCCACGAGCAGGGTCGCCCCGATCGCCAGGACCGAGGAGCCGAGGATCGAGCGGTCGAGCCCGGCGATGGTCTCCGCGCTCGTCGCGTGGTCCACCCGTACGGCCAGGGCGCGGCCGTCCGCCGGGCCCGCCGCCCACATCGTCGGGCGGCCCTCGTGGTTCTCGACCATCGTGCCGCGCTCGCCCCGCAGGGCGAGCGCGCGCAGCGACTCCGGCAGGCCCGCGGGATCGATTCCGGAGAACCGGGGGAGCGGGTCGCCCGCCTCATAGGCACGGGCGGCGGCGGTGAGCCGGGCCAGCGCCTTCTCGCGCGAGTCGTTCACGGTCTGCCCGGCGACCGAGACGTGCACGAGCACGCCGAGCAGCGCCGCGAGGGCGCAGCACATGACCGTGATGAAGACCGCGGCCTTCCAGGTCAGGGTCGCGGTCCAGGAGGGCGGCCGCAGCCGCGCCCGCCGCGTCACCGGGAGTCTCCCGTGGCGGTACGGGAGGGGGCGGAGGCACGGGAGGGCGCGGGGGAGACCGACGGCTCGGGGACCCGGGAGGCGGACGGGCCCGGCGGCTTGACGCGGACGATCTCGTCCCGGGCCGGCAGCATCGCGCCCTGCCGCTCGTCCCAGGACCAGGCGGTGCGGTACTCGTACCCCGGGATGCCGGCGGAGGCGGCCCGCACGATCAGGTCACGGCCGGCCAGCTCCACACTGATCACCTGCTCGACCGTGGACATGATCCGGGTCAGACCGCCCTTCTCGGCGCGGTAGACCCGCACGCCGACCTGCTGCTCGGGCATCCGGATGCCGACGATCAGCTCGTCACGGCCGTCGCCCGTCAGGTCGCGGTGGTACGCCCGCAGCACCGGACACGTCCGGGGCTCGGTGGAGCACCGGCCGATCAGCCGGGCCGTCTCCTCGTCCATGCCGTCCCCGCCGGAGTACGTGTCCGGGTGCGCGTCCACCTCGGCCCGCACCACGGCCACGGCGTCGACGCGGTGCACGTCGTCGCCGGTGACCGAGATGCCCGGGACCCGCTCGGTGTCCGTCTCCCCGTAGTCGAGCGGTGGCTCGGTGGCGGGCGGCAGCCCGGGCCAGAGGCGGACGGGTCCGACGGCGGTCGGGGTGGGACCCGCGCTCTCCAGCCCGCCCTCGTCATCGCAGCCGGAGAGCGCGAGGGCCGCCGCCGCGGCCAGGGCCACGGCGGCGACGAGCATCCGGCCGCGCGGTCTCACGCTGCTCCTCGGGGGCGTACGGGCGGGTCTTCCTCCCGACCTTATTCACAGGGGAGTCCTTTCCGCCCACCCGCCGGGTCCCGCCGGGCGCTCACAGCTCCATGCGGTCCAGCGCGGCGCGGCAGAAGGTGAGCAGCTTCTCGTCCTCGTGGACGTCGTGGCTGCTGAAGCCGCTCTCCCGCACGTTGTGACGGCGGCCGCGGGCCAGTTCCGCCCGGATCAGCCACTCCGCCGCCGCGGCCGCCGGGCCCATCTCCGCCAGGCACTCGGCGATGTCCACGCGCGCGTGGCGGTTCTCCTCCCAGGCCGCCAGGAGCACCGGGAGCGCCGTCGCCGCGTCACCTGACACCCGCCACAGGGCCGTCGCGCTGCCCACCCGCAGCCACAGGTCGCGCGCGGTGAGGCCGGGAAGCAGGGCCGGCGCGCCGCCGGCCGCCGCCGGGCCGATCAGCCCCAGGGCGCGGGCGGCCGCACACCGGTCGGCGTCGGGCACACCGGGCCGCAACCAGTCCTCCAGAGCCGGGAGCACGGCCCCCCGGTCGCCCTCCACCGACCAGAGCGCGAGCGCCGCCTGCGCCGCGACCCCGGCCGCGTCGCTGTCGAGCAGGGCCCGTACGTCCGGCAGCGCCTCGCGGGCGGCGGGCCCGAAGGCGGCGACGGCCCGCAGCGCCGCCTCCCGCACCAGGTCCCTCCGGTTCGGCGGCGCCCCGCGCAGCACCCGCAGGACCTCGGGGAGTGCCTGGACGCCGCGGACCGAGGCCAGCGCGAAGAGCAGCGGCGCCGCGTGGTCGTACAGCCGGTCGTCCAGTTCCACCCGCGCCAGGCGACGGCGCAGGGAGGGGGCGAGCGGGACGGCCGCGGGGCCCAGGATGGGCACCGCGTACAACAGGTCCCGCCGCACCTCCGGCTCTCTCAGAGCGCGGGCGAGCAGCGGCACCGCACGCGGGTCGCCGGACCGGGCCAGGGCCAGCAGCGCCCGGCCGCGCCCGTCGGGCGCGCCGTGATCGGGTCGGCCCCGACCGGGTCCGCCGTGATCGGGTCCGCCCTGACCGGGTCCGCCGTGATCCGGAACGGCGAGCCGCTCCGCGAGGGCGTCGGTCGCCGGGCCGGTCAGCTCGAACAGCCCCTCCAGGAAGGAGGCGGCGGCCTCGCGCAGCCGGGGATCGGAGTCGGCGAGCTGCGCCCCGATCAGCCGCACCACCTCCTCGTACCGCCCGCGCCACACCCGTATCAGCCCACCGCACAGCCAGATCGCGTCCGCCCGCTGCGACCGGTCGGGACTGCGCAGCTGGGCGAGGACCAGTGCGATCCGGTCCTCCACGCGGTCGTCGAGCGCGGTGTGGAGCGTGCGCATCAGCTCGTCGGTCCACGGGGTCGGGCGGCCGGCGGAGTACTCCTCGAACAGCTCGCGGACCTGTCCGACGAGGGTGGGAGCGCACGGCAGGGTGCCCTCGGGGGAGCCCGGCTCGACGGGCGCGGTACGCACCTCGTCGAGCAGTTCCGTCACGCGCTCCACGACGTCGGCCGGCACCTCCGCGGGCGCGCAGCGGGCCAGCTGGGCGAGGGCCGCGAGCCGCAGCCCGGGCGCCTGGGCCGCGCGGGCGAGCCAGCCGAGCCACTCGACCGTCTCGGTCCGAAGCGACTCGTGCCGCCGCGCGATCCGCCCCACCGCCTCCACCAGGGCGAGCCGCACCTCCGTGTCGCACTCGATCGTCAGCCGCTCCCGCAGCAGGGTGAGGACCCGCGCCGGGTCGGGGTGCAGCGAGGCGAGCGCGCACGGGGCGGCGAGCCGAACCTCGGGGTCGGGGTCGCCGACGAGGCCGAGGAAGACGTCGGCGCCGGCGGCGACGGCGGCGGCGGCCATCGCGTAGTTCGCGGCGGGGATGAACTCCTCGTCGTCCGGGTCCAGTTGGTCCAGCTCGTCGTCGCCGCTCAGATCGATCCCGCCGATGCTGGTCAGCAACTCGACGATGCCGCCCCGGTCCTCGACCCCGGGATCGGCGACCAGTTCGAGCAGGAAGGGGATGCAGGCGAGCGTGGAGTCGTACACATCGCCCTGGTGGTGCACCGTGCCGTACATCCCGTCGAGGGCGACCTCGCGCTCCGCCGGATCGGACGACGCGAGTCCCCGCAGCAGCCCCGGCACATCGTCCGCGGGGCCGTAGGCATGGCCCAGCGAGGCCCAGTCGACCTCCTCGATCCCCGTCAGCATGCCGGCCGCCGCCTTCCCCGTGAGCGCTGTACCAGGCAGCAAGTGTGCACCACGGCCCCGGCGAGCAGGACCCGCTGACGGCAGGCGTCGCGCGAAGGGTGCCGGGGGCGCACGCTTTGCGCCACACCCTTCGGGCGTACGGGAGTTGCCCGCCGGGACACTTCGGGCGGCGGCCGCGCTCCCCGGCCGTCCGCCGCCGTCGGGCGGCCCCGGCCGCCGTCCGGACACACCGTGGGGCTCCGTACGCCGGTTCGAGCCGCCGAACCGCCGGTTCCGTGTGCCTCATGGCTGAATCGCCCGCGATCGGGGCGTAGCGGAACGCGTCCCGGGCGACATCTGATCCGTGGATCTTCCCCGTATCGCGCCGATGCTCGCCACGCCCGGCGTGCTGCCGCCTGCCGGACGGCACGCCGAGTGGGCCTTCGAGACGAAACAAGATGGCCAAAGAGCGATGCTCTATCTCGCGGGGGACGGCACGCTGGTCGTGCGCTCGCGGTCGGGTGAGGACGTCTCCGCCGCCTATCCGGAGCTCCGACCGCTCGGCCGGGCGCTGCCCGCGGGCCGCGCGGCGGTGCTGGACGCGGAGATCGTGATGCTCGACGAGCAGGGGCGCAGCGACTTCGCCCGGCTGCAGCCGCGCATGGGCCTGGCGGGCTCGCCCGCACGGGCGAGGCTGCTGGCCGCCCGCGATCCGGTGCACGCCGTCCTGTTCGACGTGGTCTTCCTGGACGGGCGACTGCTCACCGGCCGGCCGTGGACGCAGCGGCGGGAAGAACTCGAAGGGCTGTCGCTGGCCGGTCCGGCGTGGTCCACCCCCGCGGCCCTGGTGGGCCACGGCGAGACCGCGCTCCGGGCGACCCGCGAGCACGGTCTGGAGGGCCTCGTCTGCAAGCGGATCAGCTCCCGGTACGAACCCGGGGCGCGGTCGCGTCACTGGATCAAGATCCGGCACATGCGGACCGCGGACGTCGTCATCGGCGGCTGGCTGCCGGGGGCCGGGCGGCTCACCGGACTGCCCGGCTCCGTCCTGGTGGGCCAGCGCCACGCGGGCGGGCTGCGCTACGTCGGCAGCGTGGGCACCGGCTGGAGCGAGGCCGAGCGGACCGCCCTGGCCCGGCTGCTGCACGCCGCCGAGATCCCGGAGTGCCCCTTCGCCGAGGTGCCGCCGGTGCCCGGTGCGCACTGGGTCGTGCCGCGCCTGGTGGGCGAGGTGCGATACGCCGTCCGCACCACGGCCGGGCTGCTGCGCCAGCCGTCGTGGCTGCGCCTGCGACCGGACCTCACGCCCGAGGAGTCCGCCGCCGACTTCGAATGACGGGGTGGGCGGTGGGGTGAGGGTGCGACGGGCGCGGATCGGGAGCCGGGGGCGCGGGTGCGACGGGCGCGGGGTGGACGGTGGGGTGAGGGTGCGACGGGTGCGGGGTGGACGGGGCGGGGTGAGGGTGCGGGGGCGGGGCGAGGGGGGCGCCGGGGAGGAGGGGAAGGGGGCGTGCGGGGTCAGGGCAGGTCTCCGGCCCGGTCGGGGTCGAAGAGCGGCGCGAGCAGGTCCCCGTACCGCTCCAGACGGGGCGCGATGTCGTCCATGCGCAGGACGAGCTGTTCCGGCGCCTCGCACGCCTCCACCTCCTCCCAGGTCACCGGCGCGGAGACGGTCGGGAGAGGCCGGGCCCGCAGGGTGTAGGGCGTGGCGGTGGTCTTGGCGGCCGCGTTCTGGCTGAAGTCGACGAAGACCTTCCCCGGTCGCAGGGCCCGCGTCATCCGGTGCACGACCAGGGCGGGATGGTCCGCCTCGGCCTGGACGGCGAGCCTCTTCGCGTACGCCGACACCTCCTCCGACGGCGTCGGCCGCAGGGGTACGAGCAGATGCAGGCCCTTGGCGCCCGAGGTCTTCGCGTACGCCTCCAGACCGTCCTCCGCGAGCCGCTCGCGCAGCCACAGCGCCACCCGGCAGCACTCCACGACCGTCGCCGGCGGCCCGGGGTCGAGGTCGAGGACGAGCCGGTCGGCGACCGCGGGGGAGTCGGAGCGCCACTGCGGGGTGTGGAACTCCACCACGAGGTTCGCCGCCCACATCAGCGAGGGCAGGTCCTGGACCATCACCTGCCGGGCGCGCGGGTCGTCGGAGCGCGGTACCGGGGTGGTCTTCACCCAGCCGGGTGTGCCGGGCGGCGGATTCTTGGTGAAGAAGAGCTGCCCGTCGGGACCGTCCGGATAGCGCAGGAAGGACACCGGCCGGTCGCGCAGATGGGGGAGGAACGCGGCTCCGACGGTCGCGTAGTAGTGCAGCAGCTCGCCCTTGGTGGTCCCGGTGGCCGGGTGGAGGATCTTGTCCAGGTTGCTGAGCGCCAGGCGCCGCCCCTCCACCTCTGTGATCGGCGTCATACGATGAGAATCGCATGAATCCGGAAATCTCGGGCGAAAGGGATGAAACGTGCGATCCATTTGGAACGGCGCCATTTCCTTCGGGCTGGTCAGCATCCCGATCAAGCTGGTCAACGCCACCGAGAGCCGGTCCGTGTCCTTCCGCCAGATCCACGCCGAGGACGGCGGCCGCATCCGCTACCGCAAGGTGTGCGAGCTCGACGGCGAGGAGGTCTCCCAGGCGGAGATCGGCAAGGCGTACGAGGACGCCGACGGGACCATGATCCCGATCACCGACGACGACCTGGCGTCCCTGCCGCTGCCGACGGCGAAGACGATCGAGATCGTGGCCTTCGTGCCGTCCACGGAGATCGACCCGCTCCAGATGGACGCCGCCTACTACCTCTCCGCGAGCGGCGTGCCGGCCGCCAAGCCGTACACCCTGCTGCGGGAGGCGCTCAAGCGCAGCGACAAGGTCGCCGTCGCGAAGTACGCGCTGCGAGGGCGGGAGCGGCTCGGCATGCTCCGGGTCGTGGACGACGTGATCGCCATGCACGGACTCCTCTGGCCGGACGAGATCCGCGCCCCCGAGGGGGTGGCCCCGGAGACCCCCGTCGCGATCCGGGAGGCCGAACTTGACCTGGCGGACGCCTTGATGGCCACGCTCGGCGAGGTGGACATCAGCACGCTGCACGACGACTACCGGGAGGCGGTCGAGGAGATGATCGCCGCGAAGGCGGAGGGCGGCGAGGCCGTGGCGCCCCCGAAGCCCGAGGGGGAGGGCGGCGGCAGGGTCATCGACCTGATGGCGGCGCTGGAGAGCAGTGTCCGCGCCGCGAAGGAGGCGCGCGGAGAGGGCGGAATGGCCGGGGTGACCGAGCTGACGGCGCGCTCGTCCGGCTCGCGGGCGACGCCCAAGGAGACCGGCGCGCGGAAGTCGACGGCGAAGACGGCCGCCAAGAAGACGGCCGCGCCCGCGCGGAAGTCGACGGCGAAGACGGCGGCCAAGAAGACGGCCGCGAAGAAGTCCACGGCCACCACCAAGAGCACGGCGACGGGGAAGTCCGCCGCCAAGAAGACGGCGGCGGAGAAGAAGCAGACGGCGAAGAAGGCGACGCCCCGCAAGCGCTCGGCGTGAGGAGCGGGGCCCGGGGCGGCTCCTCGGGCGTCCGGGGCCCCGGGGCCTCGGACATCCGGGCCTGGGGTGGTCCGAGCTCTCGGGCGCCCGGCCTCCCGCGCGTCCGGCCTCCCGGGCGGCGGGACATCCGGGCGTCCGGCGTCTCGGGCCTCCGGACATCCGCGCTCTCGGGTGTCCGGCCCGGTGGCTACCTCAACAGCTCCCGCAGTGATCCCTTCACGGCGCCGACGAACGCCTCCCGTTCCGCCTCTCCCACCAGGTCGAGGGAGAGATACGGGTTGAGGTCCTCCAGCTCCACCAGCAGCAGCTCCCCGCCGGGGGCCCGGCAGGCGTCGACCCGCTGGATGCCGTGCTCCAGGTCGTTCCAGTCGACGAAGCGCTGGGCGAACTCCAGGTCCGCAGGCGTGGGTTCGTACGGTTCGAGCACCCAGCGGGCCTCCGGGTCCGGTGCGTACAGCGCGTACCGGAAGTCCCGCCCGACGAAGTAGAAGGACACCTCGTAGGCGAACGGGATCCGCGGCTGGACGAGCATCCCCGCCGGGTCGACCTCCCCGAGCCGCGCCCCCTCCACGAACCTCAGGCCCACCGAGTCGGCGCCGAGCAGCGGCTTCACCACGTACTCCGCGGCCTCCGGCAGCAGTGCGAACTCCTCGCGCCGCCCGGCCGTGGGAATGACCGGAAATCCGTCCCGCGACAGCCGCAGGAGATAGTCCTTCCCTGCCATGTCGCCCTTGCCGGAGAGGGAGTTGAACATCCGTACCCCGGCCTCGCGCGCGGCGCGGGTGAAGGCGTCGTACGCCTCCTGGTAGTGGATGACGGGGCCGCTGTTGCGCACGACGACGGCGTCGAAGCGGTCCATCAGCGCGGCCGCGTCGAGCGGATGGCACAGCGCGACGCCGAACTCCTCACGCAGCCGGCCGGAGAGCCAGATGTCCTCGTCGCAGTAGCGCCGTCCCCGCGCCTGGTAGCCGAGATCGGTGACGTAAAGAAGCGTTCCCATGAGGGCATCTAAGCAGGCCGAATCGGTCGCATAACGGACAGGGCTGGTCGCCCTCCGGACAACGGATGGTCAAATCCTTGTTGCAGACCTGTCAAAAAGGCTCTTTCGCTGGCACGCTCGCTGCCGCGCCACCCCCCACAGCTTCAGCGAAGGAGCCCGCGTGACCCGCCAGTCCTCGCACCACCGCGCCGCCGCACGGACGACCGCCCGTCCCGCCGCACGGACGACCGCCCGTGCCGCCGCCCTGCTCGCCTCGGCCGCCATGGTCGTCGTCGGCGTCCAGGGCGGCCCGGCCGGCGCCGCCACCGACCGGGAGGCCGGCGCCACCGCGCTCGTCCTCTCCGCCGGCGAGCGCGCCGCCGCGATCAAGGGCGCCCAGGCCGAGGCCGCCACCACCGCCAGGGCGATCGGCCTGTCCGGCCAGGAGGGCCTCGTCGTCCGGGACGTCGTCAAGGACGCCGACGGCACGGTCCACACCCGCTACGAGCGCACCTACGAGGGTCTCCCCGTCCTCGGCGGCGACCTCGTCGTGCACCAGAAGAAGAACGGTGCCCGCTCCACCACCAAGGCGACCGCCGCGCGTATATCCGTGCCCGGCACGGCCGCCGCCGTCTCCGCCGCGACCGCCGAGAAGTCGGCCGTCGCCGCCTCCGAGGCGAAGTCCCCGGCGGCGACCTCCGCCCGCAAGGTGATCTGGGCCGCCACCGGAAAGCCCACCCTCGCCTGGGAGACCGTCGTCACCGGCGTCCAGGCCGACGGCACCCCGAGCGAGCGCCACGTCGTCACCGACGCGGCCACCGGCAAGGAGCTGTACGCCTACGAGGCCATCGAGACCGGCACGGGCCACAGCCAGTACGCCGGTGACGTCACCCTCGGCACCGCCCCCTCGTACACCCTCACCGACGCCGCCCGCGGCGGCCACAAGACGTACGACCTGAACGGCGGCACCAGCGGTACCGGCACCCTCTTCACCGACGCCGACGACGTCTGGGGCGACGGCACGCCGCTCAACCGCCAGACCGCCGCCGTGGACGCCCACTACGGCGCCGCCGTCACGTGGGACTTCTACAAGAACGAACTCGGCCGCAACGGCATCCGGGGCGACGGCGTCGCCGCGTACTCCCGCGTCCACTACGGCAACGCGTACGTCAACGCCTTCTGGTCCGACCAGTGCTTCTGCATGACCTACGGGGACGGCGCGGGCAACGCCAAGCCGCTCACCTCCATCGACGTGGCCGGCCACGAGATGACCCACGGCCTCACCTCCGCCACCGCCGGCCTGCGCTACAGCCGCGAGTCCGGCGGCCTCAACGAGGCGACCTCCGACATCCTCGGCACCTCGGTCGAGTTCTTCGCGAACAACTCCTCCGACGCCGGCGACTACCTCATCGGCGAGAAGATCGACATCCGGGGCAACGGCACCCCGCTGCGGTACATGGACAAGCCCAGCCGCGACGGCAACTCCCGTGACTACTGGGACCGCAACCTCGGCCGCCTGGACGTCCACTACTCCTCGGGCCCGGCGAACCACTTCTTCTACCTGCTCTCCGAGGGCAGCGGCGCCAAGACGATCAACGGGGTCGGCTACAACTCCCCGACCGTCGACGGGTCCACCGTCACCGGCATCGGCCGGGTCGCGGCGTACAAGATCTGGTACAAGGCCCTGTCCACCTACATGACCTCGTCCACGGACTACGCGGGCGCCCGTACGGCCACGCTCCAGGCGGCCGCCGACCTCTACGGCGCGAGCAGCCCGGAGCGCACGGCGGTCGCCGCGGCCTGGGCCGCGGTCAACGTGAAGTAGCGACCGGGGGCAGCTCAGGGGGCCGCGCGGCAGAGGGCATGCCGCGCGGCCCTTCGCTGTGCGTACGGTTCGCCCGCGCCGCGCCGTGCGTCGGTTCGCACTCCGATCAGAAGGGCTAATCAAGGAACCCTGGGGCCCGTGCTGTTACCTCCGTATCGTTTTTGAAGGTAACAGCTACGGAGGAGGAACCTTCAGATGAGCCCCATCGCCTCGCGCCACTACTTCGAGACCCAGCTCCAGCTCACCGAGGACCCGCTGCTCGTCGCGGCCCGCCTCGCCGACTCGGGTCTCCACGAGTCGTACGTCGTCTACGAGAACGGCGGCAACTGGGCCTACGCCGGCGGCGTCCGCGCCGAGCTGACGCTGGACCGCACCGGCGCCCGGCTGACCCAGGAGGACGTCCCCGACGCCTTCCGCCCCTGGAGCGACCAGCCCCTGCGCCTGGTGTCCGAGCTGCTCGACACCGTCACCGTGCCGTACTGGCGGGCCTACGGCTGGGCCACGTTCGAGCTGTCCTACGCCAAGGACGGCGCCCTGGACGACATCGGCGACGGCCGGCTGATGCACCTCGTCGTGCCGCGCGCCGAAGTCCGCTTCGAGGCCGGTCACGCCCTGTTGCGCGCCGCCGACCAGGCCACCCTCGACGCGCTCCTCACCACCGTCGCCAACCCCGGCCCTGCCCTCGACGGACAGCCCCGGCCGCTGGACGTGCACGCCACCGGCGGCGCCCAGTACCGCGAGGCGGTGCGGCTCGCCGTCGACGAGATCAACTCCGGACAGCTGCACAAGGTCATCCTGTCCCGCGTCGTCGAGGTCGACGAGGACGTCGACCTGACCGGCACCTACGTGGCCGGCCGCCGCGGCAACAACCCGGCCCGCTCCTTCATGCTCAACCTGGGCGGCACCGAGGCCATCGGCTTCAGCCCGGAGATCGTCGTCCAGGTCTCCGAGGACGGCCATGTCGTCAGCCAGCCCCTCGCCGGAACCCGCGCCCTCACCGGCGACCTGCTCACCGACGAGGGCCTGCGCGCCGACCTGTTCGGCTCCCCCAAGGAGGTCTACGAGCACGCCATCTCGGTCAAGGTCGGCGCCGACGAACTGGTCGACGTCTGCGTCGAGGGCTCGGTCGAGGTCCCGGAGTTCATGGCCATCCGCGAGCGCGGCAGCGTCCAGCACCTCGCCTCCCGGGTCGCCGGCAAGCTCGCCCCCGGCCGGGAGGCCTGGGACGCCTTCGGCGCGGTCTTCCCCGCCGTCACCGCCTCCGGAGTGCCGAAGGCGGCCGCGTACGACTCCATACGCCGGCACGAGCCGGAGACCCGCGGCCTCTACAGCGGCGCGGTCCTGACCGTCGACCACACCGGCGCGATGGACGCGGCCCTGGTGCTCCGCAGCGCCTACCGCAAGGACGGCCGCACCTGGCTGCGGGCGGGCGCCGGCATCGTCGGCCACTCCACGCCCGAGCGCGAGTTCGAGGAGACCTGCGAGAAGCTCGACAGCGTCGCCCGGTTCCTCGTGCCCGCCGGTGCCGGAGCGGGCGCGGGAGCGGACGGTACGCGATGAAGGTCGCCGCCGAGCTCTACCTCGCCGGGGTCGGCAGCTGGCTTCCCGACGAGGTGACGACCGCCGACGCGGTGGCCAACGGCTGGTACGACGAGGCCCACCGCGCGGCGTCCGGGATGCTCGCCGTCCGGGTGGCCGGGGAACTCCCGGCCCCCGAGATGGCCGTACGGGCCGCCCGGACCGCCCTGCGCCGGGCCGGCCGCACCGGACTCACCCCCGAGGACTACAGCGCGCTGCTGCACTGCGCCACCTATCACCAGGGGCCCGACGGCTGGTCCGCCCCGCACTACGTCCTGCACCGCACCCTGGACCGGCCGATCGGCGCGGCCCAGGTCGGCCCCGGCTGCCTCGGGATGCTGACCGCCCTGGAGATGGCCGCGCACCGGCTGACCGCCGACGACGGCAAGGACGCCGTCCTGCTGACCGCGGCCGACAACTTCTCCGCACCCCTGGTCGACCGCTGGAACTCCTCCCGGCTGTTCCTGCTGGCCGACGGCGGCGCGGCCGCCGTCCTCTCCCGGCGGGACGGCTTCGCCCGGCTGCTGTCGGTCGGCGCGGTCTCCGCCCCGTCGATGGAGGAACTGCACCGTGGCGGCGAGGAGCTCTTCCCGCCCGGCATCACCGTCGGCCGCTCGCTCAACTTCGAGGAGCGCAGCGACCACTGGCGCCGGCGCTGGGCCGAGGGCGCCGCGCCGCCGAAGGTCCACCTCGGCGACGTGGTCGCCGAAGCCGTCGACCGCGCCCTGGAGGAGGCGGACACCGACCTGGAGAAGGTCGCGCGGATCTGCCACACCGGGTACGCCGACGGCGCCCTGCACACCATCTACCTCGATCCGCTGGACGTCGAAGCCGTCCACGGCACCTGGGACTTCACCCGCCACATCGGGCACGTCGGCGCCGCCGACCCGTTCATCGGGCTCGAACGCCTGTGGACGCGGGGCGAGGTCGCCCCCGGGGACCGCGTGCTGCTGCTCGCGGCGGGCCCCGGCATGGAGGTCGCCTGCGCGGTCGTGGAGATCACCGCGCCCTATCTGCCGGCCGCCGGCACCGACAACGCCACCGCACCTCAGGAGGAGGACCAGTGATGCTCGAAGGATGCACCCCCTGGCCGGCCGAAACGGCCGAGCGCTACCGCCGGGAGGGGCTGTGGAACGGCACCGACCTCGGGTCGCTGCCCCGCGCCTGGGCCGAGACGTACGGCAGCGCCACCGCGCTCGTCGCCGGCGAGACCCGCATCAGCTACACCGAGCTCGCCGACCGGGTGGACCGCAGGGCCGCCGGATTCGTCCGGCAGGGGGTGGAGCCGGGGGACCGGATCGTGCTCCAGCTGCCGAACGTGCCCGAGTTCGTGGAAGTGGCGTTCGCGCTCTTCCGGGCCGGCGCGAAGCCGGTGTTCTCGCTCACCTCCCACCGGTCGAACGAGATCCGGCACCTGTGCGAGCTGTCGGGAGCCACCGGTTACGTCGTCCCCGGCGTCTTCCGCGGCTTCGACCACACCGCGCTGGCCCTGGAGATGGCGGCCGAACTGCCGGCGCTGCGCAGGATCTTCGCCCAGGGCGAGAGCGTGAGCGGCTCGCCGGCCGTGGTCCCGCTGGATTCCGTGGACGCCGATCCGGCCGAGCTGCCCGCCAACGACCCGTCCGACGTCGCCTTCTTCCTGCTCTCCGGGGGGACGACCGCGCTGCCCAAGCTGATCCCGCGCACCCACGACGACTACGCCTACCAGACCCGTACGATCGCCGCCCTCGCCGGACTGACCCCCGACGACGTCTATCTGGCCGCGCTGCCGGTGGAGTTCAACTTCACCTGGGGCTGCCCCGGAGTGGTCGGCACGCTCGCCTCCGGCGGCACCGTCGTCCTCGCGCCGGACCCCACCGCCGACGACTGCTTCACGCTGATCGAGCGGGAACGCGTCACCCTCACCTCGGTGGTCCCCACCGTGGCCAGGCTGTGGCTGGACGAGCGCGAGTGGTCCGACGCGGACCTGTCCAGTCTCAAGGTCCTGCAGATCGGCGGCGCCCGGCTCGAACCGGAGCTCGCCGCGCGCGTGACCCCCGAACTCGGCTGCCGGCTCCAGCAGGTGTTCGGCATGGCGGAGGGGCTCCTGACGATGTCCCGCGCCGACGACGACCCGCACTCCGTCCTGCACACCCAGGGGCGGCCGGTGTCGCCGGCCGACGAGGTGAAGATCGTCGACGAGCGGGGCGAAGAGGTGCCGGCCGGCGTCACCGGAGAGCTGCTGACCCGGGGCCCGTACACCCTGCGCGGCTACTACCGAGCCCCCGAGCACAACGCCCGCGCCTTCACCGGCGACGGTTTCTACCGCACCGGCGACCTCGCGAGCCTCACCGAGGACGGCCGCCTGATCGTCCAGGGCCGGCTCAAGGACGTCGTCATCCGCGGCGGCGACAAGATCGCGGCGGGCGAGGTGGAGGCCCACCTGGTCAGCTGCCCGGGGATCGCCGCGGCGGCCGTCGTGCCGGTGCCGGACGAGTTCCTCGGCGAGCGGATCTACGCCTTCCTGGTCGGCCGCCCCGACGGCGACGAGGCCGACGGCGGAGGGGACCTGCCCACACTCGCCGACCTCAAGGCCGCCCTGCACGCGCGCGGGCTCGCCGACTACAAGCTGCCGGACCGCGCCGAGTTCGTACCGGACCTGCCGCTGACACCCCTCGGAAAGATCGACAAGAAGGTGCTCGCGGCGGCCGCCGCTGACCCCTCCCTGCCGCGCCACTGGACCCCGGCCCCGCGGCCCGAGGCCACGCCCCAGGCCGTGCCCGCGCCCGAGGCCCTGCCCGTCCCGTCCCTCTCGACCTCACAGAAAAGGTGAACCGCCATGGCCGGCATACGTGCCGCACGTACCGCACCGCGCACCTCACCGCTCTCCGCCGACGAACTCCGCCAGGAGGTGGCCGCCGTCCTCGGTGCACAGCCCGACACCGTCCCCGGTGACGCCCACCTGGTCCACCTCGGGCTCGGCTCCCTGGAGATGATGCGCCTGGTCACCCGCTGGCGCAGGCAGGGCCTGCCCGCCGAGTTCGCCGAACTCGCCGCCGCCCCCACCCTCGACGACTGGTACCGCCACCTCACGGCCGCCTGGAACGCCCGGACGACGGAGGTGGCGTGATGAGCGCCCTGCTGGTCAAGGGCGGCTGCCTCTACCCGGCGGACGCCGGAGACCGCGTCGTCCCCGACGGCGCCGTCCTCGCCGAGGACGGCGTGGTGATCGCCGTCGGCACGGTCGCCGAGGTCGAGGCGTACGTCCGGCCCGAACAGCGCGCCGAACTGCGGACCATCGACGCCCGGGGCCGGATGATCCTGCCCGGCTTCGTCAACCCGCACTGGCACGAGATGTTCGCGATGCGCTTCCCCTTCAAGGGCGCGCTCCGGGACGCCTCCGACCGCGACGACAAGCCGGTGTTCATGGCGCTGGGCGGCGACGTCCCGCAGATCTCCGTCATCTTCGACTCCTTCCACGGCCAGGTGGACCGGCTCACGCCGGACGAGGCGCTCGCCATCGCCCGGTACTCGATGTGGACGCAGCTGCGCTCCGGAGTGACGACCCTGGGCGACGTCGGCTCCCTCAACAAGCCGGAGGCGCTCGCCCGGGCCGCCCGCGACCTCGGGATGCGCGTCACGGTGAGCACCTGGGCCTCGGACGCGGTCTGCGCCCCCGGGGACACCCGCTTCCGCCGCACCCGCGACGCCGACGGCGAGCTCCAGCGCATCGAGAAGCTCCTGATCGACTGCGAGGCGGACCCCGAAGGGCTCGTCCGGGCCTGGCCGACCGCCGTGTACGGCACCAACATGACCGACGAACTCGGTGCCGGCTTCGCCGAACTGGTCGCCCGCTTCGACGTGCCGTTCGCCGCCCACGTCGGCGCGCTGCGCAACGAGGCCGAGGTGATGCTCGCGTACCACGGGTCCACCCCGGTGCGCCGGTTCGCCGACCTCGGTCTGCTCTCCGACCGGTTCATGGCGGTGCACTGCGCCTTCGCCGACGCGGGCGAGCGGGCCCTGCTGATCGGCGCGGGCGCGCACATCAGCCACTCGCCGGCCAAGTACGGGCCCGCAGGGGAGGCGTCCCTCACCGAGACCCGGCTCTTCCCGGAGTTCCGCCGGGCGGGACTCGACGTCTCGCTGTCCACCGACGGCGCCGCCATGCCGATCGGCGGCATGGCCGAGTCGATGCGGGTGGCCTGGCAGATCTACAACGAGATGTACGCCGACCCCACCGAGGTGCTGCCCACCGACGCCCTGGCCATGGCGACCCGGCTGCCCGCCCGCGGGCTCGACCAGGGCGACCGGATCGGGAGCCTCGAGCCGGGCAAGCAGGCCGACCTGCTCCTGGTGAAGGCCGACGACTGGCGCTACCTGCTCAACCCGCGCCCGCTGGAGGGCTTCCTCGCCCTCGGCGGCTCGATGGACATCGACACCGTGGTCGTCGCCGGCCGGGTCCTGATCGAGGACGGCCGGTCGACCGGCCTGGACGAGGAGGTCCTGGAGGCCGACTACCTGGAGGCCCTGAGCTCCTTCACCGTCCGCTGCCTCGGAGTGGACGCCGACGCGGTCGCCGCCCGCCTGCGGCAGCGCACCGAGACGCTCGCGGTCCGCAGGCTGGCCAAGGCCGGCCTGACCCTCCCCACCGACCGGAAGGAACGGCGATGAACACCAAGACGGCCCTGGTCACCGGGGCGGCGGGCGGGATCGGCGCGGCGGTCGCCCGGGCCCTGGCCGCGGAGGGCGCGCGCGTCGCGCTGCTCGACGCCGACCCGCTCGCCCTGGAGCCCCTGACCAAGGAGCTGCGGACGGCCGGCGCGTCGGTCCTGCCGCTGGGCGTGGACGTGCGCTCCAGCGGCGAGGTGGACGCCGCCGTCGACCGTACGGAGCGTGAACTGGGCCCGCTCGACCATCTGGTGAACGCCGCCGGCGTGCTCCGCACCGGCGAGGTCGCGGGCTACAGCGACGAGGACTGGGACACCACCTTCGCCGTCAACGCCACCGGTGTCTTCCACGTCAGCCGGGCGGTCGCCAACCGGATGGTGCCGCGCCGGTCCGGGGCGATCGTCACGGTCGCCTCGAACGCGGCGGCCATCCCGCGCTGGAACATGGGGGCCTACGCGGCCTCCAAGGCCGCCGCCACCAGCTTCACCAAGACGCTGGGGCTCGAACTGGCCCGGTACGGCATCCGCTGCAACGTGGTCGCGCCCGGTTCCACCGAGACACCGATGCTCACCTCGATGTACGCCGACGGCGACGCGGCCCGTCCCTCCGTCGAGGGCTCGCCCGGCACGTACCGCCTGGGCATTCCGCTCGGCAAGCTCGCCCAGCCCGAGGACATCGCGCACGCGGTGCTCTTCCTTCTCTCCGACCGGGCCGCGCACATCACCCTGCACGGCCTGACGGTGGACGGCGGCGCCGCCCTCGGCGTCTGAGCCGGCGCCCCTTGCCCCCCTTCCCCCTCCTTCTTCTTATTCCTGGAGCCACCATGGCGATTCCTCTGATCGACTCCTATCCCATGCCGGCCGAGGACGAGCTGCCGCGCAACACCGCGACCTGGACGGTCGACCCCGACCGCGCGGTGCTGCTCGTCCACGACCTGCAGAACTACTTCCTGAGCCCCTTCGGACTCGGCGGCCCGGACGAGGGCCGCCAGCCGCTGACCGATCTGATGGACCACACCGAGGCGCTGCGCGGAGCCTTCGCGGAGGTCGGCGCCCCCGTCGTCTACACCGCGCAGCCCGGCGGCATGACGGACGAACAGCGCGGACTGCTGAAGGACTTCTGGGGCGCCGGGATGAGCGCCGACCCGGACCACCGGGCCATCCCGGAGCGGATCGCGCCGGCCCCCGGCGACCGGGTGTTCACCAAGTGGCGGCCCAGCGCCTTCTGCCGCACCGACCTGCTCGCCCTGCTGCGCGAGACCGGTCGCGACCAGTTGGTGATCTGTGGGGTGTACGCGCACGTCGGCATCCTGATGACCGCCCACGAGGGCTTCTCCCACGACATCCAGACCTTCGTGGTGGGCGACGCCGTCGCGGACTTCTCCGCCGACCGGCACCGCGAGACGCTCGCCTACGTCTCCTCCCGGTGCTCGGTCACCGTCTCCACCCGTGCGGTCCTGGCCGCGCTGGACGGAGGTGCCCGATGAGCCCCCGCCCGACCCCGCGGCGGCCCGCGCGCCCGCATCCGCTGCTCGAGCGGGTGCTCGGCGCCGACCCGCCGCCGTTCGCCCTGCTGCACCGGCCCGGCGCGACCGGGCCCGACCGGATCGACCTCATCGTCGGCAGCACCGCCGAGCGGGAGCTGATCGCCGACATCCCGCTGCCGGACGCCCCGGCGGGCGGCGGCGCCCGGCACGAGGTCCTCGCCCTGCTGCCGTACCGGCAGATCCGCGAGCGCGGCTTCGCCTGCCCCGACGACGGTGCGCCCCTGCTGACGATGGACGTCGAGGACCAGGCGGTGCTGCCGCTCGACGAGGTCCTCGACGCGCTGCCCGACCTGCCGATCGCCATGGACGAGGGGTCCTTCGACGCGGACGACGAGGAGTACGCGGCGCGGGTGCTCCGGGTGCTCACCGAGGAGATCGGGAGGGGCGCCGGTGCCAACTTCGTGATCAAGCGCTCCTTCACCGCGCGGATCGACGACTGGTCGGCGCGGACCGCGCTCTCGTTCTTCCGCCGGCTCGCGGGCCGCGACCCCGGCGGCTACTGGACCTTCGTGGTCCACACCGGCGGCCGGACCTTCGTGGGCGCCTCGCCGGAGCGCCACATCAGCCTGGACGCCGGCCAGGTCGTGATGAACCCGATCAGCGGCACCTACCGCTACCCCGCGGAGGGTCCCGAGCTGACCGGACTGCTCGACTTCCTCGCCGACCCCAAGGAGGCCAACGAGCTGTACATGGTGCTCGACGAGGAGCTCAAGATGATGGGCCGGGTCTGCGACCTGGGCGGCCGTGTCACCGGCCCCGCCCTCAAGCAGATGGCCCGGCTCGCCCACACCGAGTACCTCATCGAGGGCCAGAGCTCCCTCGACGTACGGGACATCCTGCGCGAGACCCTGTTCGCGCCCACGGTCACCGGCGGCCCGCTGGAGAGCGCCTGCGAGGTGATCAGCCGTCACGAGCCGGAGGGCCGCGGCTACTACGCGGGGGTGGCCGCGCTCATCGGCCGGGACGAGCACGGCGCCCGCAGCATGGATTCGGCGATCCTCATCCGCACGGCGGAGATCGACGCGGCCGGACAGGTCCGCATCCCGGTCGGCGCCACCCTCGTCCGCGACTCCGACCCGGCGGGCGAGGCCGCCGAGACCCGGGCCAAGGCGGCGGGGCTCATCGAGGCGCTGCGCACGCCGGTGGGCGCTCCGGCCGGCCGGGCCGGGGCGGCGGCCGCCCTCGCGGCCCACCCGGACGTGCTGCGGGCCCTGGCCGCCCGCAACGAGCCGCTGGCCGACTTCTGGTTCCGGCCGCCGGCCGAGCGCAGCCGCCCGGTGCCCGGACTCGCGGGCCGGCGGGTCCTCGTGATCGACGCCGAGGACACCTTCACGGCGATGGCCCGCCATCTGCTGGAGGCCCAGGGGCTGCGGATCGTGGTGAAGCGGTTCGACGAGGAGTTCGCGCTCGACGCGCACGATCTCGTCATCGTCGGGCCGGGCCCCGGCGACCCGAGGGACACGGCCGACCCCAAGATCGCGCGGATGCGGCAGGTGACCGCCGAACTCCTCGACCGGGGCATCCCGTTCCTCTCGGTCTGCCTCGGCCACCAGGTGCTGAGCACGCTGCTCGGCCTCCCGCTCGTACGGCATCCGCTGCCCACCCAGGGGCTCCAGCGGCACATCGACTGCTTCGGCCGCACAGAACCCGTCGGCTTCTACAACACCTTCGCCGCGCACGCCGAGCGCGACCTGATCGACTGCCCGGCCGCCCGGCCCGGACAGGTCCGGGTGTTCCGCGAGGAGTCCGGCGAGGTGCACGCGCTGCGCGGTCCGGCGTTCGCCTCGGTGCAGTTCCACCCCGCCTCGGTGCTGACCCGGCGCGGTGGCGAGCTGCTCGCCGAGATCGTCTCCGGGCTGCTCGGAGAGGTAACGGAGCTTTATCGGCAGGCCGTTGTCCCCGCCCCGATACCTGCATAACGTCATAACCGGTAACAGACGTTCGGGTCCGCACCGCCTCGACCCGGCCGGCCCCGCCCACCGCGTCCACCCAGGAAAGGACCTGTCCGATGCGCTTCGACAACATCTGGATCGCCGGCACCGGAGGCACCCTCGGTGACTCCGTGCCGGTGGCCGAGGCGGTGGCCGACGGCTCCTACTCGGCCGACGCCGCCGCCAGCACCGGCATGATCAGCTACTCGCGCTCGGCCGAGGCGCCGCCGGAGATGGCGGTCACCGCGGGCCGGCAGGCGATCAAGGAGGCCGGCGAGAAGGGCGCGCGGATCGACCCCGACTCGCTCGTCCTGCACAGCCACGGCCACTTCCAGGGCATCGACATGTGGCCGGCCGCCTGCTGGATCGCCCGCGAGCTGCTCGGCCCCACCCTCAACAGCATGCCGATGACCGTCGCCGCCTGGTCCAACGGCTCGCTCGCCTCGCTCGACGTCGCCGCCTCCACCCTCATCGCCCGCCCCGACGTGCCCTCCGCCCTGATCACCCTCGCGGACCGCTTCGCACCGCCCAGCAACCGCTGGTACACCTCGCCCGGCATGGTCTTCGGCGACGGCGCCGCGGCCGCCGTGGTCACCCGCGACACCGGCCGGCTGCGCCTGCGGTCCCTGGTCAGCGAGACCGACACCGTCCTGGAGGGGCTGTCCCGCGGCGCCGAACCGTTCCGCACCGCGCCCGCCGCGGAGCAGCCGGACATGCGCCGCAGGACCCGGGAGTTCCTCGCCACCGGCGAGGTGTCGCTGCGCGACGTGCAGACCAGGTCGGTCGAGCGCACCCGCAGCGTGGTCGGCCGCGCCCTCGGCGAGGCGGATGTGGCGCCGGACGGCATCGACTGGCTGGTGACCCCGTTCGTCGGCCGGACCCTGCACCGCGAGAGCTTCGTACGGCACCTGGACATCGCCCCGCGCAACTCGCTGCACGAGCTGGGCCTGACCATCGGTCACCTCGGCCCGTGCGACCAGCTGTACGGCCTCGACCACCTGCTGAGGAACGACCTGCTGAGCCCCGGGGACCGCGTCCTCGTCATCGGCACCGGCATGGGCTTCACCTTCTCCGCCGCGGTCCTCACGGCCGACGGGATCTGACCCCCGGCCCGGCACCCCGACCATCCGCCCGGGCCCACCGCCCCGACCATCCGCCCGAGGCCACCGCCCGGGCCCACCGCCCGAGGCCACCGCCTCGGCCCGCCGCGCCGGGGCCCACCGACCCGCCCGCACCGCCGTCCGCCCTTCGCGCGCGACCGTCGCCCGCGATCTCCGCCCGCCACTCCACCCCAGGAAGGGACATCCGCACATGAGCCTCGTCCGCACCTCCGCCAACGCCGCCGCCGGCACGTTCGCCGCGGCCCCGGCCGCCGCCCGGCTGCCCACGCCCGCCGAACTCCGCGAGGAGATCCCGCTACCGCCGCTCGCCCGCAAGACCACGCAGAGAGCCCGCCGGGAGATCGCCCGCGTCCTCTCCGGCCAGGACGACCGCCTGCTCGTCATCGCGGGTCCGTGCTCCGTGCACGACCCGGACGCCGCCCTCACGTACGCCGAGCGGCTCTCCGCGCTCGGCGCCGAGTACCGGGACCGGCTCCTCGTCGTCATGCGGGTGTACGTCGAGAAGCCCCGCACCCGCGTCGGCTGGAAGGGCCTGCTCAGCGACCCGCGCCTGGACGGCTCGCAGGACCTGCCCAGCGGACTGCGCCTGGCCCGCGGGCTGATGGCCCAGATCGCGGGCAGCGGCCTGCCGGTCGCCTGCGAGTTCCTCGACCCGCTGGTGCCGCACTACCTCTCCGACGCCGTCTCCTGGGGCTGCATCGGGGCCCGTACCGTCCAGAGCCAGGTCCACCGACAGGTCACCAGCGGCCTCGGCATGCCGATCGGCTTCAAGAACGCCACCGGCGGCAGCGTCGAGGACGCGGTGGACGCGATCGTCTCCGCCTCCCACCCGCACGTCTACCCGGGTATCGGGGACGACGGCAGGGCCGTCGTGGTCAGCACCGAGGGCAACCCCGACGGTCACGTGGTGCTGCGCGGCGGCAGCGCCGGACCCAACTACCAGGCCGAGCCGGTGGCCGACGTGCTGGCGCAGCTGGCCGCCGCCGGGCTCCCCCAGCGGCTGGTCGTCGACGCCAGCCACGGCAACAGCAACAAGGACCACGAGCGCCAGCCGCTGGTCACCGGCGACATCGCCCGGCGCATCGCGGCCGGGGAGGAGGGAGTCGCCGGCGTCATGATCGAGAGCTTCCTCGCCGCCGGCCGGCAGGACCTCACGATCGGCCGCACCGACCTGCTCACGTACGGACAGAGCGTCACCGACGCCTGTGTGGACTGGGCGCAGACCGCGCACATGATCGAGGAGCTCGCCCTCGCGGTAGCCTCCCGCCGCGCCGCCCGCTCCCAGGCGGCCTGACCCACCCCCGCCGCGCCGCCCGCCCCCAGGCGGCCCGATCCCCGCCGGCCCCCTCCCGGCACAGCCGGCCCCACCGCCGAGCCCGGCCCTCACGGCCGAGCCTCGACCGGCCCCCACCCGGCTCCCTCACCGCCGGGGACCGCCGGCCGGAACCCCCACCGCCGCGCGCACCCCCTCCGTGCGCGGCGTCCCGCCCGGCACTCCCCGGCACCCGGCACTCTCCGCCACATCCCCGTCACCCCCGGCGGGCGCCGCCGCGCAGGCGAGCACCCCGCCGTCATCCGACTTCGTGAACATCCCGAGAGGAATCAACACCGTGGCAGTCAACACGAGTTCGACCCTGCCCCTGGCCCGCGTGCTCGACGGTGCGCGGACCGCCGTGCCGCACCGGCACACCCTCACCGTCCCGGCGCCCGCCGCCGCCCGCCCCGAGGAGTACGCGACGGCCGCGCTGGCCGCGCTCGTGCACCGCTACACGGGCGAGACGGAACTCCTCGTCGGACGGCAACGGCACCCGGACGCCGTCGAGTCCGCCGCGATACGGGTGGCCGGGGACACCACCGCCGCCGAGCTCCTGGAGGCGGTGGCCCGGGCCGGCGCCACGGACGCGGCCGAGGCGCCCGCGGGCCGTCCCGCGCACGCCGCCGTCACCACCGTCGGCCGCCCCGCCGGCGCGGCGCTCGCCGCCCTGACCCTGGCCGTCTCCCCGGCCGACGGCACCTTCGAACTCAGCTTGGACAGCGCGGAGTTCGACGAGCAGGCCGCCGAGCAGTACGCCCGCCACCTGGAGCGGGTGCTCGCCGCCCTGGCCGCCGCGCCCGAAGGCACCGTCCACGACATCGCGCTGCTCACCGACGAGGAGACCCACCGCACCCTGGTCGAGTGGAACGACACCGCCGGGCCGGTCCCGCAGCCGTTCTTCCACGAGCGCGTCGCCGAGCACGCCCGGCGCACCCCCGACGCGCTGGCCGTGATCCTGCCCGGCGCCCGGCTGACGTACCGCGAGCTCGACGACCAGGCCAACCAGCTCGCCCACCGGCTGACGGCCCGCGGGGTCAAGCCCGGCGACCGTGTCGGCGTCTGCTTCCCGCGCAGCGCGGAGAGCCTGATCGCCCAGCTGGCCTGCTTCAAGCTGGCGTGTGCGGCGATCCTGCTGGACAGCGACTTCCCGGCGGAGCGGATCCGCTACATGATCGAGGACGCCTCGGCCGCCGCCGTGCTCACCCTGGCCGCCCACGAGTCGAAGGTCGAGGGCCTCGCCCCGGTCCTCGCCCTGGACACCGACGACTGGCGGACCGAGCCGGTCACCGAGGTCAGCGAGCCCGTCGCCGCGGACGACCTGATCCACATCTGCTACACCTCCGGTTCCACCGGCGCCCCCAAGGCCGTCATGGTCCGCTTCGGCGCCGCCCGCAACCTGATCCACAGCATGAGCGAGCTGTGCGGCATGTCCAGCGCCTCCCAGGGCACCTGGCTGGCGGCCCCCGGCTACGGAATGATCGAGGTCGAGTGCTTCCCCGTGCTCGCCGTCGGCGGCACCGTGCACATCCCGGACGTCTCCGTGGTCGCCTCCGAGTTCCGCCTCCAGGAGTGGTTCCTGCGCGAGGGCATCACCACCACCCTCCTCATGAAGCCGATGGCCGAGCGCCTGTGGCGGCTGGAGTGGCCCGACGACACCCCGCTGGAGAACATCCGGGTCTGCGGCGAGCGCATCCAGTCCTGGCCGCCGGCCGGCCTGCCGTTCCGCCTCATCAACCTGTACGGTTCCGCCGAGGCGACCGTCGTCGCGAGCTGCGACATCACCGAGATGGGCGAGCGGCTCGGCGAGGAGGGACGCGCCCGCAGGCTGCCGCCCATCGGCCGGCCCACCACCAACGTCACCATCTACGTCCTCGACGAGGACCTGCGCCCGTTGCCGCCGGGTCTGGTCGGCGAACTGTGCATCGCCGGCGTCAGCCTCTCGGCCGGCTACCTCGGCCGCCCCGAGGCCACCGCCGAGAAGTGGATCACCAACCCGATCGACCCGGCACGGCACCCGATCATGTACCGCACGGGGGACCTCGCCCGGTACTGGCCGGACGGCAGCATCGAGATCGTCGGCCGCACGGACAACCAGGTCAAGGTGCGCGGCAACCGCGTCCACCTCGGTGAGATCGAGGTCGTCCTGACCACGCTGCCCGGCGTCCAGCAGGCCGCGGTGCTGGCCCGGCAGGACGGCCAGGGAGACGTGCAGCTGACCGCGTACATCGAGCCCGACACCGGTGCGGCCCCCTCCGTACGGGACATCCGCCGCGGTCTCTCCCAGCGGCTGCCGTCCTTCATGGTCCCCGCCGCATTCGTCATCGGCGGGCTGCCCACCAGCGTCAACGGCAAGATCGACCGTGCCGCGCTGCCCGAGCCGCCGCGCTCCCGCCCGGACGTCGACACCGCCTACCAGGCGCCCAGCGGCGCCCTCGAGGAGTCGCTGCACGGACTGTGGACCAAGGTCCTGGAGCTGGACGGGGTGGGCGTCCTCGACAACTTCTTCGACCTCGGCGGCGACTCGCTGCGGGCGGCCCGGCTGACCGAACTGGTCCGCGAGGAGCACGGGGTGGAACTGGAGCTGGTCGACCTCTTCGACGAGCCGACGGTGGAGAAGATGGCCGCCCTGGTGGCGCGTACCGCCGCCGCGGCCGCCTGACCGCGCGCTGTCGTACGAGACGGTGGCCCCCACGTGTCCACGTGGGGGCCACCGTCGTCCGTACGGGAGGGGCCTCAGGCGCCCAGCATCTCCAGATAGTGCTCGTTGTACATGATGCCCAGGACGTTGCCGAAGGGGTCGGTCACGGAAGCGGTGACGAAGCCCGGGCCGTACTCGGTCAGCGGCGTGTACAGCGTGGCGCCCATCGAGAGCAACCGGTCGAGGGTGCCCTCCACGTCGTCGACGTGCCAGTGGCCGATCGCACCCCCGGGCGCGTCGGGCAGACCGGGCGGGGCGTAGCGCCGGTCGATGAGGCCGAGTTCGGTCTGGTGGTCACCGATCCTGAACTCGTAGTAGGCGGCGGGCTTGCCGTCGCCCGGGCGCTCGAAGTACGGCTCGACGCCCAGCAGTTCCGCGTACCACGTCTTGGCTGCTTCCACGTCGTCGGCAAAGAAGTTGACGGTGGCAAGTCCTCGCAGCATGGGTGGTTCCTTCCTTCGTTCCGTGACCGTGACCATCCTCTGACCCAAAGTGCTCACCAAGTGAGCACTTTACGAGACAAGCTGGTGACATGCGCGCTGACCGACTCGTCGCCGCCCTGCTGCTCATGCAGCGCCGGGGCCGGGTGACCGCCGCCGAGCTGGCGAAAGAACTCGACGTGTCCGTCGCCACGGCCCGTCGCGACCTGGAGGCGATGTCCGCCGCGGGCATCCCCGTGTACCCGCAGCCCGGCCGCGGCGGCGGCTGGTCGCTCGTCGGCGGGGCCCGTACCGACCTCAGCGGCCTGTCGGCAGACGAGGCCCAGGCGCTCTTCCTGCTCGTCGGCCCCGCCGCGGCGGCCTCCGGGGACGCCAAGGCGGCACTGAACAAGCTGCTGCGGGCGCTGCCGCAGACCTTCCGGGCCGATGCCGAGGCCGCCGCCGGCGCCACCATGGTCGATCCCACCCCGTGGGGCGACCGCGAGCGCGACCGCCCCGAGCTGGTCGACCGGCTGCAGGCCGCAGTGGTCCGCCGGCGCAAGGTCCGCCTGACGTACACCGACGGGGCCCGGGAGCGGACCGAGCGGATCGTCGACCCCTGGGGGCTGGTCGACAAGGACGACACCTGGTACCTGATCGCCGGGACCGAGCGGGGCCGCCGCACCTTCCGCGTCGACCGCATCATCGCCGCGGAGCAGACCGGCGGGACCGCCGAGCGCCCCGGCGACTTCACGCTCACCACGGCCTGGCAGGAGGTCGTCGGCGACGTGGAGCGCAAGCGCTCGCGCACCTGGGCGACCGTGCTCGTCGAGGCGCGGTACCTGGACGTCCTGCGCGACCGGTTCGGACGCCACTGCCACCCCGACGGGGAGAACGCCGACGGCCGCGCCCGGGTCCGCGTCGGCGCACCGACCCCGCTGGACCTCGCCCGCAACCTGGCCGGCTGGGGCGCCCTCGTCGAGGTCCTCGAACCCGCCTCCGTACAGGCCGAACTGGCCCGCATAGGAGCCGAGCTCACCGACCGCTACGCCGGAGAACACGCGCGTCACGACGACCGCCACCCCTCTGCGAGCGAGGGGTGGCGGTCGGCGTCCGGTGCGCGGGAGGAGCCGCGTGTCATGCCGCCTCGGCAAGCGCCCTAGAGGGCCGTCGGGTCTCCGTGAACGACGTGGAGCCGTGCAGCCACGCCACGGCGTCCCGCAGCCCGGTGGGGGAGAGGTCCGCCAGCATCGCGTTGCGGGCCGGCACGTCCGCCCCGGCGGCGTGGTAGAGGCGTTCGCCCAACTCCCGCGCGGTCAGCGTGGTCCGGGCCGTCCGGTCCCGGCGCAGCGTGTTGTACTCCACCAGCCACCGCGGTGCGTCCACCGACGCCCGGGCACCGAGCAGCCCGCCCAGGACCACCGCGTCCTCCAGGGCCATGCAGGCACCCTGGGCGGCGTACTGGAGCATCGGATGCGCGGCGTCCCCGAGGAGCGCCACCCGGCCGTCCACCCACCCGTCGACCGGGTCACGGTCGCAGAGCACCCAGATCTTCCAGTCCCGGCCCAGTTCGAGCAGCCGTCGTGCCTCCCCGCAGAGCCCGGGGAACTCGCCCAGGACGTGGGTCCGGCTCGCGGGCGCCCCGGTGATCTCCTCGCGGGCGCCGTCGTCCCGGGTCGCCGCCAGGTTGAGGAACGCGCCGCCCCCGATCGGATAGTGCACGAAGTGCCAGCCCGGGCCCGCCCACAGCGTGACGGCCTTGGAGCGCAGCTCCTCGGGCACCTCCGCCATCGGGATCACCGATCGGTAGATCGTGTGCCCGGAGATCCGCGGACCGCCGTCGCCGACGAGCTGTGCCCGCACCGCGGAACGCAGCCCGTCCGCGCCGAGCAGCACGTCCGCGGAGAACCGCTTCCCGTCCGCGGTCAGCGCCGTCACCCGGTCGGCGGTCTGCCGGTAGCCGGTCACCCGGTGCCCGGCGAGCAGCTCCACGCCGGCCGCGCGGCAGCCGTCGAGCAGCGCCCGGTGCAGATCGCCGCGGTGGACCACGGCGTACGGGCCGCCGAACCGGGTCCGGTACGTGCCGGTCAGCTCCATGGCGGCGACCCGCTGCCCGGACGTGCCGTCCAGGAACCGCAGTTCGTCGATGAAGTCGGCCCGCTCGGCCACCCGGTCGCGCACCCCCAGGACGGAGAGCGCGTGGAAGGCGTTGGGCGCCAGCTGGATCCCGGCGCCGATCTCCGAGAACTCCGGGCGGCCCTCCAGGACCGTCGCCCGGTGTCCGGCCCGGGCCTGGGCCAGAGCGGCGGCGAGGCCGCCGATGCCGCCGCCCGCGACGAGTATGTGAGTCATCCTCTGCTCCTCTCTTACGCCTTACGCTGCGGCGGCCGGCCCCGTCGCTCGGGGCCGGCCGCCGGAGATCAACAGCTGGGATCTACTTCGCCGTGGCCGGTGCGCCGGTCGCGACGGCGGCCTTCTTCTCACCGCCGGAGGCGGCGGCGGGCGTGGCCGAGGCCACGGCGGTGCGCCGCAGGCCGAGGATCGAGACCACGACGATGGCCACGGACAGGCCGGTCGTGAACCAGAACGCTCCCTGGAAGCCGCTCAGCGGGATGGTCGCGACCTTGGCGCCGTGCACGACACCGGCGAGAGCGACGCCCACCGCGAGGCCGATGCCGACACCCAGCTGACGGCTGGAGTTGAACAGGCCGGAGGCCAGACCCATCTGCGGGCCGGTGACACCGCTGGTGCCCGCGATGGCGGTCGAGATCATCATGACCGTCACGCCCAGACCGATCAGCACACCGCCCGGCAGGACGCCGAGCCAGTACGAGCTGTCCGCCGTGACCTGCGCGAGCAGCCCCGCGCCGACGGCCAGCAGCACACCACCGGCGATCAGCACGTTGCGGGCGCCGAGCTTGTGGGTGAGCTTGACGACCGGGAGGCTCGCCAGGAAGACCACGAAGGCCTGCGGGAAGAAGCCCATGCTCGCCTTCAGCGCGGAGTAGCCCAGCACCTGCTGCATGTACATGGTGATGAAGAAGGTCGACACCGACATCACGCCACCGGACAGGAACGCGATCCCGTTGCCCGCCGACAGCGCGCGGTTACGGAAGATCGACAGCGGCACGAGCGGCCCGGAGACCCGGGTCTGGACGACGAGGAAGGCGATCAGCAGGGCGGCGCCGCCGGCCAGCGAGACGAGGACGCTCGTGGCGCCCCAGCCCTTGCCGGAGGCCTCGGTCAGACCGTAGGTGAGGGCGCACATCGCCGAGGTGACCAGGACCGCGCCCGGCAGGTCGAGACGGGCGGAGCCGGCGGTCTTGTGGTCGGCGAGGAGCCGGCGGCCGGCCAGCGCCACGAGCAGGATGCCGACCGGGACGTTGACGAGCATGACGGCGCGCCAGGTGAGGAACTCGGTGAGCAGACCGCCGGCGACCACGCCGCCGGTGAAACCGGCCGAGGAGACCGCGCCGAAGATGCCCATCGCCTTCACGCGCTCGGGACCCTCGGGGAAGCCGCCGGCGATCATCGCGAGGACCGCCGGGGAGACGGCCGCCGCCGACAGGCCCTGCACGGCGCGCGCCAGGACGAGGATCCACGGCTCGTTGGCGATGCCGCCGACGAGCGAGGCGATCGTGAAGACCGCGAGACCGGTCACGAACATGCGCTTGCGGCCGAAGACGTCACCGGCGCGGCCGCCGAGCAGCAGGAAGCCGCCGTAGAAGAGCGCGTAGGCGCCGACGACCCACTGCAGTCCACTGGCGGTGAACCCGAGGTCACGCTGCATGGCGCCCAGGGCGACGTTCACGATGGCGAAGTCGAGGACGAGCATGAACTGTGCGGCGCACAGCAGGCCGAGCGGCGGCCGGGTCGTGCCGGCCGTGCTGGTGGAGCTGGTCATGAGATTCCTTTCAGGGGGGTGTCACGGGGAGAGGGAGCGGGGGATACCGGCGAAGCTGGTTGGCCGGTAGGGTCTGGGGGATGACGGAACCCAAGCGCGTGCGACAGCCCGGAGACCGTGAGGTGGCCCCCGGCCGGCTCGCCCTGGTGCAGTCCTTCGTCAACAGCGTCAACGTGGAGTTCGGGCCGGACGAGTTCGCGTCCGTCGCGGGGCTCGCGCGGTGGATGGAGCGGCAGGGATTTCCCGCGGGAGCCCACGCCCCCTCCGAGCCCGACCGTCGCGAGGCGGTCGAGGTCCGGGAGGCGCTGCGCGCCCTCATGCGGGAGAACAACGGCGCCGGCCCCGACCCGGCGGCCCGCGCCGTCGTCGAACGCGTCGCCGCCCACTGCCCGCTGGTCCTGGGCTTCGACGAGGACGGCGTGCCCCGCCTGCGCCCCGGCGGCACCGGCACCCGGGGCATGATCGGCCAGGTCCTGGCGATCGTCGTCGAGGCCGCCGGCGACGGCACCTGGCAGCGCCTGAAGGCCTGTCACGAGCACCGGTGCGAATGGGCCTTCTACGACCGGGCCCGCAACCGCAGCGGCCGCTGGTGCTCCATGGCCGTCTGCGGCACGCGCTCCAAGATGCAGACCTACCGACAGGGACTCCGCACCCCGGCCGGCGCCCGCTGACAGCAGCGCGGCCACGGACCGTACGGCGTCCGCCGGCCGTAACGCCCCGGCCGGAGTCTCGGCCACCGGGGCGGTCACGGCGCGAACTCCTTGCCGAGCAGCATCCTCGCCACGGTCAGCTTGGTGGCCGCCGCCGTGCCGTCCGCGAGCTGCAGACCGATGACGTCACGCAGCCGCTGGGCGACCGGGCCGTCCTCGCTCCAGCCCATGTGCCCCATCGTCAGCAGGGCCTGGTGCACCGCCTCCACGGCCGCCTTGGGCGCCCACCACTTGGCCATGTTCGAGGGGATACGGGGATCCTCGCCCCGGTCCGCCTTCCACAGGGCCTCGAAGCCGACCAGCCGGGCCGCGTGCAGCAGCGTCGTGTGCTCGACGAGCGGGAACACCACCGACTGGAAGCGGCTGATCGGCTGCCCGAAGGCGGTGCGCCCCGACGCGTGCGCGTACGCCTCCGCGAGGGCGGCGTCCCCGACGGCGATGGCCATCAGCGCGATGTACGCCCGGGAGACCCCGAAACCGCGCATCACGGCGCCGAAGCCCCCGCCGGGCGCCCCGACCAGGTCCTCGGGGCCGACCCGCAGGCCGTCGAAGACCAGCCGTCCGCGGCCGCCGGAGCGGCAGCCGAGGTCGGTCAGCCGCTCCTTGCGGACCCGGTCCCCGTCGAGGCGGGTGTAGAACGCGCTGATGCCGTGGGCGCCCTCGCCGCCGGTCCGGGCGAAGACCAGCGCGTGCGTGGCGTAGGCGGTGACCATGATCGAGGTCTTCTCGCCGGAGAGCAGCCAGCCGTCACCGTCGGGCTCGGCGCGCATCTCGATGCCCGCCGCGTCCGTGCCGTGCCCGGCCTCGGTGAGCGCGAGCGCCACGACCGCCTCGCCCCGCGCGATCGGCGGCAGCCAGCGCTCCAGCTGCTCCGGGCTCCCGTTGGCGGCCAGGACGCCCCCGATGAGCGCGGCGTTGAGCACGGGGAAGCACACGGACAGATCGGCCGCCGCCAGCTTCTCCAGCGCGATACCGGCGCTGACGGCGTCGAGACCCTGCCCGCCGTACTCCTCGGGCACCCGCAGCGCGAACAGGCCGGCCGCGGCCATGTCCTCGATCAGACCCGGGCGGTACGCGCCGCGACGGTCGTTCTCCTGGCGGTGCGGGGCGATCTTCTCGGCGGCGAACTCCTCTATGCGCTTGGCCAGTTCGTCCTGCTGGGCGGTGAAGGCGTAGTTCATGAGGCCGTGCGTCCTTCCTGGGCCCGGAGTCGGTCCCGCAGAGCGAATTTCTGGATCTTTCCGGAGGGGGTCCTCGGCAGCGCCGGCACCAGTTCGAGCCGCTCGGGCCAGTACGTGCGGGCCATGCCGAGCCCGGCGAGGTGGCTGCGTACGCCCTCCAGATCGGGGGCGGCGCCGGTGGTGACGAGGAACGCGCAGGCCCGCTCGCCGAGCCGCTGGTCCGGGTAGCCGACCACGGCGACGTCCCTGACCACGGGGTGGCGCAGCAGGGCCGCCTCGACCTCCACCACCGGGATGTTCTCGGCACCGCGCATGATCACGTCCTTGACCCGGCCCGTGATCCGTATCCCGCCGTGGCCGTCGGCCCGGGCGAGATCGCCGGTGTCGAACCAGCCGTCGGCGGTGACGCAGGCGTCGTACACGTCCTGGCGCCGGAAGTAGCCCAGGCACTGGGCGGACCCGCGCACCTGGAGCAGGCCGGGGGAGCCCTCGGCCACCGGATCGCCGTCCTTGTCGACGATCCGCACCTCCATGCCGGGCACGGTGGTGCCGTCGCTCTCGGCGGCGCGCAGCGGAGGCTGTTCGGGACGGGTGACGGTGACGCAGCCGTTCTCCGTCATGCCCCACAGGGCGTACACCCGGCAGCCCAGCACCTCGCGCGCGTCCTCCACGAGCAGCGGCGCTATCGGCGCGCTGCCGGTGGCGAAGCTCCGCAGCGCCGACAGGTCGTGGGGGGTCTCGCGCTGGGCGTGGATCAGGTCGGAGAGGAAGGTGGGGGCGCCCATGAAGAAGGTCACCCGCTGCTCCTGAAGGGTCCGGAGCATCTGCCGCGGGTCCCAGCGGTCCACCTGCACGGCGGTGGCGCCGAGCAGCAGTGGCATCACGAAGTTCCAGGTGAAGCCGGCCTGATGGGTGGTCGGCGAGCCCATCGCCGTGACCTCGGCGCCGGTGAGCCCGAGCACGTCGGCCTGCGCCTTGTTCATCGAGTACAGGGTGTTGTGGCTGTGCAGCACACCCTTGGGCTCGCCGGTGGTCCCGGAGGTGAACATGATCTGGGCGGCGTCGTCGGGCCCGGCCTCGAGGATGTCCAGCGAGGCGAGCAGCTCCGGGTCCGGCTCCGGCTCGTACAGATCGCGTACGAAGTCCAGCGCGCCGGCGGAGAGGTCACCGGCCCCGGAGCCGAGCAGCACCCGGTGGCGCAGGGTCGGGACGGCCTCGGCGATCTGCGCGCTCATCTCCGCGTACGAGAAGCCGCGCAGCTCGGCGGCGCCGATGTAGACCGGGCTCGCCGTGAGCCGGGTCATGAACTCCACCTCGCGGCGGCGCATCACCGGTACCACCGGGCCCGCGATCGCGCCGACCCGGGCGGCGGCCAGGCAGAGTGCCACGAGTTCCCAGGAGTTGGGCAGCTGCAGGGTCACCACGTCGCCGCGGCGGACCCCGAGCCGGAGCAGACCGACCGCGAGCCGGTCGACCCGGCGGGACAGCTCGGCGTAGCTGAGGGACCGGAAGGCGTCCCCCTGGTAACAGACCAGGGCGGTCTTGTCCGGCTGCTCGCGCGCCCAGCGACGCAGATCGTGCAGGATCGTCTCGTCCCGCCACCAGCCGGCGGCGCGGTAGGTGTCGGCGGTGTCGGCGGCGGTCACCGGATTCCTCCACGGCGTGATTCGAGCGAGGTGCGGGCGCGCTCGGCGATCGCCCGGGCGCTCACACCGCCCCGTTCGAGGAGATAGCGCTGGCTTCCGGCGACGGGGACGAACTCGTCCGGCAGCGCCATGCGGTGCACCCGCACCGGGCGTACGGCGCTGAGCGCCTCGGCGACGGCCGAGCCGAAGCCGCCGGAGCTCCAGTGCTCCTCCACGGTGATGACCGTGTCGCGCACGCCGAGCGAGCTCAGCAGCGCCGGGGTGTCCAGCGGCTTGACGGTGTGCAGGTGCAGCACGTTCGCCGTGATGCCCTCGGCCTCCAGCAGGTCCGCCGCTTCCAGGGCGGCCAGCGTCGGGTACGGCCCGCAGGCGGCCAGGGTGATGTCCGTGCCGTGCCGCAGCTGCTGGGCCTTGCCGATCCGCAGCGCCGGGCCGATGGGCAGGTCGGGGGTGGCGCCGCGGCCGAGCCGGAAGTAGACCGGTCCGCCGAGCGTGAGCGCCTGGCGCAGCAGTTCCTCGGTGCCGGCGGCGTCGCCCGGGACCACCACGGTCATGTGGGGCAGGGCCCGCATCACCGCGAGGTCCTCCAGGGCGTGGTGCGTCGGGCCGAGGTGCCCGGCCGACACCCCGGAGTGGGTGGCCGCGATCAGCACCGGCAGGTTGCCCATCGCGATGTCGATCTTCACCGCCTCCACCGCGCGGGAGGAGGCGAACGCCGCCATGGTGTTGACCAGCGGGATACGACCCTCCCGGGCGAGGCCGGCGGCCGTGCCCATCAGGGTGTGCTCGGCGATGCCGAGGTTGAGATAGCGGTCGGCGGCGGAACCGAAGTCCACCCCGCCGAACAGACCGGTGTCGCTGTCCAGGACGACGAGCCGCGGCTCGCCGGGGAGCAGTGCGGCCACCGTGTCGCGGTACACCTCGCGCGCGGCGCGCGGCGGCGCGGGGGCCGGAGCCGTGGTCATCGGCGCTCACCGCCCTTCGGCGCAGCGGAGGAGGCGCGGACCGCGTTGAGCGCCCGCTGGTGCTGTCGGCCGCTCAGCCGCGCGTAGTGGCTCTTGGCCTGGCCCTCGATGAACGGCACGCCCTTGCCCTTGACGGTGTGGGCGATGATCACGGTGGGCTGCTCCGGGTCCGCCGGCAGGGTCAGGGCGGTGGTCAGCTGTTCGGCGTCGTGGCCGTCGGCCTCCAGGACGCGCCAGCCGAAGGCGCGCCAGCGGTCGGCCAGCGGCTCGAGGGAGTTGACGCTCTCGGTGCCGCCGGTGATCTGGAGCCCATTGCGGTCCACGATCGCGGTCAGGCTGCCCAGCCGGTGCGCGGAGGCCACGGAGGCGGCCTCCCAGACGGAGCCCTCCTGGAGCTCACCGTCGCCCATGACCACGAAGCAGCGGCGGTCCGAGCCGTCGAGACGGTTGGCCAGCGCGTAGCCGACGCCGAGGGCGAGACCGTGACCGAGCGAGCCGGAGGCGATCTCCACACCGGCGATCTCCGGGTGCGGGTGGGCCATCAGGTGGCTGCCGGGCCGGGCGTACTCGTCGAGCGCCTCGGCCGGGAAGTAGCCCGCTTCGCAGAGCGTCGCGAACAGGGCGATGCCGCCGTGACCCTTGCTGAGCAGCAGGACGTCGCGCTCGGGCAGGCCGGGGAAGCGGGGGTCGTGCCGCATCACCCGGAAGTACAGGACGGACAGGATCTCGACGAGCGACATCGACCCGCCCAGGTGGCCGCCCTCGGGGCCGGCGCACATGGCGACGATGTGCTCCCTGATCCGGCCGGTGATCCCGGCGAGCTCGGCCGCGTCGGGGCCGTGCGCGTCGAGGCTGGAGATGTCGGTGCCGGTGAGATCGGTGCGGGCGGGGGCGCCCCGCAGCAGAGGCGGGCTGCTCATGCCTGGGTCCTTTCGACTGGTACGGGACGAGGTACGGGAGGGGTACGTGACGTGCCGGGCGGGACCGGGCGGGTCCGGACGAGGTGCTGCCGGGCGGGACCGGGCGGGTCCGGACGAGGTGCTGTCGGGCGGGACCGGGCGGGTCCGGACGAGGTGCTGTCGGGCGGGTCCGGACGAGGTGCTGTCGGGTGGTCAGTTGGGGTGCAGGCCGGTGAACTCCAGGCCGCGCACCTCGGGCTCGCCGAAGCGCACGTTCATGCACTGCACCGCGTTGCCCGCGCCGCCCTTGACGAGGTTGTCCAGCGCCGCGATCACGGTGACGGTGGAGGCGCCCCGGTCCAGGGCGAAGCCGACGTCGCAGAAGTTGGAACCGGAGAGGATCTTGGCGTCGGGGAAGCGGTGCATCCCGCGCCGGGCGGCGACGATCCGCATGAACGGCTCGTCGGCGTAGCGGCTCCGGTAGGCGGACCGGATGGCGCGCTCGTCGACGCCGTCGGCCAGGGTCGCCCGGCTGAGCAGCTGGACGCCGCGGACCGCCTCGACGCCGGTCGCCGACATCCGGACGGTGTGCCCGGTGGCCTGGGCGATCTCCGCCTCGTGCCGGTGCCGGGTCGGGGCGAACACCCGCAGGGCGCCGCTCCGTTCGGCGTGCAGGTTCTCCGCGCCGGCCTTCGCGCCGGAGCCGCTGGAGCCCGTCCTGGCGTCGACCGTGATGTCGCCGGTGATGAGCCCGGCCTCGGCCAGCGGGACGAGGGAGAGGATGCCGGCGGCGGCCATGCAGCCGGGCACGGATATCCGGTCGGCGGTGCGCAGCCGCTCGCGGTGGTGCTCCGGAAGGCCCTGGACGAAGGTGCCGATGAGTTCGGGGGCCTCGTGCGGGGTGCCGTAGTAGTCCTCGTACACCTCCGGGTCGCTCAGCCGGAAGTCGCCGGACAGGTCGATGACGACGGTCGCCCGGTTGAGGAACTCCGGCATCCGGAGCATCGTCTCGCGGTGCGGGGTGGCGAGGAACAGCACGTCGACGCGGGGGAGTTGGTCCTCGGAGGAGAACGTCAGCTTGGTGCGACCGCGCAGATTGGGGTGGACGCCGTCGATCTGGCGCCCCTGCAGGGTGCGCGAGGTGGCGGCCACCAGGTCCACCTGGGGGTGGTTGACGAGGAGCCGCAGCAGCTCCCCGCCGATGTAGCCGGCCGCTCCCAGTACTGCCGCGCGGATCATGACTCTGCCTTTGCTGTCAGGAGGGCGGCGATCGCGTCCGCCACATCGAGGTCGGTTCCGTAGGTCGACTGCAGGCCGCGGAACTCGACCCGGTCGTTGACCTCCAGGACGGTGAGCCGGCCGCCCGGCTCCTCCAGGAGGTCCACCCCCGCCACGCAGGCGCCGACGGTGTCCGCCGCCGCGACCGCGAGCTCGGTGAGGTCCTTCTCGAGCGGGCAGCGTTCGCTGACCGCGCCGCGCGCCACATTGGTGCGCCAGTCCTCGCTGCGGCGGTAGGTGGCGCCGACCGCCCGGCCGCCCACGACGAGGACCCGGATGTCCCGGTCCGCCTTGGCGACCTCGCGCTGGACGTAGACGATGTGCGACTGGGGGGAGGGCAGGGCGGCGAGGTGCTCCAGCACGGCCTCCGCCATCGCCCGGTCGGTCACCCGGGTGACGAGGCGCCCCCAGGACCCGACCAGGGGCTTGATCACCGCGGGATAGCCCAGCTCCTCCAGGGCCTTGAGGGCCGCCTCCGGAGTCAGGGCGAGCGTGGTCTCCGGGGTCGGCAGGCCCCGGGCGACCAGGGCCGCCGAGGTCTGCCACTTGTCCCCGCAGACGGCCGTGGCGGCGGCACTGTTGAGCACCGTCACGCCCGCCGACTCCAGTGCGGAAGCCGCGTACAGGGCACGGTAGTGACCCACTTCGCGGTTGAGCACGATCTGCGGGCCGTCCCAGGGCGTTCCGGCCCGGACCGACAGAGCGCGGGGGTCGATCTGTTCACAGGCGACGCCGCGCCTCTCCAGCGCGGTCAGGATGTTCTTCTCCTCGAACCGGACCCGGGAGGCGAGGACACCGAGTCGCGCTGCCGCAGAGCTCATCAGGGAAATCTCCTTCTCGTCTTCTCGTCGGGATGGCCGGGCCGGCTACTCGCCCCAGTCCTCCTCGACCTCCGGGGCGAGGATCAGCTGCGGCGGCTCGACGGACTCGATCTCGAGTTCCATCCGGCATTCCGGGCACTCGACTATTTCGCTGACCCGGGCGTCCGTTCCCAGCGACACCTCGGCGTCGCACTCGGGGCACTCGGGCGCAATGAGGGTTTCCTGCATGGCGATTACCTCAATTCTTCCGTGGAGGTGGTGAATCGGAAATTACTGTAGTGCCGCTGCGGTGCCCTATTCCGGAGTGCTCCGACAAATGATCTGATCGGAACGAGGGCGTGTGCTTATGGACGGTGGGACGCCGTCAGGCGGCGGCCGTCGCGAGGAGGGGAGCGCCGGCCGGGCCGGCGGGCTCTGCGGGGTCCGCGGTGGTGGCCGGGTCGGCCGGGGTGGCCGGGGCCGGCTCCGAGGCGGCGTCCGGGAGGAGCGGATAGCCGCGCAGCGCCTGACGGAAGGCCTTCTCCGCGATCGCGGCGAAGCCTTCCGGTACGCCCCCCGGGGCCAGCGACATCGTCACCGGCACCGGCTCGGGCGGCGGCGGAAGCCCGGGGCGTACGGAGGGGGTCAGCCCCCACAGCTCGTCCCCGTTGGCGACCAGGCACGTCATGCCGAGACCCGCCTTCGCCGCCGAGCGCAGCCCGATCAGCTCGCTGCTCTCGTACGCGATCCGCCACTCGATCCCCGACGCGTCGAGGACTTCGCGGACCCGGCTCCGGAGCGTGCAGGGCTCCGGGAAGAGCGCCAGTGGCAGCGCGCCCCGCTCCCCGTGAGCCGGCCGCCCGAACCAGGCCATGCGCATCCTCCCCAGCTCCCGGGTGTCCGTGTCGGCCCCGGGCGGATCGGTCTGGAGCAGCAGCGCCGCGTCGAGCTGACCGCCGGCCAGCTGGGCCGACAGCTCCTCGCTCGCCCCGGTCCGCACGCTCAGCTGGGCCTGGGGCATGCCCCGGTTCAGCAGCCGCAGGAACTCGGGCAGCATCTCCGCGAGCTGGCTCGCCACGCCGATCGACAACATGATGTGGCCGGCCTGCGGGATGAAACGGTCGACCGCCTCGTCGTTCAGCGCCACCATGCGGCGGGCGTACCTCAGCAGCTCCTCGCCCCGCGGGCTGAGCCGCAGATTGCGTCCCGTGGAGGCGAACACCGGACTTCTGATGAGACCGCTGAGCTGACGTATCTGCTGGCTGACCGCGGGCTGGGTGATGTGCAGGGACTCCGCCGCCCTCCGGAACCCGCCGAGGTCGACGACGGCCACCAGAGTCCTCAGCCTGTTTATCTGCAAGTCGTGATGCATTCTCCCACCCACATCGTCGAAGGACGTTCCGTGAAGTCTGGGCTCAGCCTAGGGTCGGCGGTTTCGGCGGCGCCATGGATGCGGTCACGGACCGGATGTGACATCTTCATGTGACGGGTGTGCAGCGCTCAAGAACAGGGCCGGCGGCTGGAATTACCTCCTCTTATTCCAGCCATAAACACAAGCCATCGACTTTCTCCCTGGAAATCCCGGCGGGTGCCTAATGTGAATGGCCACCACCGAACATTTCAACGAACACCTGAGGAGACGTCATGCTGGCAGCCACCGCTGATTCCGCAGTGCAGCAGGGAGTCCAGATACAGCTCGCCGACCCGGCGCTCACCACCCGCAGCCCGGGTGAGGAGTTCGCCTGGTCGGTGCGCACCGCCGGCGAGGACCAGGACCACGAGGTGCCCTTCCGCGCCCATCTCCCCGCCGTCTTCCCGCTGTTCGCGACCCGGCCGCGCTACGCCGTCCGCCACCTGCTGAAGACGGCCTCGGTCGCCGACGCGCCGGTCACCTTCGTGCACGAGCCGCCGGCCGCCCGCCTCGCCGCCGCCGGCACCTCGTACCAGGCCACCCCCGAGGGCGCCTTCGCCCCCCGGCTCGAGCAGGCCGAGCTCACCGATCTCACGGTGCGCGTGCCGCTGCCCGCCGGGCTCCTGGACCAGCCGGCGCTGCTCGCCTCCTTCGTCGACTACCGCGTGCTGGTCCGGCTGTCGGTGGTCGAGAACGAGACGCTGCTCCACGGCAGCGCCGACAAGGCGATCACCGGCCTGCTGAACCTTCCCGAGATCCGCCGCGGCACGCTCGGCGACGACGTGTACGCCGCCATCACCGAGGCCGCCGCCGAGGTCGAGGAGACGGGCGGCTCCTGCGACGGGATCGTCGTCCACCCCTTCACGTACTGGGAGCTGGTCCGGGCCGGTGTGCTCGGCCAACTGGGCGCCGCCGGCATCACCGTCTCGCGCACCCGCATGATCCCGCGCGGCCAGATCCTCCTCGGCGACTTCCGCGCCGCCGTCACCCTGCTCGTCCCGGGCGTCGCCTCGCTGGCGCTGCGCCGCGGCGCGGGCCCGGACGGCTCCGACGCCATCGAGGCGAGCAGCCGGATCGGTCTCGCCGTCCACCTGCCCCAGCACTTCCTGCTGCTGACCCGCGACTGACGCCGACCGATCCGTGACCGACCGCGTCGTCGTCGGCACCACGAAGGGACCCCCACCACCATGACAGGCCCCTCCCCGCGCGTCCTCTACATCACCGGATGGATGCGCAGCGGCAGCACCCTGCTCGGCAACGTCCTCAACGAGGTCCCCGGCGTCCGGCACGTCGGAGAGCTCTTCTACCTCTGGCGCAACGGCGTCCTCGGCGCCGGCACCAACTCCAGCTGCGGCTGCGGGCGTCCGCTGCGCGAGTGCCCCCTCTGGTCCGGCATCCTCGCGGCGCTGCCCGAGGGCTCGGCCGAGGCCACCGCCCACCGGATGGCCACGCTCCAGCAGGCGCTGCTGCGCACCCGGCACACCCCCGCCCGGCTCGCCGAGGCCCGCGGCGAGCGGCCCACGGCGCCCGGCGTCAAGGAGCTCCTCGACCACTCGGCCTCCGTCTACCGGCAGGTGGCCGCCCTTGGCGGCGACCGCCTGATCGTGGACGGCTCCAAGTACCCGGCGGAGGCGGCCGCCCTGCTGGGCCGCGCCGACCTGGACGTACGGGTGCTGCACATCGTGCGGGACCCGCGGGCCACCGCGCTGTCGTACCGCAGCGCGAAGGACTACATCGACCCGATGTCCCCGGCCCGCAGCAGCGGGTACTGGACGGCCTTCAACCTCGCCTCCGAACTGGTCGGCCGGACCGCCGGCGAGCGCTACCTGAGGATCCGTCACGAGGACCTGGCGCACAGCCCGCGCGAGGTGACGGCCCAGGTCCTGCGCTTCGCGGGCCTCGACGCCGAGTCGCCGGTGGACGCCGAGGGCCGGGTCCCGCTCGGTGCCAACCACACCGTCACCGGCAACCCGGACCGGCTGCGCCGGGGCGTCACCCAGATCCGCCCCGACGAGCGCTGGCGCACCAAGCTCCCCGGCACCGACATCGCGGCGGCCACCGCGGCGGCGGCGCCCCTGCTGGCCCGCTACGGCTACCCGCTGACCGCCTCCGGACCCTCCCGCCCGACCGGCGCGGGCGCGAGCACCGGCACGCGGACGGGCAGGGGCGCGGGTACGGGTGCGGGCTCCCGGAACTCCGGACCGGCCGGCCGGCCGGTGTCGCGGACCCCGGGACCGCCCTCGCGAGGTGAGGCCCCGTGAACCTGGGTCTCACCGGACGCACCGCCCTGGTCGCGGCCTCCAGCAGCGGGATCGGCCTCGCCGTGGCCCGCGTCCTGGCCGGCGAGGGCGCCGACGTCTCGATCTGCGGCCGTGACCCCGAGCGGCTCGCCCGCGCCCACAAGGAGGTGGAGGACTGCGGCACGGGCCGGGTGCTGAGCACCGTGGTCGACGTGTCCGACGAGGACGCCGCCGCCGCCTGGGTGCGCCGCACCGCAAAGGAGTTCGGCGGACTGCACGTGGTCGTCACCAACTCGGGCGGGGTGCCCTTCGGTCCCGTGGAGGACTTCGACGTCGCCGAGTACCGCGAGGCGGTGAACGACAACCTGCTGCCCCATGTGTCCATCTCGCTGGCCGCCGCCCCGTACCTGCGGGCGGCCGGTTGGGGCCGGATCATCATGATCACCTCCGAGTCGGTACGCCAGCCCCACCCGGGCAGCGGCCTGTCCTCGGTGGCCCGGCTCGGTGTCCTCGGCTTCGCCAAGGGCCTGGTCCACGCCTTCGGCCCGGCCGGAGTGACCGTGAACGTGCTGGCGCCCGGCTTCCACCGCACCCCGATCCTCGACGTGCAGTACGGCGACGAGGTCGAGGAGCGCCTGGCCGAGGTCGCCGCCGGGATCCCGCTGGGCCGGATCGGCCGGGCCGAGGACCTGGGCGCCCTGGTGGCCTTCCTCGCCAGCGAACAGGCCGCCTTCGTCACCGGCGGCGTACTGGTCGCGGACGGCGGCAACACCCGCGGCATCGGCTGACGGGCTCACCCGCCGGGCCCCACCGCGTCCGGCCCGCCGGCCCCACCGACCGGCCCGCCACACCCGACCGGCCGCCCCACCCGACCGCCCGCCGGCCCCGCTCCGGCCGGCCGCACCCCCCGCCAAGGCACCAGCCCCGCCCCGCCACCCCCGGGCCCGTCCGCGCAGGACCGGCCGCGCAGGACCGTCCGCCCTCTCATCAGCCGAAGGAGTTCCGTACATGCCAGCCCTCGGGGAAGTCGCCAGCTCACGCGAGGCCGCGCTCTACGTGGTCAAGCTGGGCAGCGCCACTCTGCTCCACAGTCAGGTCTTCGACGAACTGCTCGAACTCAGCAGACGCGGCGCGCGCCTGCTCGTCATCGCCGGGGGAGCGGCCGGCATCCGTGAGCACTACGGACGCACCGGCCGCGAGATCCGCACCCTGGTCTCCCGCAACGGCGACGAGATCCGCTACTGCCCCCCGGAGGAGATGCCGCACATCGTCGCCGCCTACGAGGAGGTCACCCTGCCCCTGGTGGAGGAGGAGCTGACCAGGCGCGGCCTCTCCGTCTTCGCGGCGGTCGCCCGCACCGGCGCCCTCGTCAAGGCCACCGTCAACGGCCCGCTGCGCGTCCAGGAGGACGGCAGGACCCGGCTGATCCGCGACCACCGGGCGGGCACCGTCAGCTCCGTCGACGTCCCCCGGCTGACCGGCCTGCTGGCCACCTTCGACGTCGTCTGCCTCTCCCCGCCGGTCGCCGACGCCGACGGCGGTACGGCGCTCAACGTGGACGCCGACGTGCTCGCCGCCGAGGCCGCCCGCGCCCTGGACGCCGACCATCTGCGGCTGGTCACCGGCACCGCCGGACTGCTCACCGACCCGGCCGACCCCACCAGCAGCCTGCGCCACCTCACCGAGGGCGAGGGCAGGCGGTACGCGAAGGGCAGGATGCGGCAGAAGGTCAGGGCGGCCGAGATCGCCCTCAAGGGCACCTCCGACACCGCCATCACCGGGCCGCACACCCTCTCCGCGGCCGGTGCCACCTGGTTCTGGCGGGCCCCCGCCCCGGCCGCCGACCTCGACCTGCTCGCCCGCGCCGTGGAACTGTCCTCCGTCTCCCGCGACGAACGGGAGATCGCCGAGTTCCTCGCCGAGTGGTGCGCGGAGAACGGCATCAAGGCGGAGGTCGACGCCGCGAACAACCTGGTCGCCACCAAGGGCGCCGGCGCCAGGCGGCTGCTGATGCTCGGACACCTGGACACCGTCCCGCACCGCTGGCCCGTCCGCTGGGACGGCGAGGTGCTCTCCGGGCGCGGCTCGGTGGACGCCAAAGGCAGTCTGGTCACCTACCTCCAGACCCTGGCCGCGTTCGACCCGCCGGAGGGTGTCGAGGTGCGAGTGGTCGGCGCGGTGGAGGAGGAGATCACCGGCGCCGGCGCCTTCCACGTCCGCGACGCCTACCCGGCCGACGCGGTGATCGTGGGCGAGCCCAGCGGCGCGGAGGCGCTCACCCTCGGCTACTACGGCCTGGTCAAGGTCCGGTACGCCGTCGAGGAGCCCACCGGACACACGGCCGGCGAGGGCGTCCGCACCGCCGGGGACCGCATGGTCGAGGTGCTCGCCAAGGTGCCGGGCACGGTGGCCGGACTCCACCCGGACGCCCTGACCGCCGTACTCGGCGTACGGGCCCTCAACCAGGGCGACGCCCAGGTCGGTGAGGCCGTGGTCGACGTCCGCGTCCCGCCGGGCCTCGACGTGGACGTGACCGTGGACGCGCTGCGCGCGCTCGCGGCCGCACCGGTGCGGATCGACGTCCTGCGGGCCACCCCCGGAGTGGCCACCCGGCGCACCAGCCCGCTGGTCAAGGCCTTCCAACGGGCCTTCGCCGAGGCGGGAGTGACGCCCCGGTACCTGATGAAGAAGGGGAGCAGCGACATGAACACGCTCGCCACCACCTGGCACGGAATCCCCATGGTCGCGTACGGCCCCGGTGACGCCAAGCTCGACCACACCCCCGACGAACACCTGCACGCGGACGAGTTCCGGCGGGCCCAGCGCCTGCTGGCCGCCGCGGTCCGAGAATGGAGCTTGCTGTGACCGTCCTGACGGCCGCCCCCGGGCACGACCTCGCGGCCCCCCTCGTCCACTGCACCTGCTACCCCGGCTCGACCCTCTGGCTGACCGGCCTGCCGAGCGCGGGCAAGACCACTCTCGCGTACGCCACCGCCGAACTGCTGCGGGCACGCGGCCGGCGCGTGGAGGTCCTCGACGGCGACGAGCTGCGCCGGACGTTCTCGGCCGGCCTCGGCTACTCCCGGGCCGACCGGAACAGCAACGTCGAGCGCATCGGGCGGGTCGCCCAGGTGCTCGCCCGTAACGGCGTGACCGTGCTGGTTCCCGTCATCGCCCCCTACGCGGAGTCCCGCGAGACGGTCCGCTCCTGGCACCGGGAGAGCGACACCGCGTTCCTGGAGGTCCATGTCGCCGCCCCTCTGTCGGTCTGCGCCCGGCGCGACGTCAAGGGCCTCTACGCCCGGCAGGCCGCCGGCGAGATCAGCGGCCTGACCGGCGTGGACGACCCCTACGAGGAGCCGGAGACACCCGACCTGAGGATCGCCTCGCACATCCACGGCGTCGCCGAGTCCGCGCAGCAGCTGCTCGACCTGCTCACCCGCCGGGGGCTCCTCGCCGGTGCGGACGACCAGAAGGAAAGGAGCGCGGCATGACCGCCCCGACCGTCACCACGACCGCCCCCGCGTTCGACGCCCCGTCGCTGCCCGCCGTCCGGACGGGGGACGCCTTCGGGCTCTCCCACCTCGACGCCGTCGAGTCCGAGGCCGTCCACATCTTCCGGGAGGTGGCGGGCGAGTTCGAGCGGCCGGTGATCCTCTTCTCCGGCGGCAAGGACTCCATCGTCATGCTCCACCTGGCGCTCAAGGCGTTCGCGCCCGCGCCGCTGCCCTTCTCCCTGCTGCACGTCGACACCGGGCACAACTTCCCCGAGGTCCTCGACTACCGCGACCGGGTGGTCGCCGAGCACGGCCTGCGGCTGCACGTCGCCTCCGTCCAGGACTTCATCGACGACGGCCGGCTGCGCGAGCGCCCCGACGGCACCCGTAACCCGCTCCAGACCGTCCCCCTGCTCGACGCCATCACCACCGGCCGCTACGACGCGGTGTTCGGCGGCGGCCGGCGCGACGAGGAGAAGGCCCGCGCCAAGGAACGGGTGTTCTCGCTGCGCGACGAGTTCGGCGCCTGGGACCCGCGCCGCCAGCGCCCCGAACTGTGGTCGCTGTACAACGGCCGCCACGCCCCGGGCGAGCACGTGCGGGTCTTCCCGCTGTCCAACTGGACCGAGCTCGACGTCTGGCAGTACATCCAGCGCGAGAACATCGCCCTGCCGGAGATCTACTACGCCCACCACCGCGAGGTCTTCGCCCGCGGCGGCATGTGGCTGGCCCCCGGCGACTGGGGCGGCCCGCGCGCCGGCGAGCGGCTGGAGACCCGGCTGGTCCGCTACCGCACGGTCGGCGACATGTCCTGCACCGGAGCGGTGGAGTCCACCGCCGACTCCGTCGAATCCGTGATCGCCGAGATCGCCGCCTCCCGGCTCACCGAGCGCGGCGCCACCCGCGCCGACGACAAGCTCTCGGAAGCCGCCATGGAAGACCGCAAACGCGAAGGGTACTTCTAGCCGTGAACCTCACCGAAGCACCGACCACCAGGCCCGACACCACGCCGTACGGGACCGGCCCGCAGCCCACCGTGGACACCCTGCGGTTCGCCACCGCCGGCTCCGTCGACGACGGCAAGTCCACCCTCGTGGGCCGCCTCCTGCACGACTCCAAGTCGGTCCTCGCCGACCAGCTGGAGGCCGTCGAGGCCGCGTCCCTCAAGCGCGGCCAGGAAGCGCCCGACCTGGCGCTCCTCACCGACGGCCTGCGCGCCGAGCGCGAGCAGGGCATCACCATCGACGTGGCCTACCGCTACTTCGCCACCGCCCGCCGCCGGTTCATCCTCGCCGACACCCCCGGGCACGTGCAGTACACCCGCAACATGGTCACCGGCGCCTCCACGGCCGACCTCGCCCTGGTCCTCGTCGACGCCCGCAACGGTGTCGTCGAGCAGACCCGCCGCCACCTCGCCGTCGCCGCCCTGCTGCGGATCCGCCACGTCACCCTCGTGGTCAACAAGATGGACCTGGTGGGCTGCTCGGAGGAGGTGTTCGCCACCACCGCCGCCGAGTTCTCCGAGTGCGCCGCCGCCCTCGGCGTCGAGCGGGTGACCGCCATCCCGATCTCGGCCCTCGCCGGCGACAACGTCGTACGCCCCTCCGAGCGCATGGACTGGTACGCGGGACCCACGGTGCTCGAACACCTGGAGTCGGTGCCGGTGGGCGCCGACCCCCGCACCGAGTCCGCCCGGCTGCCCGTCCAGTACGTCATCAGGCCCAACACCGCCGCCCACCGCGACTACCGCGGCTACGCGGGGCAGATCACCAGCGGGGTGCTGCGGGTCGGCGACCGGGTCACCGCCCTGCCGTCCGGCGCCGTCAGCACCATCGCGGCCATCGACTCCCTGGACGGCACCGTCACCGACACCGCCTGGGCCCCCCAGTCGGTGACCGTGCGCCTGACCGACGACCTGGACATCGCCCGGGGAGACCTCCTGGCCCCGGCCGCCGCCGCGCCCCGCGCCGTCCGCCGGCTCACCGCCACCGTCTGCCACCTCGGCGAACAGCCCCTCCACGCGGGCCGGCAGGTCCTCCTGCGGCACACCACCCGCACCGTACGCGCGGTGGTCGTGGAGATCAGCTCGAAGCTCGACCTCCAGGACCTCTCCGAGCGTCCCGGCTCCGACACCCTCGGGGTGAACGACATCGGCCGGATCGTCGTACGCACCGCGGAACCGCTCGCCCTGGACGGCTACGCCGACTTCCGCCGCACCGGGTCCTTCCTGCTCATCGACCCCTCCGACGGCAGCACCCTGACCGCCGGAATGGCGGACGAGCCGACCACCGCGGAAGGGGTGTGACGCCTTCGCGAGATGACCATGAGAACTTCACGTCCCCCCGGTGACACAGGCACTGTCGGCCCTTCCCGGCGCCCAGCAGACTCTTCCCCGTCAGCAGGTCAACGACTCCAGGAAGGGCCGACATGAACCTCACCGTCGCCACCGCCGTCACCGCCGCCCCGGTCACCGAGGAGCTGATCATCGAGGACTTCGGCGCCATGGCCACCGAGCAGTACCAGCCCGGCACCTGCATCTGCTGGATGGGCGGCGACTCGCTCGCCGAGTGACCCGACCACCCTTCGACGCATCTCACCCAACGCAGGCCGCACACCAGACAGGGGGAAACACGGTGGCACACCGCCAGGGCACCACGACCGGACTCGGGTTCAAGCCTCATCTGAAGGCCGAAGTCGTCCCCGGAGAGGGCGTGTTCCTGATATCCGAGCGCGGAGTCACCGCGCTGCGAGGATCCTGCGTCACCACCCTGGCCCCCCTGCTCGACGGCACCCGCACCCTCGACCGCCTGATCGCCGACGCCGACGGCACCCTCCCCGCCGACCAGGTGCGCCAGGTCGTCACCCGGCTCCTCGGCTCCGGACTGCTCGCCCACCGGGCACCGGACGCGGCCGGCTCGGGCGAGGCGTTCTGGGAACTGGCGGGGGTGGACGGCGGCGAAGCCGCCCGCCGCACCGGCAGCGCGGCGGTCGCCGGCCTCGGCCGCGGCACGGAGGCGGGCGCCGGCACCGAGGAACTCCTCGCCGCGCTGGCAGCGGCCGGCCTGCGCATCCACCGCGCCGACGAGGACACCGAACCCCCCGGCCTCGCCGTCGTCCTCTGCGACAGCTACCTCGACCCCTCGCTCGCCGTCCTGGACGCCACGTACCGCGCCACCGGCACCCCCTGGCTGCCCGTGCGGCTGACCGGCGAACAGCCCTGGATCGGACCGGTGTTCCAGCCGGACGACGGCCCGTGCTGGCACTGTCTGGCCGAACCCCTGCGCCGTAACCGCCCGGCCGAGACCTACCTCGGGCGCGCCCTCGGCCGCCCGGTCAGCGTGCCGCCCTCCGGACTCGCCGCGGGCCGCGCCGTCGGACTCCACCTGGCCTGCCTCGAAGCGGTCAAGTGGATGGCCGGGCACCGCCACTCCGGCCAGAACTCCCTCTGGACCATGGACACCCTCACCCTGGCCGGCCACCACCATCCGGTACGCCGCCGCCCCCAGTGCCCCTCCTGCGGCGACCCCGACGTCACCGCCCGCCGCATCTGGGCGCCCGTCCGGCCGGTCAGCCGCCCCAAGTCCGGCACCGGCACCGGCGAGCGCTCCCTGACCCCCGAGGAGATGCTGGAGACGTACGGCCACCTGGTGGACGAACTGACCGGCGTCGTCAAGGAGGTCCGCCGCGACCGGCGCGACCCCGGCTTCCTCAACTGCTTCCACTCCGGCCACAACCCGGCCACCTCCCCCACCGGACTCGCCGCGGTCCGCGCCGGGCTGCGCAGCCACAGCTCCGGCAAGGGCACCACCCCGCTGCAGGCCCGGGTCAGCGCCCTGTGCGAGGCCGTCGAGCGCCACTGCGGCTACCGGCAGGGCGACGAACCCACCCTGCGGGCCACCTACCGCGAGGTCGCCGACCGGGCCGTCCACCCCGACACCGTCCAGCTGTTCCACCCCCGCCAGTTCCCCGACCGGGCGGCCTGGAACGCCGAGCACTCCCCGGCACACCGGGTCTGCGCCCCCTTCGACGAGAACACCCCGGTCGACTGGACCCCGGTCTGGTCACTGACCGCGAACCGCCACCGGCTGCTGCCCACCTCGATGCTCTACTACGACGCGCCCTGCCCCACCGGATTCTTCTCCGCCCACTCCAACGGCACCGCGGCCGGCAGCTCCCGCGAGGACGCCATCGTCCAGGGCTTCCTGGAGCTCGTCGAACGCGACGCCGTCGCCCTGTGGTGGTACAACCGCACCCGGCAGCCCGGCGTCGACCTCACCTCCTTCGGCGACCCCTGGATCGAGAAGACCCGGGCCGCGCACGCCGACCTGGACCGCGAGCTGTGGGTCCTGGACCTCACCAGCGACCTCGGTGTCCCCGTCTTCGCCGCGCTCTCCCGCCGCACCGACAAACCCGCCGAGGACATCACCCTCGGATTCGGCGCCCACTTCGACCCCCGCGTGGCGCTGCGCAGAGCCGTGGCGGAGGTCAACCAGATGCTGCCGCCGGTCGTCCACGTCACCACGGACGGCACCGGTTACAGCTGTGACGACACCGCCGCCCTGAACTGGTGGCGGTCCGCCACCACCGCGAACCAGCCCTACCTGCTCCCCTCCGGGCCGGACCGCACCCCCGCGGACTTCCCGTACACCCCCCGCGCCGACCTGGCCGACGACGTGGCCGCCGCCGAGACGCTCGCCCGCGGCCTCGGCAGCGAACTCCTGGTCCTCGACCAGACCCGGGCCGACATCGGTCTGCCCGTCGTCAAGGTGATCGTGCCCGGACTGCGCACCTTCTGGACCCGCTTCGCCCCCGGCCGGCTGTACGACGTCCCGGTGCGCCTGGGCCGCTTGGACGCCCCCACCCGCTACGAGGACCTCAACCCGGTCCCTCTCTTCCTGTAACACCCCCGTCGCGCCATCCGTGAGGTCCCGGCCATGAAGTCATCCGCCCCACCCGCTCCGCGGGACACCCGACTGATCGAACTGTGGTCGCTCCGCGAGGACACCACGGTCGAGACAGCGGCGGACGATCCCGGGACCGGCCTGATCAGCACCCGCTGGGACGAGATCAGGCTGCCGATGACCGACCCCGTGATCCCGCGCGCCCTGGAACGCATGACGTACGGCCCGGTGTCGCTGGACAACGTCCTGCCCGGCTTCAGCGACGCCGGCTCGATCCCCGGCGACCCGCGCCGCGCCGCACTCCGCGCCACCCTGGAGTCGGTGCGGCACGCCGTGATCCGTACGCTCGCGCTCTCCGACGGCACCGAGCAGCTGGCGGTCGTACCGATCGTGCGCGAGGCCCGCTTCACCCCCCGCCGGCCCCCGGCCGACACCGTCCACCGGCTGTCCCGGTTCGCCACCCTGCGCGTCGGCGCGCGCGACATGATCCTCGAATCACCGCTGAGCTCCCACCGGGTACTGCTGCACACCCCCCAGGCCATGTGGCTGGTCAGCTGTTACGTCCGCCCCACCTCCGTCCTCGACACGGCCAGGCTCCTGGACGTCCCCGTCGACGTGGTGCGCACCGCGGTCGGCTATCTGGAGGCGTCCGGCATGCTCGTGCCCGGGGCACGCGCCGTCACCGCGGCGGCGGACGGTGGTCCGTACCCCGTCACCTTCGCCGAGGACCGCGATCCCGTCCTGGAGCACTGGTCGCCGCGCGAGCTGATGCTGCACAACCGCAGCAGGCCCGGCCTGCACGACGAGCCGCTCGGCTCCGCCGGCGGGCCGGCCGGCAGGGCCGCGCGGGAGCACCCGGCACCCGACGGCGTGCCCTTCGCCCTGCCGGTGCCCGACCTCGACCTGGTGCTCGCGCGCGATCCGCGCCTGACCACCGTGCTGGAATCCCGCCGGTCGGTCCGCCCGGACGGCGGCCTCCCGCTGTCCGTCGCCCAGCTGGGGGAGCTGCTGTACCGCTCCGCCCGGGCCAGGCCCGCTGCCGGACGGCCGTACCCGAGCGCCGGCTCCGTCTACCCGCTGGAGTTGTACGTCACCGTGGCCGGCTCCGCCGAACTGTCCCGCGGCGCTTACCACTACGACCCCGACGGGCACACCCTCTTCCCGCTCCGCACCGAGCCGTACCTGGTGGACGCACTGCTGGGCGAGGCCGCCGTCAACGCCGGGCTGAGCGAGGAACCGCCGGTCCTGATCAGCATGACGGCGCGATTCCGGCGGATGAACACCGCCTTCCCGGGGAGCGCGTACAGCATGCTGCTCAAGGAGGTCGGGGCGCTCCAGCAGACGCTCTACCTGGTCTCCACGGCCATGGGGATCGGGCCGTGCGCCCTGGCGTTCGGCGACACCGCGATCTCCGCCCGCGCCTTCCGCCTCGACTGGCGAGCCGAGTCGGGCGTCGGCGAGTTCGTCCTCGCCGCGCTGCCCGCGGGTCCCACCTCCGCCGAACACACCGGCGCCGACGGCCTCGCCGGCCCCGTCGCGAGAGGTCCCCGACCGGAGATACCTCCCAGTACGTAACCTACTCGGCCTATGCTGCACACCCCGTGCGAAAACGCAGTCGAGTTGGGAGCCCCTGTGCGATGGTCCCGCACCGCAGATTCAGACGCATTCACCCACCGGGCCACCGAAGGAGGTGACTTGGCGCCGCGCGTCGCCGGCACCATCACCATCGTCGTCATCCTCTGCTTCTTCGCCGTCGCCCTGACCTACGCCGTGGGCGGAGGTTTCGGGGTCGGCGAACTCGCCCTGTGCGGCGTGCTGATGCTGATGCTGCTCTTCCTGCAGCTCAGCCACTCCTTCCCGGACTGGATACCGCCGGCCGTCCCCTTCCGCCGGGTGACCTTAGCCCTCCAGGCGGTGCTCACCTTCGCGCCGTTCACCCTGTTCGGCGCCGCCTGGCTGGGCATGCCCGGCTTCCTCGCCGCCTCCTCGCTGCTCGTCCTCAGGTCGGCACTGGGCTGGACCGCCTTCGCCCTCGTCATCGTCGCGACCGGCGTCGTGCAGTTCGCCGTCGGGTACGGAGTCGGCCAACTCGCCTACAACACCGTGGCCACCGTCCTCACCGGCCTGGTCGTCTACGGCCTCAGCCGGCTCTCCGGCCTCATCCGCGAAGTGCAGGCGGCACGCGAGGAGTTGATCCGGCTCGCGGTGACCCAGGAACGGCTCCGCTTCGCCCGCGACCTGCACGACCTGCTCGGCTTCAGCCTCTCCACCATCACCCTCAAGTGCGAACTCGCCCACCGCCTGGTGCGCGTGGCGCCGGAGCGCGCCGAGATGGAGATCACGGAGATCGTCCAGACCGCCCGCCAGGCCCTCACCGACGTCCGCTCGGTGGCCAGCAGTTACGTCCAGATGAACCTGAACCGCGAGGTGGGGTGTGCGGCCTCCCTGCTGCGCGCGGTCGGCATCCGCACCGACATCCGCGTCACCCAGGAGCCCCTGCACAGCTCCGTGGACACCGTCCTCGCGACGGTCCTGCGCGAGGGCGTGACGAACCTGCTGCGGCACAGCAAGGCCCAGCACTGCGTGATCGAGGCGACCGTCGACGGCGGCACGGCCCGGCTGCGCATCACCAACGACGGCCTGCGCGACCGGGACTCCTCCCACTGCCCCGACGGCGAGGGAGTCACCGGCGGGGTGGGGCTGCGCAGCCTCACGATCCGCGCCGAGGCGGTCGGCGGGCGGCTCACCAGCCGCGTCCGCGAGGACGGCTGGTTCGAACTCAGCGCGGAACTCCCCGCCCCGCCGCCCGGAACGCCCGGCCAGGACCCGGCCGCGGACACCTCCGAGGACGAGCCCGCGAAGAACTAGAGGGTGCCTGGCCGATCTCGCCGGGCTCCGGCCCGATCGACAAGGCACCCCCCAGAACGTGTCCCGCGGGACGACCCGCGGATCGGCCCCGACAGGCCCGGTCCGCGGGACACGCCCCCCGCTCAGAGCCAGCCGGCATCCCGGGCGATCCGTACGGCGTCCATCCGGTTACGCGCGTTGAGCTTCGTCACCACCGTGGTGAGGTAGTTGCGCACGGTCCCCGCCGACAGGAACAGCTTCCGCGCGATCTCCGGCGCGTCGAGCCCCTGCGAGGCCAGCCGCAGGACCTCGCTCTCCCGTGCGCTCAGCGGACTCCCGCCGGCCTGCAGCGTGGCCAGCGCCAGCTGCGGGTCCACGACCTGCTCTCCCGCGACCACCTGGTGGACCGCCGCGGCGAGCCGCGTCGGATCGGCGTCCTTCAGCAGAAAGCCGGACACCTTGGCCTCCAGCGCCCGACGCAGGTTCCCCGGCCTGCCGAGACTGGTGAGAATGATCGTCTTGCACTCCGGGAGCTCCCGGCTCAGCAGCTCCGCCGCTCTGATGCCGTCGATCCCCGGCATGTCGATGTCCAGGATCGCGACGTCCGGCCGGGTCTCCAACGCGACCGGAAGGACCCGGTCCCCGTTGTCGGCCTCACCCACCACTTCGATGCCGTCCTCCAGCTCCAGCAGCGAGACCAGGGCCCGCCGGAGCATCAGCATGTCGTCCGCGAGCATGACTCTGATCACTGTTGTCCCCCCTCACGAACCCCCCTGTGGAGCCCGTTCGCGAGGTGAATCGTAGTGCGGCAAGCGGAATTTGGCGGATATTCGACACCGATCGCCGGTATGCGCGCAGGTCACGGCTCCCGGGCGAGAGCGACCGCCGCGGCATGATCATCCGGAGTGGCCACATCCCGTACGGTCCAGGCGCCGGGACCCGAAGCCGGTACGGCACGCGTACCGACGTAGTCCAGGGCGGGGGAGCGGCCCAGCCCGGTGCCGATGCCCTTCAGGTACGCCTCCTTGCGCGCCCACGCCCGGGCGAAGGCCAGGGGGCGCGACTCCGCGTCCAGGGCGGCCAGTTCGGCGCGCTCGTCCGGGTGCAGGACCGCCGCCGTGTCGGCGACGACGTCCGGCGTCGGTACGCGCTCCACGTCCACGCCGATCGCCACCGGCGCGAGGCCGACGAACACCATCGCCCCGCCGTGCGAGAGCGAGAAGTGCGCCCCGCCCCCCTCGACCACGGGGCGGCCGTGCGGCCCGCCGCAGCACGGGCACCGCGCCCGCCCCAGCCGTACCGCCTCCGGCGCGAGCCCGAGCCGTTCACCGAGCAGCACCCGCAACGCCACATGCGCCACGAGGTAGTTCCGCCGGTCGGCCGCGCGCCGCAGCTCCTCGGAACGCCGCCACTCCCCGCCGTCGAGCACCCGGGGCGCGAGCCGCTTCGCCCAGCCGCCCCAGCGCTCGGCCTCCACCAGCCACAGCGTCGCCCCCGCCAGGAACAGGGGCGGGGCCTCGAACAGCTCCCCGACGCCGGCGGCCCGGGGCCCGGTCCGGGCCCCGGGCGCAAGGGCGTGCACGGCGCCCGAGGGGTCGGCGTGTGTGCCCCCCGGCGCCGCGGTCCCCGACGCCGCGGGGCGGGACGCGTCCACGAACGTCACGGCTTCTTCCGGGGTCCGTGCGGCGGATCGCCGGCCTCCAGCCGTTCCACGAACGCCGCGATCCTGCGCGCCCGGGTCTCCGCCTTCACCGCCTTCTCCACGTCGAGCAGTATCCGGTAGCTGTTGCTCCTGCTCAACGCCTCGTATGCGGCCGCCGCGCCCGGCGACGCGTCGAGCGCGGCACGCAGGTCGGGCGGGACCTCCGCCGTGGACTGCGGAGCGTAGGCCGCGTCCCACCGGCCGTCCGCCTTGGCCAGTTCGATCTGCGCCAGCCCCGCCGGCCGCATCCGGCCGGCGGCGATCAGCTTCCCGGCCTTCGCGCGGTTGATCCGCGACCAGGGGCTGCGGCGCTTCCTGGGAGAGAAGCGCTGGGCCCACCAGCCGTCCGGAACGTTCCCGGAGAAGGCCTTGCCGTCGATCCAGCCGTAGCAGAGCGCGACGTCCAGGGCCTCGGACCGAGTGACCGAGGCGACCGGGGTGCCCTTCTTCGGCAGCGCGAGCCAGACCTCGTCGGCCGCCTCGTGACGCGCCTCCATCCAGGCGGCGAACTCCTCCGCGGAGGCGCAGCGCAGACTGTCGTCCGTGGTCATGCCGCCGCGTCCACCTCCACCGCTTCCTTCACCCGCGACGCACCGGAGGCCACGGTGTCCGGCACGCTGCTCAGCGGCCGGTCGCCCTGCCGGGTGACCGCCTCGGCGGCAGCCTTGACGCGCTCCAGCGTCCTGCGCATCCCCTCGCGCAGCTCCTCGGTGTGGTTCTCGTACCCGCCGAGCATCATGTCGGCGAAGGACGCGGTGCGCTTGCGCTGCCCGGTGTTCTGCCCGGAGACGTCCCACACCTCGGTGAGCAGCGTGCCGCCCTCGCCGTCCCGCTCCAGACGGTAGGCCCAGCGGACCCCGTTCGTCGTCGTGTGGAACGCGAAGGACTTGCCCCGCTCCGCCTTCTCGACCGTGTTGGAGGTGATCCACGCGACCCAGCCACGGCGGTTGATGCCGATGAACCGCGCCCCGACCCCGCGCTTGTCGCCGCGCCAGTAGCAGCGCCGGCACTCGGGGCTCCACTCTCCCATCCGCGTCACGTCGCTGAGCAGGTCCCACACCACCTCGGGAGCCGCGTCGATCCGGATCGACACCTCCTCGGGGCGGTAGTCCGCGGCGAGGACGGAGACCGGCCCACGGGACTTCTTCGCGAGCCGCGCGCCCCTGCGCCGCGCCGCGCGCAGCTCCGCCAGGTACGGGTAGTGGTCCACCTGCATGGTGTGGCGCTTGGAGGTCACGTACCGCTTGGCGAGCTTCTCCTTGTACGTGGCGATCTCCCGCCGCATCTCCTGGACCGACGGCAGCGCCGCCCTGCCCTGGAGCAGGTCGGCGATCCAGTGGGACTGGGCCTCCGCGAGCACCGTCGTGGCGCCCAGCGGCTGGAAGAGCCCCACGAAGTACAGCCCGGAGTGCTGGGGGTCGACCACCCGGTGGAAGAGAGAGACGTCGTTGTCCGTCGGGGCGATCACCGACTCGTCGAGGAAGGGGAAGCTGACCTTGTAACCGGTGCTGTAGATGACGGTGTCGATGACCTCGCTGCTGCCGTCGGTGAAGTGCACCGTGTCGCCGTCGAAGTGGGAGATGTTCGGCTTGACCGTGATCCCGCCGTGGCCCAGCCGGGGGAGCAGCGACTCCGAGACGGTCGGGTGGGAGTTGAACAGCTTGTGGCCCGGCTCCGGCAGACCGAAGTCGGTGACCTTCCCGATCGTCATCCGCAGCAGGGCGGCCATGACCCAGCGCTGCGTCTCGCGCGGCATGACGCGGGTGATGAACGGGCTGATCATGTCGTCGCCCGGCTTGCCGAACATGAACTTCGGGAAGACGTAGCCACCGGTACGGATCGACAGGAAGGTGCGCTCGGAGACCGTGGAGGTCTCCACGGCGATGTCGGACGCCGAGTTGCCGAAGCCCAGCACGAGCACCCGCTTGCCGGCGTACTCGTCGGGGACCCGGTAGTAGTGCGAGTGGATCTGGGTGCCGGTGAACGTGTCCGCGCCGGGGAAGGCCGGCTCGGGGTCGCGCGGGTCCCAGTGGTGGCCGTTGGCCACGATGACCGACCCGTAGTGCCGGGTCGTCTCGACACCCGTGTCGCGGTGACGGGAGGTCACGGTCCAGCCGCCGCCCTCGGCGGGCTGCACGTGGGTGACCGACGTACGGAAGGCGATCGCGTCGCGGAAGCCGAAGTGGTCGACGTAGTCGTCGAGGTACCGCGCGATCTGGACGTGGTCGGGGTAGTGGGGGTAGTCCTTCGGCATGGGGTACGCGCGGTACTCGGACAGCTTCTTGGACGTGTTGATGTGCAGGGACCGGTACCCCGACGACATGCCGTTGTCGTTCTGGTATCGCCAGTTGCCGCCGACCTGCGAGCCGGCCTCGTAGCAGTCGAAATCGATCCCTCGGGCGTGCAGAACCTGGCAGGCGGCAAGCCCCGACCAGCCGGCTCCGATGATGCAGACCTTCTCCATGGGGGTGCTTCTCCTTGTGTGTCAGGACAGGTGGTGGCCGCCGGCGGTGACCCGCGCGGGGCCGGCGACGGCGGAGATGACCTGGTGGGCGCTGCGGAGCAGCACGTGCCCGACGGCCGAGTCGATCGCACCCGCGAGATGGGGGACGCTCGTGCGGTACCGGACCTCGAAGGCGACCTCGCAGCCCCCGGGGGCGTCGGTGCTCGTCCAGGCCCCCTTCAGCTCCTGGAAGTCGCCGTCCACCTGCTCGAACTCGATGCGGTACGACTCCTGGTCATCGTCGGCGCGCCGGACCTCCCCGACGCGCTGGGTCCAGCGGGCCTCGCCGCCGCGGAACGCGAGCACCCACGACTCCTCCCGCCCGGCCGCCGTGGGCTCGACGGAGAGGATGTCCTCGGCATGGGCGGGGAACGCGGCCGCGTCGGCGAGGCGTTCGATGACCTCGGCGGCCGACGCGGAAACCGCGGCCTTCAGTACACGGGTCGTCATGACGCGTCCTCCTTGTCGGCCGCCGGGCGGATGACGCTGACGGCCTGCAGACGGGTGGTGCGCAGCATGGGGTGGCTCGCCTCGCCGAAGGCACCGCCGGTGAGACCGGGGCCGCCCTGGTTGGGCAGGAAGGGGAGGAAGCCGCTGTGCGAGTCGTTGATCTTCAGGTTTCCGGCGTTGGTGATCCCGTCCAGGAAGCGCTCGACCGTCGAGAAGCTGGAGGACCAGACGGAGTTGCGCAGCCCGTAGGCGTTGCTGTTGACGAAGTCCAGCACCTGCTCGAGCAGTTCGTCGTCCGAGACGCCGGCCTCGGGCACGATGATCGGCAGCAGCGGGAAGAAGGTCTCGTCACGGACGACGGAGAGCGACCTGGCGTCCCGGAGCCCTTCGACCCGGACGATGCTCGGCTCGACGAAGAACCCGGTGCTCGACTCGGAGCCGTCCACCTCGAGACGACGCCCGCCGTGCACGAGCTTCGCGCCCTTGGCGAGCGCCTCGCCCAGGCAGCCGAAGAACCAGTCGACCCCGAGGACCGGGGTGAGGACCACGCCCGGCTCGTCGGGATACCCCGGCCGGATGTCCTTGGTGGCCGTGACCAGCCGCTCGATGAGCTCGTCGGCGATCGCGGGATGGGCGACGACCTGGTTGGGAACGTTGCAGATCTGCCCGGAGTTCAGGAAGAACTGCGTGATCGTCTCCACCGCGGCGTCGAGGTCGGCGTCGTGCCAGACCACGCAGCAGTCGTTCCCCGCGAGTTCGAGGATCGGCTTCTTGCCGGCGGCGATCGCGTCGGCCTCGAACTCGAGCCCCTTCTTGCTGCCGCCGAAGTAGAGCACGTCGTCGACGTGCTCACTGGCGAGCCAGTCCTCCAGCTTGGGAGCCCCGCAGTACGCGTTGACCGTCCCCGCCGGCGCGCCCATCTCCTCCAGCACGGGCGCCACGACCTCCCGCATCGCGTACATACAACTGAGCGCGACCCCGCGCGGCGCCCGTACGACGACGGTGTTGCCGGCGATGAGGGCGGTGAGCCCGTTGAGCGCGTTCACGGTCGCGGCGTTCTGCGGCGGATTGATGCAGACGACGCCGTCGGGAATACGGCGCAGAATCATTTCGCGTTCGCCGTCCTGCCGCCGGAACTCGAGCTGTTCGGCGCACCATTCGAGCGTTTCACTGCTCCAGCTGGTGTACGGAATTCCCGTGATCATTCCCTCGGCCGCGTCCCTGGGAGTCCCTTCCGCGACCAGAATCTCGACAAGCGGCTCCCGGTGCTCCAACAACCGCTCACCGATCCGCCGCCCCACCTCCAATCGTGTCTCGATCGGCACCCGCCGCCACTCCTCGGCAGCCTTGGCCGCCGCCGCGAGGGCCTGCTCGGCCATCTCGTCATCGGCCACGACACAAGCCCCGACGACGCGCTCCCCCGCCGCATCCGGATCGACGATTCCCAGATCGAGATCGCGCTTGAGACGCAGACTGGGGAAGGTGTCCTCGATGAGGGAACGGGCGGTAATGGTGTGTACGAACTGCGGATTGTCGCCGGTGATGTCCTGGCCACCGATGTAGGCCGGATATACCCCGAACTTCATTTCGCCCCCTTCGGTCAGTCCGAATACGGCTGACGTTTGTCCCCAAGCTAGGGCGACGAATGAAGCGGAACAATGAGCTCACCATCAGCCTTCCTTATGGATCCGATCCGCCACCCCCGGCCGGCCTCCGTGACGGCCTCCGTGACGGCTCCCGTGACGGCAGGGGCCACGCCGGTCCGTCGTCACCGTCGCCGTCACCGTCGCCATCGCCATCGCCATCGCCGAGTCCACTCCGCCCTACGACAAAGGGAGCTGACAAACCATCACCAAGGGTGAGAAGGGGAGCGACACCCCGGGGCGGCCCTCGAACCCCCGGCGCCGTCACCTACACTCCCGCAAACCATGCACATGGCAAGACGCGGGAGGACAGGTATGACGAGGAGCTACAAGGGGAGAGCGGCGCTGTCGCTCATGGTGACCGTCGTCGCGTCACTGTTCGCGACAGCACCCGCCCAGGCCGCCGACGACCCCGGTCTCGCGCTGAGCAACTTTGAGCTCCGCCCGATCTCCAACCGGGCGGATCTCCAGAGCCGGGTCGACAGGCTCAACGCGGACCTGCCGAACATCGGCGTGAACTCGCTCCTCCAGCAGGACGGCGGCCGCCAGGGCAGGTGGAGCGGAGAGGTCTGCAACGGGGCGGCCACCGAAGGCGCCTCGATCCCGGACAACTTCTCCCGGAGCTTCTGTTTCGACGACGCCGACAACGGCGACGAGGCGACCTCCGAGTGGTGGCCGCAGGGCGTGACCAGCGTCGCCGACGCCGACGAGGACCAGACCTGGGGCGATCCCACACCCGGGTGGAATCCCGCGGATCACAAGCCCATGCTGGTGACCTGGTACAACAAGGACGACTGGAACGGCGACAAGAAGCCGGACGACACGGACGTCGACGGGCAGAACACCGAACGCAAGGGCGTCCGCGTCTCCTTCATCGATTCCAGCACGGGCAAGTACGCCCACGTCCTCCTCGTGTACCCGTTCATCAACAGCTCCGGCAACGCCAGCTACATGAGCGTGCGCACCTCGCAGAGGTACTCGTCGAGCACGCACCAGTACGGCTCGCTGCACGCCGGCGGAATCGTCTGGTACGGCTACTACCTGTACGTGGCGGACACCAACCGCGGATTCCGCGTCTTCGACCTGCGCAACATCATCGACCTCGGCGCCCTGCCCGCCGACAAGTGGGGCACGTCCAAGACCGCCATCGGCAGGCAGGACGGCGTCTACCACGCCCACGGATACCGCTACATCCTCCCGCAGAGCGACGGATGGACGAACTCCGCCTGCGACACGGTCGAGCCCCCGCCCGGTACGCCGTGCGACATGCAGGACACCGACAAGACGTGCACGGCCACGGACGTCACCCCGAAGACCAGCTTCGCCGCCCTCGACCGCAGCTCGGCGGTGCGGCACATCACCACCGGTGAATGGTGCGAGAAGGCCCAGGTCACGGACGCGTACACGACCGGCCGGGTCATCCGCTGGCCGATGAACAGCAGCGGAGGAACGCCGGCGCTGAACAGTTACGGATACTGGGCGGCCGACGCGGCCTACCGCGTGCCGTACAACACGGCGTACACCGACAACGGCGGAATCCAGGGCGCCGCGGTCATCAACGGCACGTACTACCTCAGCCAGAGCCGGGGAAAGACGGCGAACGGCAAGGTGATCGTCGCCAGGCCCGACACGAGCACGGGCCGCCTCGTCGAGACGACCGCTCGCCGGACGTCCGCGATCGGGGTCGAGGACTTCTCCGTCTGGCCCGGATCACCGAACCAGCTGTGGACGGTGGCGGAACACCCCGGTCAGCGCATGCTCTTCAGCGTCACCCCCTGACCCACCCCCGCTCCGCGACGGCCCCTGACCAGGATCGATGGTCAGGGGCCGTCGCCCGTCCGCGACCAGGCCACGCCGCTCCGTCGCCTGCTTGAACGCTCCCGTGCGGCGGTGCAGGCTGCGTCCATGACATGGACAGCACCACGGGTCGAGCGCACCGAGCAGCTGGGCGCGCTGGGCACCGTGCCCGAGCGTCGGATGCTGGAGGGCTGGCTGGCCTGGCACCGCGAAACGCTGCTGACCAAGTGCGCCGGACTGACGCCGTCCCAGTTGGCCCGGGCGACCGTGGAGCCGTCGAACCTCACCCTCCTCGGCCTGGTCCGCCACATGGCGGAGGTCGAGCGATGGTGGTTCCGGCGAAGCTTCGCGGGGGAGCCCCTCGGCGACGTCTTCACCGGCCCGTCGGACGGCGACGAGGGGCTCGACGGTGTCCGCGCGGAGAACGCCGAGCGAGACTTCGCGACGTTCCGGGCCGAAGTGAGGGCGTGCGACGCGGCGGTGGCGGGGCACGACCTCGACGAGACCTTCGTGTCCGCTGGTGGAGTCTCCCTCAGCCTGCGCTGGGCCTACCTGCTGATGATCCAGGAGTACGCCCGCCACAACGGCCACGCCGACCTTCTGCGGGAGCGGACCGACGGGGCGACGGGTGACTGACCGCGCCGGTCGGGTCATTCACCCCCGCGCTTGCCGAACTCCTCGATCGGCACGGCGTGCTGCTCCCCACCGTGCCCCGCCGCGATCGCGCGGCCGGCCATCGCCGTGAACAGCTGCGGCAGCTCGGCGTCGACGCCCACCGCCCCGCTCTCCTCGAGCAGATGCGTCATCGCCCACGCGTCGGTCTCCAGGGCCGACACCCCGGCCGGGAAGGAACCCCGGTCGATCCGCTCGGCGTACCCCGGCAGCCATTCGGCCACACCGGCGGCGATCTGCCGCGCGAACGACGCGCACGCCGCCGCGTCGACACCGGCGGTCCTGAGCGGGGCGGTGCCCTGGAGCCACGCGGCCCGGCCTCCGCCCCGGCCCGGCAGTCGCGCGGACCGGGGCTTCGGAGGCCGAGCGGATCACGCGTCGGGGTTCGTGCCCTCGGCGGTCTTCTTCAGCCGGTCGATCTGGAGCTTCGCGAAGTCGTTGTAGTTCGGCTTCTCGACGAACGTGCCGTCGCCGTTCACCACGGCGACGACGCTGCCGATCCGCATCATGACCATGGTCTCGCCGTCGGCGTCCTCGAAGGCCACGGTCTCCTCGGCGCCCGCGTCGATCTCCACGGGCTTCGTCTTCTTCCCGTCCTTCTCGGCCTTGCCGCGCTCCTCGGTGACCAGGGCCTTGTACGTGGCACTGGCGTCGCCCGGGCTCTGGAAGGCCAGGATGCCGAAGACGACCTCACCGTCGTACTCGGAGCTGTCGCTCCGGCCGCTGTCGTCCGTGTCGAAGTCGGTGCCGCCCATGCTGAGCAGCCCACCGCAGTTGGACTCGGTCGACTCGGCGCACTCCTCGACGGCCTCGTCGCCCACCTCGACCTCGATGTCGTCGCCCTCGAAGCCCTTGGGGGCGCTCGCCTTGCTGGGGAGGGCGGTGCGCACCATGTCCGGCGACAGCGTGACCGGGGGCTTGTCGCCGTCCCCGCGGAAGGCGTCCAGACCGTCGTCCGAACCCCCACACGCCGTCAGTACGGCCATCAGGACCGCTCCGGCCAAAATCCCCCGTGCTGCCTTGCTCAACGTCAACCCCTCGCACTCATCAACGATTTGACGTGGACACTCAAGCGCATGAGTGCTGACCACACCAAATGCACTCACCATCCGCCGCATCCCGCCCACCTGCGCCGGCGGCGCGAGGCCCAGCTCGGCCCAGGCCGTCAGGGCACCCGGCGGGATGCGCACCCGCGCACCACGGGCTCCGCGAAGTCCATGCACCCGGAAGCTGATGACGTGCCCGCGGGCTCGTTCCCTGCCGGCACCGCTCTACGTCTGCGGACGCCACTGCGCTTGATAGTCCGGATGATCGGCATAGGGGAGGGCCAGGTCCAGGAGGTCAGGGCAGGGCCACTCATCGCCGTCGTACTGGCAGTCGTCGACGTTGTCCCATGGGAGCTCCGGATCCCCGGAGGCGGGGCTGAGTTGATGTCGGGCGAGTACACGGAGCTTGGCTTCGACATCGCGTAGAACTCTGGCCGGATCGTGGAGTGCCACGTGCCGGGCGATCGTCGGGTGGAAGCCCGAGAGATCCATCTGACAAAAGTCCACGGTACTCCCGCGGGCGCTCCAGTGCCCGCAGTCCTCACCGTCACATTGCCTGGCGAGTTCTGCGTCCTCGTCCAGGCGAGCACGCAGAAAAGCGGCTACGTCGTCTCCCATGAGCACATCCTCGCCGAGGGGGAGCGCACCTGACACCCGCTCGCTCCATCGCCGCCGGACATCAGCCCGGCGGACCCTGCGCTGGTGGGCAACTCCCAAGCCCGGGGCGGCTTGGCCCTTACAGCTCCGGCCAGGTGTGCGGCTCCATGTACGCGTGCCCCCCCCCGGAAGAACCAGTCCGCCAGATCCGTCAGCCGCTCGATGCACGCGGCGTAGTAGTCCGCCGGCTCGGGCCGGGGGAAGCCGGGGTGTGCCGTGCACGCGGGAACGTCCGCGGCAACGTGGTAGTACCCCTCGGCCAGCCACCGAGGCAGCTCCTCGGCCTCCTGCATGCGCTCACACACGGCACGCATGGCCTTCTCCAGCCTGGAGAAGGCGGCCTGGTCCCACAGCAGATCGCTTCGCAGCCCCAACAGAAAGCTCCCGGGCTCGGAACGGAACTCGTGCTCCAGGGTCTTCAAGGCGAGGTCCATGGCACGCATGCTCCCAGGCTCGCGCCGCGCACAGGCCGCCGCAGTCCTGCCACGCCTCAGTCCGTGCTCCTGGTGCACGACTTGGGCGAGATCAAGGGGGACAAGAATGAGACCGCACGGCTGGTTAGTGCCCCTACCCGAGATGACGGGCTCTCGTCACACTCTGGTTGGAGTGAGCGAGACATCCATTGGCTTGGTGCTGAGTGCGCTGGGGGAAGCCGTTGGCTTACGTTCCGATACTCAAGGGCAAAGCGGGGGAGTTCTCGGCTCTTGAGCATGTCACGCCAGCTGTCCGCACATGCATCCGGCCTGTCATGGAGGTGGTCCCTGACCCGGACGTCCGGGATGTTCTGGAGACCTTCTGTGACCGCGCGATGGACGCAGTGCCCCAGGGCACGATCCTGACCGTCGACAGCGGAGCGTTACCGACAGCACGAGTCCTTGAGGGCGATGCGGGTGGTCCCATAACCCGCCTCAGTGAGTCTCTCGGATTCCGTGGTGTAGCCATGTGCCCGGTCGTTCGGTGCACAGACGAAACGCGAGTGCTGGTTGAGGCGGCACGGGCTGCGGCGGAGCATCAGAGTGGTGCTTGTTTACGAGTCTCTCTTGCTGACGACTCGCCTCAGCGCCTTCCCGATTCAACCCAGATCCGCGGGGTCCTCAAGGTGTTACGTCTTGAACCAGAGGAGGTTGACCTCCTCATCGATGCCGGTTCGGTGGATTCGGAGCCGGAAAGGGATCGACTTGCTGACTGCGCTGTCCTCGCCTTGGAAGCCCTTGCCTCATGGCGCTGGCGCCACGAGTGCGTGGCTTCCGGCGCCTTCCCGGTCAACCTGACCGGATTCCGGAGGGGCCAGGCGACGCCTGTGGCCCGGCGAGACGCGCAGCTCTGGCGACGCGTCTTCAATAGATACTGCGGGAAAGGCATAGACTTCGGTGACTTCGGCGTGACGCACCCCCGGATGCCTGCGAAGTCCCGGGGAACGCCGGACCCGAACATGCGCTACACAACACCGGATGCCTGGCAAGTCTTCGTCTATCCGCGAGTCCGCTCCGGCAATGACGACTTCTTTACCCTGAGCGCTGACTTGGTCGACTCTCCTCACTGGCCGGCCACAGGCGCACGAACGTCGTGGGGTGACGCCCGGCTGATGGAGTGCGCGCACCGTCTGAGGCCCAAGGCCGGAGGCGGAACGGAGTGGCGAGCCTGGGCGACTTCACATCACCTGGCGGTGGTGTCATCCAACCTCGCCACTTTTGGGCACCCCTGAGGTGCTGGGCATCACTCGCCATGCAGTTTGGACGGACCTCTTCGTCCCAGAGCAATGTGGGCGCATCCGCGTCTGCTGGGGGTGGGCCCACTGACCTGCGGAGGAAGTCCGTCAGCGTCCGTGAACATCCGCAGGTGTGCGCTCCGGTTGTCACTCAGTTCGGCACTCACCTGACTCTCCAGGTGGTGTCACTCGGGCGGCGGCATCCCGCGCACCCCTTCCAAGTTGGCACCGTCGAGCTTTGCTCCGGTGATCTTGGCTCCGGTGAGGTCTGCGTCAGTGAGGTCCGCCCCGCTCAAATTGGCGGCGGTCAGGTCAGCGCCCCTGAGGTTCGCCTCTGGTAGGTAGGCGCCCTTCAGGTTCGCCTTAGTCAGTACCGCGCCGGCCAGAGTCGGACAGCCATGTCCGGGCTCCTCACCCGGACCCTCGTAGCACAATTCCGTATGGCTGAGGTCTGCGCCGGCGAGTTGGGCGCCGGTGAGATCAGCGCGGACGAGGTGTGCTCCGGTCAGGTCGGCGCACTCGTGAGCGGGCTCGCCGTCGACAAGGACTTTTGCGCAGAATCGGGTCGCAGTGAGGTTCGTGTCGTACATGTCAGCGTTGCTGAAGTCGGAGGTCCATACATTCGCCTTCGACAGGTTTGCCCCGAGGAGCCATGCGGATTGGAAGTCCACGCTGAAGAGGGTTGCCCCGCCGAGGTCTGCCCCGCCCAGGTCTGCCCATCCAAAGTCAGCCCCGTCCAGGTAGAGGCCACGCAGGGCGGTGTTGTTGAGGTCAACCTGTACCTCTTGGTCGCGGTCGGAGCGGCGGTTGCCCAGCACCGTCATAACCGCCTGAATGTCTGCACGCGGCGCGGGTTCTTCATCGAGTACGGGGGGTAGCTTCTTCGAGACGGGGGCGTGTTCACGTGCGTACGCGGACAGGATCTGGATGATGGTGGGTTGGTCGCGAGCGGAGTCGTGCATGATCCGCTCCAGTGCGTAGATTCCCCCGAGACGCACGTCCAAGGACGCTGACCCAAAATTCGCGATAGCGGCGTTGAACCGGCTGGTGATCTGCCCTCGCTCGGCAATTGCCAGTTCCTTGTTGGTTTGCGAGACCTGCATCCAGGTGAACAGCAGAGCCAGTAGCGCGGCCAGCCCTGGCAGGCTCGCCGCGATCAGCGCCCAGGAGACGCGGCCGGCCCTCGTGGGGCCACGTGCTTCAGGCCGGCGGTCAGAGCGCTGCCCACGCCGCGCGTCGCGCCGCTGCACGGTCCGGCGGAGCCGACCAGTGCCTTGGTTCCCTCTCACCTCTCCCATGGCACCCCGAAAGGGAAGCCTCCGCCACTTCATGTTCCGGTGTCGCGACAACGAGCCCGGACAGCCCGAACAGCTCCCTCCGAAGCGGTTTGGATGTTTCTGCCGGTCAGGGCTCCTAACCGAATAGTCGGACAGCTGAGACAGTCCAGCTTTGGGAGACGATGCGCCTTCACAGCCCGGGATGCGTCTGACTACGACATCGCCGTCGCCCTGCTCCGCCACGTCCGCAACATGGCTCTGATGACTTCCTGACCGAGGTCTCCGGCACGAACAACATCGCGGGCGCCGCAGACGCCACACTCATCATCGAGAGGGCCCGCGGGCAGGCCGACGGGATTCTCGACGTCGCCGGTCGCGACGTCGATGAAGCCGAGTACGCCCTCCAGTTCCACACCGCTTCCGGCCCTGGCAGTTGCTCGACGGGCCGGTTTCGCCCAGGTCATGGAGGAGATGGGAGCCCCCTGGCGTCAACAGCAACCCAGGAAGGGCACCAGGGCCATCAAGCTCCCCTGCTCTATCCGTGAAGATTCGCCTTCTGCCACTGCACGAGCGCGCACAGCCGGCGCCTGCCGTCGCGCGCTCCGAGGGAGGTGGCCTGCGAGCGTGGCCGGGGCTTGGTGCTCACACGCCAATCACACGCGACCAGCGATAGACAACGACAAAGAGCCGGACCCAGTAGGACTGGGTCCGGCTCTCGATGTCTGGCACATCCGCAGGTCAGCGGGTTGATCACGCTGTTCCGGCTTCTGTGCCCCCGGCAGGATTCGAACCTGCGCACACGGCTCCGGAGGCCGTTGCTCTATCCCCTGAGCTACGGGGGCGTCCGCCGCGTTCGGCGGCGACGGGTAGAACCCTACCAGCATCCGAGCCGTGCCTGTGAACAGGTATTTCCGTCGCGTCACCACCCCCTCGTTCCCTCTCACGGGTCGGAAGTGGGCAAAACCCGGACGCAGCCCCTCGCCGCGACCTACTCTCGTCGTGTGTCAGGGGTGTCCGGGCGGGTGCTCGTTGTCGATGACAACCGGGTGATCCGGCAGTTGATCAGGGTCAATCTCGAGCTCGAGGGCTTCGAGGTCGTGACCGCGGCCGATGGTGCCGAGTGTCTGGATGTCGTGCATCAGGTCTGTCCTGATGTCGTCACCCTTGACGTCGTCATGCCCCGGCTCGACGGGTTGCGTACCGCCGAGAAGCTGCGGTCCGATCCGCGGACCAGTCATGTGCCCGTCGCCATCGTCAGTGCCTGTACGCAGCACGAGGTGGACAGCGGTGTCGCGGCCGGCGTCGACGCGTTTCTCGCCAAGCCCTTCGAGCCCGCCGAGCTCGTGCGGGTCGTCCGGCAGCTCATGCGCCGGGACGGGCGGGAGCGGGGCGAGCGGCGTGGTGGACAGTGCGATGGACAGGAGGGGCCGTCGTCCGTCGACGGCAGCAGACACGGGGTCGGGCGCGCCGGGAGCACCAGCGGGTCGCACTAGCGCCCCGCAGGGACCGTCTCCCGAGTGACCGCATCGCGAAACCGGTTCGCGTTCCGACCCCCCTCCTCCCCTACGCTTGTCCCGTGACCCCCGCGGACCTCTCCCTCACCGTGCTGCACGCCGTGCGCAGTGCGGTCGACGAGGGTGTGCTGAGGGTCGCCGTACCCGAGCGCGTCAGGATCGAGCGGCCCCGGCCCGGCGGGCGCGGGGACTACGCCAGCAACGTCGCCCTGACCCTCGCGCGCGCCGCGCAGCGCCCGCCCCTCGATGTCGCCGCGATCCTCCGCGACCGGCTCCACGCGAGCCCCGCGCTCGCCGCCGTCGAGATCACCGGGCCCGGTTTCCTCAACTTCACCCTCCGGCAGGAGGCCCAGCAGGACCTCGTACGCGAGATCCTTCGCCGGGGCCCTCGCTACGGCTGGCGCGAGCCCACCCCGGAGACCGGCGAGACCGAGACCGGCGAGACCCACGAGACCGGCGCCGGCAGCGTCGCTGAGACCGGCGAGACCCACGAGACCGGCACCGGCAGTACTCCCGAGACCGGCGACACCGGCGCCGGCAGTACCCCCGAGACCCCCGAGACCGCCGCGACCCCGGACAACGGCAACACCGCGCGGACCCACACGACCGCCGAGCCCCCCCGTCTCCGCCACCGCCCCGACCTCCGCGCCGCCGTCACCGCCGATGCCCTGCGGCGGATCCTCCTCTCCCAGGGCATCGCCGTACGGACGACCTGCGACGGGCCCGTCCCTTCCGAGTGGGAGCTCCTCCAGGTCGAGACGGCGCCGGGTGAAGAGTCATCGGAGGAAGGGGAAGAGGACGCGCCCGCCCTCGCCCCCCTCCCCGTCCCCGACACCCCCCGCGACCTGCTCCACCGCCTCGGCGTCGACGCCGCGCGGTGGGGGCTCCTCTCCGTCGCCGCGCACGACCGTGCCCGCCTCGGTGACGAGCTGCTCCATCAGCACGAGGGCAACCCCCTCTTCCGCGTCCGGTACGCCCACTCCCGTACCCGCGCGCTCGTACGGAACGCCGCACAGCTGGGGTTCCGGAGCGAGACCCGCGAGAACGTGGACGCACCCGCGCTCACGCAGGTCCTCGGCGACCACCCCGTCGTCCTCGCCTCCGCCGCCCGCCACCGCGCCCCCGATCGGGTCGCCCGGCACCTCGAAGCCACCGCCGACGCGCTGCTCGACTTCCAGCACACCGTCCTGCCCCTCGGCGACGAGAAACCCTCGGCCGCCCACCGCTCCCGGCTCGCGCTCGCCGAAGCCGCCGGGGTGGTGCTCGCCGGTGGCCTGTCCCTGCTCGGCATCAGCGCACCCGACCAGATGTGAAAGATTGCAGACATGAGCCGCTCCGCCCACCCCGCCGGGCCCCGTCACGCCGACGTTCTCCCCGAGGGCCACTACACGGCCCCGCCCAGCGACCTGAACAGCCTCGACCCGAAGGTCTGGGCCCGGACCGTCGAGCGGAACGACAACGGGGTCGTGACCGTCGGCGGCCTCGCTGTCGACGCGCTCGCCGAGGAGTTCGGCACCCCTGCCTACTTCCTCGACGAGAGTGACTTCCGCGCCCGCTGCCGCGCCTGGGCCGACGCCTTCGGCACCGACGCCGACGTCTTCTACGCGGGCAAGGCGTTCCTCTCCCGCGCCGTCGTGCGCTGGCTGAAGGAGGAGGGACTCAACCTCGACGTGTGCTCCGGCGGCGAGCTCACCACCGCCCTCTCCGCCGGCATGCCCGCCGAGCGCATCGCCTTCCACGGGAACAACAAGAGCGAGAGCGAGATCCGGCGCGCGGTCGAAGCCGGCGTCGGGCGGATCGTCCTCGACTCCTTCCAGGAGATCGTCCGCGTCGCCCACATCGCCCAGTCCCTCGGCAAGCGGCAGCGCGTCCAGATCCGGGTCACGGTCGGCGTCGAGGCGCACACCCACGAGTTCATCGCCACCGCCCACGAGGACCAGAAGTTCGGCATCGCCCTCGCCGGCGGGCAGGCCGCCGAGGCCGTCCGGCGGGCGCTGAAGCTCGACGGCCTGGAGCTCATCGGCATCCACTCGCACATCGGGTCCCAGATCTTCGACATGGCCGGCTTCGAGGTCTCCGCCCGCCGCGTCGTGCAGCTGCTCGCCGAGGTACGTGACGAACACGGCGTCGAGCTCCCCGAGATCGACCTCGGTGGCGGCCTGGGCATCGCGTACACCTCCGACGACGACCCGCGCGAGCCCCACCACATCGCCAAGGCCCTGAACGAGATCGTGACGCGCGAGTGCGAGGCCGCCGGGCTCCGTACGCCCCGCATCTCCGTCGAGCCGGGGCGCGCCATCGTCGGCCCCACCGCCTTCACCCTGTACGAGGTCGGCACCGTCAAGCCGCTGGAGGGCCTGCGGACGTACGTCAGCGTCGACGGCGGCATGTCGGACAACATCCGCACCGCGCTGTACGACGCCGAGTACAGCGTCTCCCTGGTCTCGCGGACGAGTGAGGCCGAGCCGATGCTCGCCCGCGTCGTCGGCAAGCACTGCGAGAGCGGGGACATCGTCGTCAAGGACGCGTTCCTGCCGTCGGACCTCGCGCCCGGCGACCTCATCGCCGTGCCGGCCACCGGCGCGTACTGCCGCTCCATGGCCAGCAACTACAACCACGCCCTGCGCCCGCCCGTCGTCGCCGTCCGCGACGGCGAGGCGCGCGTGATCGTCCGGCGTGAGACGGAGGAAGATCTCCTGCGTCTCGATGTCGGCTGATGAAATAAGCGTCTCAGGATCCGGACGAGGGACAGAAACCCTCGTCCGGTGAGTGAGACTGGACCCACCGTAGAGATACGAAGTAGTACGAGAAACGAGGTCGGATGATGCGTACGCGTCCGCTGAAGGTGGCGCTGCTGGGCTGTGGTGTGGTCGGCTCAGAGGTGGCGCGCATCATGACGACGCACGCCGACGACCTCGCCGCGCGCATCGGCGCCCCGGTCGAGCTCGCCGGTGTCGCGGTCCGCCGCCCGGACCGGGTCCGTGAGGGCATCGCCCCGGAGCTGATCACCACCGACGCCACCGCCCTGGTCAAACGGGGCGACATCGACGTCGTCGTCGAGGTCATCGGCGGGGTCGAGCCCGCCCGTACGCTCATCACCACCGCCTTCGAGCACGGTGCCTCCGTCGTCTCGGCGAACAAGGCACTCCTCGCCCAGGACGGCGCGAGCCTCTACGCCTCCGCCGACCAGCACGGCCAGGACCTCTACTACGAGGCGGCCGTCGCGGGGGCCATCCCGCTCATCCGGCCGCTGCGCGAGTCCCTCGCCGGCGACAAGATCAACCGCGTGATGGGCATCGTCAACGGCACGACGAACTTCATCCTCGACAAGATGGACACGTCCGGCGCCGGCTACTCCGAGGCCCTGGACGAGGCCACCGCCCTCGGGTACGCCGAGGCCGACCCGACCGCCGACGTCGAGGGCTTCGACGCCGCCGCCAAGGCCGCCATCCTCGCCGGGATCGCCTTCCACACGCGCGTACGCCTCGACGACGTGTACCGCGAGGGCATGACCGAGGTCACCTCCGCCGACTTCGCCTCCGCCAAGCGCATGGGCTGCACCATCAAGCTGCTCGCCATCTGCGAGCGCTCCGCCGACGGTGGCTCCGTCACCGCGCGCGTGCACCCGGCGATGATCCCGCTGAGCCATCCGCTCGCCTCCGTCCGCGAGGCCTACAACGCGGTCTTCGTCGAGGCGGAGGCCGCCGGGCGGCTCATGTTCTACGGCCCCGGCGCCGGCGGCTCTCCGACCGCCTCCGCCGTCCTCGGCGACCTCGTCGCCGTGTGCCGCAACAAGCTCAACGAGGCCACCGGCCCCGGCGAGTCCGCGTACACCCAGCTGCCCGTGAGCCCCATGGGCGAGGTCGTGACGCGGTACCACATCAGCCTCGACGTGGCCGACAAGCCGGGCGTCCTCGCCCAGGTGGCAACGGTCTTCGCCGAGCACGGGGTGTCGATCGACACCGTACGTCAGCAAGGACGCCAGGACGGAGGCGGCGAGGCCTCCCTCGTCGTCGTCACCCACCGCGCGCCCGACGCCGCCCTCTCCGGGACCGTCGAAGCGCTGCGCAAGCTCGACACCGTGCGCGGTGTCGCCAGCATCATGCGTGTTGAAGGGGAGTAAGGACCCATGACCAGCAAGGGCACCCACCAGTGGCGCGGCATCATCGAGGAGTACCGGGACCGCCTTCCGGTCACGGACACGACGCCGGTCGTCACGCTCCGTGAGGGCGGTACGCCGCTCGTACCCGCTCAGGTCCTCTCCGAGCGCACGGGCTGCGAGGTGCACCTCAAGGTCGAGGGCGCCAACCCCACCGGTTCCTTCAAGGACCGCGGCATGACCATGGCCATCACCCGGGCCAAGGAGGAGGGCGCGAAGGCCGTCATCTGCGCCTCCACCGGCAACACCTCGGCGTCCGCGGCGGCTTACGCGGTACGCGCCGGCATGGTCTGCGCCGTCCTCGTGCCGCAGGGCAAGATCGCGCTCGGCAAGATGGGCCAGGCCCTCGTGCACGGCGCGAAGATCCTCCAGGTGGACGGCAACTTCGACGACTGCCTCACCCTGGCCCGCTCGCTGTCCGACAACTACCCGGTGGCGCTGGTCAATTCGGTCAACCCGGTCCGTATCGAGGGCCAGAAGACCGCCGCGTTCGAGATCGTCGACATGCTCGGCGACGCCCCCGACATCCACGTGCTGCCCGTCGGCAACGCCGGCAACATCACGGCGTACTGGAAGGGGTACGGCGAGTACGCCGCGGACGGGCTCTCCACGCACCGCCCGCGCATGTGGGGCTTCCAGGCCTCCGGCTCCGCGCCGCTCGTGCGCGGCCAGGTCGTCAAGGACCCGTCGACCATCGCCACCGCGATCCGGATCGGCAACCCGGCCTCCTGGGACTACGCGATCGCCGCGCGCGACGAGTCGGGCGGCTTCATCGACGAGGTGACGGACCGTGAGATCCTGCGCGCCTACCGCCTGTTGGCCTCCCAGGAGGGCGTCTTCGTGGAGCCCGCCTCGGCCGCGTCGGTCGCCGGTCTGCTGAAGGCCGCCGAGCAGGGCAAGGTCGACCCGGGGCAGCGGATCGTCTGCACCGTCACCGGCAACGGCCTGAAGGACCCCGACTGGGCCGTCGCCGGCGCGCCCCAGCCGGTCACCGTCCCGGTCGACGCGGCGGCCGCCGCCGAGCGCCTCGGCCTGGCCTGATCCACCCTTCTGGCCTGATCCACCCTTCTGGCCTGATCCAGCTGGGCCTGGCCCGATCCGGCCCCTCTCTCGGGAGGGGCCACCGGGTGAAACCCGATCAGGAACGTACATAGGCGCACAGGATGGCTCGCGACACGCATCGTGCGCCTCCTGTGCGCCCTATGTCGCCACAGAACCTTCCTTCGATAGGCTGTACCGAACCCGCCCCGTTGCATATGCGCGGTGTCGTTGCCGTTGTCGCCCCCGAGGCAGACGCGGCCCCCGGGTCCTGCGTACGTCTCTTGAAAAACCCGTAGTCACAGTCAAGGAGAGTCATCGAGCGATGGCCGGTCCCGCGTTCCGCGCCGCCGCCGTACGGGTGCGCGTTCCCGCCACCAGCGCCAACCTCGGCCCGGGCTTCGACGCCTTCGGCCTGTCGCTGGGTCTCTACGACGACGTCGTCGTCCGAGTCGCCGACTCCGGGCTGCACATCGACATCGCCGGAGAAGGCGCCGACACGCTCCCGCGCGACGAGAGCCACCTGCTCGTACGCTCCCTCCGCACGGCCTTCGACCTGCTCGGCGGACAGCCGCGCGGCCTCGAGGTCGTCTGCGCCAACCGCATCCCGCACGGCCGCGGCCTCGGCTCCTCCTCCGCCGCCATCTGCGCCGGCATCGTCGCCGCCCGGGCCGTGACCATAGGCGGCGACACCCGCCTCGACGAGGCCGCCCTCCTCGAACTCGCCACGGAGATCGAGGGGCACCCCGACAACGTCGCCGCGTGCCTGCTCGGCGGCTTCACGCTCGCCTGGACCGAGTCCGGTGCCGCGCGGGCGATCAGGATGGATCCCTCGGATTCCATCGTTCCGGTGGTTTTCGTCCCCGGAAAGCCCGTCCTGACCGAGACCGCCCGCGGGCTGCTGCCGCGCACCGTCCCGCACGTCGACGCCGCGGCCAACGCGGGCCGCGCCGCGCTCCTCGTGGAGGCGCTCACCCGCCGTCCCGAGCTGCTGCTCGCGGCCACCGAGGACCGGCTGCACCAGGAGTACCGGGCGCCCGCGATGCCCGAGAGCATCGCCCTTGTGAACCGGCTGCGGGCGGACGGAGTCCCCGCGGTCATCTCCGGCGCGGGCCCCACGGTGCTCGCGCTGGCCGAACACGGGACGGCCGACAAGGTCGCCCGGCTGGCGGGCGAGGGATGGGCCGCGAACCGGCTCGACCTCGATGTGTCCGGAGCGAGTGTTCTGCCGCTCGCGCCCTAGGACACGTGATTGCCGGTGAGGGAGAGGGGGAATGTTTGTTGGAGCCGGTAGTGTTAACCTCAAGTCTGCACCCGACGTCTTTGTGGCGCGGTGCTGAGTGTCCCCATCCGGGACCACCATTCTTCCGGGAGCCTCCCCAACTGCCTGAGCAGCCTGCCTGAGCAGTTTCGAGCACGCTCCGGAACCGGCACGACACCCCTCGCTCTTTCCCGCTGAGGGCCGAGCAGGGGGCCTCGGGCCGGACCCACAGCACGTTTTCCTCTTCCGCCGTACCCGGCGGGACCACCGCCCCGACACGGTCCACAAGCCAGGACCGATGCCGGACAGCACAACCGGTCGCCGAGCCAGATGGCCGACGTCCGCTCCAGGGAAGGACCCTTCGTGAGCGACACCACCGATCTGATGGGCGTGACTGCCGACAACAGTGTCGACAACGCCGCGCCCGCCGCAGGTGCTGCCACTGGCACCACCGCACGGCGCCGCCGCTCCGGCACCGGCCTCGAGGGCATGGTCCTGGCCGAGCTGCAGCAGGTCGCGTCCGGCCTCGGCATCAGGGGCACCGCGCGTATGCGCAAGAGCCAGCTGATCGAGGTCATCAAGGAGGCGCAGGGTGGCGGCGGCTCCGCCGCTCCCGCCAAGGCCGACGCCGACACGGCCGAGACGAAGCCGAAGCGCCGCGCCACCTCCAAGGCCCGTACGGGCGACAGCGCGGCCGAGACCGCTGCCCCGAAGGCGGAGAAGGCCGAGAAGGCCGTCGCCCAGCAGCAGATCGACATCCCGGGCCAGCCCGCGTCCGACGACCAGCCGGCCGGCGAGCGCCGCCGTCGCCGGGCCACCGCGCCCGCCGGCAGCCCGGAGGGCGAGGCCAAGGCCGAGTCCGCCCAGGCCGTGAAGACCGACACCAAGGTCGAGGCCCGTACGGAGTCCCGCACCGAGGCGCGTACGGACACGTCCGCCGACGCCAAGGCCGACGCCGCCGCCGACACCGCCGAGGGCCGTGGCCGTCGTGACCGGGGTGAGCGGGGCGACCGCGGGGACCGCCAGCGTGACCGTGGCGACCGCGGTGACCGTCAGCGCGACCGCCGTGACCGCGGCAAGGGTGACGACCAGCAGGGTGGTGGCCAGGGCGGCCAGCGCCAGCAGCGTCAGGGCGGGCAGCCGCAGAACACCGGCCCGCAGGACGACTTCGACGACGAGGGCGGCCGTCGCGGCCGTCGCGGGCGCTACCGCGACCGCCGGGGCCGTCGTGGCCGTGACGAGTTCGCGGCCGGCGAGCCGCAGGTCTCCGACGACGACGTCCTGATCCCCGTCGCGGGCATCCTGGACATCCTCGACAACTACGCGTTCATTAGGACCTCCGGCTACCTGCCCGGCCCGAACGACGTGTACGTCTCCCTCGCCCAGGTCCGTAAGAACGGCCTGCGCAAGGGTGACCACGTCACCGGCGCCGTGCGTCAGCCGAAGGAGGGCGAGCGCCGTGAGAAGTTCAACGCGCTGGTCCGCCTGGACTCCTCGAACGGCATGGCCGCCGACTCCGGCCGAGGCCGCCCGGAGTTCAACAAGCTGACCCCGCTCTACCCGCAGGACCGGCTCCGTCTGGAGACCGACCCGGGCGTGCTGACCACCCGCATCATCGACCTCGTGTCGCCGATCGGTAAGGGCCAGCGAGGCCTGATCGTGGCCCCGCCGAAGACCGGCAAGACCATGATCATGCAGGCGATCGCCAACGCGATCACCCACAACAACCCCGAGTGCCACCTGATGGTCGTCCTGGTCGACGAGCGTCCGGAAGAGGTCACCGACATGCAGCGGTCGGTCAAGGGCGAGGTCATCTCCTCGACCTTCGACCGCCCGGCCGAGGACCACACCACGGTCGCCGAGCTGGCCATCGAGCGTGCCAAGCGTCTCGTGGAGCTGGGTCACGACGTGGTCGTCCTGCTCGACTCGATCACCCGCCTGGGCCGCGCGTACAACCTCGCGGCGCCCGCCTCCGGCCGCATCCTGTCCGGTGGTGTCGACTCGACCGCGCTCTACCCGCCGAAGCGCTTCTTCGGTGCGGCGCGCAACATCGAGGACGGCGGCTCGCTGACCATCCTGGCCACCGCGCTGGTCGACACCGGCTCGCGCATGGACGAGGTGATCTTCGAGGAGTTCAAGGGCACCGGCAACATGGAGCTCAAGCTCGACCGCAAGCTCGCCGACAAGCGCATCTTCCCGGCGGTGGACGTCGACGCGTCCGGTACCCGTAAGGAAGAGATCCTGCTCGGCGCGGACGAGCTCGCCGTCACCTGGAAGCTGCGTCGCGTGCTGCACGCGCTCGACCAGCAGCAGGCGATCGAGCTGCTTCTCGACAAGATGAAGCAGACGAAGTCGAACGGCGAGTTCCTGCTGCAGATCCAGAAGACGACTCCCGGAGCCGGCAACAACAACGACTGAGCGCCTGAGTCGAATCTCACGACCGAGGCGACCACGGTCGGACGGCGGGATCCCTGTGATCCCGCCGTGACCTGGAAGAACACCACCGCGCCCACCGTGCCCCGCACGGTGGGCGCGGTGCGTTCCGGGCGGTGGCGGTCCGTCGCTCAGTGAAACCTCACAGGTTCATATGCAACCCTTTCGGCTGCTTCGCCGTCACAGAAGGTGAACCGAGGACCTGAGGTAGCAGATGACCGAGCAGAGCAAGGGTGGCCGAATACGCCCCCTCCGCCCAGGGGGCGTGGTGGGACCCCCGACCGGCCGCCGCCGCAAGCCGCCCGCCAGGGGCCGCCGCGCCGCGACCGTCGCCGCCTGGAGCACGGCCGTACTCGTCGTCGTCGGCGGCTCCGGGCTCGGTTACGTCTACCTCAAGCTGAACGGCAACCTCCAGGGCGTCGACATCAACGCCCAGCTCGGCACCGAACGCCCCAAGAACGTCGACAACGGCTCGATGGACATCCTCGTCCTCGGCTCCGACTCCCGCTCCGGCGACAACGGCGCGTACGGCAGGGACGAGGGCGGAGCCCGCTCCGACACCGCGATGATCGTGCACGTCTACGAGGGCCACCAGAAGGCGAGCGTCGTCTCCGTCCCGCGCGACACCCTCGTCGACCGTCCCGCCTGCACCGACGAGCAGGGCACCGCCGTCGCCGGGGAGAAGCGGGCGATGTTCAACACCGCGTACGAGGCCGGCGGACCGGCCTGCGCGGTGAAGACGGTCGAGTCGATGTCCGGCATCCGCATGGACCACTACATCGAGGTCGACTTCACCGGCTTCAAGAAGCTGATCGACAAGCTCGGCGGCGTGGACATCACCACCACCGAGCGCATCACGGACGACAAGAGCCACCTCGACCTCCCGCCGGGCGCCCACACCCTCGGCGGCGAGCAGTCCCTCGGCCTGGTCCGCACCCGCAAGAGCGTCGGCGACGGCAGCGACCTCGGTCGCATCCAGCTCCAGCAGGCCTTCATGAAGGCGTTCATCGACCAGGTCAAGGGCGTCGGGGTGCTCTCGAACCCCAAGAAGCTCCTGGACGTCGCCGACACGGCCACCAAGGCCATCACGCCCGACTCCGAGCTCGACTCGGTCAACGAGCTCATGGACTTCGCCAAGGGGCTCTCCGGGCTCGGCGCCGACGACGTCCACATGATCACGATGCCGGTCCGGTACGACCCCGCCGACCCGAACCGCGTCATCCCGCTCGAAGCCCAGTCCCGGCAGGTCTGGCAGGCGCTCAAGGCCGACAAGCCCGTCCCGGCCTCCGCGACCAAGAACGCCGCCACCGGCAAGGCCGACGGCCTCGTGCGCTAGCGCACGAAGCGGGCCCGGGGCCGCGAGCGGCCCCGGAATAGTTTCACCACGGACCCGGTTTTGGGAGATACGGCCGGTCCTGGCAGACTGGTACGTCGGCCCCGGTTCACGCATGTGCATCCCGCACGGCGACCCGGTGCCCTCCCGAAACTAGGAGACACCTTGAAGCGCGAGATCCACCCCGAGTACGTCGAGACCCAGGTCAGCTGCACCTGTGGCGCGTCGTTCACCACTCGTAGCACCCTGACCGAGGGCACCATCCGTGCCGAGGTCTGCTCCGAGTGCCACCCGTTCTACACGGGCAAGCAGAAGATCCTCGACACCGGCGGCCGCGTCGCCCGCTTCGAGGCCCGCTTCGGCAAGGCTGCGGCCAAGAAGTAGCACGTCACTGCGCCGGTCCATGGTCGCTCCCGCAGGGGGTACCGGACCGGCGCTTTGCCGTCCCCGCAGTCCGTTCGTACGAAAACAGGAGCCCCCGATGTTCGAGGCGGTCGAGGAACTGATCGGCGAGCACGCCGATCTCGAGAAGAAGCTCGCTGACCCTTCGGTCCACGCGGACCAGGCCAACGCGCGCAAGCTGAACAAGCGTTACGCCGAGCTCACTCCGATCGTCGCCGTCTACCGTGCCTGGAAGCAGAACGGTGAGGACATCGAGACCGCCCGCGAGCTGATGCACGACGAGCCCGACTTCGCGGCCGAGGTCAAGGACCTCGAGAAGCAGCGCGAGGAGCTCACCGACAAGCTGCGGCTGCTGCTCGTCCCGCGCGACCCCAGCGACGACAAGGACGTCATCCTCGAGATCAAGGCCGGCGCGGGCGGCGACGAGTCCGCCCTGTTCGCCGGCGATCTGCTGCGGATGTACCTGCGCTACGCCGAGCGCGTCGGCTGGAAGACCGAGATCATCGACTCCACCGAGTCCGAGCTCGGCGGCTACAAGGACGTCCAGGTCGCGGTCAAGACCAAGGGCGGCAACGGCGCGACCGAGCCCGGCCAGGGCGTCTGGGCGCGGCTGAAGTACGAGGGCGGGGTGCACCGCGTCCAGCGCGTGCCCGCCACCGAGTCGGCCGGCCGGATCCACACCTCCGCGGCGGGTGTCCTCGTGACCCCCGAGGCCGAGGAGATCGACGTCGAGATCCACCAGAACGACCTGCGCATCGACGTGTACCGCTCGTCCGGTCCCGGCGGTCAGTCCGTCAACACGACCGACTCCGCGGTCCGCATCACGCACCTGCCGACCGGCATCGTCGCCTCCTGCCAGAACGAGAAGAGCCAGCTCCAGAACAAGGAGCAGGCCATGCGTATCCTCCGGTCCCGGCTGCTCGCCGCCGCCCAGGAGGAGGCCGAGTCCAAGGCCGCCGACGCCCGCCGCAGCCAGGTCCGTACCGTCGACCGGTCCGAGAAGATCCGGACGTACAACTACCCGGAAAACCGGATCTCGGACCACCGCGTCGGCTTCAAGGCGTACAACTTGGACCAGGTGCTCGACGGCGACCTGGACGCGATGATCCAGGCCTGCGTCGACGCCGACTCGGCGGCCAAGCTCGCTGCCGCCTAAGTCCCGCAAGCCCCACCCCGTACGTCCCGTACCACGGAGGACCAGCGTGAACCTGCTGCTTGCCGAGGTGGCCCAGGCCACCCAGCGGCTGGCCGACGCCGGCGTTCCCTCACCGCGTTTCGACGCCGAGGAGCTCGCCGCGTTCGTGCACGGCGTCAAGCGGGGGGAGCTGCACAACGTCAAGGACGCGGACTTCGACGCCCGCTACTGGGAGACGGTCGCCCGCCGGGAGGCACGCGAACCGCTCCAGCACATCACCGGGCGCGCGTTCTTCCGCTACCTGGAGCTCCAGGTCGGACCCGGCGTCTTCGTGCCCCGCCCGGAGACCGAGTCGGTCGTCGGCTGGGCCATAGACGCCGTACGGGCCATGGACGTCGTCGAGCCGCTGATCGTCGACCTGTGCACCGGGTCGGGCGCGATCGCGCTCGCCATGGCGCAGGAGGTGCCGCGCTCGCGCGTGCACGCCGTCGAGCTCTCCGACGACGCCCTGGTGTGGACCCGCAAGAACGCCGAGGGCTCGCGGGTCACCGTCCACCAGGGCGACGCGTTGAGCGCGCTGCCGGAACTCGACGGCCAGGTCGACCTGGTCATCTCCAACCCGCCGTACATCCCGCTGACCGAGTGGGAGTACGTCGCGCCCGAGGCGCGGGACCACGACCCGGAGATGGCGCTGTTCTCCGGCGAGGACGGCCTCGACACGATCCGGGGGATCGAGCGCACCGCGCACCGGCTGCTGCGCCCGGGGGGCCTCGTCGTGATCGAGCACGCGGACACCCAGGGCGGCCAGGTGCCGTGGATCTTCAACGAGGAAGCCGGCTGGGCCGACGCCGCCGACCACCCGGACCTGAACAACCGCCCCCGCTTCGCGACCGCCCGCAAGGCGATGCCGTGAGCACGGCCACGAACAAGGCCACGACCCCGCACGACGCGTACCAGGAGGACCGCTAAATGGCTCGGCGATACGACTGCAACGAGGCGACGGACCGAGTGACCGGTCTGCGCGAGGCCGCGTCCGCCGTTCGTCGTGGCGAGCTGGTCGTGCTGCCCACCGACACCGTGTACGGGATCGGCGCGGACGCCTTCAGCTCGGAGGCGGTCGCGGACCTGCTGGCCGCCAAGGGCCGGGGCCGCAACATGCCCACGCCCGTCCTCATCGGCTCCCCGAACACGCTGCACGGGCTCGTCACGGACTTCTCCGAGCAGGCGTGGGAACTCGTCGACGCCTTCTGGCCGGGCGCGCTGACCCTGGTCGCCAAGCACCAGCCGTCGCTGCAGTGGGACCTGGGGGACACCCGCGGCACGGTGGCGATCCGGATGCCGCTGCACCCGGTCGCGATCGAGCTGCTCACCGAGGTCGGGCCGATGGCCGTCTCCTCCGCCAACCTCACGGGTCACCCGTCGCCGGAGGACTGCGACGCGGCGCAGGGCATGCTGGGCGACTCCGTCTCGGTGTACCTCGACGGTGGTCCGACGCCCGGGATCGTGCCGTCGTCGATCGTGGACGTCACGGGCAAGGTGCCGGTCCTGCTGCGCGAGGGCGCGCTGTCCCCGGAGGAGCTCCGCAAGGTCGTACCCGACCTCGAGGTGGCCAATTGACCGCCCCTGAGGGGCGTGGCATAGCGGGGCACGAGAGCAGTTCCTTCCGCATTCTCCACGTCAGCACCGGCAACGTCTGCCGCTCGCCGATCACCGAGCGGCTGACCCGCCATGCCCTGAGCGACCGCCTGGGCGACCCCCGGGGCGGCGGCCTGATCGTGGAGAGCGCGGGCACCTGGGGCCACGAGGGCGCCCCGATGGAGGCCAACGCGGAGCTCGTCCTCGCCGACTTCGGCGCGGACTACAGCGGCTTCGTGGGCCGCGAGCTCCTCGACGAGCACGTCATCCGCGCGGACCTCGTCCTGACGGCGACCCGCGACCACCGGGCGCAGGTCATCTCGATGGGCCACTCCGCGGGCCTGCGCACCTTCACACTGAAGGAGTTCACCCGCCTCGTCCGCGCCATAGATCCGGCGACACTGCCCGACCCCCTGGGCGACGGCGTGGTGGAACGCGCGCGGGCGCTGGTCCGCGCGGCGGCCGCTCTACGCGGGTGGCTCCTGGCCCCGACCGCGGAGGCCGACGAGGTGAACGACCCGTACGGGGCGCCGATCACCTTTTTCCGGTCGATCGGCGAGGAGATCAACACGGCGCTGGACCCCGTCGTGACGGCGCTGACGGGGGTGCCCGCGCGCCGTTGAGGCGTGCGGTGGGGGACGCGGGGGGTGCACGCGTACGCGACAGGGCCAGACGGCCCAGAACGCGGGCGAACAGCGGGCGGAGCCGTGCCGACGCGCCTACATTGGAGCTGAAGCCCAGCCCACGCCTGGAGCCACAGATGCCGGTCACCGCTCCCCCCGATGAGGATCTCGACGTCCTGCGCCGGCAGGACCCGGAGATCGCCGACGTGCTGCTCGGGGAGGTGCGCCGGCAGTCCGACAGCCTGCAGCTGATCGCCGCCGAGAACTTCACCTCGCCCGCCGTCCTGGCCGCGCTCGGCTCCCCGCTCGCCAACAAGTACGCCGAGGGCTATCCCGGCGCCCGTCACCACGGCGGCTGCGAGTTCGCCGACGCCGCCGAGCGGATCGCCGTGGACCGTGCCACCGCCCTCTTCGGCGCCGAGCACGCCAACGTACAGGCCCACAGCGGCTCCTCCGCCGTCCTCGCCGCCTACGCGGCCCTCCTGCGGCCCGGGGACACCGTGCTGGCCATGGGCCTCGAACACGGGGGCCATCTCACCCACGGCTCGCCCGCCAACTTCTCCGGGCGCTGGTTCGACTTCGTGCCCTACGGCGTCGACGCCGAGACCGGGCTCATCGACTACGAGCAGGTCGCCGCGCTCGCCCGCCACCACCGCCCCAAGGCGATCGTCTGCGGCTCCATCTCGTACCCCCGCCACCCGGACTACGCGCTCTTCCGTGAGATCGCCGACGAGACGGGCGCCTTCCTCATCGCCGACGCCGCCCATCCCATGGGCCTCGTCGCCGGGGGAGCGGCCCCCAGCCCCGTCCCGTACGCCGATGTGGTGTGCGCCACCACGCACAAGGTGCTGCGCGGGCCGCGCGGCGGCCTGATCCTCTGCGGCGCCGAACTCGCCGGCCGGGTCGACCGGGCCGTCTTCCCGTTCACCCAGGGCGGGGCCCAGATGCACACCATCGCCGCCAAGGCCGTCGCCTTCGGCGAGGCGTCGACCCCGGCCTTCGCCCTGTACGCCCATCAGGTGGTCGCGCACGCCCGCGTCCTCGCCGAGGCCCTCGCCGCCGAGGGCTTCGCCGTCACCACCGGCGGCACCGACACCCACCTCATCACCGCCGACCCGGCCCCGCTCGGCGTCGACGGCCGGGCCGCCCGGACGCGGCTGGCCGCCGCCGGACTGGTCCTCGACACCTGCGCCCTCCCGCACGGGGACGGGCGCGGCATCCGGCTCGGCACGGCCGCCGTCACCACCCAGGGGATGGGTGCTCCGGAGATGGCCCGGATCGCCGCGTTGTTCACGATCGCGCTACGGGACGACCCCGAGGAGACGGCGCGGGTACGCGCCGAAGTACGGGAACTTGCCGGGCGATTTCCCCCGTATGGACGGTGATGGAAGGCGGAGTGCAACCATCCCGGCGGACCGTATGTCCTCAAGCACATGGACAGCACGGCTAGGGTGTGGGGCTGAGATGGCCAGCGATTCCTGTGGGGCAGCCCGTGCGTGATTACCTGCTGACGCTCTGTGTCACGGCCGCGGTGACCTATCTGCTCACCGGTCCGGTGCGGAAGTTCGCCATCGCGACCGGGGCGATGCCGGAGATCCGTGCCCGCGACGTACACCGAGAACCGACTCCGCGGCTCGGTGGCATCGCCATGTTCTTCGGCCTGTGCGCCGGTCTGCTGGTCGCCGACCACCTCCAGAACCTCAACAGCGTCTTCGAGCTCTCCAACGAGCCGCGCGCGCTGCTGTCCGGGGCCGCGCTGATCTGGCTGATCGGCGTCCTCGACGACAAGTTCGAGCTGGACGCCCTGATCAAGCTGGGCGCGCAGATGATCTCCGCCGGCGTGATGGTGATCCAGGGTCTGACGATCCTGTGGCTGCCCATCCCCGGCGTCGGCACCGTCGCCCTCACCCGGGGGCAGGGCACGCTCCTCACGGTCGCCCTGGTGGTCCTCACCATCAACGCGGTGAACTTCGTGGACGGCCTCGACGGACTGGCCGCAGGCATGGTCTGCATCGCCGCCGCGGCCTTCTTCCTGTACGCCTACCGCCTCTGGTACGGCTACACGATCGAGGCGGCCGCCCCCGCGACGCTCTTCGCCGCGATCCTGATGGGCATGTGCCTGGGATTCCTGCCGCACAACATGCATCCGGCCCGGATCTTCATGGGCGACTCCGGCTCGATGCTGATCGGCCTGATCCTGGCCGCCTCGGCGATCTCGATCACCGGACAGGTGGACCCGGACGTGCTGAGGCTCTTCGAGGGCTCGACGCGGGAGGCCACCCACGCCGCCCTGCCGGTCTTCATCCCGCTCGTCCTGCCGCTGACGATCATCGCGATCCCGATGGCGGACCTGATCCTGGCGATCGTGCGCCGTACCTGGAACGGCCAGTCGCCGTTCGCCGCCGACCGCGGCCATCTGCACCACCGGCTCCTGGAGATCGGGCACTCGCACAGCCGGGCCGTCCTGATCATGTACTTCTGGTCGGCGCTGTTCGCCTTCGGGACGCTCTCGTACTCGGTGCACTCGACGTCGATGTGGATCGTGCTCGGGGTGGTGTTCCTCAGCGCGATCGGTCTGGTGCTGCTCCTGCTGCCGCGCTTCTCGCCGCGGGCCCCGCGGTGGGCCGAGTCCTTCGTGCCGCCCCGCTACCGCCGCCGGAAGGCCGTCGTGGCCGTGGGGTCCATGGACTCCACCGCACCCGTGCCGGCGCTCTCCGGCGCCGAGGAGGAGCCGCCGGCGGAGCGCGTCCCGGTCCCGGCCGGGGTCAACGGGTCCACCGCCATCGGCCACCGTTCGCGCTTCACCGACCGGCGGAAGGCCGGAACGCCGAGTTGACGAAAGCCGTATCGGTGGCCAATACCAGACAAGTGCGCCGCCTGTCGCGCACACACGCGCGTAGTAACTCTCATGTGTGACAGTCGGCACACCCCATGGGTAAAGAACTACTCAAATAGTTTGTGATACCGTTCACGAGACCCGGCGACAGAGCCGAAAGACCGTAGTGCGACGGTCTGTTGGCCCCGAGACACACCTCGGACCGGGCTTACGCTCGTCCCTGACGACACCATCGCCCCCACCAGCAACAGCGGAGACACCGCCATGCCGTCCAACGACGCACGCATCCTTCTGTCAGCTGCCATTCCCGCTGCTGCCACCGGCGCCATCGCCGCGGTCATCAGCGGCGTGGTCGCCGGCGGCAAGGGCGCACTCGGCGCGGTCCTCGGCACCGTGGTGGTCATCGCCTTCATGGGGGTCGGGCTCGTGGTGCTGCAGCGGACCGCCAAGTCACTTCCGCACCTGTTCCAGGCCATGGGGCTGATGCTCTACACGGCCCAGATCCTGCTGCTCTTCATCGTGATGGCCCTGCTCAAGAACACCACGTGGTTCGACTTCAAGGCCTTCGCCTTCACCCTGCTCGCGGTGACCATCGTCTGGATCGCCGCGCAAGCGCGTGCCTACATGAAGGCCAAGATCATGTACATCGACGACCCGAAGAACACGGGGTCGTCGAAGTGAGGGGTAGGGCCGGGATAAAGGCGCTTTCGGCTTCCTGCTATCGTCCGGTGCCAACTGCGGCACTGCGGGCGCGGGCATCCGAGCTGACGCCTGTCCCAGCGCGAGGCACGATGCCGAACCGCCGCCCCCTTATCCGTAAGACCAGTCCAGTGCCGACCCGCGGCTGCGTGCCGCGCCGACACAACGAGGTTGCCGTACCTATGCGCCACGCTGAAGGAGCCCGCGGTGAGTGCTGACCAGACGCTTGCCTTCGACCCGGATTGCCACATCTTCAGTGGATGCGGCTTCCCGGCGCCGGGCCTGCACACGTTCATGTACGAGCCCATCGCGACGGTGGGAGGCATCGACATCACCAAGCCGATGCTGCTGGCGCTGATCAGCTCGCTCGTGGTCGTCGGGTTCTTCTGGGCGGCGTTCGCCAAGCCCAAGCTGATTCCGGGCAAGATGCAGATGGTCGGCGAGGCCGGTTACGACTTCGTGCGCCGCGGCATCGTCTACGAGATCATCGGCAAGAAGGACGGCGAGAAGTACGTCCCCTTCATGGTGTCGCTGTTCTTCTTCGTCTGGATCATGAACCTCTGGTCCATCATCCCGCTCGCCCAGTTCCCGGTCACCTCGCTCATCGCCTTCCCGGCGGCGCTCGCTCTGATCGTGTACGTGCTCTGGGTCAGCCTGACCTTCAAGAAGCACGGCTTCGTGGGCGGTTGGAAGAACATCACCGGCTACGACAAGTCGCTCGGCCCGATTCTGCCGCTGATCATGTTCCTCGAGTTCTTCTCGAACCTGATCATCCGGCCCTTCACCCACGCGGTCCGACTGTTCGCGAACATGTTCGCCGGTCACCTGCTGATCGTGATGTTCTCCCTCGCGAGCTGGTACCTGCTGAACGGCATCGGCGTCGTCTACGCCGCCACCTCGTTCGTCATGGTTCTTGTGATGACCGCCTTCGAGCTCTTCATCCAGGCTGTCCAGGCGTACGTCTTCGTCCTCCTGGCCTGCAGCTACGTCCAGGGCGCGCTCTCCGAGCACCACTGAGCCAGTCCGGCATCCAGCTCCACCCCCAATCCAACAATCGTCCGGTGGCCAACCCCCACCGGGTCCTTGAAAGAGAAGGAAGAACCGGCATGTCCGCTCTCCAGACCCTTGCCGCCGTCGAAGGTAACGTCGCCTCCATCGGTTACGGTCTCGCCGCGATCGGCCCCGGCGTCGGCGTCGGCATCATCTTCGGTAACGGCACCCAGGCCCTCGCTCGTCAGCCCGAGGCTGCCGGCCTGATCCGCACCAACCAGATCATGGGTTTCGCCTTCTGTGAGGCGCTCGCCCTCATCGGCATCGTCATGGGCTTCGTCTACTAAAGCCTGACCCGACGACAGCCCAATTTTCACGGAAGGCACTGATGTGAACGCTCTGCTTCTTGCGGCGGCGGAGGAGCCCCAGCCTCCTCTCCTCCCGCATCTCGACGAGCTCGTCATCGGCCTGATCGCCTTCGTCATCGTCTTCGGATTCCTCGCCAAGAAGCTCCTCCCGAACATCAACAAGGTTCTGGAGCAGCGCCGCGAGGCCATCGAGGGTGGCATCGAGAAGGCCGAGTCGGCCCAGATCGAGGCCCAGAGTGTGCTGGAGCAGTACAAGGCCCAGCTCGCCGAAGCCCGCCATGAGGCCGCGCGTCTTCGCCAGGAGGCGACGGAGCAGGGCACCGCGATCATCCAGGAGATGAAGGCGGAAGGCCAGCGCCAGCGCGAGGAGATCATCGCGGCCGGCCACGCGCAGATCGAGGCCGACCGCAAGGCCGCGGCGACCTCGCTGCGCCAGGACGTGGGCAAGCTCGCCACCGACCTGGCCGGCAAGCTGGTCGGCGAGTCCCTCGAGGACCACGCCCGCCAGAGCCGCACCATCGACCGCTTCCTCGACGAGCTCGAGGAGAAGGCCGAGGCCGTCCGATGAACGGAGCGAGCCGCGAGGCACTGGCCGCCGCACGTGAGTCCCTCGACGCGCTGACCGACAACACCTCGGTCGACGCCGCGAAGCTCGCCGGCGAGCTGGCCGCAGTCACCGCGCTGCTCGACCGCGAGGTGTCGCTGCGTCGGGTCCTGACCGACCCGGCGCAGGCGGGCGAGGCCAAGGCCGAGCTCGCCGGGCGACTGCTCGGCGGTCAGGTGGGCGGGGAGACCGTCGACCTGGTGTCCGGCATGGTGCGTTCCCGCTGGTCGCAGTCGCGTGACCTGGTCGACTCGGTCGAGGAGCTGGCGAACACCGCCGACCTCACCGCGGCGCAGCAGGCCGGCGCACTGGACGACGTCGAGGACGAGCTGTTCCGGTTCGGCCGGATCGTCTCCTCCAGCACCGAGCTGCGCTCGGCGCTGACGGACAAGGCCGCCACGGTCCCCGCCAAGAGCGAGCTGCTGCGCAGCCTGCTCGGCGGCAAGGCCAACGCGGTCACCGAGCGTCTGGTCGTCCGTCTCGTGACCCAGCCCCGGGGACGTAGCCTGGAAGCGGGACTCGAGTCCCTCTCCAAGCTCGCCGCGGCGCGCCGGGACCGGATGGTCGCCGTCGTGACCACGGCGGTGCCGCTGACCGATCAGCAGAAGCAGCGCCTCGGTGCCGTCCTGGCCAAGCTGTACGGCCGCCAGATGCACCTGAACCTGGACGTGGACCCGGCGGTCCTCGGCGGGATCTCGGTGCAGGTCGGCGACGAGGTCATCAACGGGACCATCGCCGAGCGCCTCGACGAGGCGTCCCGGCGCCTGGCCGGCTGACGGCTACGGCCACCAACTGAACAAGCATGACCAGCGGCCCGGTTGGGCCGTGCACATCGCAGAAGATTCCTGGGGGTCGGCCCCCAGACCCCCAAGAAAACTTCGGGCCCAACAAGGAGAGCAGGGAACCCAGATGGCGGAGCTCACGATCCGGCCGGAGGAGATCCGGGACGCGCTGGAGAACTTCGTCCAGTCGTACCAGCCGGACGCGGCCTCGCGCGAGGAGGTCGGAACGGTCAGCCTGGCCGGCGACGGCATCGCCAAGGTTGAGGGTCTTCCCTCGGCCATGGCGAACGAGCTGCTGAAGTTCGAGGACGGCACCCTCGGTCTCGCCCTCAACCTCGAGGAGCGCGAGATCGGTGCGATCGTCCTCGGCGAGTTCAGCGGCATCGAGGAGGGGCAGCCGGTGCAGCGCACCGGTGAGGTCCTCTCCGTCGGTGTCGGCGAGGGATACCTGGGTCGCGTCGTCGACCCGCTCGGCAACCCGATCGACGGCCTCGGCGAGATCGCGACCGAGGGCCGCCGCGCCCTCGAGCTGCAGGCCCCGGGCGTCATGGCCCGTAAGTCGGTCCACGAGCCGATGGAGACCGGCTACAAGGCCGTCGACGCCATGACGCCGGTCGGCCGTGGTCAGCGTCAGCTGATCATCGGTGACCGTCAGACCGGCAAGACCGCGCTGGCCGTCGACACGATCATCAACCAGCGCGACAACTGGCGCTCGGGCGACGTGAACAAGCAGGTCCGCTGCATCTACGTCGCCATCGGCCAGAAGGGCTCCACCATCGCGTCCGTGCGCGGCGCCCTGGAGGAGGCCGGCGCGCTCGAGTACACGACGATCGTCGCCGCCCCGGCGTCCGACCCGGCCGGCTTCAAGTACCTGGCGCCGTACACCGGCTCCGCCATCGGCCAGCACTGGATGTACCAGGGCAAGCACGTCCTGATCGTCTTCGACGACCTGTCGAAGCAGGCCGACGCCTACCGCGCCGTGTCGCTGCTGCTGCGCCGCCCGCCGGGCCGTGAGGCCTACCCGGGTGACGTCTTCTACCTGCACTCGCGTCTCCTCGAGCGCTGCGCGAAGCTCTCGGACGAGCTGGGTGCCGGCTCGATGACCGGTCTGCCGATCGTCGAGACCAAGGCGAACGACGTGTCGGCGTTCATCCCGACCAACGTCATCTCCATCACCGACGGCCAGTGCTTCCTGGAGTCCGACCTGTTCAACGCCGGCCAGCGCCCGGCCCTGAACGTCGGTATCTCGGTCTCCCGTGTCGGTGGCTCCGCCCAGCACAAGGCGATGAAGCAGATCTCCGGTCGCCTCCGCGTCGACCTCGCCCAGTTCCGTGAGCTGGAGGCGTTCGCCGCCTTCGGTTCCGACCTGGACGCGGCCTCGAAGGCGCAGCTGGAGCGCGGTCAGCGCATGGTCGAGCTGCTCAAGCAGGCTCAGTACCAGCCGATGCCCACCGAGAACCAGGTCGTCTCCATCTGGGCCGGTACCACCGGCAAGATGGACGACGTCCCGGTCGCCGACATCCGTCGCTTCGAGGCCGAGCTCCTCGCGTACCTGCGCCAGAACCACGCGGGTCTCATGAGCTCCATCCGTGAGGGCGGCAAGATGTCGGACGACACCCTGCAGTCCGTCGGTGACGCCATCGCGGAGTTCAAGAAGCAGTTCGAGACCTCTGACGGGAAGCTGCTGGGCGACGACGCTTCCGCTGCCGTCAACGTCTCGAAGTGACGACGGAAGGGACCTGACTCATGGGAGCGCAGCTCCGGGTCTACAAGCGTCGCATCAAATCCGTCACCGCGACGAAGAAGATCACCAAGGCGATGGAGATGATCGCCGCCTCGCGCGTCGTCAAGGCGCAGCGCAAGGTGCAGTCGTCCACGCCGTACGCGATCGAGCTGACCCGCGCGGTCACCGCGGTGGCCACGGGCGCGAACGACAAGCACCCGCTGACCACCGAGGCGGAGAACCCGACCCGTGCCGCGGTCCTGCTCCTCTCGAGCGACCGCGGTCTGGCCGGCGCCTTCAACTCCAACGCCATCAAGGCGGCGGAGCAGCTGACGAGGAAGCTGGAGAGCGAGGGACGCGAGGTCGACATCTACGTCGTCGGCCGTCGTGGCATCGCGCACTACAACTTCCGTGAGCGCAAGCTGGCCGACTCGTGGACCGGCTTCACGGATCAGCCGGAGTACGCGGACGCCAAGAGGATCGCGGCTCCGCTGATCGAGGCGATCGAGAAGGACACGGCCGAGGGCGGAGTGGACGAGCTCCACATCGTCTACACCGAGTTCGTCTCGATGATGACGCAGACGGCGGTCGAGGCCCGGCTGCTGCCCCTCAGCCTCGACGAGGTGGCGAAGGAGGCGGGCGAGCCGGACACGCTCCGTCCGCTGTACGACTTCGAGCCGTCGGCGGAGGACGTCCTCGACGCCCTGCTGCCGCGCTACGTCGAAAGCCGGATCTACAACGCGCTGCTCCAGTCGGCTGCCTCCAAGCACGCCGCCACGCGTCGTGCGATGAAGTCGGCTACCGACAACGCGGGAGACTTGATCAACAACCTCTCCCGACTTGCCAACGCGGCCCGCCAGGCCGAAATCACCCAGGAAATCAGCGAGATCGTCGGTGGCACCGCAGCCCTGGCCGACGCGACCGCGGGGAGTGACAAGTAATGACGACCACTGTTGAGACGGCCGCCGCCACGGGCCGCGTCGCCCGGGTCATCGGCCCGGTCGTCGACGTGGAGTTCCCCGTCGACGCGATGCCGGAGATCTACAACGCGCTGCACGTCGAGGTTCCGGACCCGGCCGAGGAGGGCGCGACCAAGACGCTGACCCTCGAGGTCGCCCAGCACCTCGGTGACGGCATCGTCCGCACCATCTCCATGCAGCCCACCGACGGCCTGGTCCGCCAGGCCCCGGTGACCGACACCGGCGCCGGCATCACGGTGCCCGTCGGTGACGTCACCAAGGGTCGTGTGTTCAACACGCTCGGTCAGGTGCTGAACGACGACGCCTCCACCGTCGCGGACGCCCCGCGCTGGACGATCCACCGCAAGGCCCCGGCCTTCGACCAGCTCGAGTCCAAGACCGAGATGTTCGAGACCGGCCTGAAGGTCGTCGACCTTCTCACCCCGTACGTCAAGGGTGGAAAGATCGGTCTGTTCGGTGGTGCCGGTGTCGGCAAGACCGTTCTGATCCAGGAAATGATCGTCCGTGTGGCCAAGCTGCACGACGGTGTGTCGGTCTTCGCGGGCGTCGGCGAGCGCACCCGTGAGGGCAACGACCTCATGGTGGAGATGGAGGAGGCCGGCGTTCTGGACAAGACCGCGCTGGTCTTCGGCCAGATGGACGAGCCCCCGGGCACCCGTCTGCGCGTGGCCCTGGCCGGTCTGACCATGGCGGAGTACTTCCGCGATGTGCAGAAGCAGGACGTGCTGTTCTTCATCGACAACATCTTCCGCTTCACGCAGGCCGGCTCCGAGGTCTCGACCCTGCTCGGCCGTATGCCCTCCGCGGTGGGTTACCAGCCGAACCTGGCCGACGAGATGGGTCTCCTCCAGGAGCGCATCACCTCGACCCGTGGTCACTCGATCACCTCGATGCAGGCGATCTACGTCCCCGCGGACGACCTGACCGACCCGGCCCCGGCCACCACCTTCGCCCACCTCGACGCGACGACGGTTCTCTCCCGTCCGATCTCCGAGAAGGGCATCTACCCGGCCGTGGACCCGCTGGACTCCACGTCCCGGATCCTGGACCCGCGCTACATCGCGCAGGACCACTACGACGCCGCCATGCGCGTCAAGGGAATCCTGCAGAAGTACAAGGACCTCCAGGACATCATCGCGATCCTCGGTATCGACGAGCTGAGCGAGGAGGACAAGCTCGTTGTCCACCGCGCCCGCCGTGTCGAGCGCTTCCTGTCCCAGAACACCCACGCGGCGAAGCAGTTCACCGGTGTGGACGGTTCGGACGTTCCGCTCGACGAGTCGATCGCCGCGTTCAACGCGATCTGCGACGGTGAGTACGACCACTTCCCCGAGCAGGCCTTCTTCATGTGCGGTGGCGTCGAGGACCTCAAGAAGAACGCCAAGGAGCTTGGCGTCTCCTGAGCCCCGTGCTCTCGTGAGGGGGGCGGGCCTGTCCCGCCCCCCTCGTCACGCCCATTAGAATTGACCCCAACACCCGGCACGACCGCCGGGTGGTGACCCGAGGAGCCACCCTTGGCTGCTGAGCTGCACGTCGAGCTGGTCGCCGCGGACCGGAGTGTCTGGTCCGGCGAGGCCACCCTGGTCATCGCACGTACCACCTCCGGCGACATCGGCGTCATGCCCGGCCACCAGCCGCTGCTCGGTGTGCTGGAGTCGGGCCCGGTGACCATCCGTACCAGCGAGGGCGAGACCGTCGTCGCCGCTGTGCACGGCGGTTTCATCTCGTTCGCCGACGACAAGCTGTCTCTGCTCGCGGAGATCGCCGAGCTGGCGGACGAGATCGACGCCCAGCGCGCGGAGCGCGCGCTGGAGCGCGCCAAGTCGGAGTCGGACGCCGCCGCCGAGCGTCGCGCCGATGTCCGGTTGCGTGCGGTAGCGGTCCGCTAGCGGACCGCGCCGAGAGTTGTGCCCTCAGCCGCGGCACGGCTGGATCTATCCAGACCGTGTCGCGGCTGAGGCGATGCAGATGCAGGTTGTATTCGGTTACGCCGGCGACGCCGGTCACGGGACGCAGCGAGGAGGTCGGTGAAGATGTTCCTCGCTCTGCTCCTGAGCGGCCTGGTCGTCGCACTGGTGGTGATCGGGCTCTTCGTCTTCGGGTTGCGCCGCAGGCTGATCCAGCGTGCCGGCGGCACCTTCGACTGCTCCCTGCGCTGGAACGTCCCCGAGGAGCCGGACCTCTCCGGCAAGGGCTGGGTGTACGGCGTCGCCCGCTACAGCGGTGACCAGGTCTCCTGGTTCCGCGTCTTCTCCTACGCGCCCCGCCCGCGCCGCGTGCTGGAGCGCTCGGCCATCGAGGTGCTGGAGCGCCGGATGCCCGAGGGCGAGGAGGAGCTGGCGCTGCTCTCCGACGCGGTGATCCAGGGCTGTATGCACCGGGGGACCCGTCTGGAGCTGGCGATGAGCGAGGACGCCCTCACCGGTTTCCTCGCCTGGCTGGAGGCGGCGCCCCCGGGCCAGAGGGTGAATGTGGCCTGATACGGAACGGACGACGGCGGGGACGGTGTGCTGCACCGTCCCCGCCGCGTTGTTCCGGGCTAGTTCAGCCCGTTGTTGATGGCGCCGACGAGCTCGCCGCCCGTGGTGTCACCACTGAACTCCCAGAAGAAGGCTCCGCCCAAGCCCTGGTTCTTGGCCCAGCTCATCTTGGACGTGACCGTGGCCGGGGTGTCGTAGCTCCACCAGTTGGTTCCGCAGTGCGCGTACGCCGTGCCGGCGACCGTGCCGGTGGCCGGGCAGGAGCTCTTGAGGACCTTGTAGTCCTCGATGCCCTGCTCGTACGTGCCGGCCGCCGGGCCGGTCGCGCTGCCACCCGGGGCGGACTGGGTGACGCCGGTCCAGCCGCGGCCGTAGAAGCCGATGCCCAGCAGCAGCTTGTTCGCCGGGACGCCCTTGGCCTTGAACTTGGCGATCGCCTCGGCCGAGTTGAAACCGGCCTGCGGGATGCCCGCGTACGAGGTCAGCGGGGAGTGCGGGGCCGTCGGGCCCTTCGCCGCCCAGGCGCCGAAGAAGTCGTACGTCATCACGTTGAACCAGTTCATGTACGGCGCGGCGCCCGCGTAGTCGGCGGCGTCGATCTTGCCGCCGGCGGAGGCGTCGGCCGTGACGGCAGCGGTGACCAGGTTGTTCGCGCCGAACTTGGCGCGCATGGCCTGCATCATGTTCTTGAAGGCCGCGGGCCCGCTGGTGTCGCAGCTGAGGCCGCAGGCGTTCGGGTACTCCCAGTCCAGGTCGATGCCGTCGAAGACGTCGGCCCAGCGCGGGTCCTCGACCAGGTCGTAGCAGGACTGGGCGAAGGCGGTCGGGTTCTGGACGGCCTGGCCGAAGCCGCCGGACCAGGTCCAGCCGCCGAAGGACCACAGCACCTTGATGTGCGGGTACGCCTTCTTCAGCTTGCGCAGCTGGTTGAAGTTGCCGCGCAGCGGCTGGTCCCAGGTGTCGGCGACGCCGTCGACGGACTGGTCGGCGGTGTACGCCTTGTCGTAGTCGGCGTAGGCGTCGCCGATCGTGCACTTGCCGCCGGTGACGTTGCCGAAGGCGTAGTTGATGTGCGTGATCTTGGAGGCGGAGCCCGACGTCACGATGTTCTTCACGTGGTAGTTGCGGCCGTAGACGCCCCAGTTGGTGAAGTAGCCCATCTTGACCGTGGAGCCGGGGTTGGGGTTGGTGCCCCCGCCGGTCGTACGGACGCTCGCGGCACCGCTCGCCGGACCGGTCTGGTCGATGGTGTCGCGGGCGACGACCGTGTAGGTGTAGTCGGTGCCGGCGGTCAGCCCGGTGTTGGTGTACGTGAGCCCGGTGACCGTGGCGATCGTGGTGCCGTCCCGCTTGACGTCGTAGTTCTTGACGCCCTTGTCGTCGGTGGCGGCGGTCCAGGTCAGCTTGACCGAGGTGTCGGTGATGGCGGAGGCGACGGGGGTGCCGGGGGCGGAGGGCGCGGCGTCGCCGGGCTGGGTGGAGCCGTCGCAGGAGCCGCCGTTGATCTTGCAGCCGCTCGGCGCGCCGGAACCGGTGCCGTTGAAGCCGAAGGAGACGGTGGCGCCGGGGGCGAGGGTGCCGTTCCAGCCGACGTTCTTGGCGGTCCAGTGGGTGCCGGAGCCGGTGACGGTCGCGTCCCAGGCGGAGGTGACGGCGGTGCCGGAGGGGAAGTCCCACTCGACGGTCCAGGAGGAGAGCGTGGTGGTGCCGGTGTTCTTCACCGTCCACTTGCCCTCGAAGCCGGACCCCCAGTCGGAGACCTTGGTGTACGTGGCGGTGGCCGCCGTGGCGGCTTCGGCGGGTGCTGCGAGGCCGACCATGGCGGCCAGGGGCAGGATCAGGGCGGTGAGACCGGCGGCGGCCCGGTGTCTGAACCCTGTTCTGCGCGTCGGTGCTGGAGAGCTCAACGGTGCTCCTCACATTGCGGACGGACAAAGGTGGGGGTGGTCCGTGAACATGCGCGCGCCCCGCGAGCGTAGGAAGGTCTGGACCAATCGTCAAGAGGTCCAGACCAACGTCGGCCGCCTCGTGTCACACACCCAACTCCTGCGCCAGCACGGCCGCTTGAACCCGACTGCGCAGCTTCAGCTTCCCCAGCACCTTGCTGACGTGGGTCTTCACCGTCGCCTCGGCCATGTCCAGACGTACCGCGATCTCGGCGTTCGACAGCCCCGCGCCCAGCGCGGAGAGCACCTCCCGTTCGCGCGGTGTCAGGGAGTCCAGCACGGAGGCGTCCTTGGGGGCGCTTCTCGACGCCCCGAACTCGGCGATCAGTCGCCGGGTCACCGCGGGGGCGATCAGACCCTCGCCGCGCGCCACGGTCCGTACCGCCTCGATCAGGTCCCTCGCGTCGGTGTTCTTCAGCAGGAAGCCCGCCGCCCCGGCCCGCAGCGCCCCGAAGACGTACTCGTCGAGATCGAAGGTCGTCAGGACGAGCACATCGGCCAGGCCCTCGGAGACCACCAGCCGGGTCGCCGTCACCCCGTCCATCCGCGGCATCTGCACATCCATCAGGACGAGGTCCGGGCGCAGTTCGCGGGCCAGCTCCACCGCCCGCTCGCCGTCGGCGGCCTCTGCGACCACCTCGATGTCGGGGGCGCTGCCCAGAATCAGGACCAGCCCCGCCCGTACCGCGCTCTGATCCTCGGCCACGATCACCCGAACCATGCCTGCGGCTCCTTGTCCTTCGTCCCGACGGGCAGGACCGCCCGTACCCGCCACACCTTGCCCCCGTCGTGAGCCGGCAGGGGACCGGCCTCGAACTCCCCGTCCAGGAGCGCCACCCGCTCGCGCATCCCGACGAGCCCCGCCCCCGAGCCGGGCGCGCGCGGTCCCGGCTGCCCTCCGAACGGACTCGTCACCCCGACCGTGAGGGCACCGTCCGGGCGGCGGCCGAGCTCCACCCGCACCTCGCCGGGGGCCGCGTGCTTGAGCGCGTTGGTCAGCGACTCCTGCACGATCCGGTACGCGGCGAGCTCGACCGGCGCCGGCAGGGGGCCGCCGCCGGGCCGGGTGTCGTCCAGCGCGAACGTCAGCGCGCTCGGCTCCCCGTTCGTCCGGGCCTGGGCGATCAGCGCCTCCAAGCCGTCGAGAGTGGGCGAGGCCGCCGGTTCGGTGTCACCGCTGCTGTCCCGCAGCAGCCCGATCAGCCGCCGCATCTCGGCCAGCCCCTCGACGCTGTTCTCCCGGATGACGGTGAGCGCCTGCCGGGTCGTCCCCGGATCGTCGATCGACAGTGCGGCGGTGGAGTGGATCGCGATCGCGGAGAGGTGGTTGGCGACCATGTCGTGCAGCTCGCGGGCCATCCGGGCGCGCTCGGCCACGACGGCCTGGGCCCGGTCCATCTCGGCGAGCAGCGCGGTCTGCTCCGCGCGCAGCCGCGCGGCGTCGGCCGCCTGGCGGTGGTTGCGCACGACCGCGCCGGTGACGGCCGGGAGGAAGGAGACCATGCCCGTGACCAGACCGACCAGCAGGGCGATCGCGTTCTGCCACCAGACGAGGAAGCCGATCGTCACGCCGATCGTGATCAGTCCGGTCGAGTACGGGATGCGTCGGGCGGAGGCGGGCGAACCGTAGACCACCGCCGCGTAGACCACGTCCGTGAACATCAGCGCGGTCACGAGGCTGCCGTGGGTGAACTGGTCGGCCACGAGCGCGAGCGTGCCGACGACCAGGGCGGTCTGCGGCAGGGAGCGGCGCAGGGCCTCCATCGCGGCCATCACCACGAGCGGGATCAGCGTCGCCCAGCGCGCCGTGATCAGCGCGTCGTTCTGCGTGTGCAGACCGAAGGACCACATCAGCAGACCGATGGCGAGGCCGCCGCAGGCGATCAGCAGGTCGTGGCGGTGCGGTCGGGGGAGTGTCACCTCCCCATCCAACACGCTGCCCCCGGCCGCGACCTCGCCGTCCGGGCCGATCCGTCCCTCCGTCGAAGGATGTAGACGTGGTTCGTCACTGGCGACGACGAGAAGACCCGGCCGGGGCGGGACGCTGAGAGGGAACCGAGAGGAGTACCGCCGTGATCGTCGCACTCATCGCGATCTGCGAGGTCGGCTTCTGGGTCCTGCTGGCCGCCGGACTCGCCACCCGCTACCTGCTGAAGATGCCCCGGGCGGGCCTGGCTCTGCTGCTGTGCGAGCCGCTCCTGGAGGTCGTGCTGCTCGTCGCCACCGCGATCGACCTCAGGAACGGGGCCGACCCGAGCTGGAAGCACGGCCTCGCGGCGGTCTACATCGGCTACACCGTCGGCCACGGCCACCGCACCGTGAAGTGGCTCGACGGCCACGCCGCCCACCGCTTCGGCGGCGCCCCGCCGCCCGTCGGGCCGCCGCGCTTCGGCATGGCGCGCGCCCGTCACGAGGGCAGGGTGTGGCTGGGCTCGGTGACGGCGGGGGTGGTCGCGACGGGGTTGCTGCTGCTCGCCGCCTGGTACGTCGGCCCCGATGGGAAAACCGAGTCGCTGAAGTCCTGGATCCTCGTCGCGTGGCGGGCGGTCGGCATCCACGGCCTGATCGCGCTGTCGTACGCGATCTGGCCGAAGAAGGGGCCGGGGGAGGCGCCGAAGGAAGCGCCCCGGGACGTTCCGAAGGAGACCGAGGGCGGGGAGCCGGAGGGGGAGCCGGAGACGGCGCGCCCCGCCCGGGACCGTGCCTAGCGGTCCCCGCCCGGGACCCAGAGCACGTCCCCGACCTCCTTGTTGGCGGCCCGCGCGAGGATGAAGAGCAGGTCCGACAGACGGTTGAGGTAGGTCGCGGTGAGAGGGTTCATCGTCTCGCCGTGGACCTCCAGCGCCGCCCAGGTGGAGCGCTCCGCGCGCCGGACCACCGTGCACGCCTGGTGCAGCAGGGCCGCACCGGGCGTGCCGCCCGGGAGGATGAAGGAGCGCAGCTTCTCCAGCTCCTCCAGGAAGCGGTCGCAGTCCGCCTCCAGCTTGTCGATGTAGTACTGCTCGACCCGCAGCGGCGGATACGCCGGGTTCTCGACCACGGGAGTGGAGAGGTCCGCGCCCACGTCGAACAGGTCGTTCTGCACGCGGACGAGGACCTTCACGACCTCCTCGTCGAGCTGCCCGAGGGCGATGGCCGTGCCGATGACGGCATTGGCCTCGTTGGCGTCGGCGTACGCCGAGATCCGCAGATCGGTCTTGGCGGTCCGGCTCATGTCGCCCAGCGCCGTGGTGCCCTGGTCGCCGGTACGGGTGTAGATACGCGTCAGATTGACCATGACCCCAGCGTAGTGAGGCTCCGGTCCTCCGGGCCGCCGGTGTGCCGACCGTCACGGGCCCGGGCGGGGTCGACGGTGTACGGCCCGGGGGTATGACCGAGGGGAGGAATGGGACGGGGGAGGTGTCGTGAGTGTGACGTCCGTCAAACGGGGCGTGACGCGCATTACTTAGCGGTCACATGCGGGCTCACGCCCGCTAATCTCCGCCGGAGAGCCAGAAGTGAACAGGCGTTAAGGGGTGGAAGACCGTGGCCAGGAAGCTCGCCGTCATCGGAGCCGGACTCATGGGGTCCGGAATCGCGCAGGTCTCGGCCCAGGCGGGGTGGGACGTCGTCCTGCGTGACGTCACCGATGCCGCGCTGACCCGTGGCACCGACGGCATCAAGGCGTCGTACGACCGCTTCGTGGCCAAGGGCAGGCTCGACGCGGCCGACGCCGAGGCCGCCCTCGGCCGGATCACCGCCACCACCGAACTCGAGGCGGTCGCCGACGCCGACATCGTCGTCGAGGCCGTCTTCGAGAAGCTGGAGGTGAAGCACGAGATCTTCCGCGCCCTCGACAAGACGGTGAAGGACGGCGCCGTCCTCGCCTCCAACACCTCCGCCATCCCGATCACCAAGATCGCCGCGGTGACGGAGCGCCCGGAGGCCGTCGTCGGCACCCACTTCTTCTCGCCGGTCCCGATGATGCAGCTCTGCGAGCTCGTCCGGGGCTACAAGACCAGCGACGCCACCCTCGCCACCGCGCGGGAGTTCGCCGAGTCCGTCGGCAAGACCTGCATCGTCGTGAACCGCGACGTCGCCGGCTTCGTCACCACCCGTCTCATCTCGGCGCTGGTCGTCGAGGCCGCCAAGCTGTACGAGTCGGGCGTCGCCACCGCCGAGGACATCGACATCGCCTGCAAGCTGGGCTTCGGCCACGCCATGGGTCCGCTCGCCACCGCCGATCTGACCGGCATCGACATCCTGGTGAACGCCACGAGCAACATCTACACCGAGACCCAGGACGAGAAGTTCGCGCCGCCGGAGCTGATGCGCCGGATGGTGGACGCCGGTGACATCGGTCGCAAGAGCGGGCAGGGCTTCTACGAGCACTGAGTCCCGAAGGCCGTTTGGGCGATCACCCCAGAGGGTGAATTCGGTATCAGTTCGCTTACAAGGCGCAACGCTTCTGCGCCCACGACAGTCAGTTGATGCAAAGACGGAGCACTCCCAGGGAGCGCATATGCACATCAGGGGCGACCACGTCGAGCTGGTCGTCGGGGGCCGCCTCGACGTGCGCAGCGCGGCGGACGCCCGTACGGTCCTGCACTCGGCCGTCGACGACGGAGTCGGCGACCTCGTGCTGGACCTGACCGGTCTCGATTCCTGGGACGCCACCGGGCTCGGGGTCATCATGGGCGCACACCGCCGGGCGGGCCGCTGCGGCCGCCGGCTCGTGCTGCGCGGCGTTCCACCGCAGATGCAGCGCCTGCTCGTGGCGACGCGGCTGCACCGCATCCTCGCCATCGAGGGCGGTCTCGCCGCGGAGTCGCTGCCCCGCGTCTGACCCCCGTGTCCGGCGGCGGGTCCCCGCGGCTGACCCTTCTGTCCGGCGGCGGGTCCCCGCGTCCGGTGCCCGTGAACGGCGGCGGGCCAGGGCCGGCCGTGGCGTGAATCGCCGCCGTACCGCCTGTGAAGCCGCTGTGCGAAACCGGCGTCCCGGCCAATCCTTAGCGGACCGTGACGTCTTGGGCGGGCCGGCACCCCGCCTGTTCCGCGATACTGGAACACGGTCTAGGGTTCGGTCGCCCGCTCATTGACGGACCCACCCGGCGGGCACCGGACCAGAAGCGACAGGCAGCGTGCAGATCGGCCGGAGGGGCTTCCGCACGCACCGCTTTTGGGGGGCTTTGACCATGGACCCGATGAACCGGGAGCCGGAAGAGTTCGGCTTCGACCGCGAGGGCGACGACGCCCGCGACGGACGCGGCGGCCCCGTGCCCGAGCGCGGACCGTCCACGCCCACCCGGGCCCGCACCGCCCGGGTCGTCTCGGGCGATCTGCTGCTCACCGTGAACCCCGTCGACGGCAGCGAGATCGAGGCGTGCCCGCCCGGGGAGCAGCCCGCGCCGCCCCGCCGCCGCACCGCCCAGGAGCGGGCCGAGGCCGCCCGCGCGGCCGCCCCGCCCGTACCGCCGGGCCCCGCCGCCCCCCGCCCGCCGCTCCTCGAACGGCAGGAGGAGCACGAGCGCCTCGTGCAACTCCTCGGCCGCGGCCGCTCCGTACGCGTCACCGGCCCCACCGGCTCCGGCCGCACCGCCCTCCTCGACGTCGTCGCCGCCGACTGCGCCGACCTCGCGCCGGACGGAGTCGTGCGCCTCTCCGGCTGCCACCGGACCCCCACCGAGCTGCTGTACGAACTCTTCGCCACGGTCCTGCACGCTCCGGACCACCGGCCCGACCGCCCCGCCCTGCTCGAACTGGTCCGTGACATCGGCGCGATCGTGGTCGTCGACGACCTGGAGTTCGGCGGCGCCACCCTCGACGAGCTGCTCACCGCCGCCCCCGAGTGCGCCTTCCTCCTCGCGGCCACCCCCGACGTCCCGGCCCCCTCGCCCGACGCCCACCTCGAAGAGGTCACCCTCGCCGGCCTCGGCCGCGCCACCGCCCTGGAGCTCCTGGCGAGCATCGTCGACCGGCCGCTCACCGAGGACGAGGCCAACTGGGCGGGCGACCTCTGGTTCGAGTCCGAGGGCCTGCCGCTCCGCTTCGTCCAGGCCGGCGCCCTGCTCCGCCAGCGCGACCGTCTCCGGGTCACCCCCGCCGAGTTCGACGCCTTCGGCGCGCAGGACGACGCCCCCAAGGAGTACACGGAGTTCGACGCCTTCGGTGCCCTCGACGACGCCTTCGGACCCGCCGCCGGAGCGCCCGAGGCCCCCGCGGACGCCGACGTCGAACTGCGCGAGATACCGCTGCCGAGCCTCGGCGAAGGCGCGGCCCCCGCCGCCCTGCTCGCCTCCCGGCTCAGCCGCTCCGCCCAGGAGACCCTGCGGTTCGCCGTCGCCCTCGGCGGCGAGGTCCCGCACCAGGCGCACCTCCCCGCCCTCGTCGGGGACACGCACGCGGACGCCGCCCTCGGCGAACTCATGACGTGCGGCCTGCTCACCCCCGTCGGCCCCCGCTACCGGCTCGCCGGCGGTGTCCTCACCCAGCTCCTCGCCCACGGGTACGGCGGGTCCGCCGAGGAGACCACCGGGCGCGCGCACACGGCCGCCCAGCACTACGCCTGGTGGGCCGGACACCCCTCCGTCACCCCCGCCCGCGCGGCCGCCGAGTCCGACGCCGTGCTCGCCGCCCTGACCGCACTGCTGCCCGGCACGGCCCCCGAGCACCCCACGGCCGCCGCCCAGCTCGCCCGCAGCGCCGCGCCGGCCTTCGCGGCCGGGCTCCACTGGGGCGCCTGGGAGCGCGCCCTGCGCAGCGGCCAGGAGGCCGCCAGGCTCGCCGGTGAGGTAGCGGAAGAGGCGTACTTCCACCACGAGTTGGGCGTTCTCGCGCTCTGCGCCGGCAACCTGGAGCGGGCCCGCGCCGAGCTGGAGGCGTCGATCGGGATGCGCGGCGTCCTCGCCGACAAGCGCGGCACCGTCGCCGGCCGCCGGGCGCTCGCCCTGGTCGCCGACCGCGGCGACCGTGCCCCGGCGGGCGAAGAAGCGGCCGCCGGCCGCTCCGAGGGGCCTGTCTCCCCGCCCCGCGGCATCCCGAAGACCGTCGTTCCGCGGGCCGTCGTTCCGCGGGCCGTCGCACCCACGACCGCGCCGACCCCCGCGGTCTCCGCGATCCCCGCGTTCCCGGACTTCCCCGACGAGGGTCCGACCCTCATCAGCCGCTCCGAGGCAGCGCAGAGCGCCGGCGCCCCGTCCGGCGGCGCCTCGAAGGGCGGCGGGCGCTTCGGCATCATCGCCGGGGCCCGCCGCAATCTGGTCGCGGTCGGCACGGGCGCCCTTCTGGCCGCCGTGCTGGGCACCGTCGTGACCATCGGTGCCACCTCCGGCAACGCCGAGGACCCGGGATCCAACCGCGTCACCTCCGACCGCACGGCCGGCGAGGACGCCGGCGACGACGGCTTCGACGCGGAGGAGCCGGCCGAGGACGAGACCGGCGGCCCCTCGGACTCCCCGAGCTCCCCGGGCCCCTCGACCTCCACGACAACCCCGGGCGCCCCCGGTGCGTCGTACGGACCGTCCACTCCTGGCGACTCTCCGAGCGCGACGGCCCCGACGACCGGCGCCCCGACCACGACGACGAGCCCGCGCCCGACGGCGAGCCCGACAACCAAGCCGACACCGACGAAGTCGTCCACGCCCTCGCAGAGCCCGTCGCCCACCGACACCGGGACGCCGTCGCAGACGCCGTCCCCCAGCGACTCGGCGACGGACAACCCGAGCAACTCCGCCTCGGCAACGCTCAGCGGCGGTGCCGCCACCACGGGAAGTCCCGCCTGACGGCGTCCGGCCGAGGGATCCCCGCGCATCTCGGCGGCGTCATCGGGCGGAGCGCGGGATGGAGGTGCGGGGCTCTGCCCCACGCCCCTGCCGGAGCGGCAGCTTCGCGCCGCGACAGACCACGGCCCCGGGTGCGTTCACCGCACCCGGGGCCGTGGTCGTTCGTCCGTACCCGTCCTAGAAGAGCCGCAGCTTGTCGTCCTCGATGCCCCGCAGCGCGTCGTAGTCGAGCACCACGCAGTCGATGCCGCGGTCCGTCGCCAGCACCCGCGCCTGGGGCTTGATCTCCTGCGCCGCGAAGACGCCCTTCACCGGGGCGAGGTGCGGGTCGCGGTTCAGCAGCTCCAGGTAGCGGGTGAGCTGCTCCACACCGTCGATCTCGCCCCGCCGCTTGATCTCCACCGCGATCGTCGCCCCGTCGGCGTCCCGGCACAGGATGTCCACCGGCCCGATCGCCGTCGGGTACTCGCGGCGGATCAGCGTGTGGCCCTCGCCGAGCGTCTCGATGCGGTCGGCGAGCAGCTCCTGGAGGTGCGCTTCCACGCCGTCCTTGATGAGGCCAGGGTCCACCCCGAGCTCGTGCGAGGAATCGTGGAGGATCTCCTCCATCGTGATGATCAGTTTCTCGCCCGCTTTGTTGATCACGGTCCAGATGCCCGCCTCGCCGTCGACGCCCTCCTTCAGGGTGCACGGCGGCGACATCCAGTTGAGGGGTTTGTACGCGCGGTCGTCCGCGTGGATGGAGACGCTGCCGTCTGCCTTGACCAGGATCAGACGGGGGGCGGAGGGCAGGTGGGCGGTGAGCCGGCCCGCGTAGTCCACGGAACAACGGGCGATGACGAGACGCATGGTCGGCAACGCTACAAGACGCACGCTCTTCCGCGCGATTCGGCTCTTAACGCCCGCCCAACCGCCGTCGGTTATTGGCCGGTTGTGGTCCCAATCTCCTGGTGCGCTCCGGACCGCGCGCTTACCGTGGAAGCTGGAGGTCGCCGTCCGTGCACGCTGCGTGTTGTACGGGGGGTCCTTCATCCCTGCCCGTAAGACCCCGCCCCTCGGGGTCGCGAGAGGAGAACCCATGTCGCTCGACGTCTCACCGGCGCTGTTGGAACAGGCCGAGCGAGGCGAGGTCGACGAAGCCGACTTCGTCGACTGCGTCCGGACCTCCCTGCCCTACGCATGGGAGATGATCAGTTCTCTGGTGGCTCAGCTGAAGGTCGACGGCGGAGAGTTCGCCGACAACCAGACGCCGCCGCCGAACGAGCAGGCACGTGGTCAGCTGTTGCGTGCACTCGCGAGTGACGCGATCCGTGGTGCGCTGCAGCGGCACTTCGGGGTGCGTCTGGCCTTCCAGAACTGCCACCGCGTGGCGGTGTTCCCGCTGGACCCCGCGGTGGACGAGCGGCTGGCCCGCTTCACCTCCGTACGGGGGCAGCTGCTCAACCAGTCGCCGGAACTGCGCGACTGCTGAGGCACTGGTGCTGCCGCTCCGCATCGCGGGAGACGCGAACGATGCGAGAGGTGCCGGGGCGGCGGCATCCCACCCGAACCACCCATGACCTCACACCAGCAGGGGAAGCACCTCGGCGCCGAGCCGCCGGACGTTCTCCTCGGTGGCCGTGAGATCGCCCGTGCCCTCGGCGAGCAGCGCGAAGCGCGTGATGCCCGTACGCTCCGAGGTCGCCGCGAGGCGGTCCGCCGCGCGCCGGGGCGTGCCCACCGGGTGCAGCCCGCACAGCAGCTCCGTGTACGCGACGGGGTCCCGCATCGCGCGGTGCCGGCCGTCCACCGTCACATGGGCGTCGAGTCCCTGCTTCAGCCAGCCCGGCATCGCCTTCACCAGGGCCTCGGCCGCGTCCGCCCCGCGGTCGGCGAGCTGGGCGACACCCGCCGAGACATGACCGGCGCCGATCCGCGCGATCTCGTCGGGCGTGCGGCCGGCCTCCCGGGCGCAGCGGCGCCAGGAGGCCACCATCTCGGCCTTCTCCTCGTCGCCGCAGTGCATCCCGAGCAGCATCGGCAGCCCGCGCTCGGCGGCCAGCCGGACGCTCGTGGGGGAGGTGCAGGCGACGACGACCTCGGGCGCCGCGTCCCCGCCGATGAGCTCGCCGGGCCGGGGGACGACAGCCACCTCACGGAAGGCGAATCGTTCTCCCTCGGCCGAGACCCGGGGTTCGGACAGCCAGCGCAGCAGCAGGTCGAGCGATTCGGGGAAGCCGTGTTCGTACGCCGGGAGACCCGCGCCGAACACCTCCAGGTCGATCCACGGCCCGCCCCTGCCCACGCCGAGCGTGAAGCGGCCCCCGGAGGTGAGATGGAGCAGCGCCGCCTGCTCGCCCAGCGCCACCGGGTGGACGGTCGGCAGCACGCTGACCGCCGTGCCGACCCGGACGCGGCGCGTGCGGCCCAGCAGCAGCGCCGCCAGGGTCACGGCCGACGGACACACACCGTACGGAACGAAATGGTGCTCGGCGAGCCAGACGGAGTCGAGCCCCGACTCCTCGGCCACCTCGGCGGTCCGCACCGCCCGGTGCAGTGCCTCTCCCTGACCCTGGCCCGGGAACTGGGCGGCCAGCACGAACGTACCCACGCGCATCGCTTCTGCCTCCTTGCGGCCGACGCGGTCTCCCCCTCGTACTGGCAACAACGTCTGACACGTGCCAAAGGCAACGGCCACACGCGAAGTTCTTGCGATTTTCCGCTGATTCGGCCTGGAGAGTGGGCGGGGACACCATGTGGCGGCCCGTAGGCTTGATGGAACCTTCCGTGTACCCGGCCCCCGTGAGGTGATTCGTGTCCCCGCGTCGCAACCGCCCCCATGGCGGCGAGAAGCCCGGCCCCCAGGGTGTCGCGGGCGACCGGTACGGCGGGTCGCAACGAAGCGAGACATGGCAGGGCGAGGAGTGGTTCGTCCGCCACGTCGCCGGCGCGAGCCAGCCCGGCAAGCGCTACCGCTGCCCCGGCTGCGACCAGGAGATCCCCGGGGGCGCCCCGCACGTGGTGGCCTGGCCCGAGTACGGGGGAGTGGACGACCGGCGGCACTGGCACAAGGCGTGCTGGAACGCGAAGGACCGCCGCACCTCGAGGGTGCAGCGGTCCCGTAGCGCGCCGAGGTACTGAGCCCCCGCCTTCACCGAGCCCCTGAGCGGGATTCCCCGGTTACCGGAGGCTCGCGCGGCGGTCAGACGTCCCGGTTGTTCAGCAGGGCGTACCCGCCGGCCATCACCGCGGCCGTGATGACCAGCAGGATCCACACCGGGTCCCAGCCCGAGGGGCCGGAGTCGCCGAGCGCCGCCTTGCCCGCGTACAGCGCGATGAGCTGGCTCGGGATCGCGTAGTCCAGGAGCCAGTCCTGCACCGAGGCCAGCGACTCCGAGAACATGAACATGGCGGCCACCAGCGGCAGCAGCAGCACGCCGATCATGACGGTGATGGCGCCCGCCGAGTGTCGGATCAGGGCGCCGACGGCGAGCGACAGCAGGCCGAGCTCGGCCATGAAGAGCCCGACGCCGAGGGTGGCCCGCAGCCACTCCCCGGAGGTGGGCTCGGCGGCGTTGTCCAGGATCGACACCTGCGCCACGGCGACCACGGAGGCGGTGACGGTGGTGATCGTGAACACGAGCAGGAAGAAGACGATCGCCTTGGCCGTCAGCACCCGGGTGCGGCTCGGGCAGGCGGTGAGCGTGGTGCGGATCATGCCCGTGCCGTACTCGGAGGCGATCGTCAGCACGCCGAGCGTGATCACGCAGATCGAGCCGAGGAGCACACCGAAGAAGCCGAAGCCGAGCGCCGACTCGCTCTGTTCCGGCATCTCCGACGCCGCCACGATCGCGGCCACGCCGAGACCGACGCCGAGCATCAGGAGCACCATCACACCGAGCGTCCACATCGTGGAGCGCAGGGAACGGATCTTGGTCCACTCCGAGGCGATCGCGTCACCGAGGTGGGCCCGGCGCACCGGGATGGGGGAGACGTACGAGTAGGGGGCGGGGGCGGTCATCGGGCGTCCTCGGCGTTCTCGGCGGACTCGCTCTGCTGCTGGGCGGCGTAGGGGTTCTGTCCGGGCGGCGGCGGGGCGTACCAGCCCTGCTGCGGCACCTCGGGGACCACCGGCTGCGGCGGGGCGGCGTACGCCACCGCGTGCGGCTGATGCTGCGGCTGCTGGAGATGCGCCAGCTGGTCCTCGGTGGAGCGGTAGTCGACGGCGCCCTGCGTCATCCGCATGTACGCCTCCTCCAGCGAGGCCTGGTGCGGGGACAGCTCCCAGAGCCGTACGTCCGCGTCGTGCGCCAGATCGCTGATCCGGGGCAGGGGCAGACCGGTCACCCGCAGCGCGCCGTCCGGCTCGGACATGACCCGGCCACCGGCCTCGGTCAGCGCCGCCGTCAGCTTCTCCCGCTGCTGCGGCTCCGTCTGCGGCGTCCGCACCCGCGCGAAGTCCGCGGAGTTCGCCGAGATGAAGTCCTTGACGCTCATGTCGGCGAGGAGCTGGCCGCGGCCGATCACGATCAGATGGTCGGCGGTCAGCGCCATCTCGCTCATGAGGTGGCTGGAGACGAAGACGGTCCGGCCCTCGGAGGCGAGCTTCTTCATCAGGTTGCGGACCCAGAGGATGCCCTCGGGGTCGAGACCGTTGACCGGCTCGTCGAAGAGCAGCACCTGCGGGTCGCCGAGCAGCGCGGCCGCGATGCCCAGTCGCTGCCCCATGCCGAGCGAGAAGCCCTTGGAGCGGCGCTTGGCGACCTCCTGGAGGCCGACGACCCCGAGGACCTCGTCCACCCGCTGCGCCGGGATCCCGGCGAGCTGGGCGAGCGAGAGCAGATGGCTGCGGGCGCTGCGTCCGCCGTGCACCGCCTTGGCGTCCAGCAGCGCACCGACCTGCCGGGGCGCGTTCGGCAGCTTCCGGAACGGATGGCCGCCGATCGTGACGTGCCCGGACGTGGGCTCGTCGAGCCCGAGGATCATGCGCATCGTCGTCGACTTGCCGGAGCCGTTGGGTCCCAGGAAGCCGGTGACCGTGCCCGGACGCACGTGGAAGGAAAGGTTGTACACGGCCGTCTTGGCGCCGTAGCGCTTCGTCAGGCCGACTGCCTCGATCATTCTCCAGAGCCCCATCGACAGGTCAGGTCGTCGTCGGGGCCGTGGCCTCAGCCGGAGCCCCCCGTATGAGCTAGGAGCTTATCGAGCCGTTGACGGTTCCGGCGAAGCCCGAACCGTGACCTTCCCGGACCCCGGGCCGGGCGAAGCTCCTCGGCACTCGCCTACGCGTCCCGCTTCCTCAGCACCAGGTAGCCGCCGAGCAGCGCCGCCGCCACCCAGAGCAGCATGATGCCGAGCCCGCCCCAGGGGCCGTACGGCGCCTTCTCCTGGTTCATCGCGTCCGGGAGGACCTGCATGATCTTGGCGCCGGCCTGGTCGGGGAAGTAGCGGGCCACCTCCTTGGCCTTGGGCACGGCCGAGAGGATCTGCGAGACCAGGAAGAAGAACGGCACCAGGATGCCGAGCGACAGCATCGAGGAGCGCAGCATCGCCGCCACGCCCATCGAGAAGATCGCGATCAGACCCATGTAGAGGCCACCGCCCACGACCGCCCGCAGCACGTTGTCCGCGCCCAGCGTCGTCCGGTGCTCGCCCAGGAGGGCCTGGCCCAGGAAGAACGACAGGAAGCTGGTCGCCAGGCCCACGCCCAGGGCGAGCGCTCCGGCCACCGCGATCTTGCTGAAGAGGAAGGTCGCCCGCTGCGGGACCGCCGCCAGCGACGTGCGGATCATGCCGGAGCTGTACTCGGTGCCGACCACCAGGACACCGAAGACCACCATCGCCAGCTGGCCCAGCACCATCCCGGAGAAGCTGACGAAGGTCGGGTCGAAGGTCGCCTGCTCCGCCTCGCTGAGGTCGCTGAAGGTCGACGCCAGCAGCGCGCAGAGCGCCGCGCTCATCGCCACCGTCACCAGGAGCGCGCTCGCCAGGGTCCAGACCGTCGAGGAGACCGTCCGGATCTTGGTCCACTCCGACTGGAGGACCGCGGATACCGCTGCCATCGTTCAGGCTCCCTTGGTGGTGTCGCCCCACTGGGGGCCGGCCGCCGGCGCCGCGTGGACGTCCGTGCCGTGCGCGTGGTACTCCACCGCACCGGCCGTCATCTGCATGAACGCCTCCTCGAGGGAGGCGCGCTGGGCACTGAGCTCGTGCAGCACGAGCTGGTTCCGCGCGGCCAGCTCACCGAGCTTCTCGGTGCTCGCCCCGTCCACCTCCAGCGCCCCGTTGCCCGCCTCGACGGGCGTGAAGCCGTTCGCGTGCAGGACGTCCAGCAGCTGCTCCCGCTGCGGCGAGCGGAGCCGTACGTAACTCCGCGAATTCTGCTGGATGAAATCCGCCATCGATGTGTCGGCCAACAGCCGGCCCTGTCCGATCACGATCAGATGATCGGCCGTCAGGGCCATTTCACTCATCAGATGGCTGGAAACGAAGATCGTCCGTCCCTCGGCCGCGAGCGCCTTCATCAGATTGCGGATCCAGTGAATTCCCTCGGGGTCCAGACCATTGACGGGTTCGTCGAACATCAAGATCTCGGGATCACCGAGCAGCGCCGACGCGATGCCCAGCCGTTGGCCCATACCGAGCGAGAAGCCCTTCGACTTCTTCTTCGCGACCGCGGTCAGACCGACCAGGTCGAGGACCTCACCGACCCGGCTCGCCGGAATGCGGTTCGACTGCGCGAGGCAGAGGAGGTTGTTGTACGCGGACCGGCCGCCGTGCATCGCCTTGGCGTCGAGCAGCGCCCCGATGTACTTCAACGGCTCCTGAAGGTCGCGGTAGTGCTTGCCGTCGATCCGGACCGAACCGCTGGTCGGGTTGTCCAGATCGAGCATCATGCGCATGGTCGTCGACTTGCCGGCGCCGTTGGGCCCGAGGAAGCCGGTCACCATGCCGGGCCGGACCTGGAAGGAGAGACGGTCCACGGCGGTCTTCGTACCGAACCGTTTTGTCAGGGCCTCGAGCTCGATCATGCGACCACGCTACGGGCGCGCAAAACCCTCCGCCACTGGAATGGCGGAGGGTTATGCGGGTGCTTGCGCTCCGCTTGCCCGAGGGGTCGCCCCCGCGGGCTAGGCCGTGTCCGGAAAGTCCCGCCTGGCCCGCGACGCCTGGCACGCACCCTCGCTGCGTTGTCGGATCGCCCCAGTACACCCAGTACGAGGGCGGCCCTCCGCCTTGCGATCGCACGCACCAGACGCCGCGGGCCCTGCCCTGCGGGCAGACGGCGCTACTTTCCGGACACGGCCTAGCGGGACTGCTGGGCCGGGACGCCGCGGGTGGCCGGCTCGTCGTCGATCGGGGAACCGGCCGCCGCCACCGCGGCACCGGTCAGCGTGGCCAGCATCTCGCGGACGTTGGTCAGCTGGGCGTTGATCGAGTCGCGGCGGTTCGTCAGCGCCGCCAGCTCGCGCTCCGATTCCGAGCGGATCCGGTCGGCCTTGGCGTTCGCGTCGGCCACGATGTCCTCGGCCTGGCGCTGCGCCGTCTCCACCGTCTGACGGGCCCGGCGCTCCGCGTCCGTGCGCAGCTTCTCGGCCTCCAGGCGGAGCTGCTCGGCGCGGTGCTCGATCTCCGCGAGGCGCTTCTCGGCCTTGGCCTGACGCGAGGCCAGGTCGCGCTCGGACTGCTCGCGGCGCTTGGCCAGGTTGGTCTCGAAGTCCGCGGCGGCCTGGGCGGCCTTGGCGCGCGTCTCCTCGAAGAGGGCGTCCGCCTCCTCGCGCTTGGACTGCGCGTCCTTCTGCGCCTCGGCACGCAGGGAGTTGGCCTCACCCTGGGCCTTCTCGACGATCCGAACGCCCTCGTCCTCGGCCTTCGCCTTCCGCTCCGCCGCGAACGACTCGGCGTCGTTGCGCACCTGCTGGGCGGCCGACTCGGCCAGCTCGCGGTGCTGCTCGGCGGCGCGACGGGCCTCCTCACGCAGGTCCTTCGCCTCCTCCTCGGCGAGACGGAGGATCTTCTCGACGCGGGCACCCAGACCGGCGTACGACGGCTCGGCGTCGGTGACCTGGGCCTGGGCGTTCTGCGTCTCGAGGTGGAGTTCCTCGATGCGCTTTTCCAGAGAGGTGATTCGGGCCAGAGCACTGTCACGGTCGGCGACGAGCTTGGTAATGCGGTCGTCCACCTGACCGCGGTCGTAACCACGCCGCACGAGCTCGAAGCCGAAGGGGGAGGAAGTGTCGCTCATGGGGTTCCTGTCGAATGAGACCGGTGAGGTGTTAGGGGGAATCCTAGGGGTCGAAGCGGCGTGTCATCGAGCGGATGTCGGTTTGGTCTGGAGAATGTCCAGCCTTTTGAGTGGCTAGCCCTCGGAAGACTTGCCACTCGAACGTGTCGATCCGGCCGACGCGCCCGCCTTGACGTCATCGCGTGCGCCGGACTTCGCGCCGGCGGCCTTGGCCCCCGCGGACGGTGCCTCGAAAGACTCCAACGCTTCGAGGACGTCCTGGACACGGGAGATCTCGGCATTGATGTCCTCACGACGGCGCACGAGAACGTCCAGGTCCCGCCTGCCCTCGGAGAGCATCCGCTCGGCCTCGGCCTCGGCCTCCGCCTTGATCTTCTCCGCCTCGCCGACGAGCGAGGCCTTCTTCTGCTCGGCCTCCTTGAGCAGCGCCTCCGCCTTCCGTACGGCGGCGATGCGGACCTTGCTCGCCTCGGAACTCGCCTCGGAGAGCATCTCCTTCGACTTCTCCTCGGCCTCGGCCCGCTGCTCGGTGGCGGCCTTCACCAGCTTGTCGACGCGCTCCCCCGCGGTCTTCATCTGCTCGGCCGTCTCGCGCCGCGCCCGCTCGTGCAGTTCCTCGATCTCGCCCTCGATCCGGGCGCGCAGCTCCTCGGCCCGCTCCCTTATGGCGGTGGCGTCGCTGCGCGCGCCGACCAGCAGCTCGTCCGCGTCCGTACGCGCCTTCTCCACCAGCGAGTTGCCCTCGACGGTCGCCTCGGCCACGATCCGCTCGGCCTCCTGGCGCGCCGCGCCGACCATCGTGTCCGCCTGCGACTCCGCCTCGGTGGTGGCGCGCAGCGCCTCCTCCTGGGCCTTCGCGATCAGCTGGTCGGCCTGCTCGGCCGCGTCCGAGCGGCGCTTGGCACCGGCCTCGCGCGCCTCGTCGAGCGTACGGTCCGCCTCGGCACGGGCCTCGGCCCGCATCCGCTCCGCCGCCGACTCCGCGTCCGCCCGCAGCTTTTCGGCCTCGGCGCGGATCCGCTCGGCGGCCTGCTGCGCCTGGCCCACGTTCTCGGCGGCCTCGGCCCGCAGCCGCTCCGCCTCGTCGGAAGCCTCCGCCGCGATCCGCTCGGCCTCGCCCCGGGCCTTGGCGATGAGCGCGTCGGCCTGCTCCGCGGCGTCGGCGCGCCGCTTGTCGGCGGCCTTGCGGGCCTCGTCGAGCACCCGCTCGCCGTCCGCACGCGCGGCGGCCCGCAGCGCCTCCGCCTGCGCCTCGCCGTCCGCCTTGACCTGCTCGGCCTCGGCCCGCAGCCGCAGCGCGTCCTGCTCCGTCGACTCCAGGAGCTCGGCCGCCTCGTTCGTGAGCCGCTCCGCCTCGCCGGTGGCCTCCGCGATGAGCGCGTCGGCCTGCTCGGCGGCGTCGGCGCGCCGCTTGTCGGCGGCCTTGCGGGCCTCGTCCAGGACCTGCTCGCCGTCCGCGAGGGCGGCGACCCGCAGCGCCTGCGCGTGCGCCTCGCCGTCCGTCTTCAGCTGCTCGGCCTCGGCCCGGAGCGCCTCCGCCTCGTTCGTGAGCCGCTCCGCCTCGCCGGTGGCCTCCGCGATGAGCGCGTCGGCCTGCTCTGCGGCGTCGGCGCGCCGCTTGTCGGCGGCCTTGCGCGCCTCGTCGAGGATCTGCTCGCCCTCCGCGCGGGCGAGCGTGACCAGCTCCTCGGCCTCCGCGGTGAGCCGCTCGGACTCCGCCGCCGCCTCGGAGCGGATGCGGTTGGCGTCCTCGCGGGCGTCCGCGCGGCTCCGCGCCGCGTCCTGCTCGGCGGCGGCCAGCGCGTCCGTCGCCTCCGTCCGTAGCCGCTGGGCGTACTCGGCGGTGTCCGTGCGCAGCTTCTCCGACTCGGAGATCGCGTCCGCGACCGTCCGCTCGGCCAGCGCCTTCGCGGCCTCGGACTCCTCCTGGGCGCGCGTCCGGACACGGTTGGCGTCCTCGGTGGCCCGCTCCCGCTCCTCGTACGCGTCGGCGCGGACCCGGTCCGCCTCCTCCTGCGCCTCGGTCCTGGTGCGCTCCGCCGCGTGCTCGGCGGCGCTGCGCAGGCCGGTGATCTCCTCCTCGGCCTGCTCGCGCAGACCCGCGACCGAGTCCCGTACCTCCTGCGCGGTCTGCTCGGCCGCGGACACCATCTCCGTGGCGCGGCGGTCCGCCTCCTCGACCAGGCGCTGCGCCTCGGTCTGCGCCTCCTCCACCCGCTTGCGGGCCGAGGCCAGCAGCTCCTCGGACTGCTCGCGGGCGTGCTCGCGCTCGCGGCCGGCCTCGGAGCGGGCCGACTCCAGCGTCTCCTCGGCCTCCCGGCGCCGCCGGTTGGCCTCCTCCTGCGCGGCGGCCAGCGCCTCGGCGGCCTCGGTGGCGACCCGCTCGGCGGCGGCCGCGGCCTCGGCCCGTACCCGGTCCGCGGTCTCCTGCGCCTCCGACTTCAGCCGCTCGGCCTCCGTCGACGCCTCCGTCCGCAGCCGGACCGCGACGGCCTCGGCCTCGGCACGCGCGGTGGACGCGTCCGACGCGGCCTCCGTGCGCAGCCGCTCGGCCTCCTGCTCGGCCTGCGCCTGGAGCGTACGGATCCGCTCGGCGGCCTCCGTGCGCAGCCGCTCGGTCTCCTCGGCGGCCTCACGGCGGAGGCGCTCGCTCTCGGCGCGGGCGTCGGTGAGCTGCCGCTCGGCGTTCTCGACCCGCGACTCGGCCTCGGTGTGCAGCCGGGTCAGCTCCTCCGCGGCCTCCGCGGCCCGCGCCGCCGCGGCGCGCTCGGCGTCCTCGCGCAGCTCGGCCGCGGCCTTCCCGGCGGCCTCCTTGACGGCCTCGGCCTGCTCCTCGGCCTCCGCGCGCATGCGCTCGGCCTCGGCGCGGGTGCGCTCCAGGGTCTCCTCGGCCTGCGTACGGAGCGTCTGGGCGCGCTCCATCGCCTCCGAGCGGATCCGATCGCCCTCGGTGCCCGCGTTCGTACGCAGCTCGTCGGCGTCGGTGCGGGCCTTGGTCAGCAGCTCCTCGGCGGTCCTGGCCGCCTCCTCGATCTGCTGGACGGCCTCGCGCCGGGCCTCGCCGCGGATCTTCTCGCCCTCGGCGATCGCCTCGGCCCGCAACTGCTCGGCCTCACCGCGCAGCCGGCGCGCCTCCTCCTGCAGCTCGACCGTCTTGGCGCGGTACTCCTTGGTGTCGTCCTTGGCCGAGCCGAGCAGTTCGTCGGCCTGCTCCTCGGCCTGGTTGCGCAGCCGGTCCGCCTCGGCCTCGGCCTCGCGGCGGATCCGCTCGGCCTCCTCGGACGCCTTGCGGGTGGTCGCCTGGGCGTCCTCGGACGCCTTGGTGAGGACCTCCTCGGCGGTACGGGCCGCCTTCGCGAGGGCGGCGGCGGAGTCCTCCGCCGCGACCGTACGGGCCTTCTCGGCCGCTTCCGAGACCAGCTTCTCCGCCTCGGCGCTCGCCTCGCGGAGCTTCTCCTCGGCCTCGGCCTTGAGGGTCTCGGCCTCCTTGGTCGCCTCGCCGACGAGCCGGGCGATCTCCGCCTTCGCCGTCCGCGTGCGCTGCTCGTTGACGGACTCCGCCGACGACAGCTGCCTGGCGGCCGCCTCCTTCGCCTCGGACAGCGCCTTCTCGGCCTCCGCCCGGGCCTCGCGCAGCCGGAGTTCGGCCTCCTGCATCCGCTGCTCGGCGGCTCGGTTGAGCTCGGTGGCCTGCTGACGGGCCTGCTCGGTCTCGGCGGTGGTGGACGAGCGCAGCTGCTCGGCGTGGCTGGCGGCCTCCTGCGCCTGCGTGGAGGCGGCGTTCAGAAGGCGCTCGGCGTCCCTGCGGGCGCGCAGCAGAATCGCTTCGGCCTCGGCACGGGCGGCCTCCGCCTCCGAGCCGACGCGCTGGCGGGTCTCCTCGGCGAGCCGGGTGGCCTCGGCGCGCGCGGCGGCCAGCGACTGCTCGGCCTCGGCACGGGACTCCTCGAGCAGGCGGCGGGCCTGCGATTCCGTACGGGCCCGCAGCTGCTCGGCCCAGGCGACGTTCTCGTTGACGTGCGCCTCGACGGTCTGGCGGCGCTCGGCCAGCTCCTGGTCCAGGCGCTGCCGGCGCTGGACGGCCTCGGCGTGCAGCTCGGCCTGGAGACGGGCCTGGTGCTCGGCGTGCTCCTGCAGGATGCGCTGGGTCTGGGCGCGGGCCTCGCGCAGCTCGCGCTCGGCGTCCTGGCGCAGCTGATCCGCCTGGATCTGTGCGTTCCGCAGGAGCTGCTCGGCCTGGTAGCCGATGTCCGCGCTGTCGTACGCGGGACGGGAGGCGATGGTGCGACGCGCCTCGTGGAGCTTGGCACGCAAGACCTCGACCTGGTAACCGAGGTCCTCGGCGTGCTGGACGGCCTTCTCCCGCTCGGTCTTCAGCCGGTCCATCTCGGCCTCGAACCGCGAAAGATGGTCGTCTTCAGCTCGGTGGCTCTCCTGGCGTTCGTAGCCCCGCACTGCGCGGTCCCATCCGTCCCCTGGTCGCAACACTCCAATGAGTACCGTTCCCCGGAGAACGGCCCCCCGGGGAATCGTGGCAGATCGGATACCCCGACTTCGACGCCGCACGGCATGCGGCACCGACCGGCCCCGGCCCGGAGCCGCCCACTCTACCGGGCCAGGAATCCGGAGGTCAGTGCTCCGCGGAGGAGTGGTCGGCGGAAGGGCTTGCCGAGGTGACCAGTTCGGTCAGGACGCCGTGGCAGTCCTTGGGGTGGAGGAAGGTGATGCGGGAGCCCATGGAACCGATCCGGGGCTCGTCGTAGAGGACGCGGACGCCCTTGGAACGGATGTCCGCGGCGTCACCGTCGACGTCCGCCGTGCCGAAGGCGATGTGGTGCACCCCCTCGCCGTTCTTGGCCAGCCACTTGCCCACCGCGGAGTCCTCGCGGGTGGGCTCCAGGAGCTGGAGGTACGAGGCGCCGCCGTCGTCGGTCGCGTTGATCTTGAGCATGGCCTCGCGGACGCCCTGCTCCTCGTTCACCTCGGAGTGGAACACCTCGAAACCGTAGGTCGCACGGTAGAACTCGACGGTCTTGTCGAGGTCGAAACAGGCGATCCCGATGTGGTCGATTCGCGTCAGCATGGTCCCAGTGCAACGCCAGGGAGGTGGTTACGCAACGTGCGCGCCGTCACACCGGCTGCCCGGTGACCGGGTGCGGCACCGCTCAGTACATTGGCGGTAAACCCTCGTTCACTCCTCATCTCAAGGGGCTGTGCCTCATGTCTGGAACGACCGGTACCACCTCAGTGATCGTCTCGGGCGCCCGCACGCCCATGGGACGGCTGCTCGGTTCCCTCAAGTCCTTCTCCGGTGCCGACCTGGGCGGCTTCGCCATCAAGGCCGCGCTCGACCGGGCCGGCATCGGCGGCGACCAGGTGCAGTACGTGATCATGGGCCAGGTGCTCCAGGCGGGCGCCGGCCAGATCCCCGCCCGCCAGGCCGCCGTCAAGGCCGGCATCCCGATGAACGTCCCGGCGCTCACCATCAACAAGGTGTGTCTGTCCGGCCTCGACGCCATCGCGCTCGCGGACCAGCTCATCCGCGCGGGTGAGTTCGACGTGGTCGTCGCCGGCGGCCAGGAGTCGATGACCAACGCCCCGCACCTGCTGCCGAAGTCCCGTGAGGGCTACAAGTACGGCGCGATCGAGATGCTCGACGCCATGGCGTACGACGGCCTGACCGACGCCTTCGAGAACATCGCGATGGGCGAGTCGACCGAGAAGCACAACACGCGTCTCGGTATCGCCCGCCCGGAGCAGGACGAGATCGCCGCGCTGTCGCACCAGCGCGCCGCCGCCGCCCAGAAGAACGGCATCTTCGAGGCCGAGATCACCCCGGTCGAGATCCCGCAGCGCAAGGGCGACCCGGTCGTCTTCTCCCAGGACGAGGGCATCCGCGGCGAGACGACCGCCGAGTCGCTCGGCAAGCTGCGCCCGGCCTTCGCCAAGGACGGCACCATCACCGCCGGCACCTCCTCGCAGATCTCGGACGGCGCCGCCGCCGTGGTCGTGATGAGCAAGGCCAAGGCCGAGGAGCTGGGCCTGGAGTGGATCGCCGAGATCGGCGCCCACGGCAACGTGGCGGGCCCGGACAACTCGCTGCAGTCGCAGCCGTCCAACGCGATCGCCCACGCCCTGAAGAAGGAGGGCCTGAGCGTCGAGGACCTCGACCTCATCGAGATCAACGAGGCGTTCGCGGCGGTCGCCGTCCAGTCAATGAAGGACCTCGGCGTCACCCCGGAAAAGGTGAACGTCAACGGTGGCGCGATCGCGCTGGGGCACCCGATCGGCATGTCCGGCGCCCGTGTGGTGCTGCACCTGGCCCTGGAGCTCAAGCGGCGCGGCGGCGGCATCGGCGCGGCGGCGCTGTGTGGCGGCGGCGGTCAGGGTGACGCTCTGATCGTGCGCGTACCCGGCAAGTAGCACCGGAACCAAGGAGCGGTTGAACATGGTGGACGTCCCCGAACTGGTCGCCCAGGCACGGGAGGGCCGGCCGCGTGCCGTGGCCCGGCTGATCTCGCTCGTGGAGGGGGCGTCCCCGCAGCTGCGCGAGGTGATGGCGGCGCTGGCGCCGCTGACCGGCGGCGCGTACGTGGTGGGCCTGACGGGCTCGCCCGGCGTGGGCAAGTCCACGTCGACGTCGGCCCTGGTGGCGGCGTACCGGCGCGCGGGGAAGCGGGTCGGCGTCCTGGCCGTCGACCCCTCGTCCCCCTTCAGCGGGGGAGCGCTGCTGGGCGACCGGGTCCGGATGTCGGAGCACGCCTCGGATCCGGGCGTCTACATCCGCTCGATGGCGACCCGCGGCCACCTGGGCGGGCTCGCCTGGGCGGCCCCGCAGGCGATCCGCGTCCTGGACGCGGCCGGCTGCGACGTGATCCTGGTGGAGACGGTGGGCGTCGGGCAGTCGGAGGTGGAGATCGCCTCCCAGGCCGACACGTCGGTGGTGCTCCTCGCGCCCGGCATGGGCGACGGGATCCAGGCCGCGAAGGCGGGCATCCTGGAGATCGGCGACGTGTACGTGGTGAACAAGGCGGACCGGGACGGCGCGGACGCGACGGCCCGCGAGCTGAACCACATGCTCGGCCTGGGCGAGGCGCGCGGGCCGGGCGACTGGCGGCCGCCGATCGTCAAGACGGTCGCGGCGCGCGGCGAGGGCATCGACGAGGTACTGGAGGCGCTCGAGAAGCACCGCGCGTGGATGGAGGAGCACGGGGTCCTGGCGGAGCGCCGCCGCTCGCGCTCGGCACGCGAGGTGGAGACGATCGCGGTCACGGCGCTGCGGGAGCGCATCGGCGACCTGCATGGCGACCGCCGCCTGGACGCGCTGGCGGAGCGGATCGTGGCGGGCGCGCTCGACCCGTACGCGGCTTCCGACGAGCTGATCGCGAGCCTGACGGGCAACTGAGCCCGGCGACGACGCGAGGAGGGGGCCGGGTCGACCCGGCCCCCTCCTCGCGTTCCCGTACCTCTCGCCACCGACCGAAGCCACGAGAGCGCCCCGTCCGACCGGACCGGGCGCTCTCGTGCGGGGCGTCTCGCGCGGTGTGCGGCGGCTACGGCTTGCCTCTACGGCCCCGCAGCTGGTCCGCCACCGGCTTCAGGGACTCGTGGAGATCGCCCAGCGCCTCGGGACTGAGTTGGTCGATGAAGTGCTTGCGCACCGACTCCACATGGTGCGGTGCCACCTTGCGCATCGTCTCCATGCCGTGGTCCGTCAGTACCGCGTACAGCCCCCGGCGGTCCGACTCGCAGTTCTCGCGGCGCACCAGTCCGGCGTTCTCCATGCGGGTGATCTGGTGCGAGAGCCGGCTCTTGGACTGCAGCGTCGCCGTCGCGAGGTCGCTCATGCGCAGGCGCCGGTCCGCGGACTCCGACAGATTCACCAGGATCTCGTAGTCGTTCATGGTCAGGCCGAACGGCTGGAGGTCCTTCTCCAGCTGGTACGTCAGCATCCTGTTGACGTCCAGGTACGTGCGCCACGCACACTGCTCGGCGTCGGTGAGCCAGGGGGTGGCCGTCTCGGTCTCCATATATGGATTCTACCTAAGAAGTTGAATGCTGGACGAAATGGGGAAGTGTGACGCCCGGCACCCGGAGCCCCGGCGTACGGGTGCGGACCCTTCGGCGACGTTCGACGCCGTTCGAGGACGTCACACTGCGCAGACTACCGGCTACAGCCCGAAGCGACGCTGGAGGTCCCCGAGCTGTCCGGGAAGGCGCGGTGCGGAACTGCCCTGGCCATGGCCGGAACCGACCGGTCCGTGGCCGCCCGGAACCCCTGCCTGCGCCGGCGTCGTACCGGTCGCCCGCTCGGCCATCAGCAGCTCCGTCGACTGGAGCAGGACCGTACCCGCCCCCACGAACTCGAACTGGTGCTCCTCGCCCGAGGTGCCCCCGATCCCCGTCAGCGCGCGGACGCCGCCCATCACGCCCGTCATGTAGCCGTGGTCGTAGTGGTGGCACGGCGACGGGCAGTCCGCCCAGCCGACCAGCGCCTGCGGGTCCACCCGCAGCGGCGGCTCCATGAAGACCACCGGCCCGTTCGAGGCCGCCACGAACTTCCCCGTACCGATGAGCGTCACGAACCCGGGCACGATCGACTGCTTCAGGGCCAGCGTCGGCTGGTACGCGAGCAGGTTGCCCGACCGGATCGTCAGGTTGCCCTCGTCGAGGTCGTACGAGTTCACGTCGAAGGCCCGGTCGGCGAGCAGCATCTTGCCGCTGCCCTCCGCCACGACCCAGTCGCTCGCGTGCAGCGGCGAGTGGAACGACGTGCGGACCAGCCGTTCGAGCCGGCCGTGGCCGATGCCGTTGAAGTCGATCCGCCCGTAGTAGGCGATCATCTTGCCCTTCTGCAGGAACCACTGGGAGCCCTTGAGCTCCACGCAGAAGGTGTACGGATTGACGTTGTCGTCCGACGGCAGCGTCATCGGATCGTGGATCACCGGGGCGCTCACAGCTTCTCCTCCGAGGCCTGGACGTACACCGCACCGCTGCCGCTCAGCTCCAGCTGGAACGCCTCGCCCGAGCCGCGCCCCACCATGTCGCGCCAGCCCAGCGCCGTGGAGAGCTTGTTCCGTACGTCGCCGTGATGGGCGACGTACGCCTGCGGGTCCACATGGACCGCGCGCCCGGGGGTGATCGGCAGCTGGATCACCCCGCCGTGCGCCATGACCGCGACCGCGCCGTGGCCCTTCAGCGTGGTGGTGAAGAGGCCCTGGCCCGTCACCTGGCCGCGCACCATGCCCATGACGCCGCCCTGGGAGCCCATGAACATCGTGCCCTGCTCCAGGGTGCCGTCGAAGGCGAGGAGCCGGTCGGCCTCGACGTACAGGGTGTCGCCGGTCAGCTGGATCACCTGGATGTGGTGACCGCCGTGCCCGAACATCACCGTGCCGTTGCCCTCGACGGTCATCAGCGGGGTCGCCTCGCCCGCCACCCGGCGGCCGATCATCGACATCACGCCGCCCTGGCCGCCGGCGATGTTCGGCGTGAAAGTGACGTCGCCGCGGTACGCGAGCATCGCGCCGCGCTGGCTGAACATGCGCTGCCCGGGGATGACGGTCGCCTCGACCATCTTCGAGTTGATCTCGCGGAACGGCATCAGTCCTCCTGGCTCCCTCGTCCGCCCGCGCGGCGCGGAGGTGCGGGCATCGTCGTCGTCCGCGGCCAGGCGGCCGCGCGTGCGACGCTCACACGTCGCCCCCGATCGTGTTCCGCTCACTGGGCTGCACGTACACCAGCCCGTCGCCCTCGAAGCGGATCTGGAACGCCTCGCCGCCGCCCTCGCCCAGGAAGGTGCGGAAGGTCACACCGGACTGGAAGGACTGCTGGAGGTTGCCCTGGTGGGCGATGTACGCGCCGGGGTCGACGGAGAGCGGGTACTGGGGGGACACCCGCAGCACCACCGCCGGGCCGTCGGACATGAGTGCCGCCTGGCCGGTGCCTTCCACCGTCGTCGTGAAGAGACCGTTGCCGGTCGCTCCGCCGCGCAGACCGGTGAAGGTCGTGCCGGTGCGCAGGCCCGCGTCGGTGCAGAGCAGATTGCTCGCCTCGACGTAGAGCTTGTCGCCGTGCAGGGAGACGAGGTTGATCTCGGAGGCGCGGTCCGCGAACCAGCAGGTCCCCTGGCCCCTCACCTCCATCACCTCCATCTGCTCGCCGGTGAGCCGGCGGGTGACCATGCCGCGCAGGCCCTCACCACCACCGGACATCTTCTTGAAGGCCATCTGGCCGTCGTACGCGACCATCGAGCCGTTCTTCGCCTTGACGGCGTCGCCGGTCATGTCGACGGCGAGCACCTTGCTGCCTTGGAGTCGGAACGTTGCCACGCAGCGAGGTTACGGGGCCCCCGGATAAAGGGACAGCAAAGTCGGGTGCCACAATGGGACGACGCTTGTGCATCCATTCACAAGATCACTCGGACCCTCCCACCGAAGGTGACCCCCGTGGACATCAAGACCGCCTCCTCCCTCCAGCGACTCCGGCTCGTCTCCGCCCCCGAGGCCGTGTCCTTCCTGCTGCTGCTGGTGTGCTCGGTGCTCAAGCGCACGACCGACTTCAACGCGGTGCCGGTCATGGGAGCGGTCCACGGCATCCTCTTCATCCTCTACGTGCTCTTCTGGCTCGACGCCTGGAACCGCACCAAGTGGAACTTCATGACGGCCGCGCTCTACTTCGTCCTCTCCGTGCTGCCCTTCGGCGGCTTCTTCGCCGAGCGCAAGCTCAAGCGCGAGGCGCAGGACGCCGTCATCGCCTCCCGCGCCCGCCGCGAGGGCACGGTGAACGCGTGATCGTCGCCTTCTCGGTCACCCCGCTCGGAGTCGGCGAGGAGGTCGGCGAGTACGTCGCCGACGCCGTCCGGGTCGTACGGGAGTCGGGGCTGCCGAACCGCACCGACGCGATGTTCACCTCGATCGAAGGTGACTGGGACGAGGTGATGGACGTCGTCAAGCGCGCCGTCGCCGCCGTGGAAGCACGGGCTCCGCGGGTCTCGCTCGTCCTGAAGGCCGACGTCCGGCCCGGGGTGACCGACGGGCTGACCTCGAAGGTCGCCACGGTGGAGCGTCACCTCTCCGCCTGAGCCGGGTCCATCCGGCCGAAGAATCCGCACGAAGCCCCCGGTCCGACGGCCGGGGGCTTCGTCGTCCCCCCGGTGTCAGGACCGGCCCCGCCCGCCCCTCACGGCCTCCGCGTCACCGCATCGGGTGTACGCCGAAGAATCGCCCGCTCGGCCGAATACATTCGACATGCCCCCTCTTGTCCCTTTGTGTGTGGGTATCGACGTGTTCGACGACAGCTGGAGGCACCGTGCGGCCGACAGGCTACGACTACGACACCTACAGCCGACTCGCCGGTCCGCTCACCGAACCGGACTCCGGGGCCTACACGGTGCGGTACCGAAGCCTCCTGTCGAAGGAGCCGCACCGCATACGCGCCGTCCTCCTCATGGGCCTCGCACCGGTACTCTCCGCGGTGCTCCTCGCCTACCTCGTCTGGCCCAGCCACTGGACCGTCCGGGAGGGCGGCGACCGGTGGCTCGTCAGGTTCGACACGGTGATGCTGCTGTCGATCGGACTCATCTGCTTCTTCATGCTGGTGAACGTCGCCTCGATCGCCCACGCCACCATGGTCGCCCGTGACCCGATACCCGTGTATCCGGAGAAGGGCACCCGCGTCGCCTTCCTCACCACGTACGTGCCGGGCAAGGAACCGCTCACCATGGTCCGCGCCACTTTGGAGGGCGCGATACGGCTCCGGCACGACGGGCCGCTGGACGTCTGGCTCCTGGACGAGGGCGACGACGAGCACGCCAAGGCCCTCTGCGCCGAACTCGGCGTCCGGCACTTCACCCGGGCCGGCGTCCCCGAGTGGAACCGCGAGAGGGGCGCCCACAAGGCGAGGACCAAGCACGGCAACTACAACGCATGGCTCGCGATGCACGGAGACGCGTACGACGTCTTCGCCTCCGTCGACACCGACCACGTACCCCTGCCGAACTTCCTGGAGCGGATGCTCGGCTTCTTCCGCGACCCGGACGTCGCCTTCGTCGTCGGCCCCCAGGTCTACGGCAACTACGACTCGCCCGTCACCAAGGCCGCCGAGTCCCAGCAGTTCCTCTTCCACGCGCTGATCCAGCGGGCCGGCAACCGCTACCGCGCCCCCATGTTCGTCGGCACCAACAACGTCGTACGGGTGGCCGCCGTCAAGCAGGTCGGCGGGTTCTACGACTCGATCACCGAGGACATGGCCACCGGCTTCGAGCTGCACCGCACGAAGAACCCGGACACCGGCCACTTCTGGCGCTCCGTCTACACCCCCGACGTGCTCGCCGTCGGCGAGGGCCCCGCCTCCTGGACCGACTTCTTCAGCCAGCAGCTGCGCTGGTCCCGGGGCACGTACGAGACGCTGATCAAGCAGTACTGGAAGACGCCGCTCAGGGTCCCGCCCGGCCGCCTGCTCAACTACACGCTGATGCTCGTCTACTACCCCATGACGGCGATCAACTGGTTCCTCGGCATCCTCAGCTGTGTCCTCTTCCTCTGGCTCGGGGCGTCGGGGACACAGGTGTCCTCCTCGGTCTGGCTGATGATCTACAGCGACGCGGTGGCCCTGCAGATCGGCCTCTATCTGTGGAACCGGCGCCACAACGTCTCGCCCCACGAGCCCGAGGGGTCCGGCGGTCTCGCCGGCATGGCGATGTCCGCGCTCTCCGCCCCGGTCTACCTGAAGTCGCTCGGCTCGGCGGTGCTGCGCACCGACGGCCGCTTCGTCGTCACGCCCAAGGGCGGCGAGACCAGCCCCGACCGGATCGCCACCTTCCGGATCCATCTCGTCTGGGCGGGGGTGCTGGTCGCCTCACTGCTCGCCTCCGTCCCCCTCGGGCACACGCACGCGGCCATGCGCACCTGGGCCGTGCTCGCGCTCGTCATCGCCCTCGCGCCGGTCGTCGTCTGGACCTGGGCGACCGCACGGGACCGCAGCCGCCAGGCCGCCCGCGCCCAGGCCCGCGCGCGGATCCGCGCCCGTGGCCGGGCCGACGCCCGGGGCGGTGCCGCACGCCCCGAGCCCGAGGCCGCGGCCCTGGTCACCCAGACCACCACCACCGCGCCCAGTGCCCCCGGGCCCGCTCCCACCGCCGCGCCCACGACCACCGGAGGGAACTGAGACATGGCCCACCGGCCGTCGAAGAAGCTCAAGAAGACGCTGCTCGGCAGCGGCGCCGTCGTGGTCCTCGCCGCCCTCAACGCCCCCGCGGCCGTCTCGTTCGTGGGGGAGAAGTACCACGCCTACAAGATCGCCCAGCCCGGGTACAAGAGGAAGTTCGGCTCCTGGGCCCCGGTCGACGTACCGCCCGGCCACAGCGTGAACGCCATCCACGCGGCGCTGCTGCACACCGGCAAGGTGCTGCTCATCGCCGGCTCCGGCAACGACCAGAGGAAGTTCGACTCCGGCACCTTCGACACCGTCCTGTGGGACCCGAAGAAGAACACCTTCAAGAAGATCCCCACTCCCGAGGACTTCTTCTGCTCCGGCCACACCCAACTGGCCGACGGCCGCCTCCTGGTCGCCGGCGGCACCGCCCGCTACGAGATCCTCGACGGTGAGGTCAAGAGGGCCGGCGGCGGGATGCGGGTGAAGAACGAGAGCCCCGACAAGGCGATCACCCTCAAGAAGGGCACCGTCTTCCGCTCGCCCTCGGGCGTCGAGTACGTGACCACGTCCGATGTCACGGTTCCCCGGGCCAAGCGCGACTTCGAGATCTCCTACTTCAAGAGCGGCCAGATGAAGCCCTGGCAGACCAAGGTCACCGCCGCCGAGGCGCGGGTCTTCGTCGAGGCCAAGGAGGAGGGTCCGCGGGCACTCACCACCGAGGCCGCGCAGTACGAGGTCGTCGGGCTCAAGGGCGCCGACGCCGACAACGTCTACGGTCTGGCCCAGCGGCTCACCACCGAGAAGCAGGACTTCCAGGGCATCAGAGGGGCGTACGAGTTCGACCCCAGAGCGGAGAAGTACATCCCCGTCGCCCCGATGAAGGACGCCCGCTGGTACCCCACGCTCGTCACCCTCCAGGACGGCAAGGTGCTGGCGGTCTCCGGGCTCAACGACGTCGGCGATGTCGTCCCCGGCGACAACGAGATCTACGACCCCACGACCAAGAAGTGGTCCAAGGGCCCCTTCCGCTACTTCCCCACCTATCCGGCGCTCTTCCTCACCAAGGGCGGCAAGCTGCTCTACACCGGCTCCAACGCGGGTTACGGCCCCGCCGAGAAGGGCCGCGAACCGGGTCTGTGGGACCTGAGGAAGAACACCTTCACCAAGCTCGGCGGCCTGACCGACCCCGACCAGCTGGAGACCTCCGCCTCCCTGATGCTGCCGCCCGTCCAGAACCAGAAGGTCATGGTGCTGGGCGGCGGGGGCGTGGGCGAGTCCCCGAAGTCCACCGCCCGTACCTCCGTCATCGACCTGTCCCAGGAGAACCCGGTCTTCAAGGACGGACCCGCGCTCCCGCAGGGCACCCGCTACCTCAGCAGCGTGCTCATGCCGGACGACACCGTCTTCACCACCGGCGGCTCCGAGCAGTACCGGGGCAGCGGCGGGAGCGACATCCTCAAGGCCCAGGTGTACGACCCCCGGTCCAACGCCTTCACCGCGGCCGCCGATCCGACGGTCGGCCGCAACTACCACTCCGAGGCGCTCCTCCTCCCCGACGGCCGCGTCGCCACCTTCGGCTCCGACCCGCTCTACGCCGACAAGGCCAACACCAAGCTCGGCACCTTCGAGCAGCGGATCGAGGTCTTCACCCCGCCCGCGCTGCACCGCGGCGGCGCCGACCGGCCCGTCCTGGGGGAGGGGCCGCAGGAGCTCGACCAGAACGGCCGCGTCACCATCAGGACGAAGGACGCGGCCCGGATCACCAAGGCCCGGCTCATGCGGCCGAGCGCCGTCACCCACACGACGGACGTCGAGCAGCGCTCGGTGGCGCTGGGCCTGACGAAGTCCCCGGGCTCGGTGACGGTGAAGGTCCCCCTCGACCGGACGCTCGTGCCGCCCGGCTGGTACATGCTCTTCGTGACGGACGAGGACGGCACCTGGTCCGAGGCGAAGTGGATCCAGGTGCGGTGAGCGTCACGCCGGTGCGCGTTCGCCGGTGACGCCGACGCCGACGCCGAATGATGGTGCGTCACGAGGCTCACGCCTTCGCCCGGCGGGCCAGACCCAGGGCGTACTCCGGCCACCAGGTGCCGGCGGCCGGGCCGCCCTGGCAGGGGCCGTCCGAGTCGCCGGGGCGCTTGATCCACAGGTAGGCGTCGACCCGTTCGTCGCCGGTCCGGTCGGTCGGGGGCACGCCGAGCGCCCGGCCCGGCGGGTTGCACCACGCCTTTTCCCCGTCACCCGGGAGGGGGCCGTCGCCGTTGCGGCTGGTGTCGACGACGAAGTGGGCGCCGTCGAGCATCGCGGAGAGCCGGGCGCCGAAGCGCTTCACGGTGTCGTCGGTCTGGAAGTTGGCGACGTTGAGCGAGAAACCGTCGGCCCGGGCGACGCCCGCCCACCGGAGGGGTTCCACCAACTTGCGCGGATCTTTGATCCACGCGGGGTTGCCCGCGTCCAGATAGACCCGGGTGTGCGGCTGCCGCTTCAGCCGGCCGACCGCCTCGGTCAGCAACTGGTACCGCTCGGCGTGGTACTGGGCGGGCGTGCAGCCGTCCACGATGTGCGGCACGGCGTCCGGCTCCAGGACCACGATCGCGGACGCGTCCCCGATGGCGGAGGCGAAGGAGTCGACCCAGGCCCGGTACGCCTGCGCGTCCTTGGAGCCACCCGCCGAGTACAGCCCGCAGTCGCGGTGCGGGATGTTGTACGCGACGAGCACGACGGTCCGGCCTTCGGCCGTGGCGCCGCGCACGGCGTTGCTGACGTCCGGCACGGGATCGTCGCCGGAGGGCCAGGTGGCGACCGGCCGGTCCGCGATCCGCCTGAGCAGCCGCGCGTCCTCGGCGCGCCCCTCCGCCTCGTACTTCCGCACCTGACGGGCCGCGTCGCTGTCCGGGTCGACCCAGAAGGGAGAGCCGCCGCTCGGAGCGGCGGACGCGGCGCGGGTGGAGGGCGAGCCGGCCGGAGTCCGGGCGGTGCCGTCCGTACCACCGCATCCGGCGAGGAGGAGGGCGCAGCTCAGAGCCAGGGCCACGGAGAGGGTGCGGCGCGACATCCAGCCCCCAGGGTCGAGTGTGGGACAGACCGGGCCATCCTCACATAACGCTCAGTCCGTGACAGGACGCGACACCGTGTCCGCGGCCAGCGCGATGCCGAGGGCAGTGCGCTCGTACAGCACCTGATGGCCGTACCGACGCGAGGTCAGCAGCCCGGCCTCCCTCAGGATGGAGAGATGCGCCGATACGGAGGAGGGGGCGAGGCCGAGCCGGTGCGCGAGCGCGGTCGTGCCGGCCGGCTCGTCCAGCGCGCACAGCACGTCCGCGCGGGCCCGGCCGAGGAGCCGGGCGAGCGCGTCGGGTGTCCGGCCCCCGGCCTCGGTCCACAGCCCGCCGATCCCGCGCGCCGGGTAGACGACGGTCGGCTGCCAGGGCGGGTCGAAGCCGCTGACCACGTAGGGCCAGGTGAAGACGGACGGCATGAGGACGAGGCCCTGCCCGTCCAGGGCGCGGACGTGCTCGCCGCGGTAGGCGACGGTGAGGGTGGCGCTGTCGGCGGCCCAGTCGAAGCCCGGGTGCAGCTCGCCGAGCAGGCGCTCCGCACCGCCGTCCGCGAGCCTGCGGGAGTGGTGGGCGACATCGGCCTCCAGCAGCGCCCGCAGCCGGGGCCACTCCGGAGCGACCAGGGCGTGCCAGACCTCCTGGAGGAGGTCGGCGAGCCGGTGGACGGTCCCCGCCGGATCGGCGAGCATCCGCCGCCCCTCGGCTGTCTCGGCGGCGCCCGGGGTCTCACCGAGCGCCCGCGCGAAGTCGTGCCGGGCGAGGGCCGGATCGATCGCGCGTACGGCCGCGATCTCCTCCTCGAAGCCGGCGGCCGGCCCCAGGGGCGGCGGGTACAGGAAGTCCGGGCTGTGCCCCCGCAGCGGCATCAGCAGATGCAGCGGCCCGAGGTCGATCCCCTCGGCCGCGCCGCGGATCCGTCGCAGCCACGGCAGGTGGTAGCCCTGCTGGCTGGGCCGCGCGAGCACCCGCACGGCGGAGTGCGTCTCCCAGAGCGGGGAGATGGCGAACCGGATTCGCAGGGGGTCGGCCTCGCCGAAGTGCAGGTGGTAGGGCATGGTCTCCGCGCAGGATTCGGCTGGAGCCGAAAGTCTAGGGCGGCGGAGGCGGCGGAGGGAGGCTCCTCCCATGCCGATGGACCACACCGAAGACAGCACCGGCCCCGCGCCCGCACCTCAGGGCGGCCCGACGGAGGCCGGGCCCCCCGCGCCGTGCGGCCCTCCCGCGCGTCCCGGATACCGCGCCGTCTTCGCCGTGCGCGAGTTCAGGACCGTGTTCCTCGCCCACCTGCTCTCCCTGCTCGGGGTCGTCGTCAGCGAGATCGCGCTCACCGTGCTCGTCTACGACCTCACCGGCTCGCCGCTCCTCTCCTCCCTCACCTTCGCCCTGGGCTTCCTGCCCTATCTGCTCGGCGGCACCCTGCTCGCCGGCGTCGCCGACCGCCATCCCGCCCGGCGGGTGCTCGTCGTCTGCGACCTCGTCTGCGCCGGCTGCGTCGCCCTCATGGTCGCGCCCGTGACCCCGGTCGCCGGGCTGCTCGTGCTGCGCTGCGCCGTCGCCGCCGTCGCCCCGGTCTTCAACGGGACCCGGATGGCGACCCTCGCCGACGTCCTCGGCGAGGGCGACCTCTTCGTGCTCGGCCGTTCCCTCCTCCGGATCGTCTCGCAGAGCGCCCTGCTCGCGGGGTTCGGTGTCGGCGGCGTCCTGCTCACCGTCGTGCCGCCGCGCGGCGCCATCGCGATCACCGCGGCCACCTTCCTCGCCTCCGCGCTGCTGCTGCGCTTCGGCACGGCCCGCCGGCCGGCCCGGGCGGCGGGCCCCGGCGGACGCCAGGGGCTCGGCGGGACCTGGGGCGTCCTGCGGGACCGCCGGGTCCGCGCCCTGATGCTGCTGTTCTGGGTGCCGCCCCTCTTCGTCGTCACCCCCGAGGCGCTCGCCGCCCCCTACGCCCGCGAACTCGGCGCCTCCACCGCCGCCCTCGGCCTGCTGATGTGCGCGATGCCCGTCGGCACCATCGCGGGGGAACTCCTCGCCGGCGCCGCCCTCGGCGCCCGGGCCCGGGAACGGATCGTCGTCCCGCTCGTGTCCGTGGGACTGCTGCCCTTCCTGCTCTACGCCGTCGAGCCCGGCGTCGCCCTCGCCGCCGTCGCCCTGCTCCTGGCCGGTGCCACCGGCGCGTACACCCTCGGGCTCGACGCCTGGTTCGTCGCCGCCGTCCCGGAGGAGCAGCGGGGCCGGGCCATGACCCTGATGACCGCGGGCATGATGACGATCCAGGGCGTCGGCATGGCCGGGGCCGGTCTCGCCGCCGAGTTCGTGCCCGTCCACCTCGTGGTCGTCGGCGCGGGCGTGCTCGGGACGGTCTGCGTCCTGGCGCTGGTCGCCGAGGTCCGTGGGACCGAAGTACGAGACGGGGCTGACCAGCATGTGACCAGTGGGTAAGGTCGACGCGTGCCGAAGCCGCTCAGTCTCCCGTTCGACCCCATCGCCCGCGCCGACGAGCTCTGGCAGAACCGCTGGGGGCCCGTCCCCTCGATGGGCGCGATCACCTCGATCATGCGGGCCCACCAGATCCTCCTCGCGGAGGTCGACGCCGTGGTCAAGCCGTACGGGCTGACCTTCGCGCGGTACGAGGCGCTGGTGCTGCTCACCTTCTCCAAGGCCGGTGAGCTGCCGATGTCCAAGATCGGCGAGCGGCTGATGGTCCACCCCACGTCCGTGACGAACACGGTGGACCGGCTCGTGAGGTCCGGTCTCGTCGCCAAGCGGCCCAACCCCAACGACGGCCGCGGAACCCTCGCCTCCATCACCGAGAAGGGCCGCGAGGTGGTCGAGGCGGCCACCCGCGACCTGATGGCGATGGACTTCGGGCTCGGGGTCTACGACGCCGAGGAGTGCGCGGAGATCTTCGCGATGCTGCGCCCGCTGAGGGTCGCGGCGCACGACTTCGAGGAGAAGTAGCGCGGGAGGGGGCCGGGCGAAGATCGCCCGGAACGTGCCGTTACGCTCGACGGCATGAAATCCAGCGTGCTGACCCGTTACCGCGTCATGGCGTACGTCACCGCCGTCATGCTGCTCGTGCTGTGCACCTGCATGGTCTTCAAGTACGGGTTCGACATGGGCGAGGACGTGACCTTCGCGGTCTCCCAGACCCACGGTGTCCTCTACATCATCTACCTGATCTTCGCCTTCGACCTGGGCTCCAAGGCGAAGTGGCCGTTCGGCAAGCTCCTGTGGGTGCTGCTGTCGGGGACGATTCCTTTCGCCGCCTTCTTCGTCGAGCGCGGCGTCGTCCGCGAGGTCCAGCCGCTGGTCAGCGGCGCGCAGTCCGCTCCCGCCAAGGCGTAGCGCCCCGCGCGCACCACCGCCGTACGGATTCGTACGGCGGTCTGCCATCGACATTTACTAGGACGTCCTAGTAAATTCGAAGGTATGGACGCTGACGCGATCGAGGAAGGCCGCCGACGCTGGCAGGCCCGTTACGACAAGGCCCGCAAGCGCGACGCCGACTTCACCACGCTCTCCGGGGACCCGGTCGAGCCGGTCTACGGGCCCAGGCCCGGGGACAGCTACGAGGGATTCGAGCGCATCGGCTGGCCCGGGGAGTACCCCTTCACGCGGGGCCTGCACCCGACCGGCTACCGCGGCCGGACCTGGACCATCCGCCAGTTCGCCGGCTTCGGCAACGCCGAGCAGACCAACGAGCGGTACAAGATGATCCTCGCCGCCGGCGGCGGCGGGCTCTCGGTCGCCTTCGACATGCCCACCCTCATGGGCCGCGACTCCGACGACCCGCGCTCGCTCGGAGAGGTCGGCCACTGCGGCGTCGCCATCGACTCCGCAGCCGACATGGAGGTCCTCTTCAAGGACATCCCGCTCGGCGACGTCACCACCTCGATGACCATCTCCGGGCCCGCCGTGCCCGTCTTCTGCATGTACCTGGTCGCCGCCGAGCGCCAGGGCGTCGACCCGGGCGTCCTCAACGGCACGCTCCAGACGGACATCTTCAAGGAGTACATCGCGCAGAAGGAGTGGCTCTTCCAGCCCGAGCCGCACCTGCGCCTCATCGGCGACCTGATGGAGCACTGCGCGCAGGGCATCCCCGCGTACAAGCCGCTCTCCGTCTCCGGCTACCACATCCGCGAGGCCGGTGCGACGGCCGCGCAGGAGCTCGCGTACACCCTCGCCGACGGCTTCGGCTACGTGGAGCTCGGCCTCTCGCGCGGCCTGGACGTCGACCTCTTCGCCCCCGGCCTCTCCTTCTTCTTCGACGCGCACCTCGACTTCTTCGAGGAGATCGCCAAGTTCCGCGCCGCCCGCCGGATCTGGGCGCGCTGGATGAAGGAGGTCTACGGAGCGAAGACCGACAAGGCCCAGTGGCTCCGCTTCCACACCCAGACCGCCGGCGTCTCCCTCACCGCCCAGCAGCCGTACAACAACGTCGTCCGCACCGCGGTCGAGGCGCTCTCCGCGGTCCTCGGCGGCACCAACTCGCTGCACACCAACGCCCTCGACGAAACCCTCGCGCTCCCCAGCGAGCAGGCCGCCGAGATCGCGCTGCGCACGCAGCAGGTGCTGATGGAGGAGACGGGCGTGGCCAACGTGGCCGACCCGCTGGGTGGTTCCTGGTACGTGGAGCAGCTCACCGACCGGATCGAGGCCGACGCCGAGAAGATCTTCGACCAGATCAAGGAGCGCGGCCGGCGCGCCCACCCGGACGGTCAGCACCCGATCGGTCCGATCACCTCGGGCATCCTGCGCGGCATCGAGGACGGCTGGTTCACCGGCGAGATCGCCGAATCCGCCTTCCAGTACCAGCAGTCCCTGGAGAAGGGCGACAAGCGGGTCGTCGGCGTCAACGTCCACCACGGCTCGGTCACCGGCGACCTGGAGATCCTGCGGGTCAGCCACGAGGTCGAGCGGGAGCAGGTCCGCGCGCTCGGCGACCGCAAGGCCGCCCGCGACGACGCCCGCGTCCGCGCCGCCCTCGACTCGATGCTGGCGGCGGCCCGGGACGGCTCGAACATGATCGGCCCGATGCTCGACGCGGTACGCGCGGAGGCCACGCTCGGCGAGATCTGCGACGTGCTCCGCGAGGAGTGGGGCGTCTACACGGAGCCCCCCGGCTTCTAGCCGTACAGCGCGGGAGGGCGGCGCCGGACATCCGGCGCCGCCCTCTTCGTCCGTCGTCAGGCCCGTCGTCCGTCGTCAGGCCCGCGCCGCCGCCGCGCCGAGGCCGCCGATCAGCAGGGCGGTGAACCGCTGGACCCACGCCTCGTCGACCGGCTCCGCGCTCACCAGGGCCCGGTGCACCACCGCGCCGGCGATGACGTCGAAGATCAGGTCGTCGGTCTCGTCGATCGACTCCGGGTCCCGGTCGGCGGGCAGTTCGCCGCGCTCCTGGGCGCGCCGGCGACCCTTCAGAACCAGCCGCTTCTGCCGGTCGACGATGGAGCTGCGGATCCGCTCGCGCAGCGGCTCGTCGCGCGTGGACTCCGCCACCACCGCCATCAGCGCCGTCTTCGTCTCCGGCCGCTGGAGCAGCGCGGCGAACTGCAGCACCACATGCTCGATGTCGGCCTGGAGGGAACCCAGGTCGGGGAGTTCGAGTTCGTCGAAGAGGACGGCGACGGCGTCCACGACCAGCTCGTTCTTGCTCGCCCAGCGCCGGTAGAGGGTGGTCTTGGCGACACCGGCCCGGCCGGCGACGTCGCCCATCGTCAGCTTGGACCAGCCCAGTTCGACCAGGGCGGCACGGGTCGCCTCGAGGATCGCGGCATCGGCCGCGACGCTCCGGGGGCGTCCGGTACGGCTGGGGGAACTGGTGCGCCTACACATGGGAATCGACCATACCCGCCGGTAGGTATTGCGCCAGAGGCGCGTGATGTGAGCCAGTTCACCGAAGTGATCTGTCCCTGAGCGGGGTGGGAGAGTTACGCTACGACCCGTAGCGAAAGGCTTGGAGAGGCCCCAGCGACAACCACACGCGCCAGGTGGGGACCCGGCGCACACAGAGTACGAACCGTGCGCTCCGGTGCGCGGTTCAGCCATGACGTACCGGTCACGCGCGCGGAAGGGGGAGGATGTACTCATGCAGCCCAGAAACATGTCCATGAGCGGCGTCGTCGACCTCGCCGCGGTGAAGGCGGCCGGAGAGGCCAAGGCGAAGGCGGAGCAGGCGCGCGCCGAGGCCGCCCGGCAGGGCGGGACGGCGGCGGTCTCCCCTTCTGCCCTGGTGATCGATGTCGACGAGGCCGGCTTCGAGCGTGATGTCCTGCAGCGCTCCGCCGAGGTTCCGGTCGTCATCGACTTCTGGGCCGAGTGGTGCGAGCCCTGCAAGCAGCTCGGCCCCCTCCTCGAGCGGCTGGCCGTCGAATACAACGGCCGCTTCCTGCTCGCGAAGATCGACGTCGACGCCAACCAGATGCTGATGCAGCAGTTCGGCATCCAGGGAATTCCGGCCGTTTTCGCGGTGGTCGCCGGTCAGGCGCTCCCGCTCTTCCAGGGCGCCGCGCCCGAGGCCCAGATCCGGCAGACCCTGGACCAGCTGATCCAGGTCGGCGAGGAGCGCTTCGGTCTCACGGGCATCCCCGTGGACCCGGAAGCCGGCACCCCGGGAGCGGCCGAGGCGGCCCCGATGCCGGCCGGCCCGTACGACGCCCTGCTCGAGGCGGCCATGTCGGCGCTGGACGCCGGTGACCTGGCCGGTGCCGTCCAGGCGTACAAGAACGTGCTCGCCGACGACCCCGGCCACCCGGAGGCCAAGCTGGGTCTGGCCCAGGCCGAGCTGCTCGCCCGGGTCCAGGACATGGACCCGCAGGCGGTGCGCAAGAGCGCCGCCGACGACCCGGCCGACGTCGGTGCCCAGATCGCCGCCGCGGATCTCGATCTCGTCGGCGGTCACGTCGAGGACGCCTTCGGCCGGCTCGTGGACGCCGTGCGGCGTACGGCGGGCGAGGACCGGGACGCGGCACGGCTGCGGCTCCTGGAACTGTTCGAGGTCATCGGTCCCGAGGACCCGCGGGTCACGGCGGCCCGACAGGCCCTCGCGCGGGTGCTGTTCTAGGCCCTCCCGAATCCCGCCGATTTGGCGGCACAGTGACAAAAGCGGCCGCGCTTTACCAAAACTTGGTAATCGCGGCCGCTGTTACTTGCAGTAAATCGAACCCGGATTTCTGTCCGGATTTCATCGACCTCATCCTCCTATGTCGCCTTGCTCGACGGCACCCTGTGTGGCCGGTCGACATCACCCCGTCGTGGCGTGGTTATCCACCCGTTACTAGTCAGTAACGAACCCCCTTGTGCCCCGGCGCGGAATGGACCACGATCGGCGACGCTCGGTCCGATACCGCACCAGCCCGGCAACCAACCGGGTTCGCGGCGAGGGTCCCCACCGAGCGGGCCGGCGGCAGTGGCGCCGGCCGTGGACAGGGGGGTTCCTGCCCTCACCGGCAGGGCCTGTCCAAGCAGGTTGCGCGCAAGGCGTGGCCAGTGGTTGTCGCTCGGGGGTGATCGCCGGTGGATCGGACGCGTATCGCGCCCGGTGTTCGGCGCTCCTTCCCGAGGACGTAGCACTTCTCCCATCCCAGGAAGGGCCCTGTGCCCCTCCGGAGATGTACGTCCGAGAAGGAGGATTCTCATGAAGTCCCAGGTTCGTGGCGGGACCAGATGGAAGCGGTTCGCCGTCGTCATGGTGCCGAGTGTGGCCGCGACGGCCGCGATCGGTGTCGGCCTGGCCCAGGGCGCGCTTGCCGCGTCCTTCAGCATCTCCGGCCAGGAGTTCAAGGTGAAGGCCGACAGTCTTGTCGGCAAGGACTTCGTCCAGTACGGCAGCGTCGCGGCGGGCAAGGACCTGCACGGCAAGCCGTTCGCTGAGCCGGTCGGTGTCTCGGGCTTCTCCGAGGCGTGGATCAGCAACATGTGCCAGTCCGTCGTGACTCCGGACGTGCCGTTCATCGGCAACGTCTCCCTGGAGCTGCGGGCCGGCACCGACCCGAAGAAGCCGGTCTACGCGAAGGACATCTACCTCGATGTCTCCTCGCTGAAGGCGGACGCCGAGTTCGGCAACATTGACATCGGCGTGGCCGCGGGCTCCCTGAAGGACCCGGGCATCCAGCCGGGCACCCAGGCCAACCCGTACGGCTTCTCGCAGCGCGCCAAGACGGCGAAGCTGACCAACGTGGAGCAGAAGGCGTGGGCGACCACCGCCGGAACCTTCAAGCTCAGCAACCTGAGCCTGAAGCTGCACAAGGGCACCAAGGAGTGCTTCACCGAGTAGTCACTCGGCGGCACCCGGCATCAACTGCCCGGCGGGCGCGGGCCGTCGTTCGTTCCGTACGGCCCCGCCCGTTCCCGGCCATAGCGCCACTTTCTCTACTTCTCAGCAACACCGCTTCCAGGGAGCTGTTTTTCCATGAGCGCCGAGTCCACTGCTTCCCGCGGAGTCACGAACCAGCGCCGCTTCCACGACTGGCGGGGCGGCCGACCGTTCTGGGGCGGCCTGTTCACCATGATCGGCGGCGTACCGATCGCCTACTTCCCGTACGCCGACCTGCGACTCGGCAACATGACGATCGCCATGGCGACGACGGGCGGCGCCGGAGCGCTGATCATCGGCGTCCTGCTGGTGACGCTCGGACTGACGATGTGGTTCCAGCCCATCGTCCGGGTGTTCGCGGGCGTCGCGGCGATCGTGCTGGCGCTCGTGTCCATCCCGGTCTCCAACCTCGGTGGCTTCTTCATCGGGTTCCTGTTCGCCCTCGTCGGCGGCGGGCTCTCCGTCTCCTGGGCCCCCGGAGCTCCCGTGGAGGAGTCCGCGGAGCACACGGCGGAGCAGGCGGCCGAACCGGCCGGAGCCGTCGCGGGCGAGCACAAGTACGACGGTCCGCCGCTGGGCCCGGAAGGCGACGAAGGCGTCGACGCCGTCGAGCCGTTGCCGGTCCCGGAGCAGCGCGCCGGTCAGGAGCCGGACCCGCACGCGGGTCCCGGTGCGCAGGCGACCGAAACGACGATCGACGCCAACGGCGGGAGGAACAGTGCGGGGTGACGAAACACAGTCGCCGCAGTCGGCGACGGCTGGGGACGGCGCCACTCTGGCAGGCAGGGGTCCGCGGCACGCGGCTCCGCGCAAGTCTCTGCTGAACAAGATCCAGGGGCCGGCGGGCAAGGCGATGGCCCTGGCGGCCATGCCGACCGCCGTCCTGATGGGCATGGGCATGGCCCCCAAGCTCGCCCTCGCCGACGAGAAGGACATCCCCTTCGCACCCGGTCCGTGCGTGACCCGCTCGGACGAGCCGGTGGCCGAGGAGTCGACGAAGCCCGCCACGACCGAGAGCCCGAAGCCCACGGCGAGCGCGAGCGCGACCACGTCGCCGAAGCCGGAGGCCACCGAGGAGCAGGAGTCGCCCGCTCCGACGGCCAGCCCGTCGGCCACGGCCGGTACGGAGCAGCGCGCCGTCACGCAGCAGGCTCCGGCCCCCGCTCCGACGCCCACCGCGACCCAGAGCGTCAACCCGCTCGACCCGCTGGGCGTCGGCGACAAGATCAGGGACCTGTTCGACGGGCCCGACACCACGCCCACGAGCACCCCGACGACCAGCGCGCCGGCGCCGACCGCCACGGCGAGCGAGAAGCCGTCCACCACGGCTCCGCCGTCCGGCACGGCCGATACGTCGGACACGTCCGGCTCCCAGGCCGGGTCCCCGGTCGACAGGACCAGGGAAGCCATCGAGGACGCGGCCGACAAGGTCGGCGCCAAGGTCGAGGAGCTGCCGGCGGACGCCAAGGGCCTCGACGCCAAGAAGGACGAGGACATACCCGACGGCGCCAAGCCGCGCTTCCCCTGCCCCGAGGCCGACCCCGAGGCCCTGGCGGCGGCGGAGCTGGAGGAGGGCATCCCGCTGCTCCCCGACGAGCCGTGGATCCTCAACAGCACCAAGCTCACGCTGAAGGGCCTCAAGTACCACGGCATCGTCGAGGTGAAGACCGGCAGCGGGAAGATCAAGAAGGTCCTGAAGTTCACCGCGAAGGACGGCGTGGACATCAAGGACCTGCACCAGCGCACCGTCCACTCGGACGGCTTCACGGGACACGTCCGGTCCGACAAGGGCTCGACGTCGACCATGACCAACGGCACGGTGACCATGTACACGGAGCGGCTGAAGGGCAACCTCTTCGGCCTCATCCCGGTCACCTTCAGCCCCGAGACGCCGCCGCCGCTCGACGTACCGTTCGCGATCTTCACGGACGTGGAGGTCGTCCAGGCGGGCCAGTTCGGCGGCACGCTCACGGTCCCGGGCCTGCGCAACACGATCGAGCCCGGCTGACCCCTGTAGCCCTTTCGGGAGCCGCACACGACGAGGGCCCCCGTCCGTACCGGACGGGGGCCCTCGTCATGCCTGGGCGGGTGGTGCGGACGTCAGTCCCGCTGGCCGCCGCCGAGGTGGTGCACCCGGACCATGTTCGTGGTGCCCGGGACGCCGGGGGGCGAGCCGGCCGTGATGACCATGGTGTCGCCCTCGTTGTAGCGCTGGAGCTTCAGCAGCTCCGCGTCGACCAGCTCCACCATGGCGTCGGTGGTCTCCACGAACGGAGCGAGGAAGGACTCCACGCCCCAGCTCAGGGTGAGCTGGTTGCGGGTGGACTCGTCGGTCGTGAAGGCCAGGATCGGCTGCTGCGCCCGGTAGCGCGACAGACGGCGGGCGGTGTCACCGGACTTGGTGAAGGCGATCAGCGCCTTGCCGTCCAGGAAGTCCGCGATCTCGGCGGCCGCGCGGGCGACCGAGCCACCCTGCGTACGCGGCTTCTTGCCGGGCACGAGCGGCTGCAGGCCCTTGGAGAGCAGCTCCTCCTCGGCCGCGGCGACGATCTTCGACATCGTCTTCACGGTCTCGATCGGGTACGCGCCGACGGAGGACTCCGCCGACAGCATGACCGCGTCCGCGCCGTCCAGGATCGCGTTGGCCACGTCGGAGGCCTCGGCGCGCGTGGGGCGCGAGTTGGTGATCATCGACTCCATCATCTGGGTGGCGACGATGACCGGCTTGGCGTTGCGGCGGCACATCTCCACGAGGCGCTTCTGCACCATCGGGACCTTCTCCAGCGGGTACTCCACCGCCAGGTCGCCACGGGCCACCATGACGGCGTCGAAGGCGGCGACGACGTCCACCATGTTCTCGACGGCCTGCGGCTTCTCCACCTTGGCGATGACGGGGACCCGGCGGCCCTCCTCGTCCATCACCTTGTGGACGTCCTTGACGTCGTCGGCGTTGCGGACGAAGGAGAGGGCGACCATGTCGCAGCCCATCCGGAGCGCGAAGCGCAGGTCCTCGACGTCCTTCTCGGACAGGGCCGGGACGTTGACCGCCGCGCCGGGCAGGTTGATGCCCTTGTGGTCGGAGATGACACCGCCCTCGATGACCACGGTCTTGACGCGCGTGCCCTCGACCTCGACGACCCGCAGCTCGACGTTGCCGTCGTTGATCAGGACCTGGTCGCCCTTGGAGACGTCACCCGGCAGACCCTTGTACGTGGTGCCGCAGATGGACTTGTCCCCGGGGACGTCCTCGGTGGTGATGGTGAACTCGTCACCGCGCACCAGCTCGACGGGGCCCTCGGCGAAGGTCTCCAGACGGATCTTGGGGCCCTGGAGGTCGGCGAGCACACCCACGGCGCGGCCGGTGTCCGCCACCGCCCTGCGGAGACGGTCGTACCGCTCCTGGTGCTCTGCCTGGGTCCCGTGGCTCATGTTGAATCGGGCCACGTTCATACCGGCCTCGATGAGAGCCTTCAGCTGCTCATACGAGTCGACGGCGGGGCCCAGCGTGCAGACGATTTTGGAACGGCGCATGAGGCGGATCCTATCGGTTTGTTTCACTGCGGAATATTCCGTCTGGTGGAAAGTACAAATGGGCGCGAGGGCGCTCAGGCGTTCACTTCTCCATGCGCCGGTGCGACCAGAGCGAAGGCCTGGCGGGCGATCTCCAGCTCCTCGTCCGTCGGCACCACCGCGACCGCGACCCGCGCGTCGTCCGGCGAGATGATCCGCGCCTCGTCGGACCGTACGGCGTTGAGGCCGGCGTCCACCGTCAGGCCCAGCTCCTCCAGACCGGCGATCGCAGCTTCCCGCACCGGAGCCGCGTTCTCGCCGACACCCGCCGTGAACGCCACCGCGTCCACCCTCCCGAGTACCGCGTAGTACGCCCCGATGTACTTCTTCAGCCGGTGGATGTAGATGTCGAAGGCCAGGGCGGCCCGCTCGTCGCCCTCGTCGATCCGGCGCCGGATCTCCCGCATGTCGTTGTCGCCGCAGAGCCCGACCAGCCCGGACCTCTTGTTGAGCAGGGTGTCGACCTCGTCCTCGTCCATCCCGGCGACCCGCTTGAGGTGGAAGGTGATCGCCGGGTCGATGTCGCCCGAGCGGGTGCCCATGACCAGGCCCTCCAGCGGGGTGAGCCCCATCGAGGTGTCCACGCACCGACCGCCGCGGACCGCGGAGGCGGATGCTCCGTTGCCGAGGTGCAGCACGATCACGTTCACCTCCTCCGGCGCCCTGCCCAGCAGCCGCGCCGTCTCACGCGACACATAGGCGTGCGAGGTGCCGTGGAAGCCGTACCGCCGGATGCGGTGCGCGTCCGCGGTCTCCACGTCGATCGCGTACCGGGCCGCCGCCTCCGGCATCGTGGTGTGGAAGGCGGTGTCGAAGACCGCGACCTGCGGCAGGTCCGGGCGCAGCGCCATCGCCGTACGGATGCCGGTGAGGTTCGCCGGGTTGTGCAGGGGCGCGACCGGGACGAGGCGCTCGATCTCCGCCAGCACCGCGTCGTCGATCACGGTCGGGGCGGTGAACCGCAGCCCGCCGTGCACCACCCGGTGACCGATCGCGGCCAGTTCGGGGGAGTCGAGCCCGAGTCCGTCCGAGGCCAGCTCCTCGGCCACCGCCTTCAGCGCGGCGGCGTGATCGGCGATCGGGGCGGTCCGCTCGCGCTTCTCCGCTCCGCCGCCCTGGAGCGGGGTGTGGACCAGGCGCGAGGTCTCCTCGCCGATCCGCTCGACCAGGCCGACGGCGAGACGAGCGTGGTCCCTCATGTCGAGAAGCTGGTACTTCACCGACGACGAGCCGGAGTTGAGGACGAGCACGCGCGTGGCTGCCGGGGTGGGGGAGGGGGAGGTCATGCGGTGGGCTCCTGACCCTGGGCGGGGACCTGGGACTGGATCGCCGTGATGGCGACCGTGTTGACGATGTCGCTGACGAGCGCGCCGCGCGAGAGGTCGTTGACCGGCTTGCGCAGCCCCTGCAGCACCGGCCCGACGGCCACGGCGCCGGCCGAACGCTGCACGGCCTTGTACGTGTTGTTGCCGGTGTTGAGGTCCGGGAAGATCAGCACGGTCGCCTGCCCGGCCACCTCCGACCCCGGCAGCTTGGTCGCGGCGACGGACGGCTCGACCGCCGCGTCGTACTGGATGGGCCCCTCGATCCGCAGCATCGGGGCGGACTCCCGTACCAGCTTGGTCGCCTCGCGGACCTTGTCGACGTCCGCGCCCGAACCCGAGGTGCCGGTGGAGTACGAGAGCATCGCGATCCGCGGCTCGACCCCGAAGCGCGCCGCGGTGGCCGCCGACTGGACGGCGATGTCCGCGAGCTGCTCGGCGTTCGGGTCCGGGTTGACCGCGCAGTCGCCGTACACCAGGACCTTGTCGGCCAGGCACATGAAGAAGACCGAGGAGACGATCGACGCCTCCGGCTTGGTCTTGATGATCTCGAAGGCTGGGCGGATGGTGGCGGCGGTGGAGTGCACCGAGCCGGAGACCATGCCGTCGGCCAGGCCCTGCTCGACCATGAGGGTGCCGAAGTAGTTGACGTCCGCCACCACGTCGAGCGCCAGCTCCACCGTCACGCCCTTGTGGGCGCGCAACGCCGCGTAGGACTCGGCGAACTCCTGGCGCAGCTCGGAGGTCTGCGGGTCGATCAGCTGGGTGTCCCCGAGCGCGATGCCGAGATCGGCGGCCTTCTTCCGGATGACCTCGACGTCGCCGAGGAGGGTCAGGTCGCAGACGTCCCGGCGCAGCAGCACGTCGGCGGCGCGCAGAACCCGCTCCTCCGTGCCCTCGGGCAGGACCACGCGCCGGCGGTCGGCGCGCGCCTGTTCGATCAGCTCGTGCTCGAACATCATCGGCGTGACCCGGCCGCTGCGCGCGACCGAGATCCGCTTCAGCAGGTCGGCGGTGTCCACGTGCCGCTCGAAGAGACCGATGGCGGTCTCCGCCTTGCGGGGCGTGGCGGCGTTCAACTTCCCTTCGAGCGAGAAGAGTTCGGCGGCGGTGGGGAAGCTGTTGCCGGAGACCGAGATGACCGGGGTGCCGGGCGCCAGCCGGGCGGCCAGGGTCAGGATCTCCTCGCTGGGCCGCTCGTTCAGGGTGAGCAGCACACCGGCGATGGGCGGGGTCCCGGCCGAGTGGGCGGCGAGCGCGCCCACGACGAGGTCCGCGCGGTCCCCGGGGGTGACCACCAGACAGCCCGGGGTCAGCGCGTTGAGGAAGTTCGGCAGCATGGCGCCGCCGAAGACGAAGTCCAGGGCGTCCCTGGCCAGGCCCGCGTCGTCCCCGAGCACGACCTCCGCGCCCAGGTGGTGGGTGATCTGGGCGACCGTGGGGGCGGCGAGCGCGGGCTCGTCGGGCAGGACGTAACAGGGCACCGGCAACCGGGCCGCCAGCCGCTCGGCGATCATCGCGCGGTCGTCGGCGGCCACCCGGTTGACCACCATCGCGAGGACGTCGCAGCCGAGCCCGTCGTACGCGCGGAAGGCGTTACGGGCCTCCGCCCGCACCGACTCGGCGGGCTGGCCCTTCCCGCCGACCACCGGTATCACGGAGGCGCCGAACTCGTTGGCGAGGCGCGCGTTGATCGCCAGCTCGTCGGGGAGCTGGGTGGCGGCGAAGTCCGTACCGAGGACGAGCACGACCTCGTAGTCGCGGGCCACCGCGTGGAAGCGGTCGACGAGCCGGGAGACCAGCTCGTCGGTGCCCCGCTCGGCCTGGAGCGCGGAGGCCTCGTGGTAGTCCATGCCGTAGACGCTCGACGCGTCCTGGGAGAGCCGGTAGCGGGCCCGCAGCAGGTCGAAGAGCCGGTCGGGGCCGTCGTGGACCAGGGGCCGGAACACCCCCACCCGGTCCACCTGGCGGGTCAGGAGTTCCATGACTCCCAGCTCGACGACCTGCCGGCCGTCCCCGCGGTCGATCCCGGTCACGTACACGCTGCGCGTCACGCCGTGGTCTCCTGTCCCGTGCTGTCCGCCCGGCCTCGTCAACCGAGTGTGTTCAAAAAACCCCGATAGGGTGGCAATGCCCTCTTGACAATACCTCTGGGGGTGGATACGACGCAGGCCGGACGGAAGCCTGGAACCGGGGGGACTGAAGGCCCCCGAAGCCGGGCACGCGGAGTAGTCGGGAGCGCGGGGGCCGTACCGGGCGTGTGAGAATCGACAGAGCTCACATGTACCACTACCGAGCAGGAGACACAGCACGATGCGCATCGGAGTTCTCACCGCAGGCGGCGACTGTCCGGGCCTGAACGCAGTGATCCGGTCGGTCGTGCACCGGGCCCTGACCGGCCACAACGATGAAGTCATCGGCTTCGAGGACGGGTTCAAGGGTCTCCTCGACGGGCACGTCCGCCCGCTCGACCTGAACGCGGTCAGCGGCATCCTCGCCCGCGGTGGCACCATCCTCGGCTCCGCCCGGCTGGAGCGCAACCGCTTGGCCGAAGCCGCCGAGTCCGCCCCGGAGATGGCGAAGAAGTACGGCATCGACGTGCTCATCCCGATCGGCGGCGAAGGCACCCTCACCGCCGCCCGGATGCTCTCCGACGCCGGGATGCCCGTGGTGGGCGTCCCGAAGACGATCGACAACGACATCTCCTCCACCGACCGCACCTTCGGCTTCGACACCGCCGTGGGCGTGGCGACGGAGGCCATAGACCGTCTCAAGACCACCGCCGAGTCCCACCAGCGCGTGATGGTCGTCGAGGTGATGGGCCGGCACGCCGGCTGGATCGCCCTGGAGTCCGGCATGGCCGGCGGCGCCCACGGCATCTGCCTGCCCGAACGTCCCTTCCAGGTCGACGACCTCGTCAAGATGGTCGAGGAGCGCTTCGCCCGCGGCAAGAAGTTCGCCGTCATCTGCGTCGCCGAGGGCGCGCACCCGGCCGAGGGCTCCATGGAATACAAGAAGGGCGAGATCGACCAGTACGGCCACGAGCGCTTCCAGGGCATCGGCAACCGGCTCGCGGTCGAGCTGGAGCGCCGCCTCGGCAAGGAGGCGCGGCCCGTCATCCTGGGGCACGTGCAGCGCGGCGGCACGCCGACGGCGTACGACCGGGTGCTCGCGACCCGCTTCGGCTGGCACGCCGTGGAGGCCGCCCACCGGGGCGACTTCGGCAGGATGACGGCCCTGCGCGGCACCGACATCCACATGGTGCCGCTGGCCGAGGCCGTCACTCAGCTGAAGACCGTGCCGCCGAGCCGGATGTCCGAGGCCGAGTCGGTCTTCTGACCCGGCCGCCCGAGCCCCGGGCCGCGTCCCTGGGGCGGCGTCGGCTTTCCGAAGGGCCCCGATCGTCCCCCCGTGGACGATCGGGGCCCTTCGTGCCCCCCGCGACCCCGGCCCCCGTCATTCCCCCGTGAGTCCCGGGTCTTCCCCCGGTTTCTTCCCTGGCCTTTCCGGCCGGGACCGGAATTGCCGGTTTCCACTCTTGAGTCGAACCGCTCGATCAACAAGGCTTGAGCCTGTCCCGGACATGTCCCAAACCCTGTCCGGAGGAGGGGTGGGGGAGCGGGTATGACCGAGGGGTACGCCGGTGGGCGCAGTGCGCCCGACCCGCGAGAGGCCACCGACGCCGCCTCGTTCATCGCGCGGCTCCAGGCGCTCAAGGACTGGTCCGGGCTGACCTACCGCGAGCTGTCGGCCCGCGCCGACGCGGTCGGCGACGTCCTGCCCCGCTCGACCGTGGCGAACATGCTCGCGCGCTCGACCGTCCCCCGCGAGGAACTCCTGACCTCCTTCGTGCGCGCCTGCGGGGCGGATCCCGGCACGCTGGAGGACTGGCAGACGGTGCGCAAGGAGCTCGCGGCGCGCGGCGGATACGCGCCTACCGGGACCGGCGCCCCCTCCGACCCCGTCCTCCCCTCCGACCCCGTCACCGCCTCCGACCCCGTCACCGCCGCCGTCACCGCCACCCCCGCCGCCGAGGAACCGCCCACCCCCGCCCCGTGGCCCACCGGGCCCCAGCCCGAGCCCGAGCCCGTGAGCGAGCCCCCGGGCCCCCGTACGCGCATACGCCGCACCCTCGTCGCGCTCGTCGCCCTCACCGGACTCGTCCTCGCGGGCGTCAGCGTGGTCGCCGCCCTCCTCCACGACGGCGGCGGCGCGACGGCGCCGGACACGCCGACAGCGCCGGCCGAAGGGGACGTACGGATACGGGTGATCGGCTCGGGCCTCTGCCTGAACGAACAGCGGGGCGGCCGCAGCGGCCAGATCCGCCAGAGGGACTGCGAGGGCGCCGACGTCCCCCGCTACGCGCTCGAGGATCTCGGCGCCGGCCACTGGCGGATCGTCTCCGACCACCCGGACTACGGCCCCGGCTGCTCCGGCATACCGTCCGGGGGCCGCGTGGCGGACGCCGCCTTCGAGGACTCGGAGTGCGGCGACCCGTCCCGGGTCGAACGGTTCCGCCTGGAGCCCTTCGGCAGCCCCGTCACCGGCTACCGCATCGTCCCCTCGGACTCCGCGACGCCCGGCTCCTGCGTGACCGTGACCGGCGATCTCGCGCGGGTGTGGGCGGAGCTGGCCCAGGCGCCCTGCCGCGGGGACGCGCGGGGCCAGCTCTTCAGCTTCGACCGCCGGACGTGAGGGGTGTGCCCGATCCGGCGGACACGACCGGAGTGATGTCCGCCGGATCGGGCACCCCCTACGTCGCCGCGGTTTCCACCAGACGCGTGCGCAGCGCCTCGACCACGGCCGGATCGAGACCGACGTGGCCGGTGACGTACCCGTACACCGACCCGTATTCCGCCCGCAGGTCCGCCAGGAAGAGCCGCATGATCTCGGCGGGTGCCCGGCCGTAGCCCGGCCAGCGCAGTTCCCGGCCGGGGTGGGCGGCCCGCCAGTCGGCGACCAGGCGCTCCGTGGCCAGCTCGGTCAGCGCGAAGTCGTCGAGGATCTGCTCGTCGGAGACGTCGAGGAGGCCGAGCAGCACGGCGGCGAGCAGGCCCGTGCGGTCCTTCCCGGAGGCGCAGTGGAAGACGAGCGGACCCTCCGCGGCGGCGATCACCTCCAGCGCCTCGCGCAGCTCCGCCGCGCCGTCGGCCGCGACCTCGGCGAACCGGTCGGCGAGGTAGCGCCACGGGTCCAGCTCCGGGTCGATCTCCGCCTGGTCGTAGGGGCGGTGCTCGATGCTCAGGTTGTGCCAGGTGATGCCGTCGGTCTCCGGCATGCGGCCCTTCGCGGTGATCTCCCAGGGGTAGCGCAGGTCGATCACGGTGGCCACGCCCAGCTCCTGGAAGCGGTTCAGGTCGGCGCCGCGCAGCTTGGCGAGGGAGTCGGAACGGAAGAGGACGTCCCAGCGGACGGTTCCGCCCTCGGCGGTCCGATAGCCGCCCAGATCACGGAAGTTGTGCAGGTTCTCGAAGGGCACGTGTCGTCTCACGCCGACACCCTACGAGCCCACCGCCTCCCAGAAGTGCTGGACGATCCGGTCCAGGTACGCGCGGCCCGAATCCCCGCTGTCGCCCGAGGCGCCCCAGCTGCTCGTCGCCGCCATCTTCGCGTGGTAGTCCGTGTGCAGTTGCTGGAGCGCGTGCTCCAGGGTCCGCTTCGGCATGGGGAGCAGCTTCACGGCCGGGCGGACGTACGCCTGCCAGCGGGTCGTGGCGGCGTCGCGCAGCAGCTGGGCCAGGTCCTCGTCCCTGCCGGTGACCGTGACCAGGTCGCGCGGGCCGAGGCCGAGCACCTCGGCGAGGGCGGCGGTCTGGCGTTCGTTCCCGCGCCAGCGGCCCGATTCCTCCATCCGCAGGTAGGCGGCCCCGTCGAGGCCCAGGCGCCGCGCCAGGTCGTCCGGGGCGAGGCCGCGGGCCATCCGGTGTTCACGCAGAGTGGTGGCGGCGGCGATCAGCTCCCCGGGGGCGCACCAGAGGACGCCGGCGAGGGCGGTGAGTTCCTGCGAGGTGGGGGCGAGCCGGCCGCGTTCCCAGGCGACGACGGTGTCGGGGGAGACGTCGAGGCCGTACTGGGCGCGGAGGCCGTAGGCGACATGGCCCGGGGCCATGCCGAGGCCCTCGCGCAGGCGCCGCGCGGCGAGGGCGTTGAAGGGAGGGGAGGGAGGGGAGTGGTGCACGACTACCACGCTAGGTGCGGTACGTGACGAATGGCTACGGTGCGTTCACCCAAGGCCAGAAGTCGTAGAAACGTCGGAACCGGTCGGTAGCATTCCGTAATGATCTCTGTGGTTTCGGTAATCGGCGCGAGGCGTCCGCTGACCGGTGTTCCGGTGCCCTCGCGGGCGCCCCGGCTCAGCGGTTGAGCGTCGTGATCCACCGGTACTGGAGCTCCGGTCGGCCGATCTGTCCGTACTGCGGGGCCCGCGCGGCCCGCCCGTCCGAGACCAGGTGCTCCAGGTAGCGGCGCGCCGTGATGCGCGAGATCCCGACGGCGACGGCGGCCTCCGCCGCGGTCAGACCGGACGGCGCGTCGCGCAGGGTGCGGGTGACGGCTTCCAGGGTCGGGGCGCTCAGCCCCTTGGGGAGCGAGGCGGGCTGCGGGGTGCGCAGGGTGGCCAGCGCCCGGTCCACCTCGTCCTGCCCGGACGCCTCCCCGGCGCTGGCGCGGAACTCGGCGTACCGGGTGAGCCGGTCCCGCAGGGTGGCGAAGGTGAACGGCTTCAGGACGTACTGCACGACCCCGAGGGACACCCCTTCCCGCACGATGGCGAGGTCACGGGCGGACGTGACGGCGATGACGTCGGCGGAGTGCCCGGCGGCGCGCAGCGACCGCAGCAGCTGAAGCCCGTGACCGTCGGGCAGGTAGAGGTCGAGCAGGATCAGATCGACGGGCAGGCGATCGAGCACGCGTACGGCGGCGGCCCGGGTGTGCGCCACCCCGACCACGCCGAACCCGGGCACCCGCCCGGCGTACAACGCGTGCGCGTCGGCGGCCACGGGGTCGTCCTCGACGACCAGCACGCGGATGTCCTGGCTCATGCGGACACCTCCGCGCCACTCGCACCGAGGGCGAGCTCCGGCCCGGACTCCGGCTCCGCCCGCCCGGGCTCGTGCCCCGGCCGGCCGGCTTCCTGCGGCGGCTTCCGGTCCGACTCCCGGTCCGACCCCCGGTCCGGTCGCCCCGGCTCCCGTACGGGCTCCGACGTCAGCGGCAGCCGTACGGTGAACTCGGCGCCGCCCTCCGGGGAGCGGGACAGGGCCACCGTGCCACCGGCTCGGGCCGTCGCCTGGCGGACCAGGGCGAGGCCGAGTCCGCGCCCGGGGCCGTTGGTGGTCCAGCCCCGGTCGAAGACGGCGTCCTGGTCGGCCTCGGGGATCCCGCGGCCCGAGTCACCGACCCGGATCAGGAGCTCGCCGCCGTGCGTGAGGGCGGTGACCCTGACCACGGGCCGTACGCCGCCACCGGCCGCCGGTCCCGTCCCCGGGGTCCCGCTCGCCGCCTCCACCGCGTTGTCGATCAGATTGCCGAGGATCGTGACGAGGTCGCGGGACGGCAGGGCCGGCGGCAGCAGGCCGTCGTCGATGCGACTGTCCTCGGTCAGGATCAGCTCCACCCCCGACTCGTTGGCCTGCGCCGCCTTGCCGAGGAGCAGCGCCGCCAGGACCGGCTCGCCGACCGCGTCGACCACCCGGTCGGTGAGCGCCTGGGCCAGCTCCAGCTCGGCCGTCGCGAAGCCGACGGCCTCCTCCACCCGGCCCAGCTCGATCAGCGAGACGACCGTGTGCAGGCGGTTGGCGGCCTCGTGGGCCTGTGAGCGGAGCGCCTGGGTGAACCCGCGCTCCGAGGTCAACTCACCCGACAGCGCCTGAAGTTCCGTACGGTCCCGCAGGGTGACGACCGTTCCCCGGCGCTCCCCGCCCACCACCGGACGGGTGTTGACGACGAGCACCCGCTCGGCCGTCAGATGGAGCTCGTCCACCCGGGGCTCGGAGGCGAGCAGCGCGCTGGTGAGCGAGACGGGCAGTCCGAGGTCCGCCGCCGACCGGCCCACCACCTCCGCGTCCAGACCGAGCAGCGCGCGCGCCCCGTCGTTGATGAGCGCGATCCGCCGCTGTCCGTCCAGCATCACGAGCCCCTCGCTCACCGCGTGCAGCGCGGCCTCGTGATAGTCGTGCATCCGGCTCAGCTCCGCCGCGTTCATGCCGTGCGTGTGCCGCCGCAGCCGGGCGTTGATGACGTACGTGCCGGCGCCGCCGAGCGCCAGCGCCGCCCCCGCCATGCCCAGCAGGGCCGTCACCTGCTCCCGTACCTGCTCGCTGATCCGCTCGATCGTGATGCCCGCGCTGACCAGCGCGACGACCCGGCCGCCGTCGCCGTACACCGGCGTGATCGTCCGGACCGAGGGCCCGAGCACGCCCAGGTGCGTCTCGGAGAAGGTCCGCCCCTGGACGGCCGGCTCGATGTGCCCGAGATACGTACGCCCTATCTGCTCCGACTCCGGATGCGTCCAGCGCCTGCCGTCCGGGGCCATGATCACCACGAAGGCGACCCCGGTCCGCTGCCGCACCGTCTCGGCGTACGGCTGGAGCCGCGCCGTCGGGTTCGGGGAGCCGACGGCCTCCACCACCGACGGGGAGCCGGCGACGGCCGTCGCGGTCGCGGTGGACTGGCGGCGCGCGGTCTCCTCCGCCTGGGCGCGGTCCGTGACGTACGCGAAGACCGCGCACCCGGCCACGATCGCGGCCACCAGCACGACCTGCATCGCGAAGAGCTGGCCGGCGAGGCTGCGAGGCCGGGGGAACGTGAGGCGCATGCCGGTAAGTGTGCCTGGCCGGATTTGCGCCGGGGAATCGCCGTTCCCGAATCGTTTTCCGCCGAAGCCGGTCGGCGGACCTCCGACGGCCCGCCGACCGGCCGCCGACGCTTCGCCCGTGAACGAAACGAACGTAAGGGTGACCCGGGTCACAGGGTGATGGATAGTCGCGGGGATCCACCGGGACGTGGACACCCATCAGTACGAGGAGGACCCCGTGGCCGCACAACGGGACCGTACCCATTACCTGTATCTCGCCGTCATCGCCGCCGTGGTGCTCGGCATCACCGTCGGCTTCGTGGCGCCGGGAGTCGCCGTCGAGCTCAAGCCGCTGGGCACCGGCTTCGTGAACCTGATCAAGATGATGATCTCGCCGATCATCTTCTGCACGATCGTTCTCGGTGTCGGCTCCGTCCGCAAGGCCGCGAAGGTGGGGGCCGTCGGCGGACTCGCGCTCGGGTACTTCCTCGTGATGTCGACCGTCGCCCTCGCCATCGGCCTGCTCGTCGGCAACCTGCTGGAGCCCGGCTCCAGCCTCCACCTGACGAAGGAGGTCGCCGAGGCCGGCGCCAAGCAGGCCGACGGGGCGAGCGAGTCCACCGCGGACTTCCTGCTGGGGATCATTCCCAAGACGCTGGTCTCCGCCTTCACCGAGGGCGAGGTCCTGCAGACCCTGCTCGTCGCCCTCCTCGCGGGCTTCGCGCTCCAGGCGATGGGCAAGGCCGGGGAGCCGGTCCTGCGCGGCATCGGCCACATCCAGCGGCTGGTCTTCCGCATCCTCGCCATGATCATGTGGGTCGCCCCGATCGGCGCCTTCGGTGCCATCGCCGCGGTCGTCGGCGCGACCGGCGTCGACGCGCTGAAGTCGCTCGCCGTCATCATGATCGGTTTCTACGTGACCTGCGCGCTCTTCGTCTTCGTGGTGCTCGGCGCGCTGCTGTGGCTGGTCGCCAAGGTGAACCTCCTCGCGCTGCTGAAGTACCTGGGCCGCGAGTTCCTGCTCATCCTGTCCACCTCCTCCTCCGAGTCGGCGCTGCCGCGGCTGATCGCGAAGATGGAGCACCTGGGTGTCAGCAAGCCCGTCGTCGGCATCACGGTGCCGACCGGCTACTCCTTCAACCTGGACGGCACGGCGATCTATCTGACGATGGCCTCGCTCTTCGTCGCCGAGGCGATGGGCAACCCCCTCTCGCTCGCCGAGCAGATCAGCCTGCTGGTCTTCATGATCATCGCGTCGAAGGGCGCGGCGGGCGTGACCGGCGCGGGCCTCGCGACCCTCGCGGGCGGCCTGCAGTCGCACCGGCCCGAGCTGGTCGACGGTGTCGGCCTGATCGTCGGCATCGACCGCTTCATGAGCGAGGCCCGCGCCCTGACGAACTTCGCGGGCAACGCGGTCGCGACGGTGCTCGTCGGCACCTGGACCAAGGAGATCGACAAGGCCCGCGTCTCCGAGGTCCTGGCCGGCCGGGTCCCGTTCGACGAGAAGACCCTGGTCGACGACCACGCGCCGGCGGGGGACGAGGAGTCCGCCGTCCCGGACCAGCGGGCCGACGCCGCCGTGGGCGGCGAGGAGAAGGCGCGCGCGGGCGTCTGACATACCCGGGCCGGGGCCGGAAAGGCCGCCCGACGAAAGACCGCCCCGGGTCCCGGGCCTTGAGCCGGATCCGGGCACCGGGGAACGGAGACGACCCCGGCCGCGTTCCTCGCGGCCGGGGTCGTCGCGTGGTGCGGCGCCGCCGGCACGCGGAGGGGGCCCGCACCCCGGAACGCCGGGGTGCGGGCCTTTCCGTCGTGCGGAGCCGCGCGGTCGTACGGGCCCTTCCGTCGTGCGGAGCCGCGGTCAGGAGAAGGGGATCCTGACCACCGACTGGTTCCCGACGCCGACCGTGCTCGGCCCGTTCCCGATCGCGTTCCACACCTCGATCCGGACCCGTCCGTTCACCAGGTCCCCATGGCTGCCGGTGGCGGACTTCAGGCCCCTCGCCTGGGTGTAGTGCTCGTAGCCCGGCACGGGGTCGGTGGCGAAGTACTGGTACGTCTCCACCCGCTCCCAGGTCCCGTCGCCCGTACGGTCGTAACTCACCCGGACCTGCTGCCCGTTGGCGATCACGGACCCGGCGTCCACGAACAGGTCGAACTGCGTCGAGCCGCCGTTGTAGCTCCGGGTGACCGGGCCCGAGGTGAAGACCTGCGCGCCGGCCGGGCTGCCGTCGTGGTTGGCGCCGCCCGCCGAGGCCAGCGTGACGGCCGAGGCGGCCGACTGGGCGTCCCCGGCGCCTCCGCCCGTCCGCAGGTACAGCTGCGAGGACCCCGACGGCGGGGGAGTGGTCGGCGGCGGAGTGGTGGGCGGGGTCGTCGAGCCGCCGCCCTTCGTCCACACCGCCACGTAGTCGACCAGCATCGGCCGCCCGGACACCGTCGCGGCCGTCGGCGTCCTTCCGGCCAGCGCGTCCGGGAAGGCCCCGCCCATCGCCACGTTGAGCAGGAGGAAGTAGCCCGCGTGGTTGGTCATGTCGGCCCACGCCTGCGCGCCGATCCTGGTCTCGTCCACGCTGTGGAAGAGCTGGTCGTCCACGTACCAGCGCAGCTCGTTGGGGGAGACGGAACGGTCCCACTCGAAGCGGTACGTGTGGAAGGCCGACTGGCAGCTCGCGCCCGGGCAGGTGCGGCTGGCGCCGAGGCCGGTGGTCTCCCCGCAGGGGCCGCCGGGGTTCACCCCGCAGTGCAGCACGCCCCAGACCGAGTTGAGACCGTTGACGTTCTCCATGATGTCGAACTCGCCGATGGCGGGCCAGTTCCAGTAGTTGCCCCGGTAGGGCGCGCCGAGCGCCCAGAAGGCCGGCCAGTAGCCGAGGGCGGCGTCCCCGGTCACGTTCGGCATCTGGATCCGGCCCTCGATGCGCAGGGTCCCGCCCGCCGGGGCCTTGAAGTCGGCGCGCTTGGTCTCGATCCGGGCCGAGGTCCAGTTCCCCGCACCGTCCTTGAGCGGTGTGATCCGCAGGTTGCCGGTGCCGTCGAGACGCAGGTTGTCGGGGCTGGCGGTGTAGTTCTGGATCTCTCCGGTGCCCCAGTTGGCGGGGCCGCCCGGGTAGCCGTGGCCGGTGTCGATCTGCCACTCGGCGGTGTTCGGCAGGGAGCGGTCGGGGCCGTTGAAGTCGTCGCTCCACTGGAGCGACCAGCCGGGCGCCGGCGGCACGGCGCCGCTGGCGGTGCCGGCCCCGCCCAGGCCGAGCAGGGCGCCCGCGGCGAGGGCGGCGGCGAGGAGCGAGGCGAGCAGGGGAGTTCGTCTGACACGGCTCGGGGAACGCAAAGGAACACCTCCGGGAGGTGGTGCGCAGGGATGCGCAGCGGGGGGTGTGCGGGGGGTACGCGTGCTGAGAGCGCTCTCAGGATGCTTTTGTAGTTGGAGACACCGGCCCCGTCAATGGGTCGGGTGTCTTCGGTCACTGAATGCCCGGTACCGCCAATTCTCGTGCATCCAGCACCAGTTCGGCCGCCGCCGCCGAATCCCGGGCCGTCTCCGGCCGGCTCGCCCCCGGGATCGGGAGCACCGTCTCCGAGCGCGAGAGCAGCCAGGCGAGCGCCACCCGTTGCGGGCTCACCCCGCGCGCCCGCGCGACCCGGTGGAACCCCCCGAACTCCGGGTCCGCCTCCAGGGCGGACGTCCCGTCCAGCGAGCTGCGCGAGATCCCGCCCAGCGGACTCCATGGCATGAAGGCGAGGCCGAGTTCCGCGCAGAGCCGCAGCTCCGCCTCGGCGGTCCGCACGGCGGGGGAGTACCGGTTCTGTACGGAGACCAGCCGATCGCCCAGGATCTCCCGCGCGAGCCGGATCTGCCCCACGTCCACATTGGAGATCCCGGCCAGCCGGATCGTCCCCGCGTCCAGCAACTCCCGTATCGCACCCAGCGATTCGGCGTACGGAACGGCCGGGTCCGGCTTGTGCAGCTGATAGAGCCCGATCTGCGCGACCCCGAGCCGGCGCGCCGACGCCTCCGCGGCCCGCCGCAGGTGCGCGGGCCGGCCGTCCACCGTCCAGCCGCCGTCGGCCGTCCGCCCGCGCCCGCCCTTCGTCGCCACCAGCACGTCGTCCGTCCGGCCGCCGTACGCGGCCAGCGCCCGCGCGATCAGCAGCTCGCCCTCGCCGGGCCGGCCGTCCGGCGGATGGTAGGAGTCCGCCGTGTCGAGCAGGGTCACGCCCGCGTCGAGCGCCGCGTGGATCGTGGCGAGGGCGCGGGCCTCGTCCGGGCGGCCCTCGATCGACAGCGGCATGGCCCCGAGGCCGATCGCGCCGACCCGTACGTCCCCGAGCTTCCGGTACCGCATCAGCGCGCCCCGAGCGTCTCGGCGAGGGCCGGTGGCAGCCACCGCGCCGCATTCCCGAAGGAGAATCCGAGAGCCGTCGCCCGGGAGTTGTCCATCGCGTACGAGCGGGCGAAGGAGAACGGGGAGACCTCGCCGATCTCCACCTCCTGGAAAACGGTCCTGCCACCCACCTGCCGCTCGATCTCCGCGCAGATGTCCGCCGTGGTGAGCGGGCCATGGGAATGGGCGTTGACCGGTCCGGTGAATTCGGCCTCCACCGCCCACGCCATGAATTCCGCGATCTCCTCGACGTACACATAGGTCGCCGGACGGTTCACCACCGGCACGGCGATCGGCTCGCCCTCCCGGATGCGGTGCGCGTAGTGGTCGACCCGCCCGGTGAAGTCGTCCGCGCCGCCCAGCACATGAGCGACCCGCACCGCCGTGTACGGGAACGGCGGATCAGCCGCGAAGACCGCCTCCGCCTGCCGCTTTCCCTCTCCGTAGTGCGCGTCGAGGAACTCCGGGTCCTCCCACGGCAGATCCGGGTCCACGGTGACCGTACGGGCGTCCACGGCCTCCTCCCGTACCGGCGCGGCCGAGTCCTCGTACTCGTACACCTCCACCGTCGACGTCATCACATAGCGCCGCGTGCGCGGCCCGAAAACCCGCCGGGCGACGGCCGCCTGGCGCGGGGTGTAACAGACCTGGTCGACGACGACATCGAAAGTCCGGTCGCCGAGCGCGCTTTCCAGAGCCGCCTCGTCGTTCCGGTCGGCGATCAGATGGGCGACGCCTTCCGGAACACCGGAAGAACCCCGGTTGAGCATCGTCACTTCGTGTCCGGATTCCAGCAGACGGGCCGTCAACCGCTTTCCGAAATAGCGGTTCCCGCCGATGATCAGAATGTCCATACGACAAGTGTTACGTTGAGCGCTCGCCGTCTGAAGGGGGAAACATGGGAGTCCCGACCGCCGCACCGAAGGAACCACGGCATCTGCGGTCCGCCACCGAAGAAACCTCGGTGGGTGCCTTCGACCCCATCGACCGGCAGATTCTGGAACTCGTCCAGACCGACGGACGGATCAAGCTCAGCGAACTCGGCCGGCGCGTCCGGCTCAGCCCCGCGGCCGTCACCGAGCGGGTGCGCCGCCTCGAGGCGTGCGGGGCGATCACCGGATACGGCGCGCATGTCTCCGCGGCTCGGCTCGGCTACGGCATCCAGGCCTTCATCCGGGTCGACCCGCACGGCGGCTACACCCTCAAGCACCCCCGGACCCTGGAGCTGACCGCCCGGCCCGAGATCCGCGAGGTCCACCACGTGGTGGGCGAGGACTGCTGGATCCTCAAGGTCGCCGTCACCGACACGATCCATCTCGAGGAGATCCTGGAGCAGACCTCCGCGCTCGGCCGGACGACCACGTCGATCGTGCTCTCGTCCCCGGTGGAGCGCAGACCGCTGCTTCCGGCAGAGGGGTCTTCCGCCGACAGCCGTCCCTGACGACCCGGCGCCGGCGCCGCCGGACGAGGGTGGGGAGGCGCGGGAGCGGGCGCCACCGCTTGCCTTGACGTCGGCGTCAAGGCTTACGTTCGGCGTATGCGAATCGGCGAGCTGGCCGAGCGGGCCGGAACGACCACGCGGACTCTGCGCTATTACGAGTCCCGTGGCCTTCTGACCGCCCGGCGCACGGAGAACGGGTACCGCGCGTACGACGAGGACGACCTGCGGCTGCTCCGGCAGATCAGGACGCTCCAGGACTTCGGGTTCGAGCTGGAGGAGACCCGGCCCTTCGTCGACTGCCTGCGGGCGGGGCATCCGGCGGGGGACGCCTGTCCCGCCTCGCTCGACGTGTACCGGCGCAAGCTCGCCGAGCTGGACGGACTCGTGGAGCAGCTGCGGGCGGTACGTGCCCGGGTCGCCGCACAGCTGCTGCGGGCCGAGGCGGAACTGCCCGGCGGTCCGGAGCCCACATGCGAACTCGGAGGATGACGGACATGAAGCAGGTCGAAGGTGTCACCGAGGTGACGGACGGCGACTTCGGCGCCGAGGTACTGGGCGCGGAGCTGCCGGTCCTGGTGAAGTTCACGGCGGACTGGTGCGGTCCGTGCCGCCAGCTGGCACCGGTGCTCGGCGCGATCGCCGCGGAGGAGGCGGACCGGCTGAGGATCGTCCAGCTGGACGTGGACAGGAACCCGGAGACCACGCTCCGGTACGGAGTCATGGCGACACCGACGCTGATGGTGTTCCGGGCGGGCGAACCCGTGAAGTCGATGGTGGGCGCCCGCGCCAAGCGGAAGCTCCTGCAGGAGCTGGAGGACGTACTCGCCTGACCGGGCGCACGCGGATCATTCGCGCAGAACCAGCCGCACGCGGCGGGTGACCACGTTGACTGCCGTGACCTCGAACGTCAGCTCGTCCCCCGCACGCGGCGCGCGGCCCCCGAGGTCGTCGCGGTCGACCAGGGCCTCGACGCCGTCGTCGACGAGGAGGAGGACGCCGGAGGGGACCGTCCTCGTGACGCGCCCCGTCCGGACACCGCCGAAGCCGGCCCGCGCGAAGGCACGCAGCGGATCGGGCTCCAGGCTCCTGAGGGAGAGGGAGATCCGCTCCCGGCTCAGGTCGACGCCCAGGACCTCGAAGGGCAGTTCCTGGCCCTCCCGGATGACGTCGCCGGGGACGTCGTACACCTCCCAGGAGACCTCGGGGATGTTCATCATCCCCTCCACCCCGCCCAGTTCCACGAAGGTCACGTGGAAGCTCGCGATGTGCGAGACGACACCCGTCACGACATCGCCCCGCTCCAGGCCGCGCAGGAACGCCTCGCGCTCCTCGCCCTTCAGGCGCAGCGTCTCCCGCGCCTCCGCGGACGCCGCCTCACTCAGCAGCGCCCGCCACCGGGTGAACAGTTTCAGCAGTCCGCCCCCGTACCGGGTCCGCAGCGCGTGGTTCTCCCGCAGCACGTCCAGTTCGTTCGCGGCGGTCAGCTCCGCGAAGTCCTGCCGCTGCCGCGCGGTCGGCACGAAGGTCCGGCCCGTGAAACGGTCCCGGAAGAGACCGTCGGCCTCCGACAGCCCCGCGTACGAGAAATCCCGGTCGCAGCTCGCGTAGAAGTACACGAGTTCCTCCGCCTCGGCGCCGATCGCCGCCTTCAGCGTGTCCCGGCTTTCCAGCGGCAGCAGGTGCTCGGCGAATCCGTCCGTCCCGTAGAAGGCGTGGCACAGGCCGGCGAGCCGCAGCTCCTCCCGTGCGCCCCAGGCGGCCAGCCGGCCCTCGACCCGGTCGAGGTGGGCGAGCAGGGTGCCGCCCGGGTGGTCCAGTGTGTCCGCTCCCCGTGCGATCAGCAGATCGCGTGCTGTGTCTCTCCCCATGGCGCACAAAAATACCCCGACGAGTAAATTGAAGTCGGGGCTGCGTCTCGCGTATATTCAGGGATTCCGTGTCTGCACACAGCAAAAGCACGGAGTAGTTCAATAAACGCACTGTATCGCGCCGGGAGTCGAATTGTCAACCGAGGAATTTCGGAACGAGCAGCAATTCATCACAGAGCTCTACGCACGACTCGACGACCTGAGGGACCGCGCCGAGGCCGCCGTCGGCGCCGCCCTGCGCACGCCGGGCGTCGGCAGCGCCCAGGGCCGACTCGAGCGGGACGTGATGGTGGCCGAACAGTCCGGGCTGCTCGCCGCCTACAACGCCGGGGAGACGGGGCTCTGTTTCGGACGGCTCGTCTTCCGGGACGGACGCGACCACCACATCGGCCGGATCGGCATCCGCGAGGACGACCCGGACCACCCCCCGCTCGTCGTCGACTGGCGCGCCGAGGCCGCCCGGCCCTTCTACCTCGCCACCGGGTACGAGCCGATGGGGCTCAGCCGCCGCCGCCACATCACCACCCACGGCCGTGAGGTGACCGCGCTCCACGACGAGGTGCTCGACCTCGCCGACGTGACCCGCACCGGGCACGAGAACCGGGACGCCGACGAGGTCCTGCTCGCCGCGCTCGACGCGGCCCGCACCGGCCGGATGCACGACATCGTGCAGACCATCCAGGCCGAACAGGACCGCATCATCCGCTCCCCGCACCGGGGGGTGCTCGTCGTCGAGGGCGGCCCCGGCACCGGCAAGACCGCCGTGGCGCTCCACCGGGCCGCGTACCTCCTCTACGCCCACCGCGAGCAGCTCGCCCGGCGCGCCGTCCTCATCGTCGGCCCCAACCCCGCCTTCCTCGGCTACATCGGCAACGTCCTGCCCTCCCTCGGCGAGACCGGCGTCCTGCTCGCCACCCCCGGCGAACTCTTCCCCGGCGTCCGCGCCACCGGTACGGACACCCCGCGCGCCGCCGCGGTCAAGGGCGCCGCCGCCATGGCCGAAGCGCTCGCCGGGGCGGTACGGGACCGGCAACAGGTTCCCGAGCGCGGGACGCCGCTGATCGTGCCGCACGACGACGGCGACCTGGTCATCGACTGGGACATGGCCCTCGAAGCCCGCCACAAGGCCCGCGAGACGCACCTGCCGCACAACCTCGCCCGGCCCTACTTCGTCTTCCGGATCCTCGACGCCCTCGCCGAGCAGCTCGCCGACCGCATCGGCGCCGACCCCTACGGCGGGCCCAACTTCCTCGGCCCCGACGACATCGCCCTCCTCGCCAAGGGCATCGCCGCCAACCCCGACGTCCACACCGCGATCGACACCCTCTGGCCGCCGCTGACCCCCGAGTCCTTCCTCGCCGACTACCTCGCCGAGCCGACCCATCTCCCCGACGAGGACGCCGACGCCATCCGGTGCGACGGCGGCCCCTGGACCCCCGCCGACGTACCCCTGCTCGACGAGGCGGCCGAGCTCCTCGGCGAGGACGACTCGGCCGCCAGGGCGGCCGAGGAGGCCGAGCGGCAGAAGCAGATCCAGTACGCGCAGGGCGTCCTCGACGTCTCCTACGCCTCACGCACCTACGAGTTCGAGGACAAGGAGGAGCAGGACAAGGACGCCTCCGAGGTGCTCTCCGCGCACGACATCATCGACGCCGAGCGCTTCGCCGAACGCCACGAGGAGGCCGATCACCGCAGCGCAGCCGAACGCGCCGCCGCCGACCGCACCTGGGCCTTCGGCCACATCATCGTCGACGAGGCGCAGGAGCCGTCCGCGATGGCCTGGCGGCTGCTGATGCGCCGCAGCCCGACCCGCTCGATGACCCTGGTCGGCGACCCGGCCCAGACCGGCGACGCGGCGGGCGTCGGCTCCTGGGAGAAGATCCTGGCGCCCTACGTGGAGGACCGCTGGGAACTCGTACGGCTCGGGGTCAACTACCGCACCCCCGCCGAGATCATGGCGGTCGCCGCCGACGTCCGGCGCGAGGCCGACCCGGCGTTCGAGCCGCCGCGCTCGGTCCGCTCCACCGGTGTCGAGCCCTGGGAGCGGACCGCCGAGGACCCGGTGAAGGAGACCGCCGACGCGGTCGCCGCCGAGCTGCGGCCCGAGGGCCGGCTCGCCGTCATCGCCCCGCCGGCCCTGCACCCGGGCCTGACGGCCGCCCTGCCGGACGCCGCGTACGGCCCGGCGCCCGACCTGACCCGCGCGGTGGTCCTCCTCGACCCCCGCCAGGCCAAGGGCCTGGAGTTCGACACCGTCCTCGTCGTCGACCCGGACGGCATCCGGGCCGGCGCCACGCACGGCGTCAACGACCTGTACGTGGCACTGACCCGGGCCACTCAGCGACTGGGGATCATCAGGCGGGCCTGAGCCACACCGTCGCCAGCGGCGGCAGCGTCATCCGGACGCTCGACGCGCGCCCGTGGAACGGCACCGACTCGGTCTTCACCGGGTCGGTGTTCGTCACGCCTCCACCGCCGTACCGGGACGCGTCCGTGTTCAGGACCTCCGCCCAGGCCGCGACCGAGTCCGGGACGCCCAGGCGGTAGTCGTGCCGGACCACCGGGGAGAAGTTGCAGACCGCGAGCAGCGGCGCGCCCTCGGCGTCGTAGCGCAGGAACGCGAAGACGTTGTCCTCGGCCGCGTCCCCCACCACCCACTGGAAGCCCTCGGGAGAGGTGTCCCGCTCCCACAGCGCCGGCGTCGCCCCGTACACCGTGTTCAGGTCGCGCACCAGATCCCGTACGCCCCGGTGGTCACCGGCCGAGTGGTAGGTGTCGTCCATCAGCCACCACTCGGGGCCGTGCTCGGCGGACCACTCCGCGCCCTGGGCGAACTCCTGACCCATGAAGAGGAGTTGCTTGCCCGGGTGGGACCACATGAAGCCCAGGTACGCGCGGTGGGTGGCGCGCCGCTGCCACCAGTCGCCGGGCATCTTCGACACCAGCGCCTGCTTGCCGTGCACGACCTCGTCGTGGGAGATCGGCAGGATGTAGTTCTCGCTGTAGGCGTACACCATCGAGAAGGTCATCTCGTTGTGGTGGTACTTCCGGTGCACCGGCTCCTTGGACACGTAGCCCAGCGAGTCGTGCATCCAGCCCATGTTCCACTTCATGCCGAAGCCCAGACCGCCGAAACCGCCGGGCCCGACCTGGTCCGTCGCCCGGGTGACCCCGTCCCAGGCCGTCGACTCCTCGGCGAAGGTGATGACCCCCGGGCAGCGCCGGTACACCGTCGCGTTCATCTCCTGGAGGAAGGCCACCGCGTCCAGGTTCTCCCGGCCGCCGAACTCGTTCGGCAGCCACTCGCCGTTCTCACGCGAGTAGTCGAGGTAGAGCATCGAGGCGACGGCGTCGACCCGCAGGCCGTCGAGGTGGAACTCCTCGCACCAGTACACCGCGTTGGCGACCAGGAAGTTTCGCACCTCCTTGCGGCCGTAGTCGAACTCCAGCGTGCCCCAGTCCGGGTGCGCGGACCGGCGCGGGTCCTCGTGCTCGTACAGCGGCCGGCCGTCGAACTCCGCGAGCGCCCAGTCGTCGCGCGGGAAGTGCGCGGGCACCCAGTCCATCAGGACGCCGATCCCGGCCCGGTGCAGGGCGTCGACCAGGTACTTGAAGTCGTCGGGCGTGCCCATCCGGGAGGTCGGCGCGTAGAAACCGGTGACCTGGTAGCCCCAGGAGCCGCTGAAGGGGTGCTCCGCCACGGCCATGAACTCCACGTGCGTGAAGCCCAGGTCGCTGACGTAGGCGGGCAGCTGCTCGGCCAGCTGCCGGTAGGTCAGACCCGGCCGCCACGACGGCAGGTGCACCTCGTACACGGACAGCGGGGCCTCGTGGTGCGGCCGGGCGCCCCGGCTCGCCATCCACGCGGCGTCGTCCCAGGCGTGGAACGAGTCGGTGACGATCGAGGCCGTGTTCGGCGGGCACTCGGTGCGGCGCGCCATCGGGTCGGCGCGCAGGGTGTGGGAGCCGTCGGGACGGGTGATGTCGAACTTGTAGACCGCGCCCTCGCCGATGCCGGGCACGAACAGCTCCCACACACCGGTCGCGCCGAGGGAGCGCATCGGCAGGGCGGTGCCGTCCCAGTGGTTGAAGTCGCCCGTGACACGGACGCCCCGGGCGTTGGGCGCCCAGACCGTGAAGCGGGTGCCGGTCACGCCCTGGTGGGTGATGACGCGGGCGCCGAGCGCCTTCCACAGCTCCTCGTGGCGGCCCTCCCCGATGAGATGGAGGTCCAGGTCGCCGAGCGAGGGCAGGAAGCGGTACGGGTCGTGCAGGGCCAGCTCGTCACCGTCGTAGCGGACCCGGAGCTCGTACTCGGGGATCTTGCGCAGCAGCGGCAGGAACCCGGAGAAGAAGCCGTCCCCGTCGTCCCGCAGGGGTGTGCGCTTGCCCTTGGCGAGCACGGTGACCTCGCGGGCGTACGGGCGCAGGACCCGGATCGCGATCCCGCCGCGGACGGGGTGGGCGCCGAGGAGGGAGTGCGGGTCGTGGTGTTCCCCCGCGAGCAGCCGCGCCCGGTCGCCCGCGTCCAGCGGCGGCACCTTCCGTACGGGCTCCTTCCGTACGGGGTCCTGGGCCGCCCGGGGCGCGGGGGTCTTCGCCGGGGGCACTGCCGTCTTGCGGGCGGATCGGGCGGATCGGGCGGTCACGGGGATGCCTCCTGCAAGGGGGTCGGAAGGATGGAATGGGGGAGATGCGCCGGTCCCCACGCAACCGCAACGGGCGCCGGACCGCACAGGACACTCGGCCGAACGGGCCCCACGGGGGTGGTGGCGCTCACCCGAACGGGCTCGGCGGTCACTCGGAGCCCGCCAGACGCTCGATCGCCGCCATGGGGACCGGGAGCCAGTCCGGGCGGTGGCGGGCCTCGTAGACGACCTCGTAGACCGCTTTGTCCGTCTCGTAGGCGCGCAGCAGCGCGGGATCCGCGCGGGGGTCCGCACCCGAGACCTCGGCGTAGCCGGAGCAGTAGGCGGCGCGGCAGCGGGCCGCCCACTCGGCGTTCCAGGGGCGGTGCGTGCGGGCCGCGTAGTCGAAGGAGCGGAGCATGCCCGCCACGTCGCGGACCGCGGGCTGCGGACGGCACCGCTCGGCGAGCGGCTTCGCGGGCTCGCCCTCGAAGTCGATCACCGCCCAGCCGTCGTCCTGCGTCGCCCGCAGCGTCTGGCCCAGATGGAGATCACCGTGGATGCGCTGGAGCAGGCCCGAGCCGACCCCTTCGCCCACCGCCGCGAAGACGGCGCGCAGCCCCGGGACGTACGGCAGCAGCGCGGGCACCGCCTGCGCCGCGGCGTGCAGCCGCTGGTCCATCTCGGCGGCCAGATGCTCCGTCTGCGTCCGGTGCAGCCGTTCGGTCGGCAGCGCCGCGGCCAGGGCGAGGTGCACCTCGGCCGTCGCGCGGCCCAGGGCGAGCGCTTCACCGGTGAACTCCCGGCCCTCGGCGAGCGCGTCGAGGGCGAGCCGCCAGCCGTCCCTCGAGTCCCGCAGATACGGCTGCAGGACGCCGAGCGTGCTGGCGCCCGACTCGAACCAGGCCACCGGGGCCGGAACGCGCGTGCAGCCGGCCCGGGCGAGTGCCAGCGGCAGCTCCAGGTCCGGATTGGCCCCGGGGCTGACCCGCCGGAAGATCTTCAGGATGTACGCATCGCCGTACACGAGCGAGGAGTTGGACTGCTCGGCGTCGAGCACGCGCGGGGCGAGCGCGGGCGGCAGATCGGCCGACCCGTGGAAACTGAGCGGGCCGATCCGGCCCGGTGTGCGCAGCCGTTCGTAGAGCAGCCCGGCGAGCCGCGGGTCGCGCAGCCCTTCGTAGACCGCCCGGCCGGCGAGTGGCCCCTGCCGGATCCGCCCGATCAGGGCGGGGGCGAGGCGTGGCGGCAGCTGGGACCGTACGCCCAGGAGCAGTTGGTAACAGTCGGCGGGCGACCCGGCCGGGCGACCCGGCTGTTCGACCCGTACGAGAAGGTGCAGCAGCCCGGGTCCCGCGCCGTCCAGCGGCAGCAGCTCGGTGGCCGCTTCCAACGTGAATCCGGTGACCCGACGCCCCTTGCCCGCGAACCAGCGCTGCCGGGGCAGCCATTCATGGAGCAGGGGAGCGAGTGACGGGAGGAGGGCGGCCGGGGCCCGGGTGGTGGATGCGGTCTCCGGCATGGCATCGCGTCCTTTCCCCGGGGGGCGCAGATTCGAGTTCGCGTGAATCGAGTTCAAATGCGCAGAGTGTCCCGGATGGCAGCATCGACTGTCCGGAAGTGCGGGACGTGTCGGGAGGGGAAGATCCGTATGGGCCCGACAAGAAGGCCCGTATGGACCTGAATCGACCGTGTGTGGGTCACAGTGCCCAGGGTGGCGCGGGGGAAACCCGCTCCACCCCGGGCAGTTGGTCCGGCGCGCGTCAGCTCTTCGCCGACCTGGCCTTCTTCAGACGGAACCAGTAGAAGCCGTGACCCGCCAGCGTCAGCAGATACGGCCACTGTCCGATCGCCGGGAACTGCACCTGGCCGATCAGCTCCACCGGGGACATCCCGTCGAACTGCCGCAGGTCCAGCTCCGTCGGCTGGGCGAAGCGCGAGAAGTTGTTCACGCAGAGCACCAGATCGGCGTCCAGTCCCTCTTCGGGGGCGGACTCCCGGAGGAAGGCGAGCACCGCGGGATTGGACGACGGCAGTTCCGTGTACGAGCCGAGCCCGAACGCGCGGTTCTGCTTACGGATCTCGATCATCCGCTTCGTCCAGTGGAGCAGCGAGGACGGCGAGGCCATGCCCGACTCGACGTTGGTGACCTGGTAGCCGTGGACCGGGTCCATGATGGCCGGCAGGGTCAGCCGCCCCGGATCGCAGGACGAGAAGCCCGCGTTCCGGTCCGGCGTCCACTGCATCGGGGTCCGCACCCCGTCCCGGTCACCGAGCCAGATGTTGTCGCCCATCCCGATCTCGTCGCCGTAGTACAGCACCGGCGACCCGGGCAGCGAGAAGAGCAGCGCGGTGAACAGCTCCATCTGCTTGCGGTCGTTGTCGAGGAGCGGCGCGAGGCGCCGCCGGATGCCGATGTTGGCCCGCATCCGGGGATCCTTGGCGTACTCCGCGTACATGTAGTCGCGCTCTTCGTCCGTGACCATCTCGAGCGTCAGCTCGTCGTGGTTGCGCAGGAAGATGCCCCACTGACAGCGGGACGGGATCGCCGGGGTCTTGGCCAGGATCTCCGAGACCGGGGTGCGCGACTCCCGCCGTACCGCCATGAAGATCCGGGGCATCACCGGGAAGTGGAACGCCATGTGGCACTCGTCGCCGCCCGAGGCGAAGTCGCCGAAGTAGTCGACCACGTCCTCCGGCCACTGGTTCGCCTCGGCGAGGAGCACCGTGTCCGGGTAGTGGTCGTCGATCTCCTTGCGGACCCGCTTGAGGAAGGCGTGGGTCGCCGGGAGGTTCTCGCAGTTGGTCCCCTCCTGCTGGTACAGGTACGGCACCGCGTCCAGCCGGAAGCCGTCGATGCCGAGGTCCAGCCAGAACTTCAGGGCCGAGAGGATCTCCTCCTGCACCGCCGGGTTCTCGTAGTTGAGATCCGGCTGGTGCGAGAAGAACCGGTGCCAGTAGTACTGCTTGCGCACCGGGTCGAAGGTCCAGTTCGACGTCTCGGTGTCGACGAAGATGATCCGGGCGTCCTGGAACTGCTTGTCGTCGTCGGCCCAGACGTAGTAGTCGCCGTACGGCCCGTCGGGATCGGTGCGCGACTCCAGGAACCACGGGTGCTGGTCGCTCGTGTGGTTCATGACGAAGTCGATGATCACGCGCATGCCGCGCTGGTGCGCCGCGTCCACGAACTCCACGAAGTCCGCGAGGTCACCGAACTCGGGCAGGACCGAGGTGTAGTCGGCGACGTCGTAGCCTCCGTCCCGCAGCGGCGACTTGAAGAACGGTGGCAGCCACAGGCAGTCCACGCCCAGCCACTGCAGATAGTCCAGCCTGCTGGTGATGCCCTTGAGGTCGCCTACGCCGTCCCCGTTGCTGTCCTGGAAGGACCTGACGAGCACTTCGTAGAAGACGGCCCTTTTGAACCAGTCCGGGTCACGGTCCTTTGCGGGCGTGTCCTCGAAGGTGTCGGGGACGGGTTCGTTGACAGTCATGAGGTGGGTGACCCTCCGATCGACGGGGACGGTCGCAGAGCGAGGACGTGCGCGGGCCTGACGCCCGGCTCGAGGCGCACATAGTTGGCTCTGCCCCAGTGATAGGTCTCGCCGGTGAGCTCGTCGCGCACCGGTACGGTCTCGTGCCAGTCGAGGCCGAGCTCCGGCATGTTCAACGAGACCGTGGCCTCCTGGGTGTGGTGAGGGTCGAGGTTCGCGACCACCAGAACGGTGTTCGAACCCGACCGCTTGCTGTACGCGATCACCTGGTCGTTGTCGGTCGCGTGGAAGGTCAGGTTCCGCAACCGGCGCAGGGCCGGATGGCGACGCCTGATCCGGTTGAGCGTGGTGATCAGCGGGGCGATCGTGGCCCCCGAACGCTCCGCCGACTCCCAGTCCCGGGGCCGCAGTTCGTACTTCTCCGAATCGAGGTACTCCTCGCTGCCGTCACGCAGCGCGGTGCCCTCGCAGAGCTCGTAACCGGCGTACATGCCCCAGGACGGCGCGAGCGTGGCGGCGAGCACGGCCCGCACCTCGAAGGCGGGCCGGCCGCCCTTCTGGAGGTACGCGTGCAGGATGTCGGGGGTGTTCACGAAGAGGTTCGGCCGCATCTGCGCCGCCGTCTCCCCGGACAGCTCCGTGAGGTACTCCGTCAGCTCGGCCTTGGTGTTGCGCCAGGTGAAGTACGTGTACGACTGCTGGAAGCCGATCGCGCCGAGGGTGCGCATCATCGCGGGCCGGGTGAACGCCTCCGCCAGGAAGATCACGTCCGGGTCGGCCCGGTTGATCTCCCCGATCACCCGCTCCCAGAACACCACCGGCTTGGTGTGCGGGTTGTCGACACGGAAGATCCGTACCCCGTGGTCCATCCAGTGCCGCAGGATCCGCACCGTCTCGGCGACGATCCCGTCCATGTCCTTGTCGAACGCGATCGGATAGATGTCCTGGTACTTCTTCGGAGGGTTCTCGGCGTAGGCGATCGAGCCGTCGGGCCGGTGGTGGAACCACTCCGGGTGCTTCTCCACCCACGGGTGGTCCGGCGAGCACTGCAGCGCGAAGTCCAGCGCGATCTCCAGGCGCAGCTCCCGGGCGCGCGCCACGAAGGCGTCGAAGTCCTCGATCGTCCCCAGATCCGGGTGGACCGCGTCGTGCCCGCCCTCGGGCGAACCGATCGCCCATGGCACGCCGACATCGTTCGGGCTCGCCGACAGCGCGTTGTTGGGGCCCTTGCGGTGGGTGGAGCCGATGGGGTGGATGGGCGGCAGATAGACCACGTCGAAACCCATCGCGGCGATCGCCGGCAGCCGCTCGGCGGCGGTCCGGAAGGTCCCGGGCCTGGTCCGGCCGCGGACCTTCTTCACCCCCTCGGAGCGGGGGAAGAACTCGTACCAGGAGCCGTACAGCGCCCGCTCGCGCTCCACCTGGAGGGGCAACGCGGGCGAGGCGCTGACCAGTTCGCGCAGCGGGTGCCGGTCAAGGGCCTCGGTCACCTGTGGCGCGAGCGCCGCCGCGAGGCGGGCGGCGGGGGAACGGGACTCGTCACGCAGCGCGTCCGCGGCGGCCAGCACGGCCTCCCGGCCGCCGCCCTTCTTCGGAACGCCCTTCGCGGCGCGCTCGTGCAGCTCGGCGCCCTCGGCGAGGACGAGTTCGGAGTCGATCCCCGCCGGGATCTTGATCCTCGCGGCGTGCCGCCAGGTGGCGAGGGGGTCGCTCCACGCCTCGACCGTGTACGTCCACAGCCCCTCGGCGTCCGGCGTGACCTCGGCGCCCCACCGGTCGGTGCCGGGCGCCAGCTCGCGCATCGGGGTCCAGGGGCCCGGCCGTCCTGACGGGCCGCGCAGTACGACGTTGGCGGCGACGGCGTCGTGGCCCTCGCGGAAGACGGTGGCGGTCACCTCGAAGGTCTCACCGACCACGGCCTTCGCGGGGCGGCGGCCACAGTCGACCAGTGGGCGGACGTCCAGTACGGGAATACGTCCCATGAGCGGATTCACAGCATCACCTGAGGGTTTGCGGGGGTGCGGGTGGTGGTGCGCTCTTTGTAGCTCCGTCGACGGCTGGCGGGTTGCGGGCATGGCCGCTCCTGTCCGCGTTCACTCGGATGGCGGGTCTACGGGGGTGTACCGGGGGAGCCTTCCACTGACTTCGGGTGGCCAATCCGGCGCTTTGTTAACTACTCGGACGTAGCCGCACGGACAAGCACACGGCACCCACAAGAAACCGGCCTCGTCCTTGTGGGACGAGACCGGTTCACGAACGGCCGTACGGTCAGGCCCGCTGCGTGGGCCTGACCGGGTTGGGCCGTTCGGCCCAAGGGGGCGGGCCGTGCGGCCGGGGCTCAGCCCTGCGCGGACGGAGACTGATCCTCCGTGCCGGTGCCGGTGCCGGTGCCGGTGCCCGGGTCCGTGTCCGTGTCCGGGTCCGTGTCGGCGGCCCAGACCTGCCACGGCTGGCGCGTCACCCACTCCTCCACCGGCGCGGGGCGGAGGCCGAGGACCTCCGCCGACACGCCGTCGTCGTCCGCCAGGAGCAGCGGGTCCGACCCCGTCGCCATGTAGTGGTAGATCCCGGCGACCCCGGCCGCCGTGGCCGGCCCGAGCAGCTGGGCCAGCCCCCGCTCGAAGACGGCGGGCGGCAGCTGCACGTACCGCACCGTCCGCCCGAGCCCCCGGCCGAACGCGGCGGCGAGCTCCGCGCCGGTCAGCGCGTACGACCCGCCGATGTCGAAGGTGCGGCCCTCGAGCCCCTCCACGGTCAGCGCGGCGTGCACCGCCTCCGCCAGGTCACGGTGCGACAGCCAGGCCGTCGGCGCGGACGGCGGCAGCGGGTAGGCGAGCACGCCCTCGCCGACCAGGGACGGGCCGTTCCACGGCGAGAAGAGGTTGTCCAGATACACCGGCGGCCGTACGACGACCAGCGGCACGCCGCTGTCCCGCAGTACCTCCTCGGCGATCCGCCGGGTCTCGAAGGCGGCCACCGAGGTGGGTCCGTGCGGGATGCGGGTGTTGGCGTTGTGGACCAGGCGCACGACGCCGGCCTCCAGGGCCGCCAGTGCGATGTTGCGTGCGTAGAGGCGTACCCGCTCCGGCTCGTACACCAGGGGCATCGTCACCACCGCATGGGTCGTGCCCTCGAAGAGCCGCCGCACGTCCCCCGGCCTCGCCAGGTCACCGGCGACGAAGGAGGCACCGGGCAGCGGCGGCCGGTCACCGGCCGGACGACGGGTGAGCGTGCGCACCCGGTGGTGCCGCTCGGCGAGCAGACGCGCCACGGCGCCCCCCTGGAAACCGGTCGCTCCCACGACCGCGACCCTCATCGGAATATGACTGGACATGTGTGGTGGAGGCCCTTCGATAGGCTGTGGGTGCTGCTGCCCTGACGGCACTCTCAGGCTGCGGCGGGGGCTTCGTTGGTTCAATTAACAAACCGGGGCGGAAGTTGAAGGATCGTCCATGGAAATCGTGGGAACCGACCGTGACGACCTGCTGAGCGAGCTGCTTCAACCGCTCCGCCTCACCGGCGTCTTCGACAGCCGCTGGCACGTCCGCGCGCCCTGGGCGATCGAGGGCGACGCCGAACAGAGCTGCGCCGTCCTGCACTACATCGTGGAGGGCGGCTGCTGGATCACCGGCGACGGCCGAACGCCCCTGGAACTGCGCGCCGGTGACCTGATCGTCTTCCCCACGGGCACCGCCCACCGGCTGTCCGACCGGCCCGACCGCCAGGGTGTCCCGCTCAAGGCGGTGCTGCCCGAACGCAAGCCGGGCACCTCGGGCGAGATAGTCATCGACGGCAGCGGCCCGGAGAGCCGGTTGCTGTGCGCCGGACTCCACTACGACGCCAGCGCGGCCACCGGCCTCTACACCTCACTGCCGTGGGCGCTCGTCCTCGACGGCCCCCAGGTCGACCGCGAACCGCTCCTCCGCGACACCCTGCGCCTCCTGGCCTCCCCCGACCGCCCGGTCGGCCCGGGGGACCGCCTCATCACGCTGCGCGCCTTCGAGATGGCCCTCGTCCTGGCCCTGCGCCCCCTCCTCCGCGAACTCGCCGACAACCCGACGTCCCTGCCGATGCTCCGCCACCCGGGCATCAGCCGCGCCCTGGTGGTGATCGCCACCCGCTTCGCGGAGCCCTGGACGATCGAATCCCTGGCCCGCGAGGTCGGCATGTCCCGCTCGGCCTTCACGGCCGCCTTCCGCGAGCTGGTCGGCGAGTCCCCGGCCCGTCACCTGACGAGCCGCCGCATGCAGGAGGCCGCCCGGCTGCTCGCGGAGACGTCCCTGCCCCAGTCGGGGGTCCCGGCGCGGGTGGGGTACCAGAGCGCGGTCGGGTTCCACCTGGCGTTCCGGAAGTGGTTCGGGGTGACGCCGGGGGAGTACCGGGCGGGGGTGGACCATGCGGCGTGAGCGGTCCGGTGATCCCGCACGCACCAGCCGGCGCCTCGTCACGATTGCCTTCCGTCAAGCGCGATTCCACGTGGCGGCTCCGCGCTCATGACCTCATCAGGGTGATGTGCCCGGGCCCGGGCGCACCACCCTTCCCCGCACCAGAACTGACGGAAGGGCACGACATGCTCGCGATGGACCAGATCCGGGCGCTTCTGCTGAAGCACGACGACCCTCACCACCTGGAACGCCCCGCGGATTTCGACCCGGCCACTTCGCGGGAGTGTTTCGCCCGGCTGGTGAGCGCCCTGAAGGAACGCTTCGGGCCGTCCTGCTCAGGCGGCCTGGCTCAGGACGCCAGTTTCTACGGTGTCGTCGATGTCCCGGCGGACGCGACCGGTCTCGGCGGGCCCGTGTGTGTCGCGATGAGTAACTTCGGCCGCTACTTCGTCACCGCTGACGTGGTGGTCGGTAAGGAGGTACCCAGCGGCGAAGCGCGCCTGACCGAGCAGTTCGTGACGTGGCTCGACGGCGTCTGCACAGCGGCGGGGTGCACCCTCGTCCCGGCCGAGCTGCTCCGTGAGCCGTACGACGGACCGTCGGTCCTGGAGGCGCACCGGGACGAGGAACTGGTCGCGGCGCTCGTGGCTGCGGGCGAGGTGACCGCGGACGAGGACGATGAGGAGGAGGTGGGAAAGGCGTACTGGCACGACCGGTACTTCGCGTACATGTAAGACATCTGAGCCTCTGTCCGATCCGGCGCGGCCCTTTGGCCCCGCTCGGTTCGGCGCGGGGGTTCGACCCCCGCGAACCGTCCCGCTTTCTCGCCCATCAGCCGGTGGTCACACCCGTCTCCGTACCGGCTCCCCCTGCAAGATCACGATCTGCACGTGAATTATCAAGTTGTCATCAAAGGAGCGGTGGTGGACCTCTCGCGATTCCGCGGGCTTTTGGGAGACCCACTCCTTGACGGTGATTCCAGTCCAGAGTGGTCTGACATCGAGGCGCATCCCTCATCGGGATGAATAGGATAGGGGTACAGCTCTGGACCGCGCACCCTGAGCGCAGAGTAAGCCGAATGGGCGGTGGGCCACTTTCGACCTGTCCTTCACGGGCTTTTTGTGGCAGGCGCTGAACGGAGATCTCTTCCTTCGTCATCTACGGCGAACCCTCGTTCGAGCCCCTGGGCGTGATGAGTGACTAGTGGCCTAGCCGTAGCCGCTCACTCGTTGCGGGCGCGGCGGAAGCCTGCCCGGGCTCGCCCCCACCCCGGTCGGCATGGACATCTGCGTGCCGAGTCCGACGAGCGGCCGCCCACCCGCCGGACGGGCCCGAAGTGCGCAAATGCCTCGTGAACGGGAGCTGACTGGCCGGTTCTTAAAAACCGCTGGACGGACGTTCATTGCCCCCTGGGTGCCCGCCGTGAAGGCTCGGGTGCGGCACAGCCGGCCGGCACAGCCGTGACCCACGAGGAGAGGCGATACCACCGTGACGAGGTCAGGGCAGGAGTATCTGGAGGCACTGCGCGACGGGCGCGAGGTCTGGCTCGACGGGGAGCGGGTCAAGGACGTCACCGCGCATCCCGCCTTCCGGGCCACCGCGGCCTCCTTCGCGGGGCTCTACGATCTCGCCCACGACTCTCCACGCACCCCCGCCCTCGTCGCGGGCGGGGTCCACCGGGCGTACGCCGTGCCCCGTTCGTACGAGGATCTGGTGGCGCGCCGGCGGGCGTACAAGGTGTGGGCCGAGGCGAGTTACGGCTTCCTGGGGCGGACTCCCGACTACATGGCCTCCGGCGCCGCCGGGTTCGCCGCCGCGCCCGAGGTGTTCACCACCGACTGCTTCGACGGTGCCGAGAACGCCCTCGTGTTCCATCGCAGGCTCGCCGAGGGCGGGCTGCACTGCGCCTTCACCCTCACGAATCCTCCCGGCGACGAGAGCGTCCGGGTCGTCGAGGACCGCGCCGACGGGATCGTGGTGCGCGGTGCCAAGACCATCGGCACCGGCGCCGTCTTCGCCGACGAGGTGCTCGTCGGGACCATCGAGCCGCTCGCCGCCGACGACGTGGAGCGGGCGCTCTCCTTCTCCGTACGCGTGGACACGCCCGGGGTGAAGCTCATCTCCCGGACCTCGTACGAGGCGCAGGCCCGGTCCGTCTTCGACCAGCCGCTCTCCTCCCGTTACGACGAGAACGACGCGCTGCTCGTGTGCGACGACGTCTTCGTGCCCTGGGAACGGGTGCTGACCTACCGGGACGTGGGCGCGACGGCCGCCATGTGGTGGGAGACGCCCGCGTACCTCAACCTCGTGCACCAGTCCGCCACCCGCTTCTGGACCAAGCTCGAGTTCCTCGCCGGGCTCGCGATCCTGATCGCCCGGTCGAACGGCACCGAGAAGGTCCCCCAGGTCACCCAGGCCATCGGACGGCTGCTCGGGATGGTCGCCCAGGCCAAGGCGTTCGTCCTCGCGGCCGAGGCGTCGTGGGAGCCGGTCGACGACGGGCGGGGCGGGGTGCGGCCCGGCACGGACATCTCCTTCGCCCAGCGGATCATGGCCGGCGAGCTGTACCCCCGGGCCGTCCAGGACATCAAGCTGCTCGCGGGCGGGTCGATCATCCAGACCCCGGCGAGCGCCCGCGACCTGCTCCACCCCGAGCTGGGGGAGCTCGTACGGCGGTACTTCCGTACGCCCGGGCAGCCCGCCGAGGACCGGCTCAAGCTCCTCAAGCTCGCCTGGGACGCGCTCGGCTCCGAGTTCGCCGGGCGGCACGAGCAGTACGAGCGCTTCTACCAGGGCGCCCCGCACGTCTATCTGACGATGCAGACCTGGGCCGGCGCCGCCGAGGACTGTGCGTCCCTGGCGCAGGCGTGTCTGGACGGGTACGACCTCGGGACGACCCGGTGAGGACCCCTGGACCGATGCCCCCTGGCCCGGAGACTTCCGGACCGGAGACTTCCGCATCGGCGCCCCCCGGGCCGGCGACCTCCCCACCGGCGCCCCCCGGGCCGGCGACCTCCGAACCGTCGCCCCCCGTACGCGGCGCGCTCGCGCTGCTCGCCGCCACGCAGCTGCTGCTCATCCTCGACACCGCGATCGTCAACGTCGCCCTGCCCTCCATCGGCGAGGACTTCGGAGCGGGAGCCGCCGGGCTGTCCTGGGTGGCGAACGCGTTCCTGATCACCTTCGGCGGCCTGCTGCTGCTCGGCGGGCGGGCGGCCGATCTGCTCGGCCACCGGCGGGTGTTCCTCGCCGGGCTCGGGCTCCTCGCGGTCTCCTCCGCCGTCGGCGCCCTCGCGCCCGGCGCGGGCGTCCTGGTCGCCGCCCGCGCGGTTCAGGGTGTGGGTGCCGCGTTCGCCGCGGCCGCCGCCTTCGCGCTCCTGCTCGTCCTCTTCCCCGACGGGCCCGCCCGGCACAAGGCGCTCGGCGCGTTCGCCGCGATGGGGGGTCTCGGCGGAGTCCTCGGGACCGTACTCGGCGGAGTCCTCACCGACCTCCTGGGCTGGCGGTCCACGCTCTGGCTCAACGTCCTCGCCGCCGTGCTGCTGGGCGCCCTGGCCCTGCGGGTGATCGGCGAAAGCGCCCCGGGCGGCAAGGGGTTCGACCTCGCCGGCGCCCTCACCGGCACCGGCGGCCTCGGCCTCGTCGCCTACGCGCTCGTCGGCGCCGGCGAGAACGGATGGCTGTCCGCGCCGACCCTCGGCGCGGGCGCCGGCGGGCTCGCCCTCCTCGCGGCCTTCGCCGTCGTCGAGACGCGCACCGGCCGGCCGCTCGTGCCGCCCGCCGTCCTCCGAAGGCCCGCCCTGTGCCGCGCCAATCTTCTCGGCGCGCTCGCGCAGATGACGCTGTTCCCGATGTTCTTCCTGGTCAGCGTCTATCTCCAGAGCGTCCTCGGGTACGCGCCGCTGGGCGGCGGGCTCGGCCTGCTGCCGCTCTCCCTCGTCGTCGTCGCCGTCGCCCCGCAGACCGGGCGGCTCATCTTCCGGCTCGGCCTCACCCGGACCATGACCCTGGGCTTCGCCCTGCTGTGCGCCGGCACGCTCTGGCTCGCCCTCGCCCTCACCCCCGACGGCGGCTTCCTGACCACCGTCCTCGCCCCGAGCCTCCTCCTGGGCGTGGCCCTGCCGCTGGTCATGGTCACCACCAACGTCGCCGCCACGGCCGAGGCCGCCCCCGAGGAGACCGGGCTCGCCTCCGGACTGGTCAACACCAGCCAGCAGTTCGGCTCCGTCCTCGGCCTCGCCGTCCTCGTGGCCGTCGCCACGACCAGTACCGAATCAGCCACCGCGGCCGCCCGGACCGATGGATTCCGGGCCGCTCTGCTCGTGGGAGCGGTCTTCGCCGCCGTCGCCACGACGATCTCCGTACGCTTGCGCATGCCCACGCCCGCCCCGGCGCCGACCACGCCCGGGCCGAGTGGCAGAACCACGGCGACCACGCCGACACGGTGACCACGCCGCACCACGGCGACCACGCCGACACGGTGACCACGCCGACCCCGTAGACCCGGCGCACGAGCCGAAGGACGCACTCCCCTGCCTCCCCCGGCCAGGGACCCCCAGTGGCGTCCTGAGGCGAACGCGCCCCAAAACAGAGGGGGCATTCCGTTGGCCCTGTACGACCTTGTCGCGCCCCGGCTCGAAGAGCGCGGGGACCCGCGCTACCGCATAGCCGACATACGCGCCGCCGACCCGCTCGGCGCCGACGCCCTGCTCGCCGCGCTGCCCGCGATGAACGCCGCCGCCGACGTGCCCGCGCTCACGGTCGCCCTGCGCACCGTCGTCCCCGACCCGGAGCGGGCCGCCGAGTGGAGCGTGGTCGACGCGCTCGCCGCGATGCGCGACCTCGGCATCCTGCTCGGCTCACTGAAACGTCACGGCATCCAGCCGGTGACCGCCGTCCCCGAGGTCCTCCCGGTCCTGGAACTCCTCGGCCGCCGGACCGACATGGTGCCCCGCGACACCGTGCACCACTACACCACCTGGAACCCGACCGGACCCCGCCGGCGGACCTACACCGGCCATCCCATGGAGGCCCATCTCCAGGAAGCCGTCCGGATGACGTTCCCCGGACTCGTCGCCGCCCTCGACACCTGCTCCCGGCTCGCCCGGCTCGAACCGTACGACCCCGGCTTCGCGGGCGCCCTCGACCGCATCGCGCAGCACGTCCAGTCGATGGTCGACTCCATCGACCACACGGTCACCCACGTCACCCCGGAGTTCTTCGCCACCACCCTGCGCCCCTACTTCGAGGAGATCGACGTCGCCGGCCGCGACTACCTCGGCCCCGCCGCCGCCCAGGTGCCGCTCTGGCTGGTCGATCTGACGCTCTGGCAGTGCGACCGCTCGAACCCCGCCTACGACGCGTTCCTCGCCGACTCCCTCCAGTACAGCCTGCCGTCCTGGCGTGACTTCCACGCCCGTCATGCCGGCCGGGTGTCCGCCGTCAGCAAGCTCTCGGCGGCCCTCAGCTGGGAGAACGCCGAGCGGCTGCCCCCGCAACTGGCCGCCTCCGCCCACGCGCTCGGCAGGGTGCTGCGGATCCTCAAGACCTTCCGCGCCCGGCACATCGGCATGGCCCGCAAGGCGTACGCGGACGAGCTGCGGCTCTACGACGAGGGGAGCGGCGGCGCCCCGATCGCCCTGCTCCGCTCGATCCTCGACCTGACGCGGGACAACGAGACGCTGGTCCGCCGCGCGACCTGCGGCCCTGCGGGGGGAGGGGGCCGGGCCCCTTCCGCGGCGGGGGCCGCGGCGAGGGCCGGTGCCGGTGTCACGGCGGGGGCCGCTGCCGGCACCCCGGCGAACTGAGGGAGGGCCGCATGACCCTCCGTACCCCGTACGAGCCCTTCCCACCGGACGGCGGACGCGACCTGCCCGGCGGCGGGCTCCTCCACGTCGTCGTCGCCGGCGGCGGCATCGCCGGTCTCACCACCGCCCTCGCCCTGCACGCCGCCGGCCACGACCGCGTCACCGTCGTGGAGTCCGCCCGGGAGAGCCGCCCCGTCGGCGCCGGGCTCAACCTCATGCCGCCCGCCGTCCGCGAACTCGACGCGCTCGGCCTGCTCCCGCGCCTGGAGGCCGGCGCCCTGCGCACCCGCGAGCTGCGCTACTACCACCGCTCCGGCAGTCTCATCTCCCGCGAGCCGCGCGGGCTCGGCGCCGGCTACCGGTGGCCGCAGCTCTCGATCCACCGGGCGCACCTCCAGCACGTCCTCGCCGAGGCGGTACGGGAACGGCTCGGCCCGGCCGCCCTGGTCACCGGCGTCCGGGTCACCGGGGTGGAGCCGCTGCCCGACGGCAGGCCCCGCGTGCGCGTCGAGCACCGTGACGGGGCCCGGCGCGGCCGGGCCTCGCTCGAACCGGACGTGCTCGTCGGCGCCGACGGCATCCGCTCCGCCGTCAGGGCCGCGCTGAACCCCGACGAGGGCAGCCCGCCCTGGAACGGGATGCTGGTGTGGCGGGGTGTCTCGCGGATGCCGGCACGGGCCGTCGGCTCCTTCATGTTCATCGCGGGCGACGACCGGCAGAAGGCCGTGGTCTACCCGATGCACCGGGAGGGGAGCGACGTACTGGTGAACTGGGCGCTCGCCCGGCCGACCGAGACCGCGCACGAGGCGTACCGGGGGGACTGGAATCGTCCCGTGCCGGTGGAGACGTTCCTGCACCACTTCGAGGGCTGGGAGTTCGACGGCGTCAGCGTCCCCGAGGTGCTGAGGGCCGCCGACACCGCGCACGAGTACCCCATGGTCGACCGTGAGCCCCTGGACCGGTGGACCCACGGCCGCACCACCCTGATCGGCGACGCGGCCCACGCGATGTACCCGATCGGCTCCAACGGAGCCACCCAGTCCGTCGTCGACGCCCGAGCCCTCGCCCACGCGCTGGCCGTCCACCGCGATCCGGCGGAGGCCCTCGACGCGTACGAGCGCGACCGCAGACCCACCACCACCGCGCTCCAGCGCGCCAACCGGCGGCTCGGGCCCGAGGTCGTCATCGATCTGGCGCACCAGCGGGCCCCGCACGGGTTCACCGACATCCAGCGGGTGATCCCCGCCGCCGAACTGGCCGCGATCGCCGCCCGTTACGCGGCCACCGGCGCCTGCGACCAGGACGCCGCCAACCGCGACTCGCCCTACACCGTGCCGTCGGGGCCCGCCCCGAGCCGACCGCCTGCCGGGCTCCGGGCGGGCGCCCCCCGGGGCCCCAGCCGCTGACAGCCCGCCGACGCTTCCCGGCGGTCGGCCGACGGTCCGCCGATGCTTCCCGGCGGTCCGCCACCCGCGTACGCCACGGCGCGCGACCCCCGCGCGCCGTGGCCGGGAGAGGGCGCGGTGGCCTACCGTCGGGGTTGCACGACCGGCTGCACAGCGTGGTGCGTCCGCTCCGCTCCGTACTCCCCTGCGAAGGTGGAACACGTGAAGGCAATCCGTCGATTCACCGTGCGTCCCGTCCTCCCCGACACCCTTCGACCGCTCACCGACCTGGCGCGGAACCTGCGCTGGTCCTGGCACGAGCCGACCCGTCAACTCTTCGACTCCCTCGACCCCGACCGCGCGGACCGGCCGGGTGCCCGCAGTGGCGGGGACGTCGATCCGGTCCGGCTGCTGGGTTCCGTCTCCGCCGACCGCCTCGCCGCACTCGCCGCCGACCAGGAGTTCCTGGACCGGCTGCGGGCCGCGGCCGAGGATCTCGACCACTATCTGCACGCCCCCCGCTGGTACCAGGAGCGGCAGGGGCAGCTGCCCGCCTCCATCGGATACTTCTCCCCCGAGTTCGGGGTCACCGCCGCCCTCCCGCAGTACTCCGGCGGCCTCGGCATCCTGGCCGGCGACCACCTCAAGGCCGCCAGCGACCTCGGCGTCCCCCTCATCGGTGTCGGCCTGCTCTACCGGCACGGCTACTTCCGGCAGTCCCTCTCCCGCGAGGGCTGGCAGCAGGAGCACTATCCCGTCCTCGACCCCGGCGAGCTGCCCGTCTGTCTGCTCCGCGAGAGCGACGGCACCCCCGCCCGGGTCACCCTCGCCCTGCCCGGCGGCCGCAGTCTGCACGCCCACATCTGGACCGCGCAGGTCGGCCGGGTGCCGCTGCTGATGCTCGACTCCGACGTCGAGGAGAACGCCCCCGCCGAACGCGAGGTCACCGACCGGCTGTACGGCGGCGGCAGCGAACACCGGCTGCTGCAGGAGATGCTCCTCGGCATCGGCGGTGTCCGTGCCGTCCGTACGTACTGCCGGCTCACCGGCACCCCCGCGCCCGAGGTCTTCCACACCAACGAGGGCCACGCCGGCTTCCTCGGCCTCGAACGCATCCGGGAGCTCGCGGGCGACGGGCCGCACGGGAAGGGCCTCGACTTCGACGCGGCCCTGGAGACCGTCCGCGCCGGGACGGTCTTCACCACCCACACGCCCGTTCCTGCCGGGATCGACCGCTTCGAGCGGAGTCTCGTCGCCCGCCACCTCGGCGAGGACGGCGAGCTCCCCGGAGTCGACGTGGGCCGCGTGCTCGCGCTCGGCGACGAGACCCCGCTCGGCGGCGAGCACGGGCTGTTCAACATGGCCGCCATGGGCCTGCGCCTGGCGCAGCGCGCCAACGGCGTCTCCACCCTCCACGGGTCCGTCAGCCGTGGGATGTTCGCCGGTCTGTGGCCCGGCTTCGACCCGGAGGAGGTGCCGATCGACTCGATCACCAACGGGGTGCACGCGCCGACCTGGACCGCGCCCGAGGTCGGCCGCTGCGCCGAAGGGGCCGGCGACCGGGAGCTGTGGGAGCTGCGCAGGACCCTGCGCGAACAGCTCGTGACCGAGGTACGGGAACGGCTGCGGGCCTCCTGGCGGCAGCGGGGCGCCGCGGCGGCCGAACTCGGCTGGACCGACTCCGTCCTCGACCCGGACGTGCTCACCATCGGGTTCGCCCGCCGGGTCCCCTCGTACAAGCGGCTCACGCTGATGCTGCGCGACCCCGAGCGGCTGCGGGCCCTGCTGCTGCACCCCGAGCGGCCGGTGCAACTCGTCGTCGCGGGCAAGGCGCACCCGGCCGACCTGGGCGGGAAGCGGCTCGTGCAGGAGCTGGTGCGGTTCGCGGACGATCCGCGGGTGCGGCACCGGATCGTCTTCCTGCCCGACTACGGCATGGGCATGGCCCGCAAGCTGTATCCGGGCTGCGACGTCTGGCTCAACAACCCCCTGCGCCCCCTGGAAGCCTGTGGGACCAGCGGGATGAAGGCCGCCCTCAACGGCTGCCTCAACCTCTCGGTCCTGGACGGCTGGTGGGACGAGTGGTTCGACCCCGACTTCGGCTGGGCGATCCCGACGGCCGACGGGGCGGCGGCGACGGACGAGGAGCGCCGCGACGACCTGGAGGCGAACGCGCTCTACGAGCTGATCGAGCGCCACGTCGCCCCGCGCTTCTACGACCGGGGCGCGGACGGGGTGCCGGCGCGCTGGACCGAGATGGTCCGCAGGACACTGGGCGACCTCGGCCCGAAGGTGCTCGCCGACCGCATGGTGCGCGAGTACGTCGAGCGGCTGTACGTCCCGGCGGCCCTGGCGCACCGGGCCCTCGTGCCGGACACCGCCCGGAGCCTGGCCGCCTGGAAGGGGCGGGTGCGCGGCGCCTGGCCCAAGATCGCCGTCGACCACGTCGAGGTCGGTGAGGTCGGCGAGGACCTGGCCGACGCGGAGCTCGGTGCGACGACGGCGGTACGGGTGCGGGTGGCGCTCGGCGCGCTGGACCCGGACGACGTGGAGGTCCAGGCGGTCACCGGCCGGGTCACCCCCGACGACGCGCTCGTCGACACCCGGGTGTGCGCGCTCAAGCCCGCGGGCGGCCCGGACCTGGAGGGCCGCGTGCCCTATGAGGGTTCGCTCGTCCTGGACCGTACGGGCCCCTTCGGCTGCACGGTCCGGGTGCTGCCCTCGCATCCGCTGCTCGCCTCGGCGGCGGAACTGGGGCTGGTGGCCCTGCCGACGGAGGCGACGGGGGAGGGGGCGGGTGTGCTGATGCGCTGACCGGTGCGTCAGTCCTCTGGTACGGACCAGGGTCTTGACGTGTTCATGGGGTGCCTTTAGGTTCCACGCTCGACGCGGAGTTCACTCCGCCGGCCTGCGTTCACATGACGGAACGAAAGGTACCCCCCACATGCGTCGCAAGACCCTGGTCCTCGCCCTCGCTGCGGCAGTCGCAGCCACCCTCGCCCCGACGGCCGCCGCGGGCGAAGGGCAAGAACACACCGCCCCCGCGGCCGTCACCGCCCCCGCGACCTTCACCCACCCCGGCGTCGTCGTCTCCCGGCCGCAGCTCGACTTCGTCCGCTCCAAGGTCCAGGCGGGCGCCCAGCCCTGGAAGAGCGCCTACGACCAGATGATGGCCGGCGGTTACGCCTCGCTGAGCCGAACCCCCAAGCCGCGGGCGATCGTCGAGTGCGGGTCCTCCTCCAACCCCAATCACGGCTGCACCGACGAGCGGCAGGACGCGGTCGCCGCCTACACCCAGGCGCTCGCCTGGTACATCACCCGCGACGACCGGCACGCGCGCAAGGCGATCGAGATCATGGACGCCTGGTCGGCCGTGATCAAGGACCACACCAACTCCAACGCCCCGCTCCAGACCGGCTGGGCCGGCTCCTCCTGGCCCCGGGCCGCCGAGATCATCAAGCACACCTACACCGGGGGCTGGGCCCACTCCGGCCGCTTCGCGACCATGCTGCGCACGGTCTACCTCCCCGAGATCATCAACGGCGCCGCCACCAAGAACGGCAACTGGGAGCTCATCATGACCGAGGCCGCGCTCGGTATCGCCGTCCATCTGGAGGACCGCGCGGCCTACGACAAGGCCGTCGCGACCTACCTCGGCCGCGTCCCCGCGTACATCTATCTGACGACCGACGGCTCCCTGCCCAAGCCGCCACCGAACAGCGGCATCGACACCCGCGACGAGATCGTGAAGTACTGGCAGGGCCAGACCACCTTCGTCGACGGCCTCTCCCAGGAGACCTGCCGGGACTTCGGCCACACCGGCTGGGGCCTCGCCGCCGCCGTCCACACAGCCGAGACCAGCCGCATCCAGGGCGCGGACCTCTACCCCCGGGTCTCCGAGCGGCTGCGGCACGCCCTCGGCTTCCACACGAAGTACGAGAACGGCGCGGCCGTCCCGTCCTGGCTGTGCGGGGGCACGGTCGAGCCCGGCCTGGGGAGGGTGACGGAGGTCGGCTACAACGCCCTGCACGGCCGCATGGGGATCCCCATGACGAACACCGCGCTCTACACCGAGGCGCGGCGGCCGTCCGGCACGGACAACTACTTCGTCTCCTGGGAGACCCTCACCCACGCCGAAAACCCGCACTGACCCCGCCTCATCCCACCAGCGCCTTGCCGGCGAGCCGCCCGTCGGCGAGGCAGAGGCGGTAGACCGGGACGGCCGCGAGCAGCTCCGAACGGTAGTAGAGGCACCGGTCCATGCCGGGCGGCTCGGCCGGAGCGCCGGCCGGGGGACCGTCCAGCGGGTGCGGCGGGAGCCGTTCGGCGTCGGCGGTGAGGGGATCGCCGACGCGCAGCGCGGCGTAGTCGTCCCGGTCCAGGAACGAACGGGCCTGCGTCCAGAGCCCGAAGGCGAGCATCACGAGACCGAGCGCGGTCACCAGCGCGAGCGGGATCCAGATCGCCCGCGCCAGCCCCCGGCGCACCTCCCGGCGCGCCCGGTCCCGTTCCCGTACGGCCGTGGAGGCCGCCGGTGGCGCGGCGGCCGCCGCCCCCGGCTCCAGCGGCAGCACGGCGCGGACGGTGAATCCGCCCGCCCCGTCCGGGCCGTGGTGCAGCCGGCCCCCGGCGAGCCGCACCCGCTCGTCGAGGCCGACGAGCCCGGTGCCGCCGGTCGGATCCGGGGCCGCCGCCCGGGCAGCGGGGCCGGCCACGGGGTTGGACACCGAGACGGTCAACACGCCGCCCGCGCGCTCCAGCTCGACCCGCACGGGCGCGCCGGGCGCGTGCCGGGCCGCGTTCGTCAACGCCTCCTGCACCACTCGGTGGGCGGCCCGGTCGACCATCGGAGGAGTGTGGGGGGCTTTCTCGGTGTCCTCGGCTTCCCGGACCGGCCCGGCCTTCCCGGATTCCCCGGTCTTCCCCGATTCCCCGGCCCTCCCGGATTCCCCGGCCATCCCGGATTCCCCGGCCCTCCCGGTCACCGTCAGGTCCACCCGCATCCCGGAGGCGCGCGCCCGTTCCACCACCTCCTCGACCGTCTCCCCGGCCGGCGCCGTCCGGGTGCCCGGCGCCTCCTCGCCCGCGCGCAGCACGCCGATGATGTCCCGGAGCCGGGCGGTGGCGTCGGCGGTCGCCCGCCGCAGCTCCCCGGCCGCCTCCTGCTGCCGCGTGCCGAGCGCCGGATCGACCTCCAGCGCGGCCGTTCGCAGCGCGATCAGGGCGAGGTCATGGCCGAGCGAGTCGTGCATGTCGCCCGCGATGCGGGTGCGTTCGCGCAGCCGCTCGCGCTCGGCGACCGCCGCCTGCTCGCGCTCCATGCACTCGGCCAGCTCCCAGCCCGTCCGGACCAGCCGGGCGTACTGGCGCACGTAGCGGCCCGCGAGCCAGGGCGCGACGATCGCCAGGGCGAGGGCGAGGACCAGGGTGAACCACTGGGCGAACGGCACCCCCGACCACAGCACGAGACCGAGACCGGCCGCCGCCACCGCCCCGAAGAGCGCGAGCGCGGCCCGGGTCTGCTCCTGTCGGCGTCCCGCGAGATAGCCGAAGACGACCAGGGCCAGGCTGTACGCCGGGGTGTACAGCTCCACCGTCGACGCGAGGCTCACCGCGACCGTGACGGCGAGCGACACCAGGGGCGAGGACCGGGAGAACGCCACGCACCCGCCGAGCACGGCGACACCGACGGCGACCTGCCCCCAGGAACCGCCGTCGTTCGGGTCGATCCGCAGCAGGACGGGGACGGAGAGGAGCCCCCACAGTCCCAGGTCGACCAGAAGATCCCGAAGTCGTTCGCGCCGCATCCCCCCAGCTTGCCGGACGTCCACGGCCGGGGCGCCCGACGAAAGGCAGGCCCGTGCGCCCCGCCCGGGGCGGCGGTCCGCCCCACGCCGTGGGCGACCGGTCGCGCTCGACGCCCGGCGTCAGGCCGGGCCGGCCTCGTCCTCCACCAGGCCCGCCTCGTACGCCAGGATCGCGAGCTGCACCCGATTCTTCAGGCCGAGGCGGGCCAGGACCGTGCTCACATGGGCCTTCACCGTGCCCTCCACGACGTACAGCCGGGCCGCGATCTCCGCGTTCGACAGGCCGGCGCCCACCAGCGCCACGACCTGCCGTTCCCGCCCGGTCAGCGGCTCCAGCCGCTCGCGTGCCTCCGCGGCCCGCGAGAGGCGGCCGGTCGGGAGGTGGGCGATGACCCGGCGGGTGACCTCGGGGGAGAGGAACGCGGCCCCGCCGGCCACCGCCCGTACCCCCGCGAGCAGTTCCCTCGGGTCGCCCGACTTCAGCAGGAAGCCGGCCGCGCCGGAGCCGAGGGCCTGGGCGATGTACGCGTCCTCGGAGAACGTCGTCAGCATCACGACCGCCACGTCCGGCACCGCGCGGCGCAGTTCCTCCGCCGCGCCGAGGCCGTCGAGCCGGGGCATCCGGATGTCGAGGAGGACCACGTCGGGCAGGTGGCGGCGGGCGAGTTCGACGGCCTCGCGTCCGTCGGCCGCCTCCGCGACCACCTCGATCCCCGGGTCGGCGGCGAGGATCGCCTTCACCCCGGCCCGGATCATCGTCTCGTCGTCCGCGAGCAGCACCCTGATCATGGCCACCACCCTAGACACGGACGCGCGGACGCCCGGAGGGAACGAGCCCTCCGGGCGTCCGCCCTGCCGCTGCCGTGCCGACGACGTTACGGGAACGTCAGCTTGAAGCTGTTGATGTAGCCGGTGTCCTGCGCGGCCTTGTCCTGGACCCGCAGCTTCCAGGCGCCGTTGGCGACCTCGCTGGACGCGTTGACCGTGTACGTGGCCACGACGTTGTCCGCCGAGTCGGAGGACGAGAACGGCTTCAGGTTGTAGACCGAGCCGTCCGGGGCGACGAGGTCGACGACCAGGTCACCGCGCCAGGTGTGGACGATGTTGACGTCCACCTTGAGGGTGGACGGCGCGTTGCCGGTGACACCCGTGACGTTGACCGTGGAGGTCACCGCGGCGCCGTTGTCCGGGATCGACACGTCGGCGGTGTTCTCGAAGGTCTTGCCGGTGCCGGGGTCGCCGCCGCCGGGACGGGCACCCACGTTGACGCCGGCCCAGGCGTGCTCGACGGCCTTCACCTCGGCGCTGCCGGCGCCGTACAGCTCGGTGGCCACCGCGACCGTGCCCGTACGGGCACCGGCGTAGTTGGTGTTCGAGCCGAACTTGGTGGTGAGCGCCTTGAACCAGATCAGCGAGGCCTTGTCACGGCCGATGCCCGTGACGGGCAGGCCGTCGGAGGTCGGCGAGTCGTAGCTGACGCCGTTGACGACCTTGGCGCCGCTGCCCTCGGAGAGCAGGTAGTACCAGTGGTTCGCCGGGCCCGAGGAGTAGTGGACGTCGATCGAGCCGATGCCGGAGTACCACGCGTCCTTGGACGAGCCGTCCTTGCTCGGCTTGTCCATGTAACGCAGCGGGGTGCCGTTGCCGCGGATGTCGATCTTCTCGCCGACGAGGTAGTCGCCCGGGTCGCTGGCGTTGTTGGCGTAGAACTCGACGGCCGCCGCGAAGATGTCGGAGGTCGCCTCGTTCAGGCCGCCCGACTCGCCGCTGTAGACCAGGCCGGCGGTGTTGGACGTGAGGCCGTGGGTCATCTCGTGCGCGGCCACGTCGATCGAGGTGAGCGGCTTGGTGTTGTTCGCGCCGTCGCCGTACGTCATGCAGAAGCAGGAGTCCGACCAGAAGGCGTTGACGTACGCGTTGCCGTAGTGGACCCGGGAGTACGGGGCGACACCGTCGCCGCGGATGCCGTTCCGTCCGTGCACGTTCTTGTAGTAGTCCCAGGTGAGCGCGGCGCCGTAGTGCGCGTCGGCGCCCGCGGTCTCCAGGTTCTGCGGGGTGCCGTTGCCCCAGACGTCGTCGGGGCCGGAGAAGAGCGTTCCGGTGCCGGACGTGCCGCGGTTGAGGTTGTACGTCTTGTGGTTGCCGCGGTTGGCGTCGGTCAGCGTGTACGGGCCGGTGCCGCTGGTGCCGAGGGTGACCTGGCCGGCGTACTGGGTGTTGCCGGTGCCGGTCTCGATGGCCTGCCACTCGTACAGCTTCTCGCCGGTCTTCGCGTCGGTGACGACGTGCAGCTCGTTCGGGGTGCCGTCGTGCTGGATGCCGCCGACGACGGTCTCGTACGCGAGGACGGGCGAACCCTGCGCCATCCAGACGACCTTGCGTGGCGCGCGGTCGGCCTTGGCCTTCTGGGAGCCCTCCGCGGCGGCAGCGCCCAGCGCCTGCTTCTCGGCGGCGGCCGGGGCGACGTCGGCGGTCGTGTCGACGTTCTTCAGCTCGGCACGGGACGCCTTGGTCACGCCCTCGGTCTTTCCGGCCTTGGTCTCGGCGACGATGAGGTCGCCGCCCAGGACGGGGAGTCCGGCGTAGGTGCGCTCGTAGCGCGTGTGGGTCGTGCCGTCGCGGTCCTGGACGACGTCGCGGACGACGAGCTTCTCCTGGACGCCGAGGCCGAGCGACTTGGCGGTCGCCGCCTTGTCGGCGTCGGCCGCGCGTATCAGCGCGGTGCGCTGGGCGGGGGAGAGGTCGGCCGGCAGCTTGCCCGGGTTGACCTTGCCCGCGGACCGGGCCGAGGGTGCGGCGGGCGTGACCTGCCCGGAGGTGTCCGCGGCGGTCGCGGCACCGGACTGGACACCGACCGCGAGCATGGCGGCGGCAGCGATCAGAGCGCCGGTCGCGGTGGCGCGACGGCTGGGCGTGGATCTCACGCAGACTCCTTTTGCGAGGGGGGTACCGGACGACTGGGTGGGCCCTCCGGGCGGAGCAAACAGAGCTGTGGAGCACGAACTCTCATACGAGTCGGGGAGAGAGTGGCAGTCGGCACAGGCATCTGTCAGGAGCGCGTCAACAAGTTGGCCGGAAATCGTCCGGTGCCCGAAAGGTCGTGTTCGTTAACCGGACGTTTCGTCGATCATGACCGCGATGCCGTCCAGTGTTCGCCGGAGCCCGAACTCGAAGAGCGTCTCCAGGTCGATCGTGAAGTCCTCGTCCCCGCTCAGACCGCTGAGCAGCGGGTACGCGCCCCCGCCCGAGATCGCCTCGTAGTACGGCTCGTTCCGCTCCATCCACTCGCCGTCCGAGATCCCCGAGTCCTGCCGGGCCTGCTCCTCCAGCGCGTCGGCCATGGCCACCCCTTGGACATAGGCGAAGACGACCAGATGCGTGTGGATCTTCTCGAAGGGGGTCAGGCCCGTGCCCCGCAGCGCCCCGAGCACCCACTCCGTGTACGCCATCGCGTGGGGCGAGGCCATGGGGCGGGTGAACGAGGCCAGCGCCTGTGCCATCCAGCGATGCCGTGCGTGGACAGCGCGCAGCCAGCGGGCCGCGTGCTCCATTCCCGTACGCCAGTCGGCCGGCACCGGCCCCAACGGAACCTCGCCGCAGGCCGCGTCGGCCATCAGCCGCACCAGCTCGCCCTTGCCCGGCACATGCCGGTACAGCGTCATGGTCGACGTCCCCAGCTGGGTCGCGATCCGGCGCATGGACAGCGCCGAAAGCCCCTCGGTGTCGGCCAGTTCGAGCGCGGCCCGGACGATCCGCTCACGGTTCAGGGCCACCGCGGCCGGGGCGGCGGCCGATCGGGCCACCACTGTCCCGACGCCCGGCTCGGCCCTCACCAGCCCCTCCTGGCGCAGCGCCGCCAAGGCTTTGGTGGCCGTCGCCATGGCCACGCCCCACTCGCGGGTGATGGCCCGGGTGGACGGGACGCGGTCGCCGGGGGAGAGCTCCCCCGCCCTGATCCGGCGACGGATCTCGGCGGCGATGGCGAGATAGGGCGGTGGGGTCGGCACGGCGGGGAGTGTACTAGTGCGCCCAACGCCCCGTACACCCTTGCGACCTGGTCGTTCGACGGCGGGGCAAGGGTGCACTAGAGCGGTGGTGGCACCGTACGCCGCCGGCTGCTTCGCTCCCCGCATGACGCTTACGACCCCACCGGGAACCGACCTCGCCGGCCGCCGCGAATGGACCGCGCTCGGCGTGCTGATGCTGCCGCTGCTCCTCGTCTCCATGGACGTCTCCGTCCTCTACTTCGCCATCCCCTCCATCAGCGCCGACCTGGGTCCGGGAGCCACCGAGCAACTGTGGATCCTCGACATGTACGGCTTCGTCCTCGCCGGACTCCTCATCACCATGGGCGCGCTCGGGGACCGCGTCGGTCGCCGCAGGCTGCTCCTCGGCGGCGCGGCGCTCTTCGGCCTGGCGTCGGTCGCCGCCGCCTGCGCCGACAGCCCCGGCACGCTGATCGCCGCCCGCGCGCTGCTCGGGATCGGAGGGGCCTGCCTGATGCCGTCCACGCTCGCCCTGATCCGCACCCTCTTCCGCGACGAGGCCCAGCGGGCCACGGCCGTGACCCTGTGGACGACCGTGATGGCGAGCGGGATCTCCCTCGGCCCCGTCGTCAGCGGCGCGCTCGTCGAACACTTCTGGTGGGGCTCGGTGTTCCTGATCAACCTGCCCGCGATGGTCCTGCTCCTGGTCCTGGGGCCGACGCTCCTGCCGGAGTCGAGGGGGACGGTCGCACCGGGCCGGTTCGACTGGACCAGCGCCCTGCTCTCCCTCGCCGCGCTGCTGCCGCTCATCCACGGCATCAAGGAAATCGCCAAGGACGGCTGGCGGCCGCTGCCGGCGCTCGGGGTCACGACGGGCCTGCTGTTCGCCCTGCTGTTCCTGCGCCGTCAGTCCCGGCTCGCGGACCCGATGGTCGACCTCCGGCTGCTGCGCAAGCGGGCGTTCGGGGGATCGGTGCTGGTGAACCTGCTCGCGATGGTCGCCACCGTCGGCTTCGCCGTCTTCCTCACCCAGTACCTGCAGTCCGTCCTCGGCCAGAGCCCGCTGGAGGCGGCGCTGTGGAGCCTGGCGCCGTCGGCGGGTGCCGTGATCGCCGCCCCCACCGCCGCCGCGCTCGCCGAACGGCTCGACCGGGCCGCCGTGATGACCGGTGGATTCCTGCTCTCGGCGGCCGGCTTCGCGTCGCTGATCCTCATCGGGGCCGGCACCCCGTTCTGGATCGTCCTGGCGGGAGCCACGGTCTACGTCTCCGGTCTCGTCTCCGCCATGACCCTGGCCAACGAGAGCGCCCTCGGCGCGGCCCCGCCCGAGCGGGCGGGCGCCGCGGCGGCCGTCCTCGAATCGGGCACGGAGCTCGGCGGCGCGCTCGGCATGGCGGTCCTCGGCTCGATCGGAGCCGCCGTCTACACCGCCGCGATGCCCGCCACGGCCCCCGCGGCGGCCCGGGAGACCCTTGGCGGCGCGCTGGCCTCACCCGGCCCCGTCCTGGACGCCGCCCGCGGCGCCTTCACGGACGCCCTGAACGGGGCGGCGGGAGGAGCGGCGATGGTGATGCTGCTGGCGGCGGCCCTGTCGTATGCCCTCCTCCGCGGCCGGACGGAGCGGCCCTGACAAGGTCGTGGTCGTGGAGCTCACCGTACCGACTCGGCGGCGGCCGGCATGGGACGCGACCGGAGGCCGGGGTCGGAGCGTGAGGGGTGTTCGGACGTGATGGCGTCGGAACTCGCGTGTCAGCGGGGTGAGACGCAGTCCGGGCACCCCCCACCGGAGGCCCCGGAACCCGAACCACCCACGGGTGAAGCCAGGGTCCGTGAGGGGCCCAGGACCACGAGGCCCGGTCCGCCGCCCCCCCCTTGGGGGTGTCACCCCACCAGGCTGTCCCGCCACGCGCGGTGGAGGGTCGCGAAGCGGCCCTGTCCGGCCACGAGTTCCGCGGGCAGCCCGTCCTCCACGATCCGGCCGCGCTCCATCACCAGGACCCGGTCCGCGATCTCCACCGTCGACAGACGGTGGGCGATGACCACCGCGGTCCGCCCGGCGAGCACCGTGTCCATCGCCCGCTGCACCGCCTGTTCCCCCGGTACGTCCAGCGAGCTCGTCGCCTCGTCCAGGATCAGCACCGCCGGGTCCGCGAGCAGCGCGCGGGCGAAGGCCACCAACTGCCGTTGGCCCGCCGAGATCCGCCCGCCCCGCTTCCGTACGTCCGTGTCGTACCCGTCCGGAAGACCCGCGATGAAGTCGTGGGCGCCGATCGCCTTCGCCGCCTGCTCGATCTCGGCCCGGGTGGCGTCCGGGCGCCCGATCGCGATGTTCTCGGCGACCGTTCCCGAGAAGAGGAACGCCTCCTGGGTCACCATCACCACACCGCGCCGCAGTTCGGGCGTCGCCAGGTCGCGGACGTCGACCCCGTCCAGGAGCACCCGCCCCTCCGTCGGGTCGTAGAACCGCGCCAGAAGCTTGGCGAGCGTGGACTTGCCGGCGCCCGTGGACCCGACCACGGCCACCGTCTGCCCCGCCGGGATCGTCAGGTCGAAGCGGGGCAGCACCTCGCCGCCGGTCCGGTACGCGAACCGCACACCCTCGAAGACGACCTCCCGGCCCGGTCGGCCGTCCCGGCGCGCGGGGAGTTCCTTGGGAGCGGTGGTCTCCGGGACACCGGGCTCCTGCGCGAGCAGGCCCGCGATCTTGGCGAGCGACGCGGCCGCGGACTGGTACGAGTTGAGGAACATGCCGAGCCGGTCGATCGGGTCGTACAGCCGCCGCATGTACAGCACCGCCGCCGCCAGCACACCGAGCGCCAGCGTCCCGTCGGCCACCCGGTACGCGCCCCACAGACACATACCGGCCACCGCGGTGTTCGCCACGAGACGCGAGCCGACGACATACCGCGCCATCTCCAGGAGCGCGTCGCCGTTGCTCCGCTCGTGCCGCCGGTTGAGCGCGCCGAACTCGGCGTCGTTGGCGCGCTCCCTGCGGAACGCCCGCACCGGCCGGATCCCGTTCATCGTCTCCGCGAACTTCACGATCACGCTCGCGATGGCGGTGGACCGCTCGGCGAAGACGACGGCGGCGCGCCGCTGGTAGATCCGTACGAGCAGGTACAGCGGTACGAAGGAGGCGACGGCCACCGCGCCGATGCCCAGGTCCAGCCAGAGCAGCATCGCCGCGATGTAGACGAACGCCAGGACGACACCGATCAGCTCCTGGAGGCCCTCGGAGAGCAACTCCCGCAGGGACTCCACGTCCGTGGTCGAGCGGGAGATGAGCCGGCCCGAGGTGTACCGCTCGTGGAAGTCCACGCTGAGCGCCTGGGCGTGCCGGAAGATCCGCCCGCGCAGATCGAGCAGTACGTCCTGGTTGACGCGGGCGGCGCCGCGGACGAAGGCGTACTGGAGGAGTCCGGCGGCCGCCGCGCACACGAGGTACCCGACGGCGACGGCCACGACGGGCCCGAAGTCCCCCTCCCGGAAGGCCGGCACGCCGCGGTCGATGGCATACGCGACGAGCAGCGGACCGGCCTGCACGGCGGCCTGCTGGAGCAGCAGCACGAACGCGGCGACGCCCACCCGCGCCTTGTGCGCGGCCAGCAGCGACCGCAACAGGGTTCCGGTGGCCCCGGGTGCGGTGGGCAGATCGTCCCGGTCGAAGGGGTCCCCGGGCGCGGGCGAGGCGCCCGGTTCGGCGGCACCCGCCTCGGGTGTGCCCCGGCCCCGCCCAGGGCTCGTCGCGCCGGCGGACCGGTCGGCGGGCGCGACGAGGTCGGTGCCCGCCGTGTCCTGGGCCGCGACGAGGTCGGTGCCCGCCGTGTCCTGGGCCGCGACGAGGTCGGTGCCCGCCGTGTCCTGGGCCGCGACGAGGTCGGTGCCCGCCGTGTCCCGGGCCGCGGTGTCCCCATCCCCAGTAGCCCCGGTCTCGGCCGGTGGGGCCGTCGTCGGATCCGTCATCGTGCCTCAGTCCCCTCGCCCGACATCAGCCAGGCGTACTCGGCGTTGCTCCGCAGCAGTTCGTGATGGGTGCCCACCGCCGCGATCCGGCCCTCCGACAGGAGCGCGACCCGGTCCGCGAGCAGCACCGTCGACGGGCGGTGGGCCACCACCAGGGCGGTCGTGTCGCGCAGCACCTCCCGCAGGGCCGCCTCCACCAGCGCCTCCGTGTGCACGTCGAGCGCCGAGAGCGGGTCGTCCAGGACCAGGAAGCGGGGCCGGCCCACCACCGCGCGGGCCAGCGCCAGGCGCTGGCGCTGCCCGCCCGAGAGGCTCAGGCCCTGCTCGCCGACCTGCGTGGCCGCGCCCTCGGGGAGCGCCGCGACGAAGCCGTCCGCCTGGGCCACGCCCAGCGCGCGGCGCAGTTCGGGCTCGCCGGCCCCGGCGGCGGCGCCCATGAGGACGTTCTCGCCGACGCTCGCCGAGAACAGGGTCGGCTCCTCGAAGGCCACCGACACCAGCTCGCGCAGCCGTTCGCGCTCCATGCGCGTGATGTCCTCGCCGTCGAGCAGGATGCGCCCGCCGGTCGCCTCGTGGAGCCGCGGTACGAGCGCGGTCAGCGTCGTCTTCCCGGAGCCCGTCCCGCCGACCAGGGCGAGCGTTTCGCCGGGGCGGATGTGCAGGTCGACGCCGTCGAGCACGGGCGGCGCGTCGGCCGCCGCGTCCGGGTAGCGGAAGGAGACGTTCTCGAACCGCACCCCGTCCCGGGACCCCGGTGCGACCGAGGGCGGGCCCGGCGTCTCCTCCTCCTCGTCCATCACCTCGAAGTACCGCTCGGTCGCGGTCGCCGCCTCCTGGCTCATCGCGAGCAGGAAGCCGATCGACTCCACCGGCCAGCGCAGAGCGAGCGCCGTCGACAGGAAGGCGACCAGCGTGCCCGCCGACAGATCGCCGTCGGCGACCCGGACCGTGCCGAGCACGAGCGCCGCGCCGATCGCCAGCTCGGGAATGATGGTGATGAACGCCCAGATCCCGGCCAGCAGCCGGGCCTTGACCAGCTCCGTGCCCCGCAGCCGCTCGGCCAGTTCCCGGAAGGCGAGCGCCTGGCTGCGGTGGCGGCCGAAGCCCTTGACGATCCGGATGCCGAGGACGCTCTCCTCCACCACGGTGGTCAGATCGCCGACCTGGTCCTGGGCGCGGCGGGCGACGACGGCGTACTTGGTCTCGAACACCGAGCAGAGGATCACCAGCGGGACGACGGGCGTGAGCAGCACCAGGCCGAGCGTCCAGTCCTGGGCCAGGAGCAGGACATAGCCGGCCAGGATCGTCACGCCGTTGACCAGCAGGAAGGTCAGCGGGAAGGCGAGGAACATCCGCAGCAGCATCAGATCGGTCGTGCCGCGCGACAGGAGCTGGCCCGAGGCCCACCGGTCGTGGAAGGCGATCGGCAGCCGCTGCAACCGCCGGTACAGATCGGCCCGCATGCCCGCCTCGACCCCGGCCAGCGGCCGGGCCACCAGCCATCGCCGGCACCCGAAGAGCACCGCCTCCGTGATCCCGAGCAGCAGCAGGTAGAGGGCGCCCAGCCACACCCCGCCCGGATCGCCTGCGGCGACCGGCCCGTCCACCATCCACTTCAGGACGAGCGGAATGACGAGTGACAAGCAGGAGGCGACGATCGCGACGACGGCCGCCGCGGCCAACCGCCCCCGCACCGGCCGTACATAGGGCCACAGGCGCAACAGGGTCCGTACGGCCGACTTCTTGGTGCTTCCATCTTTTCCGGGCATCACGACCGAGCCTACGGTTCGCCACTGACATCCCTCATCCGGTTTTTCTCCCCTGGCGGCATCCCGTTCCGCCTGCCGATCCTTCTCCTGACGGAAGAACGTGCAGGCCGGGGGTCTGGCGCAGGAGCGGTCCCGGCCCAGCGCGGTCAGGTGGCGGCGGCGGCACAGGACCCCGGGCCGGCCCGGGGTCGTACGGGCCATCAACCGATCGGCTGATACGGCTTCGAGCGCGATGGCCGATGTCCGGGACGGCACCCCGCGGCCAGTCTTGAGGCATGTCCATGTTCGAAGTGCACGGCCTGCGCAAGGTCTACGGCGACAAGACGGTCGTCGACGACGTCTCCTTCGAGGTCGCCGAGGGGGAGATCTTCGGCATCCTCGGCCCCAACGGGGCCGGCAAGACCACCACCGTCGAGTGCGTCGAGGGGCTCCGGGTGCCCGACGCCGGGACCGTACGGGTCGGCGGGCTCGACCCCGTCGCCCGGCACGCCGACGTCACCCGCATCCTCGGCGTACAGCTCCAGGAGTCGGAGCTCCAGCCCAAACTCACCGTCCAGGAAGCCCTCGAGCTGTACGCCTCCTTCTACGAGCGGCCCGCCGACTGGCGCGGGCTGGTCGAGCGGCTGGGTCTCGAAGGGCAGCTGAGCACCCGGTTCGCGAAACTGTCGGGCGGGCAGAAGCAGCGGCTCTTCATCGCGCTCGCCCTCGTCGGCGACCCGCGCGCCGTCGTCCTCGACGAGCTCACCACCGGACTCGACCCCCGCGCCCGCCGCGACACCTGGGCCCTCGTCGAGGACATCCGGGCGGCCGGCGTGACCGTCCTGCTCGTCACCCACTTCATGGCGGAGGCCCAGCACCTCTGCGACCGGATCGCCGTCATCGACAAGGGCCGCGTCGTCGCGCTCGACACCCCCGACGGGCTGATCGGCCGCGCGACGGCCTCCAAGGTCATCTCCTTCGCGGCCGGCACCCCCCTGGACCCGGCCGAACTGCGTGCCCTGCCGCAGGTGGCCGCGGTGGACACCAAGGACGGGAGGACCGTCGTCGAGGGGACCGACGCCACCGTCGACGCCTTCGTCGCCCTCCTCGCCCGCCGGGGCGTCACCGCCCGCCAGCTCCGCGTCACCGACGCCACCCTCGACGACGCCTTCCTCGACCTGACAGGAGCCGACCAGCGATGAGCACCGCCACCACCATGGTCCTGCGGACCGAGGCCCGCCTCTTCGCCCGCGAACCGGGCTCCTTGTTCTGGATGATGGTCTCGCCGACCGTCCTCCTGGTGATCCTCGGCCTGATCCCGTCCTTCCGCGAGGTGTCCGAGGACCTCGGAGGCCGCCGCGTCATCGACCTGTACGTCCCCGTCGCCGTCCTCTTCGCCCTCATCATGTCCGGGCTCCAGGCCATGCCGCCCGTTCTCGCCGGCTACCGCGAACGCGGCATCCTGCGCAGGCTCTCCACCACGCCCGTCCGCCCGTCCTCGCTCCTCGCCGCCCAGATCGCCCTGCACGCGGCGGCCGCCCTCGTCTCCTCCGTCCTCGTCATCACGGTCGGCCGGCTGGCGTTCGGCGTCCGGCTGCCGCAGAACCTCGCCGGGTACGCCCTCGCGCTGCTCCTCGCCGTCGCCGGCGGACTCGCCCTCGGCGCCGCCGTCTGCGCCGTCTCCCGTACGCAGAAGATCGCCACCGCGATCGGGTCCGTCGTCTTCTTCCCGACGATGTTCACGGCCGGAGTCTGGGTCCCGGTCCAGGCCATGCCGGATACGCTGCAGCGCATCGTCCAGCTCACGCCGTACGGCGCGGCATCCCAGGCCCTCGACACGGCGATGGCGGGCGGCTGGCCGGAGTGGACCGCGCTCGGGGTGATGGCCCTGTGGACGCTCGTGCTGACCGCGGCGGCGGCCCGCTGGTTCCGCTGGGAGTGACGGAGGGGGAGGGCACGGGGATGGCGACGACGGTCGAGGAACGCTGGCAGCAGTTCTTCCGCTGGGGGCCGTTCGCCCTGCTGGGCATCGCCACGGTGATCGGCGCGGCGGCCGCGGACCTGATCATGGACGGTACAGAGCTGGTGGCGGGCGCCGCCCTCGCCCTGACGGCCCTGGCGCTCGAACTCACCTGGGCCGCCCACCAGCGCCGCCCGCGCCCCGACGCCGCCCCTGACCAGGGCGGGCCGGACGCGGACTCCGCGGCCGCCCTCCGTCCCGTGACCGACGCCGGCGCCCGTGCCGGTACCGCCAGCAGCGCGCCCGGCGCACCCCGCGCGCCCGGCTCCGACCCGGGCCCCGCCCCCGGCCCGGGCCCCGCCCCCGGCCCGGCCCCCACCCCCACCCCCACCCCCGACCCGGGCCCCGCCGCCCCGCTCGTCGCCGGGGCCCCCGGGCCCGCCTCCGTCACCTACTTCTGCCTCCGGACCGCGCTCGCGTTCGCGCTCGCCTGGCTCAATCCCTTCTTCGCCATCTACGCCTGCATCGGCTACTTCGACGCCGAGCACCTCCTGCCCCGCCGCCCCGCCCGCGTCGGCCTGCTCGTCACCGCCGTCACCATGGCCGGCTCCCAGTCCGGTGGCCTGCCGCCCGCCTCCCTCGTCAACTGGGTCGCCTTCGGCGGCCTGTTCGCGCTCAACGCCTGCCTCGTCGTCGTCTTCTCCCACCTGAGCACGAAGGAGGCCGAGAAGGCCGCCGAGCGCGCCGCCACCATCACCGAACTCGCACGCACCAACGCCCGCCTGGAACAGGCCCTCGCCGAGAACGCCACCCTCCAGGCCCAACTCCTCCTCCAGGCCCGTGAGGCGGGCGTCGCCCACGAGCGGCGCCGGCTCGCCGCCGAGATCCACGACACCCTCGCGCAGGGACTGGCCGGCATCATCGCCCAGCTCCAGGTCGTCACCGCCACCCCCGACCCCGACCTCGCCCGCGTCCACCTCCAGCGCGCGGCCGACCTCGCCCGCCACAGCCTCGGCGAGGCCCGCCGCTCCGTGCAGAACCTCAGCCCGGCCGCCCTGGAGCACGACACCCTGCCCGAGGCCCTCAAGAAGACCGTCGCCACCTGGTCCGAACGCACCGGCATCACCGCCCGGTTCACCGTCACCGGCACCGAGGACCCCCTCCACGAGGAGGTCGCCGCCACCCTGCTGCGGATCGCGCAGGAAGCGCTCGCCAACGCCGAGCGCCACTCCGGTGCCTCCCGGACCGGCGTCACCCTCTCCTACATGGGCGACGAGATCACCCTCGACGTACGGGACGACGGGCGCGGCTTCGACCCGGCGGCCGTCCCCGCCCGGACCGGCGGCGGCGGTTTCGGCCTCGACGGCATGCGTGCCCGGGCCGAACGCCTCGCCGGCCGCGTCACCCTGGAGACGGCGCCCGGCGAGGGCACGGCGGTCTGTGCCCGCGTACCGTTGGTGCACGATGACTGAGATCTCCCTCCTGATCGTCGACGACCATCCCGTCGTACGCGACGGCCTGCGCGGCATGTTCGCCGTCGACCCCGGCTTCGACGTCCTCGGCGAGGCGTCCGGCGGCGTCGAGGCCGTCGAACTCGCCCTGCGCCTCGACCCCGACGTCGTCCTCATGGACCTGCGGATGCCCGGCGGCAACGGCGTCGACGCCATCGCCGAACTGACCCGGCGCGGCGCCCGCTCCCGGGTCCTCGTCCTCACCACGTACGACACCGACACCGACACGCTCCCGGCGATCGAGGCGGGTGCCACCGGCTACCTCCTCAAGGACGCGCCCCGCGACGAGCTGTTCGCCGCCGTCCGGGCCGCCGCCGAAGGCCGTACGGTGCTGTCCCCGGCCGTCGCCTCCCGGCTCGTGTCCCGGGTCCGCACCCCCGCCGCGCCCATGGACCAGAGCCTCTCCGCCCGCGAGCGCGAGGTCCTCGAACTCGTCGCCAGGGGAACCTCCAACCGCGCCGTCGCCGCCGAGCTCTTCATCAGCGAGGCGACCGTGAAGACTCATCTGACGCACATCTATGGCAAGTTGGGCGTCAAGGACCGGGCGGCCGCGGTCGCGGTGGCGTACGACCGGGGCATCCTGGGCCGCAACTGACCCGTGCGACGCGACTCGGGGGAGTCATGGACGTCCACCACTTCACCACCGACCCGCCGGACCCGGCCGACCGCTTCGGCCGGTGGCACGACATGACGGCCACGGCCCTCATCCCGACCGTCATGAGCAGCGCGTACGCGGACGACTTCCGCGCCGAGGCGCACGCCCTGGACCTCGGCCGGGACGGCGCGCCGAGACTGGTCGGGCACGCGGAGCCGTCACGGGGGACGTCGGGGGCGGCCCGCGCGCCGGTGCCCCGGGCGTGCGTGCCGCCACGGCACGCAGGGGGAAGCACCACCCCTTCCCGCACCGGCCACCGCCGTCGCGCCGCGGCGGCCGGTGCGGGTCTCACCCGTGGACCCGCAGCAGCAGCACCGACCGCGCCCCCACCGTCACCGTCTCCCCGCCCCGGTGCACCGTCCCCGGGGCGTCCGACTGGTCCTCCAGCGAGGTGTCCAGGACCAGTTCGTACGACTCCGCCCACGGCGGCCCCGGCAGCCGGTAGGCCACCGGGCGGTGGTCCGCGTGCAGGATCGCCAGGAAGCTGTCGTCGGTGACGTGGACGCCGCGGGCGTCGCGGCCCGGGATGTCACGGCCCGAGAGGTAGAGCCCGAGCGTGGCGGCGGGCGCGTACCAGTCCCGCTCGGTCATCTCCGTACCGTCCGCGGTGAACCAGGCGAGGTCGCGCAGCCCGTCCGCGGCCTGCGGGCGGCCGGAGAAGAACGCGCGGCGGCGCAGCACCGGATGGGCGTGGCGCAGCGCGAGCAGCCGGCGCGTCAGGGCGAGCAGTTCCCGCCGCCCCGGGTCCTCGGGCAGCGACCAGTCCAGCCAGCTGGTCTCGTTGTCCTGGCAGTAGGCGTTGTTGTTGCCGCCCTGGGTGCGGCCCATCTCGTCGCCCGCGACGAGCATCGGCACCCCGGTCGACAGCAGCAGGGTCGTCAGCATGTTCCGCAGCTGCCGCAGGCGCAGCGCGCCGACGTCCGGGTCGTCGGTCTCGCCCTCCGCCCCGCAGTTCCAGGCGCGGTTGTCGTGCGTCCCGTCCCGGTTGCCCTCGCCGTTCGCCTCGTTGTGCTTGCGCTCGTACGTGACGAGGTCGCGGAGCGTGAAGCCGTCGTGCGCGGTGATGAAGTTGACCGAGGCGTACGGCCGCCGCCCGCCCCACGCGTACAGGTCGCTCGAACCGGAGAGGCGGTAGCCCAGGTCGCGTACGTCGGGCAGGGCGCCGCGCCAGAAGTCCCGCACCGCGTCACGGTAGCGGTCGTTCCACTCCGTCCACAGCGGCGGGAAGGCGCCGACCTGGTAGCCGCCGTTGCCGACGTCCCACGGCTCGGCGATCAGCTTGACCCGGCGCAGCACCGGGTCCTGGGCGATGACGGCCAGAAAGGGCGAGAGCATGTCGACGTCGTGGAAGGACCTGGCCAGCGCCGCCGCGAGGTCGAAGCGGAAGCCGTCGACGCCCATCTCCGTCACCCAGTACCGCAGCGAGTCGGTGATCAGCCGCAGCACCTGCGGCTGGACCACGTGCAGGGTGTTGCCGCAGCCCGTGTAGTCGGCGTACCGGCGGGCGTCGGACTGCAGACGGTAGTAGCCCCGGTTGTCGATGCCCTTCAGGGAGAGCGTGGGGCCCAGCTCGCCCGCCTCCGCCGTGTGGTTGTAGACCACGTCGAGGATGACCTCGATGCCGGCGGCGTGCAGCGCCCGCACCATCTTCTTGAACTCGCCGACCTGCTGCCCGGCGGTCCCCGACGCGGAGTAGCCCGCGTGCGGCGCGAAGTAGCCGATGGAGTTGTACCCCCAGTAGTTGCGCAGGCCCCGCCGGAGCAGATGGTCCTCGTGCGCGAACTGGTGCACCGGCAGCAGCTCGACCGCCGTCACCCCGAGGCGTACGAGATGGTCGATCGCCGCGGGGTGCGCGAGCCCGGCGTAGGTGCCCCGCAGCTCCTCGGGGATGCCCGGATGGAGCTGGGTGAAGCCCTTCACGTGCAGCTCGTAGATGACCGAGTCCGGCCAGGGGGTCTTCGGCCTGCGGTCGTCCGACCAGTCGTCGTCGTCATGGACGACCACGCCCTTCGGCACGAACGGCGCCGAGTCCCGGTCGTCGCGCACGGTGTCGGCCACATGCTGCTGCGGCCAGTCCCGGACGTGCCCGTACACCTCCGCCGGCAGCGTGAAGTCCCCGTCCACGGCCCGGGCGTACGGATCCAGGAGCAGCTTGGCCGGATTCCAGCGGGCGCCCGTCCACGGGTCCCAGCGGCCGTGCACCCGGTAGCCGTACCGCTGCCCGGCCTCCACCCCCGGCACGAAGCCGTGCCAGATCTCGTGGGTGAGCTCGGTCAGCGGCAGCCGCCGCTCCGTCCCGTCGGCGTCGAACAGACACAGCTCGACGGCCTCCGCCCCGCCCGCCCACAGGGCGAAGTTGGTGCCGGACACCCCGTCGGGCCCGACCCGGCACCGTGCGCCCAGGGGTGTGGGCGCACCCGGCCACACCACGGGCCGGAACCGCTCCGGGGCAAGGGGAAGCCCCACTCCGTCCGGTACCGCCTCCTGCTCGGCTGCGCTCGACACCTGTCGGCCTCCTGCGGCTCGGCGGGCCTCCCCCTTGCCTGGCGGCGAGGGAGAAACCCCATGGCGCGGAGCGCGCGGCGTCCCGGCCGCGACTTCCCGCACGTGGTCCTCCCACCTGTTCTGCCCCCGACGGCCGTCCTCCCAACGTGACCCGCACGCACGTTTCCCCTGGAGGGGGCCTGTCGTTGGGCTGAGCGTGACACTTGTATGGAAGCGGGCGGGGTACGCCCTCGCGGTGGCGGCACTGATGGTGGGCCTGTCGGGCTGCACCGACGGCGGGGGCGACGGGGGGATCGGCGTCTCGCTGCCCGGGAAGGCGCGGGCGCCCGGCGACGTCATCCGGATCAGTCCGGAGGACGGCAGCCGTGCCGTGCCGGCCGAGGGGCCGATCGAGGTACGGGTGGACAGCGGACGCCTCGAACGGGTCACCGTCGTCCAGGTCGAGGACGCCCAGCGGACGGCCGTCCCCGGGGCGATCAGCGAGGACGGGCTGCGCTGGCGGCCGGCCGCGGACGCCCGGCTCGCGCTCGCCGCCAAGTACAGCGTGGATGCCGTCGCGCTCGACGGCCACGGCCGGCGCTCCGCCCGCCACACCACCTTCACCACGGTCGTGCCCGAGCACCGCTTCATCGGCTACTTCAAGCCGGAGAACCGTTCCACGGTCGGCACCGGCATGATCGTCTCCTTCGCCTTCAACCGTGCCATCGAGAACCGCGAGGCCGTCGAACGGGCCATCAGGGTCACCTCGCAGCCGCCCGTGGAGGTCGTCGGCCACTGGTTCGGCAAGGAACGGCTCGACTTCCGCCCCGCCGAGTACTGGCGGCCCGGCACCCGCGTGACCGTCGAGCTCGCCCTGCGCGACGTCGAGGGAGCGCCCGGGGTGTACGGCATCCAGCGCAAGACGGTCGGCTTCACCGTCGGTCGCTCCCAGGTCTCCCTGGTGGACGCGGCGGCGCACACCATGGAGGTCCGCAGGGACGGCGCGGTGCTCGCGACCCTGCCCATCACGGCCGGGGCGCCGAAGACCACCACGTACAACGGGAAGATGGTGGTCACGGAGCTGTACGACGTGACGCGGATGGACGGCCGGACCGTCGGTTTCGGTGGCGAGTACGACATCAAGGACGTACCGCACGCGATGCGGCTGACCGAGTCGGGCACCTTCCTCCACGGCAACTACTGGGCCGCGCCCTCCACCTTCGGCTCGGCCAACGTCAGCCACGGCTGTGTCGGCCTGCGGGACGAGAAGGGCGGCAGCCCGGACTCCCCGGCGGGCTGGTTCTTCGACCGGACCCTCATCGGCGACGTGGTGGAAGTCGTCAACTCCCGTGACCGAAAGGTCGCTCCCGACAACGGGCTCGGAGGCTGGAACATGGACTGGAACCGGTGGAAGGCGGGTTCCGCCCTGCGGTGAGCCCCCGTCGTCCCCTCGTCGACCCGCGTGACGTGCACGGTTCCTGGATCAACTGGGACTGAACGGTGACATTCACGTGGAACTTTCGTGTCCTGCGGTGTGATTATCTAGCGCCGTGCGCGCGGAGGATGCGTGCGGGGGTGCGGGCCGTGGCGAGACCAGGCCGTGCGAGGGGAGACACCATTGTGAACGGGCAGCCGATATCGGCCGGGGTGGGTCGTGGACGGCGGCGCGGGGGCGCACGTCTGCAGGCCGTGGCTGTGGGGGCGTTGCTCCTGGTGCTGACGGCCTGCGGGGGCGGGGACCCGGCCGGCAAGGGCGGGGAGGACCCGGCGCGGAGCGGCGGGGGCAAGCAGGAGATCGCGGCGTCGCAGGCGGTCGTCACGATCGCCCCGAAGGACGGCGCCGAGTCGGTCGCCACCAGCGGCGCGCTGAAGGTGACGGCCGAGCAGGGGAAGCTGACGACGGTCACCGTCGCCGACTCCAAGGGTGTCGAGGTCGAGGGCAAGCTCGCGGCGGACGGTACGAGCTGGCAGCCCGTCGGCCACCTGGCGGCGGGCACGCAGTACAAGGTCCACGCCGTGGCGAAGGACTCCGAGGGCCGTGAGTCGGCGAAGGACACCACCTTCACCACCCTGGTCCCGAAGAACACCTTCATCGGGCACTACACGCCGGAGGACGGTTCGACCGTCGGCGTCGGCATGCCGGTCTCCATCAACTTCACCCGGGGCATCACCAACCCGGAGGCGGTGGAGAAGGCCATCAAGGTGACCGCCGAGCCCGCCGTGCGGATCGAGGGTCACTGGTTCGGCAACGACCGCCTCGACTTCCGCCCGGAGGAGTACTGGGCCGCGGGCACCAAGGTGACCGTCGAGCTCAACCTCGACGGCGTCGAGGGCCGGCCGGGCGTCTACGGCAAGCAGAAGAAGAAGGTCTCCTTCACCATCGGCCGCCGTCAGGTCTCCACGGTCGACGCCAGCGCCAAGACGATGAAGGTCGAGCGCGACGGCAAGATCATCAAGACGATCCCGATCACCGCGGGCGCCCCGTCCACGACCACGTACAACGGTCAGATGGTCATCAGCGAGAAGTACAAGGTGACCCGCATGAACGGCGCCACGGTCGGCTTCGGCGGCGAGTACGACATCAAGGACGTACCGCACGCGATGCGTCTGTCCACCTCGGGCACGTTCGTCCACGGCAACTACTGGGCCTCGCCCGGGACCTTCGGTTCGGCGAACGTCAGCCACGGCTGTGTCGGTCTGCGGGACGCGCGCGGCGCCGGCGACAGCTCGACGCCCGCCGCCTGGTTCTACGACCGTTCGATCATCGGCGACGTCGTGATCGTGAAGAACTCCAAGGACAAGCAGATCAAGCCGGACAACGGCCTCAACGGCTGGAACATGCCGTGGTCGGAGTGGATCAAGTAGACCGTCCTGAGGAGACCCGGTGCTGTGACCAACGGCACCGGGTCTCACGCCGTTAACGCCCACTAACCTGCCTCCATGACTGTGAACCTCGAAGTCGCCGAAGGCGTCGGCACCATCCGTCTCGACCGTCCCCCGATGAACGCCCTCGACATCGCCACCCAGGACCGGCTGCGCGAGCTGGCCGCGGAGGCGACCGACCGCGACGACGTGCGGGCCGTGATCCTGTACGGCGGGGAGAAGGTGTTCGCGGCGGGCGCGGACATCAAGGAGATGCAGGTCATGGACCACGCGGCCATGGTCAAGCGGTCGCGCGCGCTCCAGGACTCCTTCACCGCGATCGCCCGCATCCCCAAGCCGGTCGTCGCCGCGGTCACCGGCTACGCCCTCGGCGGCGGCTGCGAGCTGGCGCTCTGCGCCGACTACCGGATCGCCGCCGACAACGCCAAGCTCGGCCAGCCCGAGATCCTGCTCGGTCTCATCCCGGGCGCCGGCGGCACCCAGCGGCTGTCCCGGCTGATCGGCCCCTCCAGGGCGAAGGACCTCATCTTCACGGGCCGGATGGTCAAGGCCGACGAGGCCCTGACGCTCGGTCTGGTCGACCGGGTCGTCCCGGCGGCCGAGGTGTACGAGCAGGCCCACGCCTGGGCGGCGAAGCTCGCCCAGGGCCCGGCCCTCGCGCTGCGGGCCGCCAAGGAGGCGGTCGACCAGGGCCTGGAGGCCGACATCGACACCGGTCTCGCGATCGAACGGACCTGGTTCGCGGGCCTGTTCGCCACCGAGGACCGCGAGCGCGGGATGCGCAGCTTCGTCGAGGAGGGCCCGGGCAAGGCGAAGTTCGTCTGACCCTGGCATATGCCAATCGAATCCCCCGGAATTGTCGATTCCGGGGGGCCGATTCCGCCAGAACGGCCCCGCGGTCCGTTCCGTCCGGCCATGATGGGGGCATGGCGGGCCTGGAGGGTGTGGAGCAACCGCGGCAGCACGGCGGTGCGACCGCCGCACGGTGGGTACCGGCAGCCGAGGACGAACAGGCCCTCAAGGCTCTGGAGTTGTACGGAAATCCGGCCGAGGAGGATGTCCGGCTGCCCTCCCGTCCCGAGTCCGCCGCCGTCGCCCGCCGGCTCACCCAGTGCGTCGTCCTGCGCCAGTGGGCGCTGTCCCCGCAGATCGCCGAGCACGCCGTCCTGCTCGTCTCCGAACTCGTCGGCAACGCCGTGCGCCACACCGGGGCCCGGGTCTTCGGGCTGCGCATGCTGCGCCGCCGTGGCTGGATCCGGATCGAGGTCAAGGACCCCTCGCGCGGGCTGCCGTGCCTCATGCCCGTCCATGAGCTGGACGTCAGCGGGCGCGGGCTCTTCCTCGTGGACAAGCTCTCCGACCGCTGGGGCGTCGATCTGCAGCCGCGCGGCAAGACGACCTGGTTCGAGATGCGCGTCGCGGACCGCTGACGCACAAAAGCCCCCGTGCGGGGGCTTCCGTGGGTGGAGCGTCGTGGATCGGGGGGGTGTATCCACGGTGCTCGGACGACCTGGCCCGGGTCAATGGGGGTCGTGTCTCCGACTATGGCAGACAAGACACCATCCCGCCAAAAGGTCCTACTAGGGCAAATTTGGACAGATAGGGATCGATCTCCAGTGAATCGTTGGTGACGTGAAGCACTCGCCTTGCAAATGATGAATAGGTATCGAGTTAACCGGTTGTTTCCTCGCCTCGTCCGCATGATGGACAGCGTCTCCTGGCTTGTAAACGTCCTGGATTGGCCCAATCGTTAGATTTCGGTCATAACCGCTCTTGAATGGTCGAGTGACCTTGACCGACCGCCGTGACGCGCTGCGGGCGGGTGCGGCAGCCGTCGTCGCCGGCGCGCTCACCACCGCCTGCGGTACGCAGCGCCGCCCCGCACCTCGCGGCCCGGCCGCCGCGCCCGCCGCCCCGGCCCCTCGCCGCTTCCCCGGCCACCCCGTCGAGATCGCGCACGGACCCCGCGACCGCCCCCGGGTCGCCCTCACCTTCCACGGCCAGGGCGACCCCGCCCTCGCCCGCTCCGTGCTCGCCGAGGCCGAGAAGGGCGGCGCCCGGGTCACCGTCCTCGCCGTCGGCGACTGGCTCGACGCCCATCCCGCCCTCGCCCGCCGGATCCTCGACGGCGGCCACGACCTCGGCAACCACACCCAGCGCCACCTCGACATCACCACGATGGGCGACGAGGAGGCGTACGCGGAGATCAGCGCCTGCGCCACGCGGCTGCGCCGGCTCACCGGCTCCATCGGCAGCTGGTTCCGGCCCTCCAGGACCCGGCACGCCACCCCGGCCGTCCAGCGGGCCGCCCGCCGCGCCGGCTACCCGCACGTCCTCTCGTACGACGTCGACTCCCTCGACTTCACCTCGCCCGGCGCCGCGGCCGTCGTCCGCAACGTCACCGGACCGATCCGCAACGGATCGGTGGTGAGCCTGCACTTCGGCCACGCGGACACCGTCGCCGCGCTGCCGCCCCTCCTCGCCGACCTCGACCGCCGCGGACTGCGCGCGGTGACGACCACGGAGCTGCTGAGCTGATGCTGCCTCTCACCACGCGTACGAAGAGCCTCCTCGCCGCCGCGCTGCTCGCCGCGCTCGCCGGGTGCGGCACCGCGGACGACGGGGCCGAGCCCCGCGGTGGCGCCGGGAAGGAGGCCGCCGCGGCCCCGGCCGTACCGAAGGAAGCCGCCCCGGACGGCCTGCCCGGCATGCCGCCCGTCCTCGACCCCAAGGACGTCTACGCGGCCGACCGGCCGAACAAGCTCTCACCCGTGGTCAAGGACTTCCCGTCCCGGGTGTACGTGCCCAACACCAACTCCAACACCGTCTCCGTGATCGACCCGGCGACGTACCAGGTCATCGAGACCATCCCGGTCGGCATCCAGCCGCAGCACGTCGTCCCCTCCTGGGACATGAAGACGCTCTGGGTCAACAACAACCGCGGCCACACGCTCACCCCGATCGACCCGGCCACCGGGGCCCCGGGCAAGCCCGTCGAGGTCCACGACCCGTACAACCTCTACTTCACGCCCAACGGCAAGTACGCCGTCGTCATGGCCTCCCTGGACCGCGAGCTCGTCTTCCGCGACCCGCACACCATGGAACGGAAGAAGACCGTCCCCGTCTCCTGCTACGGCGTGAACCACGCCGACTTCTCCGCCGACGGCCGGTACTTCGTCGTCTCCTGCGAGTTCTCCGGCGAGCTCCTGAAGGTCGACACCGAGAAGATGGAGGTCATCGGCCAGCAGAGGCTGCCGTTCGAGGGCGCGATGCCGCAGGACGTGAAGATCTCGCCGGACGGCAAGACCTTCTACATCGCCGACATGATGGCCCACGGGATGTGGGTCCTGGACGGCGAGAAGTTCACCACCCCGCGGCTGATGCCGACCGGCAAGGGCTGCCACGGCCTCTACATCTCCCGCGACTCCAAGGAGATGTACGTGCCCAACCGCGGTGAGGGCTCCATCTCGGTCTTCGACTTCGCCAAGAACAAGCTGACGAAGAAGTGGTGGCTCCCGGACGGCGGCTCCCCGGACATGGGCGGGGTGTCGGCCGACGGCAAGGTGCTGTGGCTCTCCGGACGCTACGACTCCGAGGTCTACGCGATCGACACGGCCACCGGCAAGCAGCTCGCGCGCATCCCCGTCGGCGGCGGCCCCCACGGCCTCGCGGTCTACCCCCAGCCCGGCCGCTACTCGCTCGGCCACACGGGCATCTTCCGCTAGCCTCCGGGGCTCGGTTCGCCTTCGGACGCCCTGTTGCGTGCGTCGACGGTCGTTCGCCCCCTACGCCCCGGGGGCGTGGGAGGTACCCCCGCGCGGTCCCGCGTTCCTCGGGGCCTGTGCGCGTTCTCCCTTTCGACGCCCGCGGCGTCCTTCGGCTCACTCGCCAGGGGGCTTGTGGGTATCACCCGGCGATGAGGAGGGCCTCCGAGGCCACCGGACGGTAGCCCGCCGCCTGGAAGGTGCGGACGCTGCGGGCGTTGCCGGGAGACTGCTGGGCCCAGACCACGCCGTCCGGCGTCAGATGCCGGGCGGCGAGGGCCAGCGCCCGGCCGAGCCCCTGGTGCCTCACCTCCTCGTCGACCTCGATCGCCGCCTCCCAGCGGCCGGCCACGCCCCGCCCCAGGATCAGCACACCGCCGTCGGCCGCCCACACCCGTACGTCGTCCCGGAACTTCAGCGCCCGCGCCACCCGGGGGTGCCCCGTGTCCCGGATCTCCCGCAGCGGCAGCTCGGGGGCGCCGGGCAGCGCGGGCGCGACCGTCAGCAGATCGACCGTGTTCATGCGCAGCCCCGTACGGCGCATGAGGGCGATGAGGAACTCCGGGTTCATGGAGGCGGCCAGCGGATCGCTCGACACCGCCGCCAGCTCCGCCCGTACCCACTCCGGGTCCTCGTCGGTGAAGACGACCGAGTGCGCGGTGAAGGCGAGGACTCCGGCGTCCCGGGGGCTGGGCTGCGGGACCACCGTCGTCGAGCCGTCCGGCGGCGGGAACTGCCCGCGCGCCGCCGCCGCCAGGATCCGTGCCACGTCATCGCTCATGCCTCCATGATCGGCCATGGCCCGGCGCCCCGGCCCGACGGGCCGCCCGATAATCTGACCCCCGTCATCGAAGGACCAAGAAGGGGCGGAAGCTGTGGCGGACATCGAGTCGGCGCGCAAGGCATTCGATCGGTACGACGTGGACGGGGACGGATTCATCACCGCCGCCGAGTACAAGAGCGTCATGGCGCAGCTGGGTGACTTCCACGTCACCGAGACGGTCGCGGAGGCCCTGATCGCCCCGCGCGACGGCAACGCCGACGGCAAGCTGTCCTGGGACGAGTTCTGGGCCGGCCTCAACAAGGCCTGACCCGCCGGGCGAGGACGGGCGGCGCCGTACTCCGTACGGCCCATCGCGTGCGCGTGTACGTGAGTTGCCGCCCGTCCGGCCCTCGGTGACGATCGACCGGTGACGCTTCCCGGTCCCGCAGGCACCCCGATACGTCGGACGACAGCCGCGCTCGTCGCGATCGGAGCCCTCGCGGCCCTCGCTCTCGCCCTCGTCGGCGCCGGACTGGCCCAGACGGGCACCGGCGAACTCCCCATCCCCGCGGCCGGGACCACCAGCGTGCTCCGGGTCCTCCTCCTGGCCGCACTCGCCGTCCATCTCGGCGAACTCACCGGCGCCCGCCTGGCCCGCGCGGGCCCGCTGCCCCGCCGCTGGTCCGCGCCCGCCGCCCTGCTCGGCGCGGCCGCCTCGGCCGGACTCCTCCTGCTCCTCGCCGCGGTCAGCGGACTGGGCCTCACCACGGCGTACGGCCTGCGGGAAGGCCGCCTGCTCCTCGTGACGGCCAACGCCTTCGCCCTCGCGGCCCTGTGCGCCGCCTCCCGCCGCCCCGCCCTCGCGCTGCTCCCGCTCACCGCGGTCGTCGTCGCCGAGGCCCTGCGCGCGCATCCGGAGACGTACAGCCCGGCGGTCGGCGTCACGCTCACCGTCGTCCACCTGGCGGCGGCATCCCTCTGGTTCGGCTCCCTGCTGTACGTCCTGCGGACCATGCGGCTGCGCGGGGGCGGGCGGGACGTGCTGGGCCGTTACGCCCGCGCGGCGGCCTGGATCTTCGCCGCGCTCGTCGTCACGGGCACCTGCTCCAGTCTGCGCCGCCTTCCCCTGGAGGCCGTCCTCAGCACGGCGTACGGCAGGGTCCTGCTGGCCAAGCTCGCCCTGGTCGGCGTGGCGAGCCTGCTCGCGCTGACCGCCCGGCACCGGATGCTGCGGGGCGGGGACGCCGAGGCGCCCGCCCGGATCGAGCTGGGAGTCCTCGCGGCGGTCGTGGTGATCTCGGCCCTGCTGACGGTGGTGCCCGACCCGCACTGGCTCGTGTGGAGCCGCGGCTGAGCCACCGGCCACCCCCAGGGCCGCCGCCCGGTGTCAGCGGCGTCTCGTGGTTCGGTACTGAACCTCAAATGTCTCGGTGCCGATACCGGTCCACCCCTGCTGTGCGCGGCCCCGCGGTTGCAGATGCTGGGTCCATTACATGCACAGGATCCAACGGGAGGGACGATCACGTGCGCAACACGTTCAAGGGTGCGGAGCCGCCGGTGACCTCCGTACTGACGAATCCCACGAGCCGGACCCGGGCCCGTGTCGAAGTGCCCGTGCGACTGGCCGACGGAGGCTGGAAGACCGCCGAGATGGTCACCTTCTCCGAACTCGGTGACGGGCAGGAGCACATCGCCGTCACCTTCGCGCCGACCACGGACGTCCCGCTGGTGCGGCTCCACTCGGAGTGCCTGACCGGAGACGTCTTCGGGTCCGCCCGCTGCGACTGCGGACCGCAGCTCGAGGAGTCGATGCAGCTGCTCGCGGAGTCCGGCGGCATCCTGCTCTATCTCCGCCAGGAAGGCCGGGGCATCGGGCTCTACAACAAGTTGGACGCCTACCGCGTCCAGGACGAGCTCGGCCTCGACACCTTCGCCGCCAACCGCGAGCTGAACTTCTCCGACGACCTCCGCGACTACCGTCCCGCCGCCGAGATGCTCCGCGCCCTCGACGCCCCGCGGATCAGACTGCACACCAACAACCCCGACAAGGCCGCGCAACTGACCTCGTACGGCATCGTCATCGACGAAGTGATCCCGACCGGGATCTTCCAGACCGAGCGCAACCGGCACTACCTGCGCGCCAAGGTCGAGCGGAGCGGCCACACCATTCGACTCGCGGGGGAGTCCATATGATCCAGCACCGGGGCCCCATCAGCGGCATCGCCGCCTGGCGGGACGCGTACGTCGCCACCGCCGGTTACGACAACCAGGTCATCTGCTGGGACCAGCGCACCGGCCGGGCGCTGGCGCGCTCCTTCCACGACCACCTGGCCAACCAGTGCGCGTTCTCGCCCGACGGCCGGCACCTGCTCACCTCGTCCAGCGACTACACGGCCCGCCTGTGGACGGTGCCCGACCTGCGGCTGGTCGCGGTCTTCGCCGAGCAGGAGGACGACGTCGAGATGTCGGTCTTCCACCCGTCGAAGGAACTGATCGCCACCGCCTCCCGCGACCACAGGGTGCGCGTGTACGACTTCACCGGGCGGCTCGTCGCCGTCTTCGCCGGCCACACCGCCGACGTCATCTCCGTCGAATGGAACCGCGACGCCGACGAGGTGATCTCCTCCAGCGACGACGGCACCATCAAGCGCTGGTCCCTGGAGACCGGCGGGATGATCGCCAACCTCGACATGGGCGGGGTCGAGACGGACACCATCGCCATCTCCTCCGGCGGCACCATCTTCGCGGGCAACGACGAGGGCCGCATCGTGGTCGTCGGACCCACCGGGCAGAAGGACGTGCCGGCCCACGACGCGGGTATCAAGCGCCTCGTCCTCGACGACTCCCGCCACCTCCTGGTCAGCCTCAGCTACGACCGGACCATGCGGCTGTGGGACGTCTCCTCCGGCCGGCCCGAGCTGCGCGACACCAGCGGTCTGCCCGACGACGTGTGGCCCCGCTCGTGCGCGTTCGCCGGCGACTCGCGTCTGGTCTTCGCCACCTTCGGGGCCGGCTACCGGGGCTACGACTACGAGGAGCGGGTCTGGGACACCGCCGAGGTGCCGCCCACCGGCGGGGTCAACGCCGTGCTGCCCGCTCCCGAGGGCCCGCTGACGGTCGGTGACGCCGGACTGGTGCGCCGGGACGGTGTCCAGGTGGCGGAGACCGGCAGCCTGTGCAACTTCCTCACGCCGCTGGGCGCAGTGGTGCTCTCCGGCGGACAGCTCGGCAAGGTCTTCGACGCGCTCACGGGGCGCGAGCTGTACCAGCACCGCTCCCCGCTCAACTGCGGCGCCGCCTTCGAGCGGGACGGCGAACGGTACGCCGTCGTGGGGGCGTACACCGGCGAGGGCCTGCTGCTCCGGCTGCGCGGCACGGACCGCGTCGAGCACGTCGCGGACCTGCCCCTGCACGTGAACGCCGTCAAGGGCGTCGCCGTCTCCGGGGACTTCGTCTTCTCCGTGGCGGCCGACGCCTCGGCCACCTGGTACCGGATCTCCACCCTGGAGAAGGTCGCCACCGTCGAGGACGCCCACGACAAGATCGCCAACGGCTGCGCGGGCCTGGAGGACGGCTGGTTCGCGAGCGTGAGCCGTGACCTGAAGCTGCGGCTGTGGAACCCCGAGCGGCGGGCCGAGGTCCTGCCGACGCCGCACACCCACTCCATCAAGTGCGTCGCGGCGTCCGACGACGGCAGGTTCGTGGCGACCGGCAGCTACAACGGCCGCGTCGCGGTCTACGACCGGGTGGAGCGCGGCTGGACCGAGGTGGTCCGGCCCACCACGGCGGGCATCTCCTCGCTCGCGTACGACGCCGGGCGCAAGGTCTTCGCCGCCGCGTCCTACGACGGCCAGGTGTACACGATCGGCGGCTGAGTCGCCGTCGTCCCGTACGGCGCCGGGGGAGGTGAGGGGGACCCCGCCTCCCCCGGCGCCGTGCCACGGCCCCTGGGACCGCTTGGCTCCCCTCGGGACCTCTCCCGGGGGCTTCTCCCTGCTTCCCCTCCTCTCCGAGAGGACTCCACACCCCATGGACAGCCATCCCATAGCCGACCGCTACACGATCACTCCCGCCCGTACGCCGCAGCTCGACGAGGCGGCGTACGCGGCCGTGCTCCACTCCGACTTCCAGGACCACTACGCCACCGGGCGCGACCTGTGGACCGGCGAAGAGGCGATGCGGGAGGCGCCGCGCCTGCTGTCGAGCGCGCTCGGTGACACCCAGGACGCGCACATCCTCGACATCGGCACCGGTCATGGCCGCGACGCCGAGATGCTGCTGGCCGACGGGCACCGCGTCACCGGCATCGACCTCATCGCCTCCCCCGAGTGGGACGCCCTCGTGGCTCGCCGGCCCGGCCGGGCCCGCTTCCTCGTGACCCCCCTGACGGAGCTGGCGGGCACGGCGGAGTACCAGGCCGTGCTGGACAACGGCTGCCTGCACCACCAGCACCCGGACAGCTATCCCCGCCATCTGCGGCGCGTCCGTGAACTGCTCGTCCCCGGCGGCCTGTTCACCGTCTCCGTCTTCCAGGCGGCGGGCGACGCGGGCAGCCTCTACGTCAACGCGGGCAAGCGCCTCTACCGCGAGTTCACCCCCGGCGAGCTCCACTCCCTCGTCACCGCCCACGGCTTCGAGCCGGTGGACGTGCGCCGGGTGCCGCGCGGCACGGCGGGGCTCACGTACCTTCTGGGGACCTTCCGGCGCACGGCGGACGGCGAGCCGCGATGAGGCGGTGCGTCACCCTGCTGACGGCGGTCTCCGCGGCGGTCTGGGCGACGGGGTTGCTCGTCGAAACTCCCACCTCTCCCGCCTCTCCGGCTTCCCCCGCCGGCGCGTCCTCCCCCGCCGGCGCGTCCTCCCGGGCCGAGGTGTCCGGCTGGGCCGGCTCCTGGGGTACGGCTCCGGCGCCCGCCGCGCCCGAGGGCATCTCCCGGGACGGGCTGGACGACCGGACGGTACGCATGGTCGTGCGCATGTCGATCGGCGGCGACCAGGTACGGCTGCGGTTCTCGAACGCGTACGGCACACGGCCGTTGACCCTGGGCCGGACGACCGTCGCGCTGCCGCTGCCGGGCTCCCCGGCGGCGGCCGTACCCGGCAGCACCCGGGCGGTCACCTTCGACGGCGGCGCGGCCCGAACGACCCTGCCGACGGGATCGGAGGCGCTCAGCGACCCGGTCGCCTTCGACGCGCCGGCCGGGGCGGACCTGATGGTCGGCGTCCATCTCCCGGAGCCCACCGGACCCACCACCTGGCACTGGCTGGCGCAGCAGCGCAGCCATGTCTCCGAAGCGGGCGACCACACCGCCGACGCGACCGGGGCCGCGTTCCCCCGCACCGAGACCTCGTGGTTCTTCCTCACGGGCGTGGACGTGCGCGGGACCGACGCGCGCGGGACACGGGCGCGCGGCGCGGTGGTCGCGATCGGCGACTCGCAGACCGATGGGGTGGGCTCCACCCTGGACGGCAACGGCCGCTGGACCGACGCCCTGGCGCGCCGCCTCGCCGCCGATCCGGCGACCCGCGGCCTGGGCGTGCTCAACAAGGGCATCGGCGGCAACCGCGTGCTGCGCGACGGCACCGAGACCGACCGGCCGCAGCGCGGCACCAGCGCCCTGGGACGGCTCGACCGGGACGCGCTCGCCCAGGCGGGGGTACGGACCGTCGTGCTGTACGAGGGCATCAACGACCTCCAACTGCCGCCGCACGCAGGCGCGGACGAGGTCCTGAACGGACTGCGCACGATGGCCCAGCGCCTGCGCGAACGAGGCATCCGCGTGCTGGTGGGCACCCTGACACCGTTCAAGGACTCGCCGTTCTGGACCGAGGACGCCGAGCGCGCCCGTACGGAACTCAACACGGTGCTGCGCACGGCACCTGAGTTCGACGCGGTCGTGGACTTCGACGCGGCGGTCCGCGACCCCGCCGACCCCCGGCGCGTGCGCGCCGGCTTCGACAGCGGCGACCACATCCACCTCAACGACGCGGGCTACCGCGCCCTGTCCGACGCGGTGCCGACGACGGAGCTGACCGAGACGCCGGTCCGCTCCGGGGCCGCGGCTCCCGCCCGAGCCGCAGGCCCCGTCCCGGCCGCGGCCCGAGGCTCAGGCACCGGCACCGCGGACCGCGCTCCCACGACCGACCGGAGGCTTCCTTGACCAGCACCACGCCTCCCGCCGCCCCGCCGGCGGTCATGGCCAACCCCAACACCCTCTCCGACCGGGCGGCCATGGGCCTGCCCGACTCCTTCACCGCCCGCACGGGACCCTGGGCCCTGCAGGCCCACCCCGATCTCCTCGGCGCTCCCGCCGTGACCCTCGTCTCCGTCGCGGAGGACCCCGGCCGGCCCTTCTCCCGGCGCTACGCCGCCGGCACGGTCCTCGGCCTCGTCGGGGACCCGCGCATCCGGCCCGACGATCCTCCGATGGCCGACGTCCCGGGGGCCCGGGTCCGGCTCGGCCTCGAACCGGAGGAGGTCGGGCCGGTCACCGCCCGCTGGCGGCACGCGGGGGTGGAGGAGGAGTGGATCGCGAAGGAGTGCCCCGCGTACGAGACGGACATCGCGGCCTTCCGGATCGCGCTCCACCCGGTGACCAACGCCGAGTACCGCCGCTTCCTGGAGGACACCGGCAACACGTGGCTGCCGACCTCCTGGCGGTTCGGCGTCTACCCCGAGACGCTCGGCAACCACCCGGTGTGGACCGTTCCGCCCGAGGCAGCCGACGCGTACGCCGCCTGGCTCGCGGACCGTACGGGCCGGGCGTTCCGGCTGCCCACGGAGGCCGAGTGGGAGTACGCGGCCTCCGGCGGCGACGGCCGGGAGTTCCCGTGGGGCGGGGAAAGCGCCACCGACCGCGCCAACACCGTGGAGCACGGCCCGCTGACCACCACCCCCATCGGGGTGTACCCCGGCGGGCGTTCGCCGTTCGGGGCGCACGACATGGCGGGCAACGTGGAGGAGTACACGGCGGACGAGTACCGCCCGTACCCCGGCGGAACGGACGTCGCCGACGACCTCGCGCGCACCCGCGGCGCCTATCGCATCGCCCGGGGCGGCAGCTTCACCCGCTTCGGCGACCTCGCCCGCTGCCGACGGCGGCACGGCTGGTACGCGCGGGACATCTACGCCATGGGCTTCCGGCTCGCGGAGACGCCGTGACGGCCGGCATCCCGGCGGCGGCGTCCGGCACGCCGGAGGCCCGGAACGCACCCCCCTCGTCCGTGCGTCCGGCCGAGGAAGCCGCCATGCGCCGCGCGATCGGCCTCGCCGCCACCGCGCTGGGCGAGACCAGCCCCAACCCCGTCGTCGGCTGTGTCCTGCTCGCCCCGGACGGCACCCCGGTGGGCGAGGGGTACCACCGGGGAGCGGGACACCCGCACGCGGAGGTCGAAGCCCTCGCCGTCGCGGGAGACCGGGCTCGGGGAGCGACCGCCGTGGTCACCCTGGAGCCCTGCGCGCACCAGGGCCGTACGGGACCGTGCGCGGACGCGCTGCCGCGCGCGGGCGTCGCCCGGGTCGTCTACGCCGTGCCCGATCCGAACCCGCACGCGGCGGGCGGTGCCCGGCGGCTGCGCGCGGCCGGTGTGGAGGTGGTCCCGGGCGTCCTGCGCGCGGAGGCCGAGCGCGGCAACGAACTGTGGCTCACCGCGGTCCGCGCCGCCCGGCCCTGCGTGACGTGGAAGTTCGGCGGCAGCCTCGACGGGCGGTCGGCGGCGCCCGACGGGACCTCACGGTGGATCACCGGACAGCGGGCGCGCGAGGACGTGCACGCCCTGCGCGCCGCGCACGACGCCGTACTGGTCGGCTCGGGGACCCTGCGTGCCGACGATCCGCACCTCGGGCTGCGGCACGCGGTGTCCGGCCGGCCGCCGCTGCGCGTGGTCCTCGACCGGGCCGGTGACGCCGTCCCGTCCGGCGCGCGCGTGCTCGACGACGCCGCCCCCACGCTGGTCGTCATCGGCCGGGGCGCGCCGAGACCCCGGCTGCCGCGGGGCCACGAGGTGCTGGACGTGCCCGTCGTGGACGGCGGTCTCGACATCCGGGCGCTGGCCGGCGAGCTGTACGCGCGGGACGTGCGCTCCGTGCTGCTCGAGGGCGGCGCCCGGCTGGCCGCGGCCTTCGCCGCCGCCGGCCTCCTCGACCGGGTCGTCGCCTATGTGGCGCCGCTGCTGCTCGGGGCGGGAGGACGACCGGTCCTGGACGACCTCGGGATCCGGACACTCGGCGACGGGGTCCGGCTGCGCCTCGACGAGGTGAGCCGGGTCGGTGAGGACGTACGGCTCGTGCTGCGTGCCCGGCCGCTGCCCGGGGAGGCACCGTGAGGCCCCGGGTCGCCGTCGTCTACCACAGCCGCCGGGGGACGATGCGCGCCCTCGCCCTGGCGGCGGCCGAGGGCGCGAGGGCCGGCGGTGCCCGTGTGCGGGTGGTGCGGGTGGCGGACGAGGGTGGGGGCGGCGGCCGCTGGCCGGAGCCCCTCGCGGCCCCCGACGACGTGCTGTGGGCGGACGGCCTGGTCCTCGCGACGCCCACGTACTTCGGCAACGTGTCCGCCTCCTTCAAGCGGTTCCTGGAGACGACCAGCCCGCTGTGGCGCCAAGGTCTGCTCGCGGACCGGCTGGTGACCGGGATGACCGCATCCACCTGCACGAACGGGGGCCGCGAGGCGACGCTGCTGTCACTCCATCAGACGCTGTACCACTGGGGCTCCTGGGTGGTCGGCGCCGATCCGGCGGACCCCGCGGCCCGCGCGGCGGGCGGCAATCCGTACGGCCTGTCGGTCGAGCCCCGGCCGCGCGGCACGGACGGGACGGACACCGTCCCCGGCGATGCGGCCGGCACCGGCACGCGGACCGTCGTGGGCGCGGCCGAGCGGGAGGCGGCCCGGGCGCTGGGCCACCGGCTCGCCGAGCTGACGGCGCGGGCGCGTCCGGCGCCCGCCGCGCCCACCGGCCCGGGCCCGGTCAAGGTGACCGTCGTGCACGCCGCCGACAGCGGGCCCGCCCGCCTCCTGGCGCAGGAGTGCGCGGCGGGTGCCCGCTCGGTGGGGGCGCGGGTCCGGCTGCGCAGGGTCGTCGGCACCGGCGGCCGGGCGCGCGCGGACGCGGCCGGCCGGCACGGGCCCCCGGCGGCGCTCGCCACGCCGGAGGACATCGCCTGGGCGGACGCGGTCGTGTTCGGAGGGCAGGCGCGGTTGGGCGCCATGGCCCCGGCGCTGCTGGAGTTCGTCCAGTCGCTGGAACCGGCCGTCGGCCCGGGCCCCCTGTCCGGCAAGCCCGCGAGCGGCTTCGTCGTGACGGAGCGCCCGCACGCCGGCAGCGAGTCGGCGCTGCTCGCCTTCCACCACGTGCTGCTCCACAGCGGGGCGGTGGTGGTGCCGCCCGGCTACACCGACCCGGCGGTCTTCGCGGCCGGCGGGAACCCGTACGGCACCTCGCATCCGCTGACGGCGGGCGACGTGCCGACGCCGGCCGTACGCGAGGCCGCCCGCCATCAGGGGCGGCGCGCGGCGCTCAGCGGCGACCTGCTGCGCCGGGCCGCGAGCGCGAGCACCGACAGCGCCGCCGGCCAAGGCGCCCGGGGCACCGAGAACACCCGAGAGATCGCATGACGAGGAGGTCGGCCAGGTGAGTGCGCAGCGCGATGCACTGCAGTACGACGACATAGGGGAGGCGTACGAGGGGTTCAAGGCGCTGCCCATGGCGCGCTACCCCGAACGGGCCAGTTTTCTGCGGCTGCTCGGAGACGTCCGGGGCAGGTCCGTCCTCGACCTGGCCTGCGGCACGGGCTTCTACACCCGGCGGATCAAGCGCCTCGGCGCCGCTGACGCGCTCGGGGTCGACATCTCCGGCGAGATGGTGGCCGCCGCCCGGCGCATCGAGGAGCGGAACCCGCTGGGCGTGCGCTACACCGTGGGTGACGCCGCCGAACTCGCGCTCTCCGAAGCTCCCTTCGACGTGGCGACCGCGGTGTACCTGCTCAACTACGCCGATGACGCGGCCGCCATGGAGCGCATGTGCCGCGGCGTGCACCGGAGCCTGGCGCCGGGCGGCGAGTTCCTCGTCCTCACCCAGGCGCCCGGCTTCCGGTTCGACGGGCCGTCCACCGCCAAGTACGGCTTCCTCTACGTGCCGGTGGGGGAGGGGGCCACCGGGCCGCGCGTCCGCATCACGGCGCTGCTCGACCCACCGGTCGAGTTCGTCACGAACTATCCGCGCCGCGAGGTGTACGAACAGAGCCTCCGGGCCGCCGGTTTCGGCGAGGTGACCTGGGTGCCGCTGGAGGTGCCCGCCGAGGGCGTCCGGGCCATGGGTGAGTCGTTCTGGGCTGACTTCCTGGCCAATCCGCCGCTGGTGATGCTGCGTTGCCGCGCCTGAGGGGCGCCGTCGGTCACGCATGAGGGGGCTCCGCGGATCGCCGCGGAGCCCCCTTCGTATGGCCGACGGTCACTTCGCCGCGGCCGCGGGGCGGAGCCGCCGGGAGAGGAGGATGCCGATCAGGGCGAGCGCGGCGGTGAGCGCGAAGACACCGAACAGCGCGGTACGGGTGGTGGAGTCGTAGTGCTGCGCGATCGCGATCGCCGCGCCGCCGAGTCCCGCGATCAGCGCCGTCGCGAGGGTCTGGGCGAGCTGGAGCGCGCTGCTGACCTCGCCCTGACGCTCGGCCGGCGTCTGCTCCAGGGTGTCGGTGGTGGCGGCGTTGAACGCGACACCCATGCCGAGGCCGCCGATCGCCCAGCCCAGTACGGCGATCCAGGCGGGGACCGACTCGGTCAGGATCGCAAGGGCCATGACGGCCACACCGGCCAGCAGTACGACGAAGCCGAGCGCGACGCCGGCGGTGCGGCCGGCCCCGTTCCGGCCGTCCCGCTTCGCCTGCCACGCGGACCCCAGTACCCAGGTGATCGCGCCCGCGGACAGGCCGAGACCCGCCTCGGTGGCGCTGGAGCCGCGCAGTTCCTGCAGGCCGAGCGGCAGGAACGCCTCGCTGCCGAAGTACACGCCACAGAGCAGGCCGCGGATCACGACACCGGCGCCGAGGCCGGCCCGGGCGCTCAGGGTGCCCTCCGGCGTCACCTGGCGCAGCGCCGGTACGGCGATGGCCACGCCCACCAGGGCGAGGACGACGAGAAGGGCGAGGTTCTCGAGCAGCAGCGCCTGCAGCAGCAGACCCGTGCCCACGGTGAGCAGGACGGCGCCGGCCAACGGGCTCTTCCACCAGGGCAGCTGCGCGGCGGGGGCTCCGGAGTCCGCCGGGCCCGCCGTGTCGCGCGTGCGGTCCAGGCGGCGCAGGCCGGGGAGGGTCAGGACGGCCGCGATCACGATGAGCGGGAGCATGAGCAGGAAGACCGCGCGCCAGTCGGTCAGGTCCGACAGGGTGCCGGCGACGACGGGGCCGATCAGCGAGGGGATGGTCCACGCCGAGGACAGCAGGGCGAACATGCGCGCCCGCAGATGCTCCGGGTAGGCCAGACCGATCACGGTGTACGCCATGGCCATGACGGCGCCGACGCCGAGCCCCTGGGTGAACCGGCCGAGGAGGAACAGGGGCCAGGACGAGGCCGCGCCCGCCACCGCGCAGCCCACGGCGAAGACGGCCAGGCCCACCGCCATCGGCCGCCACGGACCGCTCCGGTCGGCGGACCGGCCGGCGAGCACCGTACCGATGATGTTGGCGAGCATGAGCGCGGACAGGCCCCACCCGTAGGCGCCGAGGCCGTCCAGCTTCCGTGCGATGTCGGGCAGCACGGTGGCCACCCCGAGCGATTCGAACGCGACCATGCTGACCGAAAGGATCACGCCTAAGGTGAGCGCCCGGTAGCGCCCCGCGAAGACGCTCTCCGCGGGCGCGGCCCGCGTGGCGGCGGCTGGGCTCGGCGACCCGCCCGATCCGCTCGACCCCTCGGCCACTTCGTCGACACCGTGAGACATGGAGTCACTCCTTGAGCCATTTTCGTTTCGTACCGGAACGGAACGGTGGTGAGCATACCTATACTGGCGCCATGGTGAACACCCCGAACGCCGCCGAGACCGACGTGCGGACCCCCGGTGGGCAGCGCACCGGGCGGCCCCGCGACAGCCGTATCGACGTCGCCGTGCCCAGCGCGGTGATGGAGATCCTCAACGAGGCGGGCTACGGGAAACTGACCATGGAGGCGGTCGCCGCCCGGGCCGGCACGAGCAAGCCGGCCCTGCGCCGCCGCTGGCGGTCGCGGCAGCACCTCGTGGTGGACACGCTCGCCGCGGCGATCGGCACCACGCCCACCCCGGACACCGGCTGCACGCACTGCGACCTCATCGCCGGGATCGGCACGCTCAGTCAGGCGTTCACCCACACGGTCGGGCGGCGGGTCCTGCCCGCCCTCGTCGCGGACCTGGCCGACGACCCGGAGCTGGAGTCGGAGTTCCTGGAGAAGTTCTTCCACGTGCGCCGGGCCTCGACGGCCGAGGCGCTGCGGCGCGGGATCCAGCGGGGGGACATCCGCCGGGACGCGGACATCGACCTGCTCCTGGACATGCTGGCGTCCACCACCTACTACCGGGCCCTGTTCGGGCACCTGCCGGTCACCGCGGCGCTGGCCGAGGACGTGGTCGAGGTCGTGCTCGCGGGAGTGGCCACCGACCGGTGGCGCAGCCTGCACAGGGGGCCGGACGGCGTCTGAATCGCACCTTCACGCACCACGAGCGACAACGAAACCCTGGGGCGAAAAGGGAGTTGCTGTGCTCAGTCGAGATGGCGAAGTGTCCGCCCTGGAAGAGGCGCTGGCCGCGGCGGCCGGCGGGATGGGGGCCAGCCTCCTCCTGGAGGGCGGCATCGGCACCGGAAAGTCCTATCTGGCGAGGGCCGCCCTGAGGACGGCTCGGGCCAGGGGCTTCGCGGTGGTGTCGGCCCGCGCCCGGCAGGCGGAACGAACACTTCCGTACGGCGTGCTGCACCAGGTGCGCGACCAGCTCCTGGGCGCGCACGACGTACCCGCCGCACACACCGCGCACGACGGCCGCCGACCGGGCGAACCGCTCGCGCCGCCCGGGTCTCTCGTGCCGCCCGGGTCTCCCGGACCGTCCGCCGTCGCCCCGGCCTCCCCGCCCGAGGCCGCCGCGGCCCAGCTGCACCGCCTCCTCACCGGACACACCACCCGGCAACCGCTGCTGCTCGTCGTCGACGACCTGCAGTGGACGGACGCCCGGTCGCTCCACTGGCTCGGCCACCTCATGGCCCGCCTCGAAGGGCTCCCGGTCGCCCTGCTCGGCACCCTGGCACGGGACCACACGGAACCGGGCGACGAGGAGCCGCAGGGGCCCGACACGACCTCGGTGGCCGCGGTCGCCGCCGAGTTCCACCGTCGCGTGGTGCTGCGCGGACTGAACGTCGACGCCGTCGGCTACCTGCTGTCGTCCTCCTTCGGTGTACCGATGGACACCGGCCTCGCCCGCGCCTGCCACGCCGTCACGGGCGGCAACCCGCTGCTGGTGCAGGCCCTGCTGCGGGAGTTGCAGCGCGTCGGCGTCGGCCCGGGGGAGCTGTCCGCCGAGCGGATCGCCGAACTGGGGTCGGCGGAGGTGGCGGAGACGTTCGTCGCCCGCTTCGAGAGCTGGTTCCCGGGCATCGGCCGGGCCCTCGGCACCGTCGCGATCCTGAGCCGGGCGCACTCCGCCGAACTCGTCGCCGAACTGGCCGGTCTCGACCCCGGGGAGACCGCCGACGCCCTCCACACCCTCGTCCGCTCCGGCGTCCTGGACGCGACCGAGGAAGGCGTCAGGTTCAGCCGCCCCATGGTCCGTACCTCGTTCCTCGCCGCCCTCCCGCCCAGCGAACGCGCGCGTCTGCACGCGGAGGCGGCCAAGGCCCTCCACGCCGCGGCCGCCCCGCGCGAGGAGATCACCGCCCACCTCCTGCACTCCGACCCCGTCTGCGCCCCCTGGGCCTGCCAGATCCTCGTCGACGCGGCCGACGCGGCCCTCGCCGCCGGCGCCCTGAAGGAGGCCCGGGCCTGTCTGGAACGCGGCATGGAGGAGTGCGGGGCGGAACGCGAACCGGAGCTGCTGCGGCGGCTCGGGCACGTCGAGCTCGCCGACGACCTCGACGCGGCCGTGCCCCGGCTGCGCTGCACGCTCGACCTCATACCCCAGGCCGGCGACCGGCGGTCCGCCGCGCTCGCCGACCTCGTGCAGGCCGTCGTGCTGACCGGCGACATCCCCGAGGCCCTGCGGATCATGGAGGCCGAGGTCGCCGCCCTCGAACGGCAGGACACCGAGAAGGAGTTACGCACCGGGACCGGCGCCCTGCTGGAGCTCCTGCGCCTGATGGACGGCCGAAGCACCCGGTCGGGGCCTCCGGCGTCCCGGGCGGCGCTCGCCGAGGTCGCCCGCACCCCCTGGGTCCGGCGGGCCGAGGCGGCGGTGCCCGCCCTGCACGCCCAGTGGCGGGGCAGGCGACGGGAGGAGGCCGTGCAGCTGGCCCGCCTGGCGCTCGGCGAACCGGTGGGGACCGTCAACGAGGACGCGGCGCTGCGGATCGCCCTCCTCCTCGCCCTGGCGCGCGCCGGTGAGCACGAGGAAGCGCTGGAGACCGGCCGGGCCCTGCTCGCCCAGGCGACGGCGGAGGGCTCGCACACCGTGGCCGCACTGGCCAGGGCCGCGCTCGCGGAGTGCGCGTTCCGGATGGGCCGCCTCCAGGAGTCGGTCCAGGCGGCGTACGCGGCACTGGACCACAATCCGGTCGTGCCCGGCCGCGAGTGGCTGGGGTCCGCCCAGGCCCGCTGCTGGCTGGGAGCGGCGCTCCTCGAGTCCGGCGACCTCGAACAGGCTCAGCGGGTCCTCCTCGACGACGGGCTCCCGAGCTGCCCGCCCGGGATCACCCTGCCGGGCCTGCTGTTCCACCGCGGCCGGCTGCACCTCGCGCTCGGCCACGCCAGGGCGGGCCTGGCCGACCTGGAGGAGTGCGGCCGTCGGCTGAGGCTGCGCGGCTGGGCGGACTCCGTCGTGTACCCCTGGCGCTCCGAGGCCGCCCTCGCCCACAGCCGCCTCGGCAACGCCGCCCTCGCGGACCGCCTCGCCCGCGAGGAGCTGGACCTGGCCCGCGCCTGGGGCGCGCCGCACGCCGTCGGAGCCGCCCTGCGCGCCCTCGGCCTGCTGGCCGGCGGCGACCGACGGGTCACCCTCCTCGCCGAGGCGGCCGCGATCCTCCGGGTCTCCGGCGCGGCCCTCACGGAGGCGCGGACCCTGGGCGACCTCGGCCGCGCCTCCATGCGCACCCGCAAGATCCGCAAGGCGCGGGAGCAGCTGCGCGCGGCCATGGCCCTGGCCGAGAAGTGCGGCGCCGCGGCGCTCGTCCGGGAGCTGCGTCAGGACCTGATCGAGACGGGCGCCAGGCCACGCCGGGACCGCGAGACCGGGCCGGCCTCGCTCACCCCGGCCGAACGCCGCACCGCCCTGCTCGCCGCCGGCGGACTGACCAACCAGGAGATCGCGAACCGGCTGTACGTCACGCGCCGCACGGTGGAGATCCACCTGAGCAGGGCGTACCGGAAACTGTCGATCTCGGACCGGCGCGAGCTGAACGGCATGATCCAGGACGACACGCCCCCGCCCCAGCCCCCCACCCCGCGCCGGCCGCCGGCCACCGCCTCCGCCCCGACCCGGTCCTGTGCCTGAGGCGCCGACGGCGCCTGAGCCGGGTCGTCGAACCTCAGCACTCGATGATGTTCACCGCGAGCCCGCCCCGGGCGGTCTCCTTGTACTTGACCGACATGTCCGCGCCGGTCTCCTTCATCGTCTTGATGACCTTGTCGAGGGAGACCAGGTGGCTGCCGTCGCCGCGCATCGCCATCTTCGCCGCGGTGACGGCCTTGACCGCCGCCATGCCGTTGCGCTCGATGCACGGGATCTGGACCAGTCCGCCGACCGGGTCGCAGGTCAGGCCCAGGTTGTGCTCCATGCCGATCTCGGCCGCGTTCTCGACCTGCTCCGGGGTGCCGCCCAGGACCTCCGCGAGGGCGCCGGCCGCCATCGAGCAGGCCGAGCCGACCTCGCCCTGGCAGCCGACCTCGGCGCCGGAGATGGAGGCGTTCTCCTTGAAGAGCATGCCGACCGCGCCCGCCGCCAGCAGGAAGCGCACCACGCCGTCCTCGTCCGCTCCCGGCACGAAGTTCATGTAGTAGTGCAGCACCGCCGGGATGATGCCCGCCGCGCCGTTCGTGGGGGCGGTGACCACACGGCCGCCCGCCGCGTTCTCCTCGTTCACGGCCATCGCGTAGAGGGTGATCCACTCCATCGCGAGCGCCTGCGGGTCGCCCTCGGAGCGCAGCTTGCGCGCGGTGTTCGCGGCGCGACGGCGGACCTTCAGGCCGCCCGGCAGGATGCCCTCGCGGGACATGCCGCGCGCGACGCACGCCTGCATGACGCGCCAGATCTCCAGGAGCCCCTCGCGGATCTCCTCCTCGGTGCGCCAGGCCTTCTCGTTCTCCAGCATCATCGCGGAGATCGACAGGCCGGTCTCCTTCGCCAGGCGCAGCAGCTCGTCACCCGTGCGGAAGGGGTACTTCAGGACCGTGTCGTCCGGCACGATCGGGTTCTCGCCCTGGACGGCGTCCTCGTCGACGACGAAGCCGCCGCCCACCGAGTAGTACGTCTTCTCCAGGACGAGGGCGCCCTCGGCGTCGTACGCGAAGATCGTCATGCCGTTCGCGTGGTACGGGAGCGCCTTGCGGCGGTGCAGGATCAGGTCCTCGTCGAAGTCGAAGGGGATCTCGTGCGCGCCGACCAGGTTGATCCGGCCGCTCGCCTTGATCCGCTCGAACTCCTCGTCCGCCGACTCGACGTCGACCGTGCGCGGAGAGTTGCCCTCCAGGCCGAGGAGAACGGCCTTCGGGGTGCCGTGGCCGTGCCCCGTCGCGCCGAGCGAGCCGTACAGCTCGGCCCGTATCGCGGCGGTGTGGGCCAGCAGGCCCTCGTTCTTCAGCCGGCGGGCGAACATCCGGGCCGCCCGCATGGGGCCCACCGTGTGGGAGCTCGACGGACCGATACCGATCGAGAACAGGTCGAAGACCGAGATGGCCACGGGAGACTCCTTGTGGGGGTGGTAGACGCCGTTGTCTGCCGGGGTGGAGCAGAAAAGCGCTGGAACACGGGGTGGGGCACCGCGCTCACTGTCCAGTGTGCGCGGTGCCCCGGAGCTTCGTACGAACGAAACTGGAACTAAAGCGTACGAAATTACTTCAGGCCGGGGTACAGCGGGTGCTTCTCGGCGAGAGCGGTCACCCGGGCCGCCAGCGACTCGGCGTCGAAGCCGGGCTTCAGGGTCTCCGCGATGATGTCGGCGACCTCGGCGAAGTCCTCGGTGGTGAAACCGCGGGTCGCGAGCGCCGGCGTGCCGATGCGCAGACCCGAGGTGACCATCGGCGGACGCGGGTCGTTCGGGATCGCGTTCCGGTTGACCGTGATGCCGACCTCGTGGAGACGGTCCTCGGCCTGCCGGCCGTCGAGCTCGCTGTTGCGCAGGTCGACGAGGACCAGGTGCACGTCCGTGCCGCCGGACAGGACCGAGACACCGTGCGCGGTGACGTCGTCCTGGACCAGGCGCTCGGCCAGGATGCGGGCGCCGTCCAGGGTGCGCTGCTGGCGCTCCTTGAACTCCTCCGAGGCCGCGATCTTGAACGAGACGGCCTTGGCCGCGATCACGTGCTCCAGCGGGCCGCCCTGGAAACCGGGGAAGACCGAGGAGTTCAGCTTCTTCGCGAACTCCTTCTTGGCGAGGATGATGCCGCCGCGCGGGCCGCCGAGGGTCTTGTGCGTGGTGGAGGTCACCACGTCCGCGTACTCGACCGGGTTCGGGTGCAGACCGGCCGCGACGAGCCCGGCGAAGTGGGCCATGTCGACCCACAGGTACGCCTCGACCTCGTCGGCGATCCGGCGGAACTCGGCGAAGTCCAGCTGACGCGGGTAGGCGGACCAGCCCGCGATGATCACCTTGGGGCGGTGCTCCTTGGCGAGGCGCTCCACCTCGGCCATGTCGACCAGACCGGCGTCGTCGACGTGGTACGCGACCACGTTGAACTGCTTGCCCGAGAAGTTCAGGCGCATGCCGTGGGTCAGGTGGCCGCCGTGGGCCAGGTCCAGACCGAGGATCGTGTCGCCGGGCTGGGCGATCGCGAAGAGCGCGGCCTGGTTCGCCGAGGCGCCGGAGTGCGGCTGGACGTTGGCGTACTCGGCGCCGAACAGGTCCTTGATCCGGTCGATGGCGATCTGCTCGGCCACGTCGACGTGCTCGCAGCCGCCGTAGTAGCGGCGGCCCGGGTAGCCCTCGGCGTACTTGTTGGTGAGGACCGAGCCCTGGGCCTCCATGACCGCGACCGGAGCGAAGTTCTCCGAGGCGATCATCTCGAGGGTGGACTGCTGGCGGTGGAGCTCGGCGTCGACAGCGGCGGCGACGTCGGGGTCCAGCTCATGGAGAGGGGTGTTCAGAAGCGACATGAATCGATCCCTAGGGGGTCTCGGTTAGCCGGCGGTGAATGCGGTGTACTCGTCGGCGGTGAGCAGGTCCTCCGGCTCGCCCTCGAGGCGCACCTTGAACAGCCAGCCACCCTCGAACGGTGCGGTGTTCACCAGGGAGGGGTCGTCCACGACGTCCTGGTTGGCCTCGACGACCTCGCCGGTCACCGGCGCGTACAGGTCGCTGACGGACTTGGTGGACTCCAGCTCGCCACAGGACTCGCCCGCGGTCACCGTGTCACCGACCTCCGGGAGCTGCACGAACACGACGTCGCCGAGGGCGTTCGCCGCGTGCTCGGTGATGCCGACCGTCGCGACGCCGTCGACGACGTCCGACAGCCACTCGTGCTCCTTGCTGTAGCGAAGCTGCTGGGGGTTGCTCATGGCGTGATTCTCCTGGATCGGGGGAGTGCTGGTGTACGCGGGTCTTACGAGATGAGACGAGAGATGAGACGAGGGGTGAGAAGCCGTGAGACGCGTCACTTCTGGCGCTTGTAGAAGGGCAGCGCCACGACCTCGTACGGCTCATGCGTGCCACGGATGTCCACACCTACACCCTGCGCGCCGGGCTCGGCGTGCGCCGCGTCCACGTACGCCATGGCGATCGGCTTTCCGAGGGTCGGGGACGGGGCGCCGGAGGTGACCTCGCCGATGACCCGGCCGTCCGCGACGACCGCCATGCCGGCGCGCGGGACCCGGCGGCCCTCGGCGATCAGGCCGACGAGCTTGCGCGGCGGGTTGGAGGCGGCGCGCTCGGCGGCGGCCTCCAGGGCCTTGCGGCCCACGAAGTCGCCGTCGTTCGTCGTCTTCTCGAACTTCACGACCCGGCCGAGGCCCGCGTCGAAGGGGGTGAGGGAGGTCGTCAGCTCGTGCCCGTACAGCGGCATGCCCGCCTCCAGGCGGAGCGTGTCACGGCACGACAGGCCGCACGGGATCAAGCCGACCGGCGCGCCCGCCTCGGTCAGCGCCGTCCAGACGCCCTCGGCGTGCTCGGGCTTCAGGAACAGCTCGAAGCCGTCCTCGCCGGTGTAGCCGGTACGGGCGATCAGCGCCGGGACCCCGGCGACTGTGCCGGGCAGGCCGGCGTAGTACTTGAGCCCGTCCAGATCGGCGTCGGTGAGCGACTTCAGGATGCCGGGGGACTCCGGGCCCTGGACGGCGATCAGGGCGTACGCGTCACGGTCGTCGCGCACCTCGGCGTCGAAGCCGGCCGCGCGCTCGCTCAGCGCGTCGAGGACGGTCTGCGCGTTGGAGGCGTTGGCGACGACCATGTACTCGGTCTCGCCGAGCCGGTACACGATCAGGTCGTCGAGGATGCCGCCGTCCTCCTGGCAGATCATCGTGTAGCGCGCGCGGCCGAGGCCCACCGTGGAGATGTTGCCGACCAGCGCGAAGTCGAGGAGCTCGACGGCCTGGGCACCGGTGACCGTGATCTCGCCCATGTGGGAGAGGTCGAAGAGGCCCGCCTTGGTGCGGACGGCGTTGTGCTCGTCGCGCTCGCTGCCGTAGCGCAGCGGCATGTCCCAGCCGGCGAAGTCGGTCATGGTCGCGCCCAGGGAGCGATGCAGCGCATCGAGGGCAGTCAGACGGGGGGCAGTGCTCATGGGTGTGGCTCCCGGGTCCCAGGGCAAAAAATCATGACGGACGAGGACGATCCTCCCCATCTGTCATGGAACCTGAGAGGTTCACCGAGGGCATCCTCGGCTTGCACCTTGGGTGGAGCCGCGCCGGGCACGCCGGGACGGTTCACTTTTCAGATCTGCCTCATCCACGCGGTACGGGGCCTGAGAGATTCAAGGGAGGGTCTTGCTCCTTCGGCGCCCGGGGCCCACCGTGGTGGTTCCGGGACTCTCCCGCGCGGATTCGAGCGGCCGGTATGAGGTTGTGTGCGCTTGGCGCGCACATCATTGCATGGCGGGTCTGATCGGCAAATCGCTTGTGCCTTATTACCGCTTCTTTACACTTCATGGGCAAGGGGTCCTCGGAACCCGACTGGGGGAGAAGCGATGACGTTCCAGCACACCGGCGCCTACGCCACGGGCACGGGCATAGCGGCCCAGCGTGCCCGGGCCAGGACCAGGAGACGCCGCTCCGCCACCCCCCTCCTGCGTGATCTGCGCGAGCGCGGCGGCCGGGGCCCCCGCGTGCTCTCCTTCGCCACCGGTGACCTCGTCGTCGTCTCCGGGCTGCCCGGCAGCGGCAAGTCGACGCTCATGCGGCGCGCGGCCGAGGGCCTGGGCATCGATTCGCAGGACGCCCGCGAGCGGTGGGAAGCGCGTCTCCCCCGCTTCCTGCCGTACGCCGTCTACCGTCCGCTGGCCCGCGTCGCGCACTACGCGGGGCTGCGCCGCGCGCTGCGCGCCGGCCGGAGCGTGGTCGTCCACGACTGCGGCACCCAGTCCTGGGTGCGCAACTGGCTCGCCCGGGAGGCCCGCCGCCGGGGCAGCTCCCTGCACCTCATCCTGCTCGACGTCACCCCGGCCGCCGCCCGCGAGGGTCAGCGCGAGCGCGGCCGCGGCGTGTCGGGCTACGCCTTCGCCCGGCACCGCCGGGCGGTCGGCCGGCTGCTGCGCGCCGTCGAGTCCGGCCGCCTGCCGCGCGGCTGCGCCTCGGCGACCCTTCTGGACCGGGACGCGGCAGGCGCCCTGCGCACCATCGGATTCCGTGACGCGGAGTGACGCGTCACCGTGCGGAGTGACGCCGGGAGGCGTCCGGCCGCCGCCGGACGCTGATGCGGACCGGCATACTCCGTACGCTTTTGGCCACGACGGCACCGGGGCGGCGTTAGGGTTCTGCCCCGAGGGCGCCGTGACCAGGGCGTGCAGGATGCGACCAGGGCGCGCGAGAAGGGGAACCGAGAACCGTGGACGTCACATGGCCGGGCAATGAGCTCGAAGAGGTGCTGGCAGCCTCGCTCGGCAACCCCGCCGCCGGAGGCCGGCTCGTCGAGGTGCTCGGACGGAGCCCCGTCTGGGTGCCCCTCCCCAACGGCGGCAGCCCCGAGAGCCGCGACCTGGACCTGCCCACGATGGAGATCGACGGACTGCCCTACGTCCCGGTCTTCAGCTCCGAGCAGCAGTTCCTGGCCTGCGTCGGCTCCCACATGTCCTTCACCGTCGCCCCGGCCCGCGACTTCGCCCGCGGTCTGCCGCCGCAGCTCGGCATCGCCGTGAACCCCGGCGGCACGGTCGGCGCCCCCCTGCCCCCGCCGGCCGTCGCCGAGCTGTGCCGGGTCGGCCGCACCCCGCTGGACGGCCCCGCGACCGGCGGCCGGGTCCGGCTGTTCGAGCCCGACTGGCAGGACGACCCCGTCGATTTCCTCGCCGCCGCGTCCGCCGAGTTCGAGGCCACCGGAGTCGTCGTCAGCGCGCGCCGCGCCCTGGCCAGTGTCGAGGGCACGGAACCCGCGCTCTTCGTCGGTGTCCAGCTCGCCACCTGGGACGGCGTCGACCGCAACGCGCCGCTCGACGCGCTCGGCCGCGCACTGGGCCGGGTCGAGGTGGCCTGGCCGGTCAATCTCATCCTGCTGGATGTCGCGCAGGACCCGGTCGGCGACTGGATGCTGGAGCAGGTGCGCCCCTTCTACCAGCGGGGCTCCGCGTCATGAAGCGTGATCGGTGGACGGAAGAGGGGCGGGACCAAGGGTGAGCGCGTCAGGCACCGCTGCGGCCGGACAGATCGAGCACATGCTGCGGCAGGTGGCACCCGGACGCTACGACGCGTACGAACAGCTGCTGCACGCCCTCGCCGACGGCACGGTGTGGATGCTGCTCTGGCAGGGCGCCCCCGGCTCGCCGGACGCCCAGTACGGGAACATGGAGGTCGACGGCTTCGGGTACGCCCCCTGCGTCACCTCCGCCCAGGAGCTCGCCGCCTCCGGCTGGAACCGCGCCCACGAGGTGGTCACCGGCGGCGACATCGCCCGCACGCTCTACCCCGACCGCTGGGGCATCTGGCTGAACCCGCACGACCCGGGCGGCGGCGTCGGCATCCCCTGGGCCGATCTCCGGCGGATCGCCACCGGTCTCGACCGGATGCCCGCCGGGCCCCTGCGGCTGTCCGAACCCGCCCTGGAGATCCCGCAGTTCTACGCGCTCCTGACCCAGAACGCCCACCGCACCCCGGCCGTACGGGCGTTGCGCCGCGCCTGGGTGCAACCCGCGCTGGGATCCCCGTACCTCGCCATCGGGCTCGACCTGTACGACACCTCCGCCGCCTCGGTCGAGGCGGTGCGGGCGATGATGCGTCAGTCCGTCTCCGCGGTCCCCGACGGGCTGCCCGTCTCCACGGTCGCGATGTCCGACGAGTACGACCCGGTGGCGATGTGGCTGCGGGCCAACGCCCGGCCGTTCTACGACCGCGACGCGCACGTCCCGGTCTACCGCTGAGACCTCCGCGAGACCTGACCTCGCGTCCGTATCGCGAGACGACTGTCCGAAAAGGCCGCACCGAGAACACTCGGTGCGGCCTTCGTCGTCCTCGGCGAATCCACCCAAAAAGCAGCCCGGAAGGCCCTGTTGGCCGTGATGTCCGTTCCGTGCCGAAGGGGTGGTGTTGCTTCGCTCAGCAGAGCTGCCGGTCCGGATAACGGAAGGCTTCGGGCCACATCACGGTTGCGCATCACATCTCCGGCAGGTCTGGCGGGTGATCGTGAGCCCGATGAAGACTCCCCCCAACCGAGAGCCGGACGGCCCGCGACCACCAGCTCTTCACACGCACTTCAGATGCTCTTCGCGGCACTCCGTACGTCCCAGCAGCACCTGTACGCACCATCAGCGACACCGACGTGAGACAAGCCGCTACAGCGGCGGGCATGGGCCGGCCACCGTCGGCCGAGAGGGGTCCCCACCACGATGACGGCACCACTGCACGACACAGCCGCGGACGAAATCGCTGCTGTCGCCGCCAAAGTCCCTGCCAAGGCCATCGAGGGCCGTTCCCCCGGCCGTATCGCATGGACGCGCCTCAAGCGCGACAAGGTCGCACTGACGGGCGCGTTCATCGTGCTCTTCCTCATCCTCGTCGCCGTCTTCGCGCCGCAGATCGTCAGCCTCCTCGGGCACCCGCCCAACGAGTTCCACGAGGACATGCTCGACCCCGACCTGGGCACCCCCAAGGGCGCCTTCGGCGGGATGAGTTCGGACTTCCTCCTGGGCGTGGAGCCGACCAACGGACGCGACGTCTTCAGCCGCATCGTCTACGGCGCGCGCATCTCGCTCCTCGTCGCCTTCCTGGCCGCCTTCGTCTCCGTGGTCATCGGCAGCGTCCTGGGCGCCGTCGCCGGATTCTTCGGCGGCTGGGTCGACGCGATCATCAGCCGGCTGATGGACCTGCTGCTCGCCTTCCCGCAGCTGCTCTTCACCATCGCGCTGGTCTCCGTGGTCCCCAACTCGCTCTGGGGCCTGACCGGCACCGGCGTCCGCATGGGCGTCCTGATCGTCGTCATCGGCTTCTTCGGCTGGCCGTACATCGGCCGCATCGTCCGGGGCCAGACGATCTCGCTGCGCGAGCGGGAGTACGTGGAGGCCGCCCGCTCCCTGGGCGCCGGCCGCGGCTACATCCTCCGCAAGGAGCTCCTGCCCAACCTGGTCGCCCCGATCCTCGTCTACACGACGCTGATCATCCCGACCAACATCCTCACCGAGGCGGCCCTGAGCTTCCTGGGCGCCGGCGTCAAGCCGCCCACCGCGTCCTGGGGAAAGATGCTCTCCGACGCCGTCCCGATCTACCAGGCGGACCCGATGTTCATGGTGGTCCCCGGTCTCGCGATCTTCATCACCGTCCTGGCGTTCAACCTCTTCGGGGACGGGCTGCGTGACGCACTCGACCCCAAGGGCAGCTGAACCGATTCACCTGATTCACCTGAATCCATTCCTGGGAGGTTGGAACACAGTGATCCGCAGAAAGAAGGCAGCAGCGCTGACCGCGCTGGTCGCCGCGCTCTCCCTGACCGCGGCGTGCGGCGGCGGCGGCAGCGACGACAGCGGCAAGGGCAACAGCGCCGCCGGAGCAGGCTTCGACGCGGCGACCAAGGGCTTCGTCAACGTCTCCGACAAGAAGGGCGGCGAGCTCAAGCTCTGGTCGCCCCAGGACGTCGACTACCTGGACCCGGCGCGTGCCTACTACGGCTTCGTCTGGAACCTGCAGCGCCTGTACGTCCGCCAGCTGCTCGCGTACGACAGCAAGCCGGGCGACGCGGGCACCAAGCTGGTCCCGGACCTCGCCGAGGCCCTGCCGGTCCTCAGCAACGGCGGCAAGACCTACACGCTGAAGCTGAAGGACGGCGTCAAGTTCGAGGACGGCACGCCCGTCACCTCCAAGGACATCAAGTACGGCATCGAGCGCGTCTTCGCGCAGGACGTGCTGTCCGGCGGTCCGACCTACCTGATCGACGTCCTCGACCAGGGCCAGAAGTACCCCGGCCCGTACAAGGACAAGGCCGCCGACAAGCTCGGCCTGAAGTCGGTCCAGACCCCCGACGACAAGACCATCGTCTTCAACCTGGCGAAGCCGAACTCGGACTTCTCCTACCTGCTGGCGATGCCGTCCTCCTCGCCGGTCCCGATGGCCAAGGACACGGGCGCCAAGTACACCAACAAGCCGCTGTCCACCGGCCCGTACAAGGTGACCAGCTTCACCGCCGGCAAGGGCGCGACCTTCGAGCGCAACCCGCACTGGGACCCGAAGACCGACACGATCCGCAAGGGTCTGCCGGACAAGGTCTCCTTCACGGTGACCACCAACCCGGACGACATGGACCAGCGTCTGCTGTCCGGTGACATCGACCTCGCGGTCGACGGCACCGGTGTCCAGAACGCCGCGAAGATCAAGATCCTGCAGGACCCGAAGCTGAAGGCCAACGCGGACAACCCGTTCACGGGTTACATCCGCTACATGGTCTTCCCGCAGACGGTCGCGCCGTTCGACAACATCGAGTGCCGCAAGGCCGTCATCTACGCGGCCGACCCGAAGTCCCTGCAGACCGCCCGTGGCGGCCCGACCTCCGGTGACCTCGGCGCCAACATGCTGCCGCCCGGCATCCCCGGCTCGGACAAGTCGTACGACCCGTACGGCCTGACCGGCGGCAAGCCGCAGGTCGACAAGGCCAAGGCCGCCCTGGCCGCCTGTGGCAAGCCGAACGGCTTCAAGACCACGATCGCGGTCCGCAACAACCGCGCCCCCGAGGTCAAGACCGCCGAGTCCCTGCAGGCCGCGCTGAAGGCCGTGGGCATCGACGCCTCGATCGACCAGTACGACGGCAAGCTCTCCTCCTCCACGATCGGTTCGCCCGAGAACGTGAAGAAGAAGGGCTACGGCATCATCGTCATGGGCTGGGGTGCCGACTACAACTCCGGCTCCGGCTTCCTGCAGCCGCTGGTGGACGGCTCGTTCATCCTGCCGAACGGCAACAACAACTACTCGATGCTGAACGACCCCGAGGTGAACGGCCTGTTCGACAAGGCCGCCGACGCCCCGACGCCGGCCGAGGCCGCGCCGTTCTACACCGAGATCAACAAGAAGATCATGGAGAAGGCGCTCTACCTGCCGATCAACTTCGACAAGGCGCTCGTCTACCACAACCCCCGCCTGACGAACGTCTACTTCAACGAGTCGATGGGCAAGATCGACCTCGCCACCGTGGGCGTCGTCAAGTAACAGCAGGACATGTGCCTTCACCCCACATGCGCTAGTTCGAAGGGCAGGTGAAGGCCGCAGGCGGCGGCTGTCGTCCCCACAAGGGGCGGCAGCCGCCCGCCCCGAGCGGCCGACTGCAGTGCTCGTCTACCTCATCCGGCGGCTTTTCAACGTCGTCGCAACGCTGCTGGTGGTCTCCGCGGTCACCTTCGGCATCTTCTTCGCGGTGCCGAAAATAACCGGCAGCGACCCGGCGCTCATGTACGCGGGCCGCGAGACCAACGAAACCGCTCTTGCGGGCATCCGCGTGAAGATGGGCTTCGACAAGTCCATCCCCGAGCAGTACGGACTGTTCCTCAAGGGCATAGTCGCCGGCCGCGACTACAACCAGGGCACGGAGGTGACGCACTGCCCCGCGCCGTGCTTCGGCTACTCCTTCAAGGCGGAGCAGCCGGTGTGGGAGCTCCTGCTCGACCGCATCCCGGTCACGCTCTCCCTCGCCAGCGGCGCGGTGATCCTCTGGGTGATCGGTGGTGTCCTGACGGGCGTGATCTCCGCCTTGCGCAGGGGCACGATCTGGGACAGGGCGACGATGGTGTCGGCACTCGCCGGCGTCTCGCTGCCCATCTACTTCACGGGCATGCTGGCCAGCGCGATCTTCGTCTACTCCCTGGAGTGGCTGGAGGCCAGCAACTACCGGCCCTTGGCGGAGGATCCAGCGGCCTGGTTCAACAGCATGATCCTGCCCTGGGTGACGCTGGCGTTCCTCTTCGCCGCCACGTACGCCCGCATCACCCGCGCCACCATGCTGGAGGTCCTCGGTGAGGACTACATCCGCACGGCCCGCGCGAAGGGGCTCAAGGAGAACGTGGTCATCGGCAAGCACGCCCTGCGTTCGACCCTGACCCCCGTCATCACCCTCGTCGGACTCGACCTCGGTGCCCTCATGGGCGGCGCCGTGCTCACCGAGACGACCTTCAACTTCCAGGGCCTCGGCACCGCCGCGGTCGGCGCCATCGGCGCCGGTGACCTGCCCGTCATCATGGGCGTCACCCTCATCGCGGCCTTCTTCGTCGTCATGGCGAACCTGATCGTGGACATCATGTACTCCGTCGTCGACCCGCGCGTGAGGCTGACGTGACCGAGACCCCGCTGAACAACGACAGCCCCGCGGGCGCCACCACCGGTCCGGTCGGCGTTCCCGTCCAGGCCGGCCCGCCGAGCGACGCGTACCTCTCGGTGCGTGACCTCAAGGTCCACTTCCCGACCGACGACGGCCTGGTCAAGTCCGTCGACGGCCTCTCCTTCGACCTGGCCCGCGGCAAGACCCTCGGCATCGTGGGCGAGTCCGGCTCCGGCAAGTCGGTCAGCTCGCTCGCCATCATGGGCCTGCACCGCACCGGCCACAGCCGAAACCGCCCCGTGATCGAGGGCGAGATCTGGCTCGACGGCGAGGAGCTGATCGGCGCCGACGCCGATGCCGTACGACGCCTGCGCGGCCGGAAGATGGCGATGGTCTTCCAGGACCCGCTGTCCGCGATGCACCCGTACTACTCGGTCGGCAAGCAGATCGTGGAGGCGTACCGCACCCACAACCGCGTCGACAAGAAGGCTGCCCGCAAGCGCGCGGTCGAGATGCTCGACCGGGTCGGCATCCCCGAGCCCGACAAGCGCTTCGACGCCTACCCCCACGAGTTCTCGGGCGGTATGCGCCAGCGCGCGATGATCGCGATGTCGCTGGTCAACAACCCCGAACTGCTGATCGCCGACGAGCCGACCACCGCGCTCGACGTGACCGTGCAGGCGCAGATCCTGGACCTGATCCGGGACCTGCAGAAGGAGTTCGGCTCGGCCGTCATCATGATCACGCACGACCTCGGCGTCGTCGCCGAGCTCGCCGACGACATCCTCGTGATGTACGGCGGGCGGTGCATCGAGCGCGGTCCGGCCGAGGCGGTCTTCTACGAGCCGCAGCACCCCTACACCTGGGGTCTGCTGGGCTCGATGCCGCGGATCGACCGGGAGCAGACCGACCGGCTCATTCCGGTCAAGGGCTCGCCCCCCAGCCTCATCAACATCCCGAGCGGCTGTGCGTTCCACCCGCGCTGCCCGTACGCGGACGTGCCCAAGGGCGGCATCACGCGCACGGAGCGTCCCGAGCTGCGGCTCGCGCCGAGCGGTGAGGGGCCCGGCCGTCACTACTCCGCCTGCCACATGTCGGCGGAGGAGCGGACCCGGATCTGGACCGAAGAGATTGCGCCGAAGCTGTGAGCGACAACAAGACGACGGGGAGCAGCCCCGAGCCGCTGCTCAAGGTCAGCGGCCTGGTGAAGCACTTCCCGATCAAGAAGGGTGTGCTGAAGCGCCAGGTCGGGGCGGTCAAGGCGGTCGACGGCATCGACTTCGAGGTGCTGCCGGGTGAGACCCTCGGCGTCGTCGGCGAGTCCGGCTGCGGCAAGTCGACGATGGGCCGGCTGATCACCCGGCTCCTCGAACCGACGGGCGGGACCATCGAGTTCGAGGGCGTGGACGTCTCCCACCTGGGTGTGGCGAAGATGCGTCCGCTGCGCCGCGACATCCAGATGATCTTTCAGGATCCGTACGGCTCGCTGAACCCGCGGCACACGGTCGGCTCGATCATCTCGGCGCCGTTCAAGCTCCAGGGCGTGGAGCCCGAGGGCGGCGTCAAGAAGGAGGTCCAGCGCCTGCTGGGCCTGGTCGGCCTGAACCCGGAGCACTACAACCGCTACCCGCACGAGTTCTCCGGCGGTCAGCGCCAGCGCATCGGCATCGCGCGGGCGCTCGCCCTGAAGCCGAAGCTGGTCGTGGCCGACGAGCCGGTCTCCGCGCTGGACGTCTCCATCCAGGCGCAGGTGGTGAACCTCCTGGACGACCTCCAGGAGGAGCTGGGCCTCACGTACGTGATCATCGCCCACGACCTGTCGGTCATCCGGCACGTCTCGGACCGGATCGCCGTGATGTACCTCGGCAAGATCGTGGAGCTGGCGGACCGCACGTCCCTGTACGAGTCGCCGATGCACCCGTACACGAAGGCCCTGATGTCGGCGGTCCCCGTGCCGGACCCGCGGCGCCGGGGCGCGAAGAGCGAGCGGATCCTGCTCCAGGGCGATGTCCCCTCGCCGATCGCCCCGCCGCCGGGCTGCCGCTTCCACACCCGGTGCTGGAAGGCGACGGAGATCTGCAAGACGCAGGAGCCCCCGCTCCTCGAACTCCGTCCGGGCCAGCGCGTGGCCTGCCACCACCCGGAGAACGCGGAGGGGGTGACGGTGCCGTCGGCGCGGGAGTCGGTGGAGGTCTCGATCACGAAGCGGGACGCTCCGGAGTCCCTCTCCGAGGAAACCCCTGAGGTTCCCGAGGGCGACACGCCCAAGGCGTAGCACCGCGTAGGCGAGGCCCCCGCTGCCCTGCGGCACGGGGGCTTCGCGCTGCGCACACGAGCTCCAGGCGTCACGGCACCCCCGCGGCGCGGGGGTGCCGTGGGCGCTACGGTCCGGCGCGTCCGGCTCGCGGCGCGCGGGGTGCCGGCTTCGTGGGGCTACGGTCCAGCCCGCCCGGTCCGCGGGGTGCCGCCCTCGTGTGCGCTACGGTGCGGCCCGCCCGGCTCGCGGCGCGCAGTTGCCGCGCACCCCCGGGGTTCCGGGGCGGAGCCCCCGGTCCCGTCAGGGGTTCGGGGAGGGGCGGGGTGGGGGAGTCCGCTCGCCCACAGCGCGCGGCCCCCGCCCCGCGAGGACCCGGCACAATTGGGCGGTGCTCCACGACCTGTTCAGCCCCTCCGTACAACACGCCCTCGATCTCGTCGGCATCTTCGTCTTCGCCATCTCCGGCGCCCTCCTCGCCGTGCGCAAGAACTTCGACGTCTTCGGCATCGCGGTCCTCGCCGAGGTCACGGCCCTCGGCGGCGGCCTCCTCCGCGACCTGATCATCGGCGCCGTACCCCCCGCCGCCTTCACCGATCTCGGCTACTTCCTCATGCCGCTCGTCGCCACGGTCCTCGTCTTCTTCCTGCACCCCCAGGTGGAGCGCACCCAGAGGGCGGTCAACGTCTTCGACGCCGCCGGCCTCGGTCTCTTCTGCGTCACCGGCACCACCAAGGCGTACGACTACGGCCTCGGCCTCACCTCCTCCGCCGCGCTCGGCCTCGCGACCGCCGTCGGCGGCGGTGTCCTGCGCGACGTCCTCGCCAACGAGGTGCCCTCCCTCCTCCGCTGGGACCGGGACCTCTACGCCGTGCCCGCGATGGTGGGCGCCGCGATGGTCGCGCTCTGCATCCGCTTCGACGTCCTCAACGCGTACACCAGCGGCACCGCCGTCGTGACGGCCTTCGTGCTCCGCCTCCTCGCGATGCGCTACCACTGGCGCGCGCCCCGTGCCTGGAACCGGCGTTCGTCCGCCCAGGAGGAGCCCGAAAAAGCTACCGCTTAGTATTTCACTGCTGTACCGTCGTTGCCATGAGCACGAGCATCGAGACGACCGCGGGAACGAGCGAGTTCGACCGCGACACCGCCGTCACCCTCCGCGCCCCCGGTGTCTACGACGCCGAACTCTCCGCAGGTTGGACGATCATCAACGCCGTCAACGGCGGCTACCTCCTCGCCCTGCTCGGCCGCGCCCTCGGCGACCACCTGCCGCACCCGGACCCCTTCACGATCTCGGCGCACTACCTCACGCCCTCCGTGCCCGGCCCCGCCGTGATCCGCACCGAGACGGTCCGCACCGGCCGCACCCTCTCCACCGGCCAGGCCTCCCTCTTCCAGTACGCCGAGGACGGCACCGAGGTCGAGCGCATCCGGGTCCTCGCCTCGTACGGAGACCTCGACGCGCTCCCCGACGACGTCCGCACCTCCGCCACCCCGCCGGCCATCGCGCCCATCGAGAACTGCTTCGGCGCCTCCGACGGCCCCACCCCGCAGATCCCCGGCTCCAACGCCATCACCGAGCGGCTCGCCCTCAAGCTCGACCCGGCCACCGTCGGCTGGGCGATCGGCGCGCCCTCGGGCCGGGGCGAGATGCGCGGCTGGTTCGGCCTCGCCGACGGCCGTGAGCCCGACGCGTTCTCCCTGCTCCTCACCGTCGACGCCCTGCCGCCGACCTCCTTCGAGCTGGGCCTCAAGGGCTGGACCCCCACCGTCGAGCTCACCACCCACATCCGCTGCCGCCCGGCCCCCGGCCCGCTGCGCGTCTCCATCACCACCCGCAACCTCGCCGGCGGCTTCCTGGAGGAGGACGCCGAGGTCTGGGACAGCGCCGACCGGCTCGTCGCCCAGTCCCGCCAACTGGCCCGCGCCCCGCGGGGCTGATCCCGCGCGGCTACCGCGGGCCGGTGAAGTCGGACCGGCTGCTCTCCCTCCTGCTGCTCCTCCAGACCCGGGGCCTCGTCCCCGCCACGGAGCCCGAGCACGGGGAGGCGGAGTGGACCGAGGTCGAACCGGCTCTCGGCGAACCGGGCGAGGCCCGCCCCCTCCTGGCCCTCGGCGGCAGCATCGAGGTCCTGGAACCGGCGGAGGTCCGCGCGTTGCTGGCGGAGGCGGCGCGGGAGGTCGTCGCCCTCTACCAGGGCTCCGAAGCGGCCGATGGAGTGGCGGCGGACGAAGGTCCTCCAGGGAGGGGGGCGGGCACCCCCCCCCGGGCCCCGGCGCGCGTACCGGTCCACCCAACCAGGGCCCGCCGCCGGCGCCGTAAACCGGCCAGGGGCCCGAGGCGCGGCACCCGCCTCGTAGAATCGAGAAACCATGGCATACCTCGACCACGCCGCGACCACGCCCATGCTCCCCGAGGCGATCGAGGCGATGACCGCCCAGCTCGCCGTCACGGGCAACGCCTCCTCGCTCCACGCGGCCGGGCGGCACGCCCGGCGGACCGTCGAGGAGGCGCGCGAGACCCTCGCCGCCGCCCTGGGCGCCCGGCCCAGTGAGGTCGTCTTCACCTCCGGTGGCACCGAGGCCGACAACCTCGCCGTCAAGGGCCTGTACTGGGCCCGCCGCGACGCCGACCCCGCCCGCACCCGCGTCCTGGCCAGCCCTGTCGAGCACCACGCCGTCCTCGACGCCGTGGACTGGCTCGCCACGCACGAGGGCGCCACCGTCGAGTACCTGCCCGTGGACCGGTACGGCCGCGTCCACCCCGACGCCCTGCGCGAGGCGATCGCGCGCGAGCCGGAGACCGTCGCGCTCGCCACCGTCATGTGGGCGAACAACGAGATCGGCACGATCATGCCGGTACGCGAACTCGCCGATGCGGCCCGCGCGTTCGACGTCCCCCTGCACGCCGACGCGGTCCAGGCGGTCGGTCAGATTCCGGTCGACTTCGCCGCCTCCGGCCTCGCCGCCCTCACCGTCTCCGGCCACAAGATCGGCGGCCCGTACGGCATCGGAGCACTGCTGCTGGGCCGGGAGTACAGCCCCGTACCCGTCCTGCACGGCGGCGGACAGGAGCGCCACGTCCGCTCCGGCACCCTGGACGTCCCCGCCATCGCCGCGTTCGCGGTCGCCGGCCGGCTCGCCGCCGAGCGGCGCGAGGAGTTCGCCCGGGAGGTCGGCGCCCTGCGCGACGACCTCGTCGCCGCCGTCTTCGCCGCCGTCCCCGACGCCGTCCTCGGCGGCGACCCGGTCGACCGGCTCCCCGCCAACGCCCACTTCACCTTCCCCGGCTGCGAGGGCGACTCCCTGCTCCTGCTGCTCGACGCCCAGGGCATCGAATGCTCCACCGGCTCCGCCTGCACGGCCGGCGTCGCCCAGCCCAGCCACGTGCTGCTCGCCACCGGCACCGACCCGGACCTCGCCCGGGGCACCCTGCGCTTCACCCTCGGCCACACCTCCACGAAGGAGGACGTCGCGGCGGTCGCCGGAGCCATCGGCCCGGCCGTCGAGCGGGCGCGGACCGCGGGCCTCATGTGACCTGCCGCGAAGCCTCCCGTACGAGCCGCATGTAACCGTTCCAGTCCCAGTGCGGGCCGGGGTCCGTGTGGTCCGTCCCGGGCACCTCGACGTGCCCGATGATGTGCTTCCGGTCGACGGGGATGCCGTACCGGGCGCATATCCCGGCGGTCAGCCGCGCCGACGAGGCGTACATCGCCGGCGTGAAGTCCTGCGGCCGGTCGACGAAGCCCTCGTGCTCGATGCCCACGCTCCGCTCGTTCATGTCCCGGTTCCCGGCGTGGAAGGCCACGTCGAGCTCCCGGATCATCTGCGCGACCTGCCCGTCCTTGCGCACGACGTAATGGGTGGCGGCGCCGTGCCCCGGGTTCTTGAAGACTTTCAGGGCGGTCGCGTAGCTGCCCTGGACGACATGGATCACCACCCGGTCGATGGTGAAGTCCGCGGGCCGGTCCGCCCGCCGCCAGTTCGCCCGGGACGCGGCGTACCAGGCGGCGCCCTTGTGATCGAGCTCGCCCTCGACCCGGTCCTTCTCCGTGCCCGGCAGCCGCCACCAGGCGCGCGCCAGCTCGTCCCGGGCCAGCGCGCCCGTACCCAGCACCGCGATGCCACCGCCCAGCAGGACGGCTCGCCGTCCCACCCCCCGCTTCTTCTCGCTCCCCATGTGCAGGACAACGCTCACACACGTGATGGCGGTTCCCGGCGCCCCGTACCCTGGTAGAGCTATGACTGAGACTCCCCAGCGCCGCCTCCGTGTCCTTGCCGCCATGTCGGGTGGCGTCGACTCCGCCGTCGCCGCCGCCAGGGCCGCCGAAGCCGGGCACGACGTCACCGGCGTGCACCTCGCGCTCTCCGCGAACCCGCAGTCCTTCCGCACCGGCGCGCGCGGCTGCTGCACCATCGAGGATTCCCGCGACGCCCGCCGGGCGGCGGACGTCATCGGCATCCCCTTCTACGTCTGGGACCTCGCCGAGCGATTCCGTGAGGACGTCGTCGACGACTTCGTCGCGGAGTACGAGGCGGGCCGCACCCCCAACCCGTGCCTGCGCTGCAACGAGAAGATCAAGTTCGCGGCGCTGCTCGACAAGGCGCTCGCGCTCGGTTTCGACGCGGTCTGCACCGGCCACTACGCCACGGTCGTCCTGAACGAGGACGGCACGCGCGAGCTGCACCGTGCCTCCGACATGGCCAAGGACCAGTCGTACGTCCTCGGAGTCCTGGACGAGAAGCAGCTGGCCCACGCGATGTTCCCGCTGGGCGACACCCTCACCACCAAGGACGAGATCCGGGCGGAGGCGGAGCGTCGCGGGCTCGCGGTGGCGAAGAAGCCCGACAGCCACGACATCTGCTTCATCGCCGACGGCGACACCCAGGGCTTCCTGGCCTCCCGGCTCGGCCGGGCGGAGGGCGACATCGTCGACGAGTCGGGTACGAAGGTGGGCACCCACGAGGGCGCGTACGGCTTCACCATCGGCCAGCGCAAGGGCCTGCGGATCGGCCACCCGGCACCGGACGGCAAGCCGCGCTACGTCCTCGACATCTCGCCCGTGAACAACACGGTCACCGTCGGCCCGGCCGAGGCGCTCGACGTCACCGCGCTCACGGCGATCAAGCCCCGCTGGTGCGGCACGGCCCCGGAGGGCTCCGGCCGCTACACCGCCCAGCTGCGCGCCCACGGCGGCGAGACCGAGGTGACGGCCTCGCTGGAGGACGGCGAGCTGAAGGTCTCCTTCGACGAGCCGGTCCGGGGCGTCGCCCCCGGCCAGGCGATCGTGCTGTACGACGGCACGCGCGTGGTGGGCTCGGCGACGATCGCGACGACGGCACGACGCACGGAGGCGGGCGTCTGACGAAGGAGTCCCTTAGGGGGAGGGCGTCGGAGGCGGGCGTCTGACCAAGGCGTCCCTTAGGGGGAGGGCGCCCCTCCGAGGGAGGGCGCTCGGAGGCGGGCGTCCGACGAGGACGTCCACCCGAGGGGGGCGCTCGGCACGTCCCCGGCTCACTCCTCCTCGTAGAACTCCTCCAGCACCGGCGCGAGCACATGCGGCGCCACCATGTGGGTCTGACCCGTCAGCGTGCGGTGCCGGGCCCGGGGAACGGCCGTCGACACACCCAGGGCCGCGCGGCGCATCCACGCCGGGCTCGAACCGCCGTCGACCACCAGCACGCGCGCGTGGATCCGCCCCAGCCACTCGGCCGGCACCCGGCCGTCGCCCAGGACCGCGTGGTCGTACGCCAAGGTGTGCGCCACCGCCTCAAGCCGCGGCCACAGCTCCGAACTCCGCATCCCCGCCAGCGTCTCCGGTGCCATCGCGTCCGCGAGAAACAGCTCCAGGGCCGCCGTCCGCTGCCCCCGCTCCAGCAGTCCGGTCAGCCGGCGCCGGTGGTCCCCGAACGTCTCACGGGCCCCGGCCTCGGCCGAGAACGGCGGCTCGTAGACCGACAGCCGGTCGATCGGCAGCCCGGCGGCCGCCGCGGCGAGAGCCAGCGCCCCGCCCGAGGACGTGCCGTGCACGGCCACCCGGTCACCCACCTCGTCGATCAGCGCCGCCAGATCGTCGATCTCCCGCTCCACGGTGTACGGCCCGGTGTCGCCGCTCCCGCCGCGCCCCCGCCGGTCGTACGTCACCACCGAGAAGCGCGGCGCGAGCAGATCGGCCAGCGGCCGCTCCGTCTCGCCGGTGCACAGGGCCCCGCCCACCAGGATCACCGGCGCCCCCTCCCCGCGCCGCTCGTACGCGATCCGCGTCCCGTCCCCCGACGTGACCCGACCCCGGGACCTGCTCAGCGTGCCGCTCATCTCGTCCATGCCAGTGATGACCGAGGGCGCTCCCGGAACTCATCGGCGCCGTGCGGGAATTCCTGAGAAAATCTCGAAAGCCGAGGTCACGGATACGGTGGGTGCCATGAACATCTGCGTCTTCCTCTCCGCCGCCGACCTCGACGAGCGCTACACCGGCCCCGCCCGCGAATTCGCCGAACGCCTCGGCAAGGCCGGCCACACCCTGGTGTGGGGAGGTTCCGACGTCGGCCTGATGAAGGTCGTCGCCGACGGTGTGCGGGAGGCGGGCGGGCGGCTCGTCGGCGTCTCCGTCGACTTCCTCGCGGCCAAGGCCCGGCCGGACGCCGACGAGATGGTCTTCGCCAAGGACCTCGCCGAGAGGAAGGCGCTGCTCCTCGCCAAGTCCGACGCGATCGTCATCATGGTCGGCGGTACCGGAACGCTCGACGAGGCCACCGACGTCCTGGAGTTGCGGAAGCACGGCAGGCACACCAAGCCGGTGGTCCTGCTGAACACGGCCGGGTTCTACGACGGCCTGAAGACGCAGTTCCAGCGCATGGAGGCCGAGGGCTTCCTGCCCCTGCCGCTGACGGACCTCGTCTTCTTCGCGGAGGACGCCGTCTCCGCCCTCGCCTACCTGGAGGAGTCGGCGGGCATCGTGTGATGGGAGCATGGCTCCCATGGCTACTCATGTGATCACCGGGGCGGGTTCCGGCATCGGCGCGGCCGTCGCCCGCCGTCTCCACGCGCGCGGGGACGACCTCGTGCTCCACGCGCGCGACGCGGGCAGGGCCAAGGAGCTGGCCGCCGAGTTCCCCGGCGCCAGGACGCTCGTCGGCGACCTCGACGACCCCGACCGGATCTCCTGGGCGTTCTCGCACCAGAACCTCCCCGAGCGGGTCGACACCCTCCTGCACATCGCGGGCGTGGTGGACCTCGGGCCGGTCGGTGACCTCACCCCGAAGACCTGGCGCCACCAGCTGAACGTCAACCTCATCGCCCCCGCCGAGCTGACCCGGCACTTCCTGCCCCAGCTGCGGGTCTCCCACGGCCACGTGGTGTTCGTCAACTCCGGCGCCGGGCTCAACGCCCACGCCGAGTGGGGCGCCTACGCCGCCTCCAAGCACGGCCTGAAGGCGCTCGCCGACTCCCTGCGCCACGAGGAGCACGGCAACGGGGTGCGGGTCACCTCCGTCTACCCGGGCCGGACCGCGAGCCCGATGCAGGCCAAGGTGCACGCGCAGGAGGGCAAGGAGTACGACCCCTCCCGCTGGATCGACCCGGAGTCGGTCGCGACGACGATCATCACGGCCATCGACCTGCCGCGCGACGCCGAGATCAACGACCTGACGGTCCGCCCGGGTCGCTAGCCACGACGACGACGGAGCGGGGCCGAGGGCCGGGCCGTCGGGCCTCGCCCTCGCCACCCGCCGGGGCTCGCCCTCGCCGCCCGTCCGGCCGGGTGGCGACAGGGACGGGTCTCGCCCTCCCCACCCGTCGGCCCTCATCCTCCCCACCCGCCGGGCTCGCCCTCGCCGCCCGTCCGGCCGGGCGGCGACAGGGACGTACGCTTCCGGGGTGACTGACAAGAACCTGTGGGGCCCCGCCACCGGCGTCGGGTCCATGCCCGGCGGGGACGCCCGGGAGGCGGCCAGGACCGTCGCCGGCTCCTTCGAGGACTTCCCCTTCCTGGCGGAACTCCCGGCCCGTGGCCCGGGCGCCGACATGGTCGGGCGGACCATCGGGATGCTCGTCGAGATGTACGCGCACGTGGAGCCGAGCGGATGGCGGGTCAGCGACCGGCCCGGCCGGGACACCCGGCGCGCCCGCTCCTGGCTCGGCGAGGACCTCGACGCCCTGGAGGAGTTCACCCAGGGTTACGAAGGCGCGCTCAAGGTGCAGGCCGTCGGCCCCTGGACGCTCGCCGCCGCCCTGGAGCGGCGCGGCGGTGAGGCGGCGCTCGGCGACCCCGGCGCCTGCCGGGACCTCGCCGGCTCCCTCGCCGAGGGCCTGCGCGACCACCTCGCCGAGCTCCGCAAGCGGGTCCCCGGTGCCCGGCTCGTGCTCCAGCTCGACGAGCCCTCGCTCACGGCCGTGCTGCGCGGTCACGTCCGTACCGCCAGCGGCTACCGCACGTACCGCGCGGTCGACCGCCAGGTCGTCGAGACGGCCCTGCGCCAGGTGATGGAGGTCCACGACGGCCCGGTCGTGGTGCACTCCTGCGCTCCTGACGTCCCGTTCGCCCTGTTGCGCCGGGCGGGCGTCGAGGGGGTCTCGTTCGACTTCGGGCTGCTCACCGAACGTGACGAGGAGACGATCGGCGAGGCCGTGGAGTCCGGCACCAAGCTCTTCGCGGGCGTGGTGCCGTCGACCGACGCCCCATTGTCGGACCCGGGCGGTAGCGTCATGGGTGTCAGGACGCTGTGGCGCAGGCTGGGGCTGAATCCGGGGACTCTCGCCGAGTCCGTCGTGATCACCCCGACGTGCGGTCTCGCGGGCGCTTCACCGGCATATGCCAGGGCGGCGCTCGCGCACTGCGCCAAGGCGGCGAGATCACTCGCGGACAACCCTGAGTGACTTCGGTCCGATGCAACGGGAGGACGAGTAACGGTGGCAGTCGAACAGGGGGCCCTGCCCGCCGAGGCACGGGAGAAGCATGCCGAGCTGGCCGAGCAGGTCGAGGAGCACCGCTTCCGGTACTACGTGAAGGACCAGCCGGTCATCAGCGACGCCGAGTTCGACCGGCTCCTGCGCGCGCTGGAGGCGCTGGAGGAGGAGCATCCCGAGCTGCGCACGCCGGACTCGCCGACCCAGAAGGTCGCGGGCCAGTACGAGACCGAGTTCACCTCCGTCGAGCACCGTGAGCGGATGCTCTCCCTCGACAACGCCTTCGACGACCTGGAACTGGCCGCCTGGGCGGAGCGGATCGGCCGTGACGTGGGCACCTCCGACCACCACTTCCTCTGCGAGCTCAAGGTCGACGGCCTCGCCGTGAACCTCACGTACGAGCACGGCAGGCTGACCCGCGCCGCCACCCGCGGCGACGGACGGGCGGGCGAGGACATCACGCCCAACGTACGGACGATCGCGGACATCCCGGACCGGCTGCGCGGGGACCGCATCCCGGACCTCGTCGAGATCCGCGGCGAGGTCTACTTCCCGATGGAGGCGTTCGAGGGCCTCAACGCCCGCCTGGTCGAGGCGGGTGACAAGCCCTTCGCCAACCCGCGCAACGCGGCGGCCGGTTCGCTGCGCCAGAAGGATCCCAAGGTCACCGCGACCCGCCCGCTGCACATGGTCGTGCACGGCATCGGTGCCCGCGAGGGCTTCGACATCTCCCGGCTCTCCGAGGCGTACGGGCTGCTGCGCGAGTGGGGCCTGCCGACCGCCCAGCACAACAAGGTGGTCGGTTCGCTCGACGAGGTACGGGAGTTCATCGCGTACTTCGGGGAGAACCGGCACTCCGTGGAGCACGAGATCGACGGGGTCGTCGTCAAGCTGGACGAGATCCCGCTCCAGGGCCGGCTCGGCTCCACCGCGCGCGCCCCGCGCTGGGCGATCGCCTGGAAGTACGCGCCGGAGGAGGTCAACACCAAGCTCCTCGACATCAAGGTCGGCGTCGGCCGGACCGGCCGCGTCACGCCGTACGCGCAGGTGGAGCCGGTCACGGTCGCGGGCTCCGAGGTCGAGTTCGCCACCCTCCACAACCAGGAGGTGGTGAAGGCCAAGGGCGTGCTGATCGGGGACACGGTCGTGCTGCGCAAGGCCGGTGACGTCATCCCGGAGATCCTCGGGCCGGTCGTCGACCTGCGCGACGGCAGCGAGCGGGAGTTCGTCATGCCCGCGGAGTGCCCCGAGTGCGGGACGCCGCTGCGGGCCATGAAGGAGGGTGACATCGATCTCCGTTGCCCGAACGCCCGGACCTGCCCCGCCCAGCTGCGTGAACGTCTCTTCTACCTGGCCGGGCGCGAGTGCCTGGACATCGAGAACTTCGGCGCGGTGGCCGCCGCGGCGCTGACGCGCCCCCTCGAACCGGCCGAGCCGCCGCTGGTCGACGAGGGTGATCTCTTCGACCTCACCATCGAGCAGCTGCTCCCCATCAAGGCGTACGTCCTGGACCCGGACAGCGGACTCCCCAAGCGGGACCCGAAGACGGGGGAGGAGAAGGTCGTCACGGTCTTCGCCAACCAGAAGGGCGAGCCGAAGAAGAACGCCCTGGCGATGCTGGCGAACATCGAGGCGGCCAAGGCGCGGCCGCTGGCCCGGTTCATCAACGGCCTGTCGATCCGCCATGTGGGGCCGGTCGCCGCGCAGGCGCTGGCCCGCGAGTTCCGGTCGCTGGAGCGGATCGAGCAGGCTTCCGAGGAGGAGCTGGCGGCCGTCGACGGGGTCGGCGGGATCATCGCGGCCGCGGTGAAGGACTGGTTCTCCGAGGAGTGGCACCGGGAGATCGTGCGCAAGTGGCGCGCGTCAGGGATCCGGTTCGAGGACGAGGGCGCCGGTGAGGATCAGGGACCGCGGCCGCTGGAGGGCCTGACCGTCGTCGTGACCGGCACCCTGGAGAACTTCACCAGGGATGGCGCAAAAGAGTCGCTCCAGAACCTCGGAGCGAAGGTGACCGGTTCCGTTTCGAAGAAGACCGACTTCGTGGTTGTCGGTGACAACCCAGGTTCCAAGTACGACAAGGCCATGCAGCTGAAGGTTCCGGTTCTGGACGAGGACGGCTTCGCGGTGCTGCTCGCAGAGGGTCCGGACGCCGCTCGGGAGGCGGCTGTGCCGGCCGAAGGGTAAAAGCGGAACCTCACCCGTTCGGCGCATACCAGATCGTTAGGGGTGGCCGGGTCGCATTCGGGCAAGACATGGAGAGCGCTGCCCGTCGGAGCCCTCCGCAGCCTAGTGTTGAGACCGTGCGTCTGTCGTGCACGGCCGTGTGAGGGCTCTGCCGGTCGTGCGGCATGACAACGGCCCATTGCGTGACAACGGCACCGCCGGCTGTGAGAGGGACGGAATGAAACCGACCGAGAGTGCCGCCCCGGTCTCACGGCCGCTGGGCCGGGCGGCCTTCGTGGGCATCACCTCCGGGCTGCCCGGAGTGGTGGTGGGCGTCGCCGCCGTCGTGCTCGCCACCGGGCTCTACCGGGCACTGAGCACCGGCCACGGCCTCTTCCCCGGCGGCACCGCGGGCTGGTCCCTCGCCGTCCTGACCGGGTTCATCGTCGGACACCTGGTCGCCCTCGGCCGCGACCGCTGGTGGGGCGGCACCGGCTCCGGCGCCGCCCTCACCCTCGCGGTCCTGCTGCTGTACGGCTGGGTGCCCGCCGGCCTCGTCTCCATGGCCGTCGTCGTCCTGGTCGGCGCGGCCCGCCGCCACCGCTGGCGCCAAGGGCTGCTGCACGGCGCCGTGGACGTCCTCGGCATCGGCGCGGCCGCCCTGGTCCTCGCCGTCTTCGGAGACGTCCCGAGCGTCGAACAGCCCTGGCGGCCCCCCGACTGGGGGATCGCCGACGTACCGGAAGTGGCGCTCGCCGCGGGCGCCTACCTCGTGGCGACCCGGCTGCTCCTGTGGTACACCCTTTCGCCCCAGGGCGGCGGCCTGCCGACCGTCGCCCGTACGGCCCTGCTCCGGCAGGGCCTCGTCGCCGTCGCACTCCTCGGCATCGCCCCGCTGATCTGCGTCGTCGCGGTCTCGCAGCCGGTGCTGCTGCCGCTCTTCGCCGTCCCGCTCATCGCCCTCGACTCCACCCTCTGGATCGCCCGCGCCCGCGCCGAGGAGCAGCTGCGCGACCCGCTGACCGGGCTGCCGAACCGGCAGTGGCTCCTGGAGCGGGCCTGGACCGCTCTGGAGGAGGCCGAAGGAGACGGTGCGCGCTCCGCGCTCGTCCTGATCGACCTCGACCGTTTCCGATCGGTCAACGACACCCTGGGACACCTCGCCGGCGACCGGCTGCTGCTCCAGATCGCGGAGCGGCTCAAGCTCGCCCTGCCGCGCGGAGCGGAGGCCGCACGACTCGGCGGCGACGAGTTCGCCGTCCTGCTCCCGACGGCCGACTCCACCACCAGCGCCCAGCGGGTCGCACGCCACCTCGTCGCCGCGCTCTCCTCGCCGCTCGACCTCGACGGCCTCACCCTCGTCCTGGAGGCGAGCGCCGGCGTCGCGGTCTTCCCCGACCACGCGCTCGACGCCGAGGGCCTGCTGCGCCGGGCCGACGTGGCGATGTACCAGGCGAAGCGGGACCGTACGGGCGTGGAGGTGTACGAGTCGAAGCGCGACTCCAACACCCCCGACCGGCTCGGCCTCCTCGGCGACCTGCGCCGCGCCCTGGACGCCGGCGAGGTGGAGCTCCACTACCAGCCCAAGGTCCGCTTCGACGGGCAGGTCGCCGGCCTGGAGGCCCTGGTCCGCTGGGTGCACCCCGAACGCGGCAGGGTCCCCCCGGACGAGTTCATCGCGATCGCCGAGTCCTCGGGCCTGATGCCGCACCTCACCGAGTACGTCCTCGAGACCGCGCTCGCGCAGGTCGCCCGGTGGCGCGCGCAGGGCTTGAACGTTCCTGTGGCGGTCAACGTGTCGCCCCGGGACGTCCACACCCCCGGCTTCGCCGGCGCGGTCGCCGCCCGCCTCGCACGCCACGGCGTGCCGGCCGGGGCGCTCCAGCTGGAGATAACGGAGCACGTGCTCCTGGAGGACCCGCAGCGGGCCGCCGACACCATGGCCGGTCTGACCGGCCACGGCGTCAAGATGTCCCTGGACGACTTCGGCACCGGCTACTCCTCCCTGGTGCACCTGCGGCGCCTCCCGGTGAGCGAGCTGAAGATCGACCGCTCCTTCGTGGCCCGGCTCGCCGTGGACGCGGAAGACGCCGAGATCGTCCGCTGCACCCTCGACCTCGCCCACTCGCTCGGCCTCCTCGTGGTCGCGGAGGGCGTCGAGGACGACGAGACCTGGGAGCGCCTGCGCGACCTGGGCTGCGACGCGGTCCAGGGCTGGCTCGTCGCCGCCGCCATGCCGCCCGCCGAGACCACGGCCTGGCTCCTCGCCCGCGGCGAGCACGGCTGGCGCCGTCCGGCCGACCTGGCGGCCGAGCTGAACACCGACCAGGTGGTGCAGTGAACGCCGGGCCCCGAGCGCCCGGAGGCAAACCGTTTCACGGGTAGCGGTGCGAGCCCCATAGGATTGGGCCAACACCATCAAAACCCACCCCGTGAGGAACGCATGCCTGGCATCACGCGCGAGGAGGTCGCCCACCTCGCACGGCTGGCGCGTCTGGAGCTGAAGGGCGAAGAGCTCGATCACTTCGCCGGTCAGCTCGACGACATCATCGGCGCGGTCGCCCGCGTCTCCGAGGTCGCCGACCAAGACGTACCGCCGACCTCCCACCCGCTGCCGCTGACCAACGTCATGCGCGCGGACGAGGTCCGTCCGTCGCTCACCCCCGAGCAGGCGCTCTCCGGCGCCCCGGCCCAGGAGCAGCAGCGTTTCAAGGTGCCGCAGATCCTGGGGGAGGACTAATCACATGACGGACAGCACCATCATCAAGCTCACGGCCGCCGAGATCGCCGGGAAGATCGCCGCGGGCGAGCTCACCGCGGTCGAGGTGACCGAGGCCCACCTCGCCCGCATCGAGGCCGTCGACGAGAAGGTCCACGCCTTCCTGCACGTCGACCGCGAGGGAGCCCTCGCCCAGGCCCGCGCCGTGGACGAGAAGCGCGCCCGGGGCGAGAAGCTCGGCCCGCTGGCCGGCGTCCCCCTCGCGCTGAAGGACATCTTCACCACCGTCGGCATCCCGACGACCGTCGGTTCGAAGATCCTCGAAGGCTGGATCCCGCCGTACGACGCGACCCTGGTCAAGAGGCTCAAGGCCGCCGACGTCGTCATCCTCGGCAAGACCAACATGGACGAGTTCGCCATGGGGTCCTCCACCGAGAACAGTGCCTACGGCCCGACCGGCAACCCCTGGGACCTCACTCGGATCCCCGGCGGCTCCGGCGGTGGCTCCTCCGCCGCCCTCGCCTCGTACGAGGCCCCGCTCGCCATCGGCACGGACACCGGCGGTTCGATCCGTCAGCCCGCCGCCGTCACCGGCACCGTCGGCGTCAAGCCGACCTACGGCGCGGTCTCCCGCTACGGCATGGTGGCCTTCTCCTCCTCCCTCGACCAGGGCGGCCCCTGCGCCCGTACGGTCCTGGACGCGGCGCTGCTCCACGAGGCCATCGCCGGGCACGACCCGCTCGACTCGACCTCCATCGACGCCCCGGTCCCGCCGGTCGTCGAGGCGGCCCGCAACGGCTCCGTCGCCGGCATGCGCGTCGGTGTCGTCAAGCAGTTCCGCGGCGAGGGCTACCAGGCCGGTGTCGTCCAGCGCTTCGACGAGTCCGTCGAGCTGCTGAAGTCGCTGGGCGCGGAGATCGTCGAGCTGGACTGCCCGACCTTCGACCTCGCCCTTTCGGCGTACTACCTCATCGCGCCGTCCGAGTGCTCCTCGAACCTGGCCCGCTTCGACGCCATGCGCTACGGCCTGCGGGTCGGCGACGACGGCACCAAGTCGGCCGAGGACGTCACCGCCCTCACCCGTGAGGCCGGCTTCGGCCCCGAGGTCAAGCGCCGCATCATCCTGGGCACGTACGCGCTGAGCTCCGGCTACTACGACGCCTGGTTCGGCTCGGCCCAGAAGGTCCGGACCCTCATCACCCGCGAGTTCGAGAAGGCGTTCGAGCAGGTGGACGTGATCGTCTCCCCGACGACCCCCACCACCGCCTTCCCGATCGGCGAGCGCGCCGACGACCCGATGGCGATGTACCTCGCGGACCTGTGCACCATTCCGACCAACCTGGCGGGCAACGCCGCCATGTCGCTGCCCTGCGGTCTCGCGTCGGAGGACGGCCTGCCCGTCGGCCTGCAGATCATCGCCCCCGCCCTGAAGGACGACCGGCTGTACAAGGTCGGCGCCGCCGTCGAGGCCGCCTTCGTGGAAAAGTGGGGGCACCCGCTGCTCGAGGAGGCTCCGTCGCTGTGAGTGCCATGGCAAAGAAGGCCAAGAACTTCAAGAAGTCGAAGACCGGCGTCTACGTGTCGCTGGCCACCACCGCGTTCGGCGCGGTCAGTGTCGCGAAGCAGGCGAGGCTGGCCCGCAACGACGGCGACATGCTGCGGCTCGTCGACGCCGCCGTGTCCGCCGCCGCCATCGTTACCGGCCTGGCGATCCTCTACCGGGAGCTGAAGCGCCTGGGCGACGACGACGTCCTGCTGGGCTGAGAGGGAAAGTCTCACCGTGACCGTCACTGAACTGCTGTCGTACGACGCGGCTCTCGCTGCGTACGACCCCGTCATGGGCCTGGAGGTCCATGTCGAACTCGGTACGAAGACCAAGATGTTCTGCGGCTGTTCGACCGAGCTGGGCGCCGAGCCCAACTCGCAGACCTGCCCCACCTGTCTCGGCCTGCCCGGCTCGCTCCCGGTCGTCAACGCGATCGGCGTCGAGTCGGCCGTCAAGATCGGTCTCGCGCTGAACTGCGAGATCGCCGAGTGGTGCCGCTTCGCCCGGAAGAACTACTTCTATCCGGACATGCCGAAGAACTTCCAGACCTCGCAGTACGACGAGCCGATCGCCTTCAACGGCTATCTGGACGTCCAGCTGGAGGACGGCGAGATCTTCCGCGTGGAGATCGAGCGCGCCCACATGGAGGAGGACACCGGCAAGTCGACGCACATCGGTGGTGCCACGGGCCGTATCCACGGCGCCTCGCACTCCCTGCTCGACTACAACCGTGCCGGCATCCCGCTCATCGAGATCGTCACCAAGCCGATCGAGGGCGCGGGTGAGCGTGCTCCCGAGGTCGCCAAGGCGTACGTCGCCGAGCTGCGCGAGCTGATCCGCGCGCTGGGCGTCTCCGAGGCGCGGATGGACAAGGGCCAGATGCGCTGCGACGTGAACCTGTCGCTGCGCCCGCACGGCACCAAGGTCTTCGGCACCCGCTCGGAGACGAAGAACGTCAACTCGCTCCGTTCGGTGGAGCGGGCGGCGCGCTTCGAGATCCAGCGCCACGCGGCCGTCCTCGAGTCGGGCGGCACGATCGTGCAGGAGACCCGTCACTTCCACGAGGACGACGGCTCCACCACCTCCGGCCGGATCAAGGACAACGCCGAGGACTACCGGTACTTCCCGGAGCCCGACCTCGTGCCCGTCGCCCCGGCCCGCGAGTGGGTCGAGGAGCTGCGCGCCGGGCTGCCCGAGCTGCCGCGGGTGCGCCGCAACCGGCTCCGCGAGGAGTGGGGCGTCTCCGAGCACGACATGCAGTCGATCCTCAACGCGGGCGCGGTCGACCTGATCGTCGCGACCACGGACGCCGGTGCTCCGGCGGACCAGGCCCGCAAGTGGTGGATGGGCGAACTGGCCCGCTCCGCCAACGAGTCGGGCACGGCCCTGGACGAGCTGCCCATCACCCCGGCGCAGGTCGCCCGGGTGACTGAGCTGGTGGCCTCCGGTGACCTCACCGACAAGCTGGCCCGTCAGGTCATCGAGGGCGTGCTCGCCGGTGAGGGCGGCCCGGACGAGGTCGTCGAGAAGCGCGGCCTGAAGGTCGTCTCCGACGAGGGTGCGCTCGGCACGGCGGTCGACGAGGCCATCGCGTCGAACGCGGCCATCGCCGACAAGATCCGCGGCGGCAAGGTCGCGGCGGTCGGCGCCCTGGTCGGCGCGGTCATGAAGGCGACCCGCGGCCAGGCGGACGCGGCGCGCGTGAAGGAACTCATCCTGGAGCGCCTGGGCGTCTCCGAGGGCTGATCCGCTGGATCGTGTACGGGTAGGAGGGCGGCGCCCCGGGTCTCACGGCCCGGGGCGCCGCCTTCTTCGTGGCATCGGGGCGTGGGGGGAGCGCGGCCCCGGCACGATCGTCCGGTGCGCGTTCACGCGGGTGGTTCCGGCGAGCGGGTGAACCCGCGCGGCGTACCCGTCCCGCCCTCCCCGCGCCCGGGACCATGTGCGCCATGCATGCCGTCAGCCAGGTCTTCGCCCTGATCGCCGCCGCCGTCCACGTCTTCGTCTGGCCGCTGGAGAGCTTCCTGTACTCCCGTCACGCCGCCGTACGCGTCTTCCTCACCGGCAGTTCCGCCGACGCCCCCGAGGTCCGCCTCTGGCGCTTCAACGTCGGTTTCTACAACCTCTTCCTGGCCCTCGGCATGATCGCCGGCTTCGTCGCCCTCCATCTCGACCACGAGACCGTCGGCCGGACGCTGATCCTCTACGTCTCCGCGTTCATGGTCGGCGGCGGCGTCATGCTCGCCGTCTCCGACCCCAAGCTCTGGCGCGGCGCCCTGGGCCAGGCGATCCCGGGCGTGGTCATCCTCCTGACCGAACTCCTCTAGAACCGGGCGCTCACGTCTGCCGCCCGCCCGCTCAGGCCGCCTCCCACGCCTCCGTCCGGCACCCGGTCTCCCAGTGCCACCACCCCTCTCTCTGGCCTCGGGCGAGCAGCTCCTTGATCTCGGCGAACGGCGCGTCCGCCGGGACGTTCAGGGCCACGAGCGGGAAGTCCTCGCTGAAGGACTCGCCGCCGAGGCCGAACGGGGCGAGCCGCCGGTGGACCGCGGCCGCGCTGGGGCCCAGCGGGCCGGACGGGACCGGGAGGACGCGCAGCGTGCAGTTCTCGGACGCCGCCACGCGTTCCGCCGCCCAGTGCCTGCCGTCCACGTCCGTCGTGTAGCGGACGACATCGCCCTGGGCGACGCCGTTCTGAAGGAACGGCACGTTGTCCACGCGTGCCGTGTCGGGGCCGACCGGCGTCGCCCAGAGGCCCTCGGTGTCCTGGGGGAGCCAGCCCTCGCGCGGCACGAAGCGGAACCAGACCTTGATGCGTCCTTCGCTCATCACGACAGCATCGCTCACCGCGCTCCCGCCCACCCGCGCACCGCTCCCTGGTGCACCCGCCGACCCGGCCACCCCACCCGGACACCCCGGCCCGCGCACCGCCCACCCGGACACCCCGGCCCGCGCACCGCCGACCCGGGCACCTCCACCCGGGCCCCGCCGACCCGGACACCTCCACGGGCCCCGCGTCCGCGCACCGACTTGGACTCTCGGCACCCAGGTGTTGGACGTTCGCCGCCCGGTCGGCGCGAGGTCTTCTCTCCGTCACCCGGTCTCACTACCGTTCCCCGGCGAACCACCCAATGGCTCGAAGGCGAACCATTGGCCGTCGTCTGGAGGTCGTTCGTGTCACCCGAGATGTCTCGCAGAAGGCTGCTCGCACTGGGTGGAGGCGCCCTCGGCGCCGCCGCCGCAGGATCGTTGCTTCCGCCGTCGCTGCAGGCGGCCATGGCCGCGGGGCCGCCGGCCGGCGGGATGGCGGCGGTGAAGCACGTCGTGATCCTGATGCAGGAGAACCGGTCCTTCGACCACTACTTCGGCACCCTGCGCGGCGTCCGCGGGTTCGGCGACCGCAACGCCATCGAGCTCCCCTCCGGCAAGCCGGTCTTCGAGCAGCCGGCCGCGCTCGGCCGGACCGTGCTGCCGTTCCCGATCCGGGGCGCCGCCGAGACCCAGAAGAAGGACCTCCAGTACATCGGCGACCTCGACCACTCCTGGAGCGGCGGCGCCAAGGCATGGCACGAAGGCTGGATGGACGGCTGGGTCTCCGCCAAGACCGCGGCGACGATGGCGTACTACGACCGGCAGGACCTGCCGCTGCACTACGAACTCGCCGACACCTTCACCATCTGCGACGCCTACCACTCCTCCATCCACACCTCGACGAGCCCGAACCGGAACCACCTGTGGTCCGGCTGGTCCGGCTTCGAGGCCGACGGCAGCCGTGCCGTCACGAACGCCGCGTACGCCGAGGGCACCCACCCCGGCTACGCCTGGACCACCTACGCCGAGCGCCTGGAGGCGGCCGGGCGGAGCTGGAAGACGTACACCGAGTGGGAGAACTTCACCGACAACAACATCGAGTTCTTCACCAGCTTCAAGAAGATCGCCCGCAAGGCGCTCGCCACCACCGGCGGGCACACCTTCATGGAGTCCTTCTACGCGGCCGTCCGTGACACGCAGGACCCGGACGAGCGGGCCAGGCTCCTCGCCGCCCTCGAGGACGGCGTCACCACGCTCACCGACGCCGAGCGCTCACTCTTCGAGCGCGGACTGCGCCGCGTGGAGACCGGCACACTGGCCGACGCCTTCCGCGCCGACGTGGCCGCGGGGACGCTGCCGGAGGTCTCGTACCTCGTCCCCTCCGCGATCGACTCCGAGCACCCCGGCTCCTCCTCCCCGATCGCCTCCGCCACCCTCGTCTACAAGGTGCTCGACGCCCTCGGTTCCCACCCCGACGTCTGGCGCCACACCGCCGTGCTGATCAACTACGACGAGAACGACGGCTTCTTCGACCACGTGCCGCCGCCCGTCCCGCCCGCCGACACCACGGACGAGCGCTGGAAGGGCCTGCCCACCGGCCTCGGCATCCGCGTCCCGCTGCTCGTCGTCTCCCCTTGGTCGGTCGGCGGCTACGTCTGCTCCGAAACCTTCGACCACACCTCCGTGGTCCGCTTCCTCGAACGGCTCACCGGCATCCAGGAGCCGAACATCACCCCCTGGCGCCGCGCCGTCACCGGCGACCTGACCTCCGCCTTCGACTTCCGCCGCGGTCACCGCCGGCCCGAGGTCGAGCAGCCCGGCCCCATCCCGCCGTTCTCCGGCCGCTGGCGGCCGCAGCCCCCGCTCGTCCAGCGGATGCCGGCGCAGGAGCCCGGCACGCGTCCCGCCCGTCCGCTGCCGTACCAGCCGGACGCCGTCGCGCGGGTGGGGGAGAAGGAGATCACGGTCAGCCTGAAGAACAGCGGGAAGGCGAGCGCGCACTTCGCGCTCTACCCGTACGCCGGAGAGTTCGCCGTACCCCAGCACCGCGATGTCAGGGGCACGGCGCAATGGGCGGTCCCTCTTACGCGTGATCGTTACCGGTTCACGATCACCGGCCCGAACGGCTTCCGCCGCGAGTTCGAGGGGCCGGCCGCGGGCGGTGCCGAGGTCACCTCGTCCATCGACCACCACGACCGTGACCTGCACATCACCGTCCACAACACCGCGGACGCCCCGCTCGCCTTCACCGTCCGGCCGCTCGGCTACGTCGACTTCGACGACCTCGACGACTGGACCCGCACCGTCACCGTGAAGCCCGGCCGGAGCCGTACCCTCGTCCACTCGGCCGCCGACGCGCACGGCTGGTACGACCTCGAGGTGACGGCCCCCGGCGGCTTCCGCCGGCGGCTGATGGGACACATCGAGAACGGTCGTCCGAGCGTCTCCGGCTGAGATCCCCGCACCCGGTGTGTGCGCGGGGCCCGGGCCGGCAGCCCGGGCCCCGCGCACCACTGTGAGTATCGCCACGAAAGGGACAAACGATCTTTTAAGGCTGTAACAGTGGCCTCAGTAGGTCATGTGTTCTTTGCGGGCTGTTCCCCGGTAAAGATCCACGAACCACCCACCAGGGAGCACCCCCTTTGGCAGCCATCGCACGGTGGTGCATCAAGCACCGCCTCGTCGCCGTTCTGCTCTGGCTCATCGCCCTCGGCGGAGCCGTCGCCGGAGCATCGGTCGCGGGCAACGCGTACTCGAACGACTACGAGGTGCCGGGTACCGAGTCCGGTCGTGCCACCGCCCTCCTCGAGAAGGGCTTCCCCGGCGCCGGCGGCGACAGCGACACCATCGTCTGGCACACCGACACGGGCAGCGTCCGCGCCATCGGCGTCGAGCAGCGCATGACCGAGATGCTCGACGAGGTGGCCGAGCTGCCCGGCATCGCCGCGGTGACCTCCCCGTACGGCGACCATCCGGCCGCCCGTGCCCAGATCAGCGAGGACGGGCACACCGCCTACGCCGCCGTCCTGTTCCACGAGCAGGCCGACGACATCCCGAAGGCCGAGGCCCAGGCCCTGGTCGACACGGCCCGCACGGCCGCCGGCGACGGCGTCCAGGTCGAACTCGGCGGCAGCGCCGTCGCCCTCACCGAGGCGCCCGGCGGGCACATGGCCGAGGCCGTCGGCGTCGTCGTCGCGGCCCTCGTCCTCTTCCTCGCCTTCGGCTCGCTCGCCGCCTCCGCGCTCCCCATCGCCACCGCCCTCGTCAGCGTCGGCATCGCCTACTCCGGGATCGCACTCCTCGGCCACGTCATGACGGTCGCCGACTTCGCCCCGATGCTGGGCCTGCTCATCGGCCTCGGCGTCGGCATCGACTACGCGCTGTTCATCGTCACCCGCCACCGCAAGGGCCTCAAACGCGGTCTGCCGGTCGCCGAATCCGCCCAGATCGCGGTGGCGACCACCGGCCGTGCCGTCGTCTTCGCGGGCGCCACCGTCTGCATCGCGCTGCTCGGCATGCTGATCCTCAGACTCAGCTTCCTCAACGGCGTGGCGATCGCCGCCTCCCTGACCGTGGTCCTCACCGTCGCCGCCTCCGTCACCCTGCTGCCCGCCCTGCTCTCCCTCATCGGCATGCGGGCGCTCAGCCGGCGCGAGCGGCGGCAGCTCGCCGAACACGGCCCGCAGCCCGTGCTGCCGACCGGCTTCGCCGCCCGCTGGTCCGCCTTCGTCGAGCGCCACCCCAAGCTGCTCGGCGCGGTCGCCGCCGTCGTCATGCTCGTCCTGGCCCTGCCGACCCTCTCGCTCCACCTCGGCACCTCCGACCAGGGCAACGGCCCGGGCACGGCGACGACCCGGAAGGCGTACGACCTGCTCGCCGAGGGCTTCGGCCCCGGCGTGAACGGGCCGCTCACCCTCGTCGCCCAGATCGACGGCGCCGACGACCGGGTCGCGCTCGGGGAGCTCCCGGCCGAGCTGGCGAACACCCGTGGCGTCGAGTCCGTCTCGCCGATCGCGTACAACGGCGCGGGGGACACGGCCGTCCTGACCGTCGTACCGGAGTCCTCGCCCCAGTCCAAGTCCACCAGCGAGCTCGTCGACCGGCTGCGCCAGGACGTCCTGCCCTCGACCGAGCAGGGCACCTCGCTGGACGTGCACGTCGGCGGCGTCACCGCCTCGTACGACGACTTCGCGGAGATCATCGTCGGCAAGCTGCCGCTCTTCGTGGGCGTCGTGGTCGCGCTCGGCAGTCTGCTGCTCCTGCTCGCCTTCCGGTCGATCGGCATCCCGCTGAAGGCCGCGCTGATGAACGTGGCCGCCGTCGCCTCCGCCTTCGGGATCGTCGTCGCGATCTTCCAGTGGGGCTGGGGCAGCGAACTGCTCGGGCTCGGCAGCGCGGGCCCGATCGAACCCTTCCTCCCCGTGATCATGGTGTCCGTGCTCTTCGGACTCTCGATGGACTACCAGGTCTTCCTGGTGAGCCGGATGTACGAGGAGTGGCTGGAGACCGGCGACAACCGGCGGGCGGTCAGGGTCGGCCTCGCCGAGACCAGCCGGGTGATCAACTCCGCGGCGGTCATCATGATCTCCGTCTTCCTCGCCTTCGTCCTCTCCGGCGACCGGGTGATCGCGATGTTCGGCATCGCGCTCGCGGCCGCCGTCGCCCTCGACGCCTTCGTCCTCCGTACGCTGCTCGTCCCCGCGCTCATGCACATGCTCGGCGGGGCGAACTGGTGGCTGCCGCGCTGGCTCGACCGCCGGCTGCCCAGGATCAGCATCGAACCCCCCGAGTCCCGCGCCGTCGCCGACGCCCGTGCGAAGATCCCCACACAACGTGTGACGATTTCGACGGCGGAGGACGACGAGGATGTTCGCGATATCGCTGGGTGACGACGGCGCCGAGCTGAGGCCCCTGGAGCCTTGGCACGCCGAGGAGTTCCTCACCCACATGGACCGCGGTCGGGAGTTCGTGGGGCAGCACATCGGCCTCGCCGACGCCGCCGCGGATCTCGACTCGACCCGTGCCTTCCTCCGGACGTACGCCGAGAAGGCCGCGAGCGACACCGGCCGCATCTACGGCATCTGGACCGAGGGCACCCTGGTCGGCGGCGTGCTCTTCCGCACCATGGACGTGAAGCACGGCACGGCCGAGGCCGGCTGCTGGCTGGAGCCCTCGGCGGTCGGCAAGGGCCTGATCACCCGCGCCTCGCGGACGATCATCGACTGGGCGATCCTGGAACGCGGCATCCACCGGGTGGAGTGGCTGGTCTCCACGAAGAACGAGGCCAGCATCGCGGTGGCCCGACGGCTGGGCATGACCAAGGACGGCGTGCTGCGCCAGAGCTTCCCGTACCGGGGCGAGCGCCAGGACCTGGAGGTCTGGTCGGTGCTCGCGCCGGAGTGGAAGGCGCTCAGGGCGGGGCAGGCGTCGTCTTGATTAAGGCCCCTCTCATGAGCGGCACCTAGCGTGCGGCTCATGAATGCCAAGACTGACGAGACCGCCGAGACCGCCGAGACCGCCGACGCGGCTCGGATCGCCAAGAGCGACGAGACCGAGCGCACCACGGACGCTGTGGACGCCGTGGAGGCCGTCGACACCTTCGAGGACGAACACGACGAGCACGACGAGCGGGACGAGCTGGATCAGCGGACCGAGCGGAACGGCGCCGACGCCGGGAAGGGCCTCGCCCCCTCCGGCGTCGGCGCGGCCGCCGCGGCCGTCGTCTCCGCCGGCCTCGGGCTCGCCGCCCTTTCCGGCACCTGGGTCGGAAAGATCGCGAGCGAGCGCGAGACGCTCATCGGCCAGATCAAGGCCCAGGGCGGCACGGCGGCCCAGCAGATCTCCGAGATCTACGGCGACGCCTGGCACACCACCGCCCTCGTCAACGGCGTCTTCTCGCTCCTCGCCCTGATCACCGCGGTGGTCGTCCTCACCCGCCCGCAGCGGCCCGTCTGGGTCCGGGCCGTGGCGGTCGCCGGCGCCGTCCTGGGCGGAATCGGCCTGTTCCTGTCGGCGGGCATGTACCTCGACCTGTTCCTGAGTCTGCCGACCGCCTCCTAGGTGTATTGACCCGCAGGGTTGTTGACGCGGGTGATGGGTGGGTGTCCGTCGAGTGCGGTGTGGCAGCGGTGGTGGTTGTAGGTGTGGAGGAAGTCTGTCAGGGCTTTGGTTCGCTCGGTGTTGCTGCTGTACGGCCGGATGTAGGCCCATTCGTCGAGCAGGGTGCGGTTGAAGCGTTCGACCTTGCCGTTGGTCTGGGGTCGGTAGGCGCGGGTGAGCTTGCCGGTCGCGCCGAGTTCGGCCAGGACTGCCTTCCAGGCAAGGCCCTTGCGGTAGGCCCAGGCGTTGTCGGTCAGGACCCGTTCGATGCGGGTGATGCCGTGGGTGTGGAAGAACGCGGCCGCGCGGGTGAGGAAGGCCGCGCAGGTCGCGACTTTCTCGTCGGGGTGGATCTCGCTGTAGGCGAGTCGGGAGTGGTCGTCGACGGCGGAGTGGACGTAGTCGAAACCCATACCGCGGATCGGCCGGCCGGCCTCGCGGCCGTTGGTCTTGTGGCCGCCGCCGTCGGGGATCCGGCCGAGTTTCTTCACGTCGACGTGGATCAGCTCGCCGGGCCGTTCGCGTTCGTAGCGGCGGATCAGGGTGCCGGT